>CAYYJQ010000033.1:0-20540 GCA_964472295.1 uncultured Thermodesulfobacteriota bacterium | reverse complement strand
GTGGTGTGGGAGGACGGCGGGGGCAACCCCGCCTCCTACCCGATTTCTTTGTCTTACTTTCTTTTTTCAAAAAGAAAGTAAGAAAATCTTTCTTTCTTTATCTTTTTTTCTTTTGCTCAGTTTTCTTTTTCTTCGAGCATGTTTGTGAACATATCCGTATTGATGGTGGTCTTTTCGCCGCAACCCGGACACTTGAGGATTGTCCCCTTCTTGAGTTCGCTCGTCATCTTCTTGAAAGACTTGTTGCAGACCGGGCATGTAATGGAAATTTCTATATCAGGCATGTTCAGCCCCTCCCTTCACGTTATTTCTTGATAATCCCTTGTAGCATAAAAGACATGTAAAGGCAAAAAACAGGGCCGTAACCATTTGAGTTACAACAAAAACCCAAACAATTACGGCCTCTTGTAAATTGGCGGTCCTAACGGGAGTCGAACCCGTGTTTTCGCCTTGAGAGGGCGACGTCCTGGGCCACTAGACGATAGGACCAGTAATGGGGCAGGGTATTTATTTAACCTAATTAAGAGCCATTGTCAATGGACTTGAGGCGGTGAGACGCTATTTTCCCGCTGTTTTTGCCGCCTCGAACCTGTAGGAGAGGGCGTTTTTACTTGGTACGGCGCCCTTTTTTACTACCTTGCCATTCTCTATGAGCACGTATCCGTACTTGGTGAAGTATCTAATCTTCTTTATCTCTTTCAGTATCACGGTCCTTGAGGCGGACCCGCTTGAGAAGATGACGATGACCTTTTCTGCGTTAAAGGGGTTCTTGAGGGCAATGGCAAGGGCGCTCTTCTCTGCGCTGTAGGTCTTATCGCCAATGGAAAATGTCTTTTCCCCAAGGGCTATATCCTCTGGGATGACCGGATCCAGTCCCTCTAAGAGGTCCGGCATTCCCGGGCCGCCTATGATAAAGACAGATCTCATGGAGAGGGTCTTCTCCGTATTCTCCTTCTTGATATTTCCAATCTTCAGTCCATAGTCCTTTGCAAGGAGTTTTGCCCCGGCAATTCTGCCGTCCCGTCCCCTGGCCGTTCCCGTGGTAATGATAAGGGCGTCCTTGTCCCCAAGGGCCACGCTGAGTGACGGCGGAACCTCCCCTGCCGAGAGGATGCGGAAGACCCTGTAATCAGGGTCAACCTCAAGGAGCGAGGGCCTTCCCGTTGTTTCAATGGAGACGCGGTTTTTCTCTTTTTTTATCTCAATCTTTTTTTCGATTACCTTGCCGTCCGTGGTGGTAATCCGCGCCAAAAGGCTCAGTTTGTATGGAGGGGCCTTCTGGGTGATTGTAAAGGCCGTCTCATAGCCCTCTCCAGACTCTCTCTCTGAGACCCCTCTGAGTTCCAGTTCCGGCCCTCCCGGGCGTTCGAGCCACTCACTGAAAAATCCTTTGAGGTCTTTACCCGAGGCGTCTTCAAGGGCGGCCTCAATGTCCAGCCACGTGGCCCGGCGAAATGCGTTCTTTTTGTAGAATTCGCGGAGTCCCTTCTCAAAGGTCCCGGAACCGAGGAGGTCTTCGAGCATGGAAAAGACCATTACGCCCTTGTTGTATCCCACGGCGCGCTCGGCGGGCTCGGTGGCGTATTTGAAGTCTCTGAGCGAGGGCGCATCCTTGCCCGCGAAGTTACGGTATCCCTCGAGTTTTCTGAAACGGAAGGTGCGCGCCTCTTTTTCGCCTTTTTCGCGCTCATAGAGGTAGTCAGCCGTGTAGGTGGTGAGGGCCTCTGACCAGTTGCCGTATGCGGCGTCTATGAATACGGAGTTACCCCACCAGGAGTGGGCGATTTCATGGCCAAGGGAGGTGTCGGGTATGAAGGGAAGCCTCAGGACCTTTGAGCCAAGAAGGGTAAAGGACGGCATGCCATAGCCAGTGGGCAGGAAACTCTCCACCACGGCGAATTTTTTGAAAGGATATTCTCCGAAGAGTTTGCTGTAGAGGTCCAGGTACCCGCCCGTCTTCTTCGTATAGAGGGCCGAGAGTTTAGAGTCTCTCTTCAGGAAAAAGGTATATATCTTTACACCATTGTGAATTGTCTTCTTGACTCGGAACCTTGATGAGACGAGGTCAAGGCCGTCAACGGGCCGGGTGGTCTTCCAGCGGTCAAAGGTCCTGTCCGCTGAACTCATGTGAAGGAGCCAGTCGCCCTCGGCGACAGTGGTATATCCCTTTGGCATGTTTATGGAGATGTTATACTGTGCCGTGCCGTCCTCGACGTGAGGGTACCAGTATGAGTATGAAGGAAGGAATACGCCGCGCCGGCCCATTACCCCCACATTTACATAGGAGATGCCCCGTTTTATCTTCTTCTCGGCGCTCGCTATGGAGCCGAAGGTCTCGTTGAAACTGATGCTCAGGGTAAGGGGTTTTTTCCTTCCCTTTTTCTGCGCAACGTCGATTATAATCTCCTTGAAACTTGGCTCCTTGAGGTTTTTTACGCTGTAATGCGGTCTTTTGCCGTTAAGGCGGAGCCTCTGAAGGCGGGCCTTTCTGTTAAGGACGAGCCTGAGCCTTCCGCCTTGGGGCAGAATTTTTATGGTGTCCGTGCCCCGCAGGGTCCTTGCAAAGGGGCTTATTGTGATGGTAAGGTTGTGGGATATGACCTTTACAGCGGAAGGCGGGGGCGGAGGGGACGGAGGGGACGGGGGCTTTGTTGCCGCGCTTGCCGCGGCAGCAAGAAAGACGCAGGCCGCCACGGCGAGGCTTGAGAGGGCCGCCGTGCCGAAGAGGGGCTTTTGGGGTCTTTTCGCAGGTTCTTCCATTACAGGGTCTTATCTGGCCCGGGACTATCGTACCCTTGAGGCTCAGGGGGCCTTGCGGCGCAGTCGCGGGACATAAAAAAATGGGGCCACGAAAAATATCGTAAACCCTTGATTTTCTTTGGCTGGGGGACCAGGATTCGAACCTGGGTAAACGGAGTCAGAGTCCGTTGTCCTGCCGCTAGACGATCCCCCACCACGGTGTATGAAGAGGCCCGCCAGAGGTGTGGTGAGCCGGTCCTGTAAGAGAAGGTCTTCAGAAAGAGGGCGTGTCTGTCTGGCCGGGCGAGGTCTTTTCCCCGGGCAGGCGCTCTCAACAAGACCATCCGTATAAGTGCATAATTTAGATTAAAAGAAATCCATAGTCAAGAAAATAGTTTTATGTCCCTTTTGACGTGTTTGGCCTTGTGCATGGCCTGCTCTCACCATGCCACGGGCTTTTGTGTTGACTGAGCCCAATAACTCTTGTATACTCGTAGTCTTTTATATTAATATGAAAAGATGATTATAAGAGTAGATTCCATCCCTGCCACGGGGCGGCAGGTTGAACTTGAGGACAAGGGGGCAGGCCTTGGAGATGCCTTCAAGGACTCTGGTTACAGGCTCAGAGGGCCTGTTCGGGCGAGTCTTGATTTTACCCTCATAAAGGGCGGCGTCCGTGTAAGGGGGCGCGTCAGGGCCCTTTTCACGGCCCGGTGCGGCAGGTGTCTCGGCGAGTTTTCGTTGAGCGTGGATACTCCTCTTGACCTTTTTTTCTCAAGACCAGAGGGGCTTGGGCCCGATAGGCATGGGGGTGAGGTTGAGTTAAGGGCCCCTGATATGGATATAAGCGTCCTTGGGGGCGATGAACTCGATACGCGCGATATTCTCATGGCGCAGATTGCCGAGGAACTTCCCCTTAGCGCTGTATGCAGTACGGACTGCAAGGGGCTCTGCCATCTTTGCGGCGCGGACCTGAACAAGGGACCATGCGGGTGCGTGGTTGAGGAGAAGGTTGACGCGAGGCTCGCGGCGCTCAAGGGGTTCAAGGTCAAGGCCAGGAAATAGGGAATTAGAGTTCGAAGAATGAACAAATTCAAATAAAACAGATAAAAAAGGTGTAGAAAAATGCCAAATCCAAAGAAAAGACACTCAAGATGCAAGACAGGCAACAGAAGGAGCCATGACGCCCTCAAGAAGACGGGACTCTCACTATGCCCGGCCTGCGATGAACCAAAACGTCCACATCATGTATGTCCCAGTTGCGGGGCCTACAAGGGCAAGACCGTCCTTGAGAAGGAAGGCTCTCTCTAATCCTGCGAAAGGACCCGCGCCCGAACTAAACGTAATCCCGTGGCCTCTCTAAAGGCGTGGGTGCGGGGTGGAAGAAAACTCTCCGTCACCGCGCCGTTGTTTTTTTGGTCCCGGGCTTTTTGCTTCCCATTTTTCCTTGGGGGCGATAAAGTAAATGGTAATCCGGCGTTACTGCTGGTCTTCTTGGCCCTTAAGGTCAACCGTGCCCTGGTCTCTTATTGGTTTTCTTTGCTCCACTTTTTTTTCAAAAGGAAGTGGGAGGCCCCTGGTCCTTAAGGTCAACCGTGGTTTAGTCTTCTTATTGGTTTTCTTTGTTCTACTTTCTTTTTTTCTAAAAGAAAGTAGGAGATATTCTTTGTCATGCTTTCTTTTTTTTCAATTCATGGGTCTCAGGCATAGATGATGAAGGTAGCAGTAGACGCCATGGGGGGCGATTACGGTCCCGCGGCTGTTGTGGAGGGTAGCGTTCAGGCGTCCTCTTCGCTGGGTGTTCCCATTGTGCTCGTTGGAGACCGCGGCAGGATCGAGTCTGAACTCAAGAAGTACAAGACCGCTTCCCTTGACATATCCATAAGGCACACCTCCGAGGAGGTCGCCATGGACGAGTCTCCCATAAAGGCCATAAGGTCAAAGCGGGATTCTTCTCTCAGGGTATGCTTTGAACTTGTCCGGTCCGGCGAGGCGAGCGCTGTTGTTACTGCGGGGAATTCCGGGGCCGCCATGGCCGCGGGCATACTCCTTTTCAAGAAGATAAGCGGTGTCGAGAGGCCTGCCATCGCCGTTGCCGTTCCCACCATGAAGTCCCCTGCCGTGCTCCTTGACGTTGGCGGCAACGTGGACTGCAAGCCCCTGCACCTTGTGCAGTTCGCCATTATGGGCGATGTCTATGCACGGTACGTTCTCAAGGAAGACCGCCCCCGCGTGGGGCTTCTCTCCAATGGCGAGGAAGAGGGCAAGGGCAATGAACTCACGCGCGAGACGCACGCCTGTATAAAGAAACTCCCCCTTAACTACGTTGGGTATGTGGAGGGAAGGGACATTTACAGGGGGGATGTGGACGTGGTAGTGGCTGACGGCTTTGTAGGCAACGTGGTCCTGAAACTCAGCGAGGGCCTTGTCGAGGCCGTTGCCTCCATGCTCAAGGAAGAGATAACATCGAGCCTCTTCGCGAAGATAGGCTATATGCTTTCACGAGGCGCCTTCAAAAGGTTCAGGAAAAAGGTAGACTATGCCGAGTACGGCGGCGCGCCTCTCCTTGGCATAGACGGCGTCTGCATGATAAGCCACGGCAGGAGCAACCCCAAGGCCATAAAGAACGCCGTTACCCGTGCCTATGAGTACTCAAGGGGCAGGGTGAACGAACACCTGAGAGAGGAGATAGCCGCCAATTCCGGGCTCCTGCGCGTGGCCACACGCGCGGGCGAGGCGGTCTGAGGGCATAATGAACCTTGCAAGGATAAGAGGCACGGGCTCGTACACGCCGGAAAAGGTCGTCTCAAACAAGGACCTTGAGTCCATGGTGGATACCACTGACGAGTGGATCTCCATGCGCACGGGCATAAGAGAGCGCCGCGTATCCGAGGAAGACACCACCACTGTAATGGCCATAAACGCCGGGCGCAGGGCAATAGAGGCCTCGGGCCTTAATGCCGAGGACATTGACCTTGTTGTAGTGGGCACTGTCACCCCGGAGATGGTCTTTCCCTCCACGGCCTGTTATGTGCAGTCAACGCTTGGCCTTAAGAAGGGCGCCGCGGCCTTTGATGTCTCGGCGGCCTGCTCGGGTTTTTTATACGCCCTGGACATAGCCGATAAATACATACGGGGAGGCGTCGCTTCGAGGGCCCTCGTCATAGGCGTTGACCAGTTCTCCAAGATACTCGACTGGAAAGACAGGTCCACATGCGTGCTCTTTGGCGACGGCGCGGGGGCCGTTGTGCTTGAGGCCGAAGAGGCCGTAGATGAAGATAAGAGGGGCATACTCGCAAGCCATATCCACTCGGACGGGCGCAGGTGGGAGATGCTCTATGTTCCCGGCGCTATAGGGCCGAGCCCCTTCGAGAAACGCGCCCATGTGAAACCGCACCTCAAGATGCAGGGCAACGAGACATTCAAGGTGGCCGTCCGCACCATAGAGTCGGCCCTTAAAGAGGTCCTGAAGACAAGCGGCCTCTCTATAAGCGATGTTACGCTCCTCATACCCCATCAGGCGAATATCCGCATAATAAAGGCCGTTCAGCAGAGGCTCGCACTGCCCGACTCAAGGGTCTATAGTAACGTCGAGAGATACGGCAATACCTCGGCGGCCTCAATACCCATAGCACTTGACGAGGCCGTAAGGGACGGCATCATAAAAGAAGGCGACATCGTCCTCTTCGTGGCCTTTGGCGGAGGACTCACCTGGGCCTCGGCGGCCGTAAGGTGGTAGGAAAAGAGGAAAAGAGAGGAAAGAAGAAAGTTGGGTAGGGTGGGCATGCCCACCAAAAAGATAAGAGAAACAAGAAAAGAGACAAGATAAAAGAAGCGGGCTCTGCCCGCATATTGAATAATCGGCTTTCTTTTTAAAAAAGAAAGCCGGCAAAGAAAACAGAACCGGGACCGCGGTACGCGCGGTCCCGGAGAGAGCACCTGAGGCCGCCCCATGGGCCGCAGGCCCATGGTATTGGTTTTCTTTGGACCACTTTCTTTTTTCCAAAAGAAAGTGGAAAATAAATACATAATTTTTTCCTGTATGCAAGAGAGGGTGCGGTCATGAGCGCATACGCCTTTATATTCCCGGGTCAGGGCTCGCAGTACGTTGGCATGGGAAGGTCTTTTTATGAGACGAGCATGGGGGCCAGAAAGGCCTTTGACGAGGCCTCAAAGGCCCTTGGCTATGACCTTGCGCGCGTGGTCTTCGAGGGACCCGATGAAGACCTTGGACGCACAGATATTACGCAACCCGCGCTACTTACGGTGAGCATTGCCGCTCTACGCGCCCTTACAGAGCGCATGGTCCCATGTCCCCGCGTCCTTGCGGGCCACAGCCTCGGCGAGTACACGGCCCTTGTGGCGGCAGGGGCGCTTGATTTTTCCGAGGCAGTCGTCCTTGTAGCCAGGCGCGGCCGTGTAATGATGGAGGCCGGAGGCTCCGGCGCCATGTGCGCCGTAATAGGGCTGGAACTCGAGGTTGTGGAGGATATATGCCGTGCTGTCTCAGAGGATGGCTCTGTTGTTGTGCCCGCCAATATTAACAGCCCCGCGCAGGTTGTTATCTCAGGTGATTCCGGGGCCGTTAAGCGCGCCGCCGAAGAGGCAAAGGCCCGTGGGGCCAAGATGGCCGTACTCCTTAATGTGAGCGTGCCCTCTCATTCGCCTCTCATGGCCGGGGCCGCGCAAAAGTTTACCCTTGAACTTGAGAAGGTCAAGTTCAATGAATTCAAGATTCCCGTTATATCCAATGTGAAGGCCGATGTAATGAAAGGCACCTCCGAGGCCGCGGCCCTCCTTGAGCGTCAGCTTACAAACCCCGTAAGGTGGGTGGATACCATAAACAAGATGAAGGGCATGGGCGTGGGGAGTGTCCTTGAGATAGGCCCCAAGAAGGTCCTTACAGGTCTTGTAAAGAGAATAGATAGGGAGATATCGGCCTTTAACCTTGATAACGCCGATGAACTGGACAGGGCTGTCCAGCGCCTTGACGTCAAATGACTGTGCAAGCATGATATAGGGAGGAAAAAAAGATGAATCTTAGCAGGAGAGTAGCCATAGTAACAGGGGCAGGCCAGGGCATAGGCAAGGCCATTGCGCTCAAACTCGCCTCATATGGGGCCGATGTGGCTGTAATCGATGTAAACTTCGAGAACGCCACTCAGACCGCCCTCGAGATACAGGCCATGGGCCGAAAGACAATGGCCCTCAAGGTTGACGTTACAGACCAGAAGAAGACGCAGGAGATGGCTAAAGAGGTCTTCAATGAACTTGACGGCATACACATTCTCGTGAACAACGCCGGAATTACGCGCGATTCCCTTCTTGTGAGGATGAAGGAAGAGGACTGGGACGCTGTCATGAACGTGAACCTCAAGGGCGCCTTCAACTGCATTCAGTCCGTGATTCGCTATCTTACAAAACAACGCTGGGGCCGCATAGTGAATATATCCTCTGTTGTGGGTGTGGCGGGCAACCCCGGGCAGGCGAACTACTCGGCGAGCAAGGCCGGCCTCATAGGCCTTACAAAGACCGTGGCCCGCGAGGTGGCGAACCGCAACGTCACCTGCAACGCCGTTGCCCCCGGTTTCATAGAGACGGCCATGACAGACAAACTCTCGAAAGAGGCGAAGGAGGAGCTCTTCTCGCGTATACCCATGGGCAGGTTCGGCGGGCCAAACGACGTGGCCATGAGCGTGCTCTTTCTCTCGTCAAACGCCTCGAGCTACATAACAGGCCATGTCCTTGACCTTAACGGCGGAATGCACATGTAGGCCCTGTGGCGCTCCGGGGGCAAGGTCCTTATTGCCGATAAAAGACCAGAACCCGGTCGTGTCACGCGTCGGCCCCTGGCAGGACCCGGGCCTGGCCCTTGGTCTCCAAGTGAGACCACTGCCCTTGACGGCGGAGTTTCACTGTAGCGATTGACATCAAGACCCTCAGGTGTTATATCCTCTACATACAATATCTAATTGGAATTTTAGTGTTATGAATAATCCACGCAACAGGAGGAATTGAAATGTCGTCAGTTGAGAGCAAGGTTAGAAAGATAATAATGGAACAACTTGATGTAAATGAGTCAGAGGTTACGGCGCAGGCCTCTTTTGTGGATGATCTTGGCGCGGATTCCCTTGACACCGTTGAGATGGTCATGGCCTTTGAGGAAGAGTTCAACATAGAGATACCAGACGAGGACGCCGAGAAGATAAGGACCGTGCAGGACGCCACGGATTATATCGCCAGCAAGGCCTCAAAGGGCTAAGACCTCCTAACTCCGTTTTAAGGTCCTTGCTGGACCTCACAACGTGGGGAGTATGCCTTTATCATGGGCAGTCAATCAGGGCGGCCTATTCAAGGGCGCTCTCTCTGGTTGCCTTTTTTCTCTCAAGGCCATGTCTTTGCGGAGACGTTTTTTTGAACCTTATGGACAGGGATGTGGGGCCGGGGTGCCGCGTATTCAAGGGCCATGCCATGGGGAGGAGGGGGCAAGGGGCATTGGGGAGTAGTTAAAAGGGGGGACATGCGTGAGTTCTGGCCTGCCAGAAGGCCGCATCCAAGTGCCCTGGTACTGGAACCCCGAAGAGAGCCGGTCCTCTAATCAGGTGGAATAAGGGCGCCATTGGCCTCAGTCTTGAGACCCATGGTTTCTTTGTCCCTGGGAGGTTTCTCACCGAGGGCCTTGCGGTGTTTTTTTATTGGAGCGTATCTTTTATGAGAAGGGTTGTAATAACAGGTCTTGGCATAGTCAGCCCCCTTGGAATGGGGCTTGAGAAGTCGTGGAATGGCCTTGTGGATGGCAGGTGCGGCATCCGCGGGATTACGCGCTTCGACGCCGCAAATTACCCCGTGCGCATCGCCGGAGAGGTCCCTGATTTTGACCACTCGGATTTTATCCCGAGAAAAGAACTCAAGAAGATGGACCTCTTCATACAGTACGCCCTCTCTGCTGGTCTCATGGCTGTAGAGGACTCCGGCCTTGAGATTACCGAAGAGAATGCCCGGCGCGTGGGCGTGTATGTGGGCGCTGGCATAGGGGGCCTCCCGGCCATCGAGCACTGGCACAAGGTCCTTCAGGAAAAGGGCCCCGAGAGGATTACGCCCTTTTTCATACCCATGGTCATAATAAACCTCGCCTCTGGCCAGATTTCCATCAGGACGGGAGCGCGCGGGCCCAATGACTCTTCGGTAACGGCCTGCGCCACGGGCACGCACTCCATAGGCGACGCCTTCCGTATCATCGAGCGCGGAGACGCAGATGCCATGATAGCGGGCGGCGCCGAGTCCACAATCAGCCCTCTCTGCATAGCCGGGTTTAATGCCATGAAGGCCCTCTCAAGGCATAATGACGCCCCGTCCGAGGCCTCGCGGCCCTTTGACCGTGATAGAGACGGCTTCGTGGTGGGCGAGGGCGCCGGTGTGGTTGTCCTTGAGGAACTGGAGCACGCGAAAAAACGCGGGGCGCGCATATACGCCGAGCTTGCGGGCTATGGCTCAAACTCCGACGCCTTTCACATGACCATGCCCTCGCCCGAGGGCGCCGGGGCCGCCGAGTGCATGGACTTTGCATTAAAGGACGCGGGTCTTAACCCCGGCGATGTTGATTACATAAACGCCCACGGCACGTCTACTTATTATAACGACCTCTACGAGACAACGGCCATAAAGAGCGTATTTGGAGAGTCTGCGGGGAAACTCGCCGTAAGTTCCACAAAGGGCGCCACAGGGCACCTTCTTGGCGGGGCCGGCGGCATTGAGGCCGTCTTTACTGCCCTTGCCGTTGCGCGCGGCGTAATGCCTCCGACTATCAATCACAAGAATCCCGGCGAGGGATGCGATCTTGATTATGTGCCCAATACGGCGCGGGAGGCCAGGATAAGGGCCGCATTATCCAACTCTTTCGGCTTTGGCGGGACAAACGCCGTGCTGGCCTTCAGGCGTTTTGATGGTTAGCCCTTTACTGGTGAGATAAGTGTCTGATTCTGAGAAGATAGCCATAGCCAGCGACCACGCCGGGCGGGAACTAAAGGATGATATAGCGGCCTTCATGCGCGATGAGGGCTTTGATGTAGTCGATATGGGCGTAAACAACGACCATTCTGTGGACTACCCGGATTACGGCATACCTGTTGCCGAGCGTGTATCAGAGGGCGAGTTCAGAAGAGGCGTGCTTATCTGCGGCACAGGCGTTGGCATGAGCATACTTGCCAACAAGTTCCCGGGCATCAGGGCCGCCCTTGTGAACGATGTATACACGGCAAGGATGGTCAAGGAGCACAATGACGCCAATATCCTCGTCATCGGGGGCCGCGTCGTGGGCAAGGGCCTTGCCCGCGAGATAGTCCGTATCTGGATAAAGGCCGAGTTTCAGGGAGGGCGCCACCAGAGACGCCTTGACAAGATAAGGGCCATAGAGAAAAAGACTATGAAGGGAGTCTCGTAGGAGACCGTCTTTTTCTGGTCTGGCTTTGTTTGGAGAATTTCAGGCGCTATCTTGCCTAACCTTTTGATGGGTTTCGTTTCGCTCAACCTATCCTGCAATCTTCCAGCGGCCCGCAGGGCCGCTGGTATTAATTTTCTTTGTCTTACTTTCTTTTTTAAAAGAAAGTAAGGATTTTTGTCTTTTCAATATTTTCAATCTCAAACAGTCTTTTTCAAGGAGCGCGCGCATGTCAGGACTCAGGACTTCGGACCCGGATATATTTGAGGCAATACGGCTTGAACTGGAGCGTCAGGAGTATAAACTCGAGCTCATCGCCTCGGAGAACCTTGTAAGCAAGGACGTTCTTGAGGCCCTCGGGAGCGTCATGACCAACAAGTACGCCGAGGGGTACCCGGGAAAGCGTTATTACGGGGGCTGCGAGTTTGTCGATATTGCCGAGAACCTTGCCATCGAGCGCGCCAGGAAACTCTTTGACTGCGACCATGTAAATGTCCAGCCACATTCCGGCTCACAGGCCAATATGGCGGTCTACATGTCCGTCATAAAGCCCGGAGATACCATCCTTGGCATGAACCTCTCGCACGGCGGCCATCTTACGCACGGCTGTCCCGTTAATTTTTCCGGCCAACTCTACAACGTTGTCTCCTATGGCGTGACAAGGGACACGCACCTAATCGACATGGACCAGGTGCGCTCCCTTGCAAGAGAGCACAGGCCCGCCATGATAGTGGTCGGCGCCAGCGCCTACCCGCGCACAATAGACTTTGAGGCCTTTCGCGAGGTTGCCGACGAAGTTGGGGCCATGATAATGGTGGACATCGCCCACATAGCCGGCCTCGTGGCAACGGGCCTTCACCCGAGCCCCGTGCCTCACGCCGAGTTTGTCACCACCACAACGCACAAGACGCTACGCGGCCCCCGGGGCGGCATGATAATGTGCCGCGCTGATATGGCAAAAGGCGTTGACAAGGAAATATTCCCCGGCATACAGGGCGGCCCGCTCATGCACGTAATCGCCGCGAAGGCCGTTGCCTTCCGCGAGGCCCTTGAGCCTTCTTTCAAGACCTATCAGGAGCAGGTGCTCACCAATGCCCGCACCCTTTCCCAGGAACTCACGGTAAGGGGCTATGACCTTATATCAGGCGGCACGGATACGCACCTCATGCTCGTTGACCTCACGAAGAAAGATATTACCGGAAAGGACGCCGAGGTCCTCCTTGACAGGGCCGGCATCACGGTTAACAAGAACACCATACCCTTTGAGACCAGAAGCCCCTTTGTCACAAGCGGCATAAGGATAGGCGTTCCAGCGGCCACCACAAAGGGCATGAAGGAAGACGAGATGAAGGCCATTGCGGGCTTCATTGACGAGGCCCTCGGAAGCGGCGGCGACGAGAAAACGCTCGGCAGGATAAAAGACGCCGTAATGGAACTCTCGAAGAGTTTTCCTTTTTATATGTAAGGAAAAAAGAAAGAGAAGAGGGGGCCTGCGGGCAGAGCCCGCAGGCAAAAAGTAAAAGAGGGTGGGCTTCGCCCACCAGAGACAAGAAGGTTCCCTTACTTTCTTTTAGAAAAAAGAAAGTTTTTTGTTCGGGTGGCGATGTCTCTCTGGGTCTTTGGGACACAACGCATGGCAGGCGTACTTTACCCATGAGGAGACCGCGTCAAAGAAAACCAGTACCAGCGGCCCTTCGGGCCGCTGGGGAAGAACATTCGGCGCCTCGCCTTTATAAAACATTTTTTATCTGATAACATATACTCATGGAGTATATCCTGGCCTTTGGCTCGGCGCACAGGGCCCTGAAGGCCGAGAGCGTCCTTCGGAAGGGCGGTCATGTCTTCCGCCTTCTTCCGGCTCCCCGTGCCTTCACCCTTCACTGCGATCTTGTTATCTCCGTGCCCTCTGACGGGCTCGACTGGGCTGTTTCGGCTCTCAAGGAGGCCTCCATGGCGCCAGGACATATCTTCAGGAAAGAAGGAGAAAACTATGTTGAAGTGTGATTTTTGCGGCCAGGATACTGAGCGCGTGGTGCGTGTGGCCCTTGACAGCGACTATGATAGGCTCAGCGTCCAGCATACCAAACGCTACGCCTGCCCTGCCTGCTCCGATAAAAAAGAAAAGGAGCGAAAGGCAAAGGCCGAGAGCAAGGATAAGTGAGTAAAAAAGGCCCCCTTCTGGAGAGGACGGTCCTTGCCGTAATGGTAAAACCCCCTCTGCCAGGCAGTGTGAAGACGCGCCTCGTGCCTCTGCTTACGCCCGAAGAGGCCGCCGGGCTATACCGGTCTTTCATGAGAGACCTCTTTACAAACCTTGCGGGCGCGGATTTGGATATGGAGACCTTCATCGCCGCGGCCCCGCCAGCTGTGTACGAAGACTTTCGCGGCATCCTCCCGGAGGGCGCGGGCTTTTTCCGGCAGGAAGGTCAGGGCCTTGGCGATAGAATTTTTAATGTATTCAAAACCCTTGAGAATAAGGGCGTTAGCCGGGCCGTGGTCATCGGGAGCGATAGCCCGGACCTTCCTCCTCGCTTCATAAACGATGCACGCTCCATCCTCATTGACCCGGATGTCGATATGGTCCTTGGCCCAGCGCAAGACGGCGGGTATTATCTCATAGGCGCTTCTCTGCCCCTCTCAGGTGTCATCTTTCATGACATTCCATGGAGCGGCCCAGAGGTCCTTGAGAAGACCATTGAGAGGGCGCGCGAGGCTGGCCTCGGTGTAAGGCTACTCGGGCTATGGCACGATATTGACAGGCCCGAAGACCTTGCCCTTCTTATGAGCGGTCAGGGGGCGCCAGAGAGCAGGGCATTCATAAAGGCCCTTGGGCCGCGCGCGGGCCTGCCTTCTCCTCATGACCGCCGCGTGGATACTGGAGCATAAGATGGGTAGACTCCCGGTATGGGCCAAAAAACGCCTTGGCCGCCCGCGTGACCTGCACCGCGTAAAGGCTATACTCCGCGCGCGTAACCTCCATACGGTCTGCGAGTCCGCAAGGTGCCCCAACATAGGCGAGTGCTTCTCACGCCCAACGGCCACCTTCATGATACTCGGTGACCAGTGCACAAGGCGTTGCGGCTTCTGCGCCGTGGATAAATCCTGCCCGCCAGGCCCACTTGACCCTGCCGAGCCCATGAACATAGCAGAAGCCGCCGCTGAGCTCGGACTCAGGCACGTGGTCATCACTTCCGTTACAAGAGACGACCTCCCTGACGGCGGTGCCCGCCAATTCGCCTTGACAATAAAGGCCATAAAAGATAAGATTTCGGACATTTCCGTGGAGGTACTTGTCCCTGACTTCAGGGGCGACAGGGCCTCCCTTGAGACTGTCTTCGAGGCCGCACCCCATATCTTCAACCATAACCTCGAGACCGTGCCCTTACTCTACCCAAAGGTAAGGCCCCAGGCGGATTACGAGAGGTCCTTATCCGTCCTGAGGCTCTCAAAGGAGCGGGGACTTATCACAAAGTCCGGCATCATGGTGGGCCTTGGTGAGAGCCCCGGCGAGGTAAGGGCCCTGCTGCGAGACCTCAAGGACGCCAACGTGGACGCCGTGACAATTGGCCAGTATCTCCGGCCCACGAGAGAGAGCCTCGAAGTCGTGGAATACATAAGGCCAGAGGTATTTACCGCCTACGAGGCCTATGGAAAGAAAATAGGTCTAAGGCGCGTCTATTCCGGGACCTTTGTGCGAAGCTCCTATAACGCCGCCACACTCTTTGACTAAGCCCCATCCCGGAAGAAAGGCCGGGTTCTGGTATAAAAAATGGAAGAATTTCACAGGATTAAACGCCTTCCCCCCTATGTCTTCAATATAGTCAATGAACTAAAGGTTCAGGCAAGGAGACGCGGCGAGGACATCATTGACTTTGGCATGGGCAACCCTGACCAGGCCACTCCCAAGCACATTGTCGATAAACTCGTCGAGGCCGCGAAAAACCCCCGCAACCACCGCTACTCCGCCTCAAGGGGAATTTACAAACTCCGCCTGGCCATTGCCGACTGGTATGGCCGGCGCTACAACGTGGACATAGACCCCGAGACAGAGGCCGTGGCAACCATAGGCTCCAAGGAGGGCATCTCGCACCTGGCCCTTGCCATTATAAGCCCCGGTGACGTGGTATTCGTCCCAAATCCCACATACCCCATTCATGCCTACTCGGCCATCATCGCCGGTGGAGACGTGCGGAGCATCCCCCTATTCCCGGGCGTTGACTTCTTCGAGGAACTCCAGAAGGCCACAAAGGAACACTGGCCAAAACCAAAACTCCTTGTCCTTAATTTTCCCCATAACCCCACCACGGAAGTGGTTGAAAAGGACTTTTTCGAGCGCGTCGTGGACTTCGCGAAAGAACACGATATGCTCGTTATACACGACCTTGCCTACGCGGACATAGTCTTTGACGGGTATAAGGCACCGTCTCTTCTTGAGGTTCCCGGCGCAAAGGACATAGGCGTCGAGTTCTTTACCCTCTCAAAGAGTTACAACATGCCGGGCTGGCGCGTGGGCTTTGCAGTGGGTAACAAAAAAATGGTGGGAGCCCTTACGCGCATCAAGAGCTACCTTGACTACGGTATGTTCCAGCCCATCCAGATTGCCGCCATCATCGCCCTAAACGGCCCCCAGGACTGTGTCGGTGAAATCGTGGAACTCTATAGAAAACGCAGAGACGTGCTTGTCGATAGTTTCGCCAATGCCGGCTGGCATATAGAAAAACCCCGGGCCACAATGTTCGTCTGGGCAAGAATACCAGAGGCCCTCCGCGAGAAAAAATCGCTGGAGTTCTCAAAGTTCCTCCTTGAAGAGGCAAAGGTGGCCGTCTCGCCGGGAATAGGATTTGGAGACCACGGCGACGAGTACGTGCGCCTTGCGCTCGTCGAGAACGAAAACAGGATAAGACAGGCCGCAAAGGGCATAAAAAAAGTGCTCGCCTCGCTGTAAAAGAAGAGAGAGGAAAAAAGAAGGGTGAGGGGCGGGCTTCGCCCGCCAAAAGCAAAAAAGATTTCCTTACTTTCTTTTAAAAAAGAAAGTAAGACAAAGAAAATTAATGCCAGCGGGCTTCGCCCGCTGGAAAAACTTGTAGGGTGGGCACTGCCCACCAAAAAGAGAGAAACAAAAGAGTCGGTGGGTTGAGCGAAGCGAAATCCGACAAAAAGTGTAACAAAAGAGGAAGAAGCGGACGACAGTCCGCATACTGAAAAATGGAGATGGTCTTCCAATGAAGGGCATTAACGTAGGTCTCATAGGTTTTGGAACCATAGGCACGGGCGTTGTAAAGGTGCTTCTGGATAACGCCGATGTTATAAAGAGGCGCCTTGGGTGCGGCGTTGTCCTCAAGAGAATAGCCGACACCGACACCGCGCGTGACCGCGGCGTCTCTCTTGACCATGGCGTCCTCGTCGATGATGCCAAGCTCATCCTCGATGACCCGGAGATAGACATAGTAATAGAACTCGTAGGCGGCACCACCGTTGCAAGGGACTTTGTCGTAAAGGCCCTTGAGAAGGGCAAGCATGTCGTCACGGCCAACAAGGCCCTTCTATCCACCTATGGGCCCGAGGTATTCGGCCTTGCGGCAAAGCGCGGCCTTGACATAGGTTTCGAGGCAAGCGTGGGCGGAGGCATACCGCTCCTGAAATCCCTTACAGAAGGCCTTGTGGCCAACCGTATCGAGTCCATTTACGGAATCATAAACGGCACGGCCAATTACATCCTGAGCGCCATGACCAACGAGGGCGGCTCTTTTGACGAGGTTTTGAAGGACGCTCAGGCAAGCGGCCTTGCCGAGGCCGACCCCTCCTATGACGTTGACGGCATAGACACGGCGCACAAGTTATCCATCCTCCTTAACCTCGCCTACGGCATACACGTCCCGCCAGGCGATATATTCACCGAGGGCATACGCTCCATAGCCCCTGTGGATATAAAGTTCGCCAGTGAGTTCGGCTGGAGGATAAAACTCCTTGCCATAGCGCGGCGCGTTGAGGGCGGCATCGAGGCGCGCGTGCACCCGGCCATGATACCGGCGCGTCATCCCCTCTCGGCAGTGGAGGGCGCCTATAACGCTGTTTTCATGGAAGGCGATGCCGTGGGCTCGGTCATGCTCTATGGCCTTGGCGCAGGCGAGATGCCCACTGCAAGCGCTGTCGTGGCCGATGTGGTGGACATATCGAGGAACATAAAAAAGGGCATCTCCAGAAGGGTGGAGCCGCCTCACAGCGATATGGGTGCGGTTAAGGGCCTTGCCGTGCGGCCCATGGAAGAACTGAGCCTACCCTATTACGTGCGTTTTCAGGCCCTTGACAGGCCCGGCGTGCTATCGAAGATAGCGGGAGTCTTTGGCGGACACGGCATCAGCATATCTTCTGTCATACAGGAAGAGAGAAAAGAGGGCGGCATAGTGCCCCTTGTGCTCGTGACGCACCACGCGGTGGAGAGTTCTTTCAGGGACGCGGTGAAAGAGATAGAAAAACTTGATATAATAGAAAACAGGGCAGTTTACGTCAGGATAGAGGAGAGTAGAGGTGGAACTTAGTAAGAAAGGTCTGTGGCGCGGAGTCATAAGGGAGTTCAGGGGGTTTCTGCCCGAAGTAAAGGAAGAAAACATAACCACCCTGCTGGAGGGTAATACCCCCCTCGTCGAGTCCTTCAACATGAAGGACATATTCGGAAACATCAGGCTCCTTTTCAAGTTCGAGGGGCTGAATCCCACGTGTAGTTTCAAGGACAGGGGCATGACCATGGCCGTGACCATGGCGCGCCAGGAGGGCATGAACGCCGTTATCTGCGCCTCCACGGGCAACACATCCGCCTCTGCCGCGGCATATGCGGCAAGGGCGGGCATGAGGGCCTTTGTCCTCATACCAGAGGGGAGCGTGGCCCTTGGCAAGGTCTCGCAGGCCATCATGCACGGCGCCGTTGTCATAGAGGTGGCGGCCACCTTTGACGAACTCCTCTCCATAGTAAAAGAGGTAAACCTCAAGTACCCCGTGGCCCTTGTGAACTCCGTGAACCCCTTCCGTATAGAGGGGCAGAAGACCGGGGCCTTTGAGATAGCCGAGCACCTGGGGTATGCCCCCACATATCACTTTCTGCCTGTCGGCAACGCCGGCAACATTACGGCCTACTGGAAGGGCTACAAGGAGTACGAGTCCGCCGGGCTTATCTCCAACCTTCCGAAGATGATGGGTTTTCAGGCCGCGGGAGCGGCGCCCATTGTGCTCGGCCACCCCGTCGAGAGACCCGAGACCCTTGCAACGGCCATAAAGATAGGGAATCCGGCGAGTTGGGGGCCTGCCGAGAAGGCGCGCGACGAGAGCGGCGGCGTAATAGACGCCGTGACAGACGATGAGATAATTGAGGCCTACAGACTCGTGGCCTCGCGCGAGGGCGTCTTCTGCGAGCCCGCGAGCGCGGCGAGTATTGCCGGGGCAATTAAGATGAAGAAAGAGGGCGTAATCTCCGACGGCGACACCGTGGTCTGCACCCTTACGGGCCACGGCCTCAAGGACCCTGAGCGGGCCATTGCCGTCTCCGAGACCCCGGTGAAGGCCGCCGCGGAACTAAGGGAAGTAGTTGGAATAATGGGGTTCTGAGTTTCTTTGTGGTTTTTTCCAGCGGCCCGCAGGGCGCTGGTATTGGTTTTCTTTGACGGGGCAACTTCATGGCCGAATGCACGCGTTCCCATAGGCGGCCTTGGGCACCTTGATAACGCGGCCCAGTTAAAAAATTTTCTTTTTTCCAAAAGAAAGCGGGAAGTCTTCTAAGATGCGGGCAAAGCCCGCTTCTTTTTCTCTCATTCATTCATTTTTTAAGGGACTCTCATGAAGTACGTTATTCTCATAGGCGACGGAATGTCGGACGAGCCCATTGAGCGGCTCGGGGGCAGGACTCCTCTTGAGTATGCCTCTACACCGAACATGGACCGTGTCGCCGGGGCCGGGGAGTATGGTCTCTTTGCCACGGTGCCCGATGGTTACAAGCCCGGGAGCGATGTGGCAAACATGAGCATACTGGGGTATGCCCCGGCCCTTTATTACACTGGCAGGGCCCCTCTTGAGGCGGCTTCCATTGGTGTAAAACTCAACGGCACGGACACTGCCTTCAGGTGCAACCTCGTTACATTGTCTGACGGCGCTCCCGTGGTGATGAATGACTACAGCGCAGGGCATATCACGACAGAAGAGGCAAGTGAGATAATAAAGACCCTTGACGCCCGGTGCCATGGCCTTGGCGTGCGTTTTTATCCTGGTACGAGTTACAGGCACTTGATGGTCTGGGAGGGCGCTCCAGAGGGGCTTTACGAGAGGCTGAAGACCACGCCTCCCCATGATATATCCGATAGAGAGGTAGCGGAGTATCTCCCCTCTGGTGAGGGCGCGGAGAAAGTCCGTGAACTCATGAATCTATCGCAGGGCATCCTTGAGGGCCACCCCGTTAACGAGGCAAGAAAGGAGCGGGGACAGAACCCCGCGACTTCCATCTGGCTCTGGGGGCAGGGCGTTGCCCCGAGCATGCCGGGGTTTGGGGAGAGGTTTGGCATCAGGGGCGGCATTATTTCCGCTGTTGACCTTATGAAGGGCATAGGGGTTTACGCGGGCCTTGATGTCATAAACGTGCCCGGTGTCACGGGATATATTGATACGAATTACGCCGGAAAGGTAGAGGCCGCGCTCAAGGCCCTTGAGGAAAAGGACCTTGTCTGCGTGCACGTTGAGGCCCCTGACGAGGCCGGCCATCAGGGCAGACTTGATGACAAACTCAGGGCCATAGAGGATTTTGACGCCAAGGTGGTGGGAGAGGTGCTTGCTGGGCTTTCGGGGAGTGAGTTCAGGGTGTTGGTCATAACGGACCACCCCACGCCTGTTGAACTAAAGACCCATACCTCGGACGCCGTGCCCTTTGCCATTGCTACAGGTGATGACCTTGCCGAAGGCGCGGGCAAAAGGAAATTTTCCGAACCCGGCGGCGCTGGTACGGGCCTTCTTGTAAAGGATTGCGAAGAGTTCATAAAGGGGTTTCTTTCCTGAATACGCTATTTTAAAAGGGAGGTCTTATGAATTAAGACCTCTGCGTGGTGAAGAGATGCGCCGCCATTTTAACTTCGATGCAGGATAGTTACCATAATCATGCGATGTTATATCTGCAAGGGCGATAGAGTTTATGATTACAGGGAAGTAAGGAGTATAGGTGTTGCGAGGTGTCCTGATTGTAAGTTGATCTTTGTCCCGGAAATAAATGATCGTATTATAGATGAATTTTATTCTACCGGGTATTTTAGCGGAAGCGGCGTGGAGACCGGCTACGGCGATTACCTGAAGGATGAGGGTAATCACCGGGGGAATGCTAGGCATCTCTTAA
>CAYYJQ010000032.1:0-23533 GCA_964472295.1 uncultured Thermodesulfobacteriota bacterium | reverse complement strand
GTGGGGCTGCGCGAGGGATCGGGTGTGGGGGGAGCTGTTCGGGTGGGGGTGGGGGTTCGGGTCGTGGATCCGGAGGGGGTGGCGGTGGGGGTTCGCGTGGGGGGGGGGGTGGGTGTGGGGGTGCGTGTGGGGGCTCCGGGGGGGGTGGGGGGGGGGGGGTGGGTGGGGCGGGGGGGGGGGGGGGGCGGTGTGGCGGTGGGGGTGGGGGTGGGGGGTGGGAGGAGGGGTGCGTGGGGGAGGGGGGGGGTTTACGTGGTATGGGGAGGGGGGGGAGGGGGTGGGGGGGGGGCGGGGGGGGGGGGGGGGAATCTTAAAACAAGGCCTTAGATGTCGCCAAGTGCGTGCTGGACAAGGGCTACGGCCGTAATGGCCGCTGTCTCGGCGCGAAGTATCCTTGGGCCAAGGGTGCAGGCCCTATAACCCTTCTCAAGGGCAGTTGCCCGTTCTTCTTCAGTAAAACCACCCTCAGGGCCTATAAGCAGGGCAATGCTCCCCGGCGCTCCGAGCCTCTCTTCTTCAAGGGCCCTGTCAAGGGGCAGGCCGCCGCCCTCGTAGAAAAAGAGTCCTGCCTCGGCCCTGGCAAGGTCCATGGCCGAGGCGAGCATGGGCCTGCAGGAGAGCGTTGGCACGATAGAGCGGCCGCATTGCTTTGCCGCGCCGATGGCGATGCGGCGCCACCTCTCGAGTTTTTCCGCTATCCTCGCGCCGCGCACAAGGAGGACACTGCGCTCGGCATAATAAAATACTATTGCACTAACGCCGAGTTCCGTGGCCTTTTCCACCACAAGGTCTGGTTTCTGTGCCTTTGTAAGACCTGCAACGAGGATAATATCGGTGGACGGCTCGGCCATGGAAGGGGCCGTCCCCTCGATGGAGACCTTGGCGCCGGACCTTCCAATAGAGGTGAGCAGGGCGTAAGACTCGTGTCCCTTGCCGTCAAAGAGGGTCACCCTCTCGCCCTCCCTCAGCCTCAGTACCTTGAGATGCCTGAACTCCTCTCCCCTGATACTCGCTTCCACCGCCCCTTCCCTCAAACCTTCAATAAAAAATCTCCTCATGCGCCGGCCTCCCCTCTTTGCGCCCTGCGCCCGAGGACAAGGCAGGCCCACTCGTGCTCAACAAACCTCTTTACTACCTTCAGCCCGAGTTTCCTGTAGTGGGATGCCACGCCAGGGGCCTGCTCGCGAAGGATGCCCGAGAGGACCATGTACGATGGCCCCCGCCTGAGCCTCTCTGTAAGTTCAGGGGCAAGACGCTTGAGTTCCTCGGAGAAGATATTGGCGGTAATAAGGCCGAAGGTCCCTCCAAGATTTGTCACGGGACCAGGGCTCAGCCTGGCCCTTACGTTATTTATTCTAAGGTTTTTCCTTGCCACCTTGAGTGCCAAGGGGTCGATTTCAAGCCCAATGGCCCATGGGACGCCGAGTTTAAGGGCAGATATGGTGAGTATGCCAGAGCCCGTGCCTACGTCGAGCATGGGTCCCTCTGTCATGGGTCTTTCTCCACCAAGGAGCATTACAATGGCCTTCAGGCACATCCTGGTTGTTGGGTGCGCGCCCGTGCCAAAGGCCATGGATGGGTCCATGATTACTTCCGCTTCGCCCCCTCTTGGCCTTGCCCTTGACCACGATGCGCGGACAAGGAGGCCCCTTGCGCTGTCCTTTTTTGGATATATCCTTACGGGCTTCAGCCCTTTGCGCCAGGCAAGGGACCAGTCGCGCTCCATGGTGGTGGAAGAGGTCATGGACCAGCCAAGAAAGGAGAGGGCCTCTTGAAGGCGCCTGCTGTCTTCAACGCGCCTTGAGGGCAGCGCGGCCTTGAGAGTGGCCTTGCCGTAAGCGTTTGGCGCGCCGGCGGGCAAACTCGCTGAAGAGAGGACCCCCTCGATAACGGCGTTGCTACCGGCCCCGATAAGGAGCGAGACGGCCTCGTCCCTGCCCTCGGCAGGGCCCCTTGCGATTATCTCCACCCAGGTCTTGTCTTTACCAACCAATCAGGACCTCATGTTCACGAACTGGAGGGCAACATCAAGGTCGCGGGCCTTGAGGTCACTGATAACGGCCTGAAGGTCGTCTATCTTCTTCCCGGTAACACGGACCTGGTCGTCCTGTATCTGTGCCTGAACCTTTAGTTTAAGGCCCTTTATCATCTTCACGATGGACTTTGCCCTGTCCGTGGGTATTCCCTGGCGAACCTTTACGACCTGCTTCTTCATGTTCCCCGATACGTCCACAACCACCTGAAAATCAAGGGATTTAAGGGGCACGGAGCGCTTCACGAGCCGTGCCTGAAGCATGTCCACAAGGGCCTTGAGCCGGGTGTCGCTATCGGCAAGGATGATGATTTCCTCTTTTTTGTCCCAGTTGAGTTCGCATTTTGAGCCCTTGAAGTCATAGCGGTTCTTTAATTCCGCGCGGGCCTGGTTAACGGCGTTGTCCACTTCCTGCGTGTTCACCTTTGATACTATGTCGAAACTTGGCATTGGTATGAGTGCCTCCTATTTTTTTTAGGGAACATCTTTGGCAACTGTAAGTCCTATAAAATGGCGGTGCGTCCATGCGTTGCTAAAAAGTCTGAATCAGTCAGACCTTCCAGTGGTCATTTTTCAATTATGACCGTGCCCTCGGGGGGCGTGAAACTAAATAGTCCGTCTTCAACGTGGGGGTTCACCTTGATATTGGCGAAGGTCACCTCCGTGGTATTGCCGTAATGGTCCTTGAGTATGAACTTTCTCACAAGGAGCGTTTTTTTATCTACTTCGAGGACAAGGGACTTTATCTGCGGGTGGTAGGCGCGGGGCTCAAGGCCCAGGGATACAAGGGCGCCCTTCAGGGGGCCGGCCTCAATCTTAAAGTCCTTTCTTATATTCATCATTCCCGAGAGAAAATCCGTTGATATGCCGGGGCTCGCGCCCATGCTCTTGAAGGCCTGGTTAAGGTCCGGCTGATAGAACCAGAGGACCTTGCCGTCTCCGATGATTTCATCGGTAATGGTCCCCCTGTAAGACCACCTTATGCGTCCGGGCCTCTTGAAGTAGACCTTTCCGCCAGAGGCCCCGTCCATGGCTGAGAGGCCCTTTGATACCTGGGTAAAGTCCGCTGTAAGGGTATTGATGGAACGGTATTTTTTCTCAAGACGGGTGACGAGACCGTCAATGCCCCGTGACATTTCCGCTGTGGCAGGCCCGGCGGCGATGAGGAGGATAAAGAGCCCGGCGATGATAATGGGAATATTTTTTTTAATTTTTTTCATATTATTTGAAAAGGCCCATAATATTGATAAAACCGTTCACCCTGAGCCCTGAGCCCTGAGCTTGCCGAAGGGTCGAAGGGTCGAAGGGTGGAGGCTTAGCCTTGAAGGGCGGGCAGTGGCCGCCCACTCACCCCTTTTTTCTATCTTTTTATAAGGACTTCCCGTGGCCTGCTCCCCTGCGAGGGTCCCACTATGCCGTCTTTTTCCATTTTTTCGATTAGTCTTGCCGCCGTGTTATATCCTATTCTGAACCTTCTCTGGAGGTATGAAGTTGAGAGCATCTCAAGGGTTGAGGCCAACTGCACGGCCTCGTCATAGCGCCGCATGAATTCCTCGCCAAGGTCCTCGTCGTCTCCGCCAGCTTCAGCGGTCTCGTATTCCCTTATGAGGTCTTCGTCATAGGCGGGCTGTGCCTGATCTTTCCAGAAGGCGGCGAGGTTCTTTATCTCCTCTTCCGAGACATATACACCGTGCACCCTCTTTAGCCGTGATGTATTTGGCGGCAGGAAGAGCATATCACCCTGCCCGAGGAGGGTCTCGGCGCCCGCGGCGTCGAGTATGGTGCGTGAATCAGTGCGTGTTGGGAGTTGAAAGGCCATGCGCGCCGGGAAGTTGGTCTTTATGAGCCCTGTTACCACGTCCACAGAGGGCCTCTGAGTTGCCACTATGAGATGGATTCCCGAGGCCCGGGCCATCTGCGAGAGGCGCACCATGCTCTCTTCCACGTCCTTACCAGAGGTCATCATGAGGTCCGCGAGTTCGTCTATAACGACGACAATATAGGGCAGGTGGTGGTGTTCTCCCTCTGAATCAGGCCCTATGCCCTCGTCGCGGAGGATATGGTTGTACATGTCAATGTTCTTCGCGCCCTTCTCGGTCATGAGGCGGTATCGTTTTGTCATCTCCGCCACTATGCTCTTAAGGGCCGCGGCGGCCTTTTTGGGGCTTGTTATAACCGGTGTTATGAGGTGCGGTATGCCGGCATAGGCCGTAAGTTCGAGCATCTTGGGGTCTATCATCAAGAAGCGCACGTCATCGGGGGTGGCCTTGAAGAGTATGCTCGCTATCATGGAGTTTACGGAGACGGATTTGCCCGCGCCCGTGGCCCCTGCTATGAGGAGGTGGGGCATCTTTGCGAGGTCCTGGACAAAGGGTTTTCCTGCGATGTCCTTTCCAATGGCCAGGGCCAGGCATGACCTTGATTTTCTGAACTCGCCGCACTCGACGATCTCTCGAAAGTGTATGCCCACCTTCTCGCTGTTAGGGACCTCTATGCCCACGACGGCCTTTCCGGGTATGGGGGCTATTATCCTTATGGAGAGGGCCTTCATGGCCAGTGCAAGGTCGTTCGAGAGGTTCAGTATCCTGTTTACCTTGATGCCCGGGGCCGGCTCGAACTCGTACATGGTCACAACAGGGCCGGGCCTTACCTCCACCACCTTTCCGGCTATGCCGAAATCAGCGAGTTTCTGTGTAAGGATACGCGATTTCTCGATTATTACCCCGCGGTCCACAGTGGTCTCGCCCATGGGGGGGGTATCGAGAAGGTCCGGGGAGGGAAGGCGGAAGTCGCCCCTTGGGGCGCTGAACTTGAGGGCCTCTTCATCCGCTGAAGGGGCCGTGGCCGCGGCCTCCACCGGGGCCTCTATTGTTGCCTTGTCCGTGAGTCCATCCATTATAATCGGAGGCTCGGCATGGGCCGGAGGGGCCTCGTTCAGGGCGGCCTTCTTCTCTTTTTTCTCCCTTGCGGCAAGGGCCTTCTCCTCTTTCATGCGCGCGGTCTTTCTTGCCGCCCGCTCTCCCCGTTTCTTCCTTATATTATTCTCAAGAGAGGATACACCGGAGCCAATGGCCTTTAAGCCCCTCAGTATTCCCTGAATAAGAGACATTCCCGTAATGGCCAGAAGAGATATGAGGACCGAGGCGATAAGGGCGATAAGGGCCCCGCCAAAACCGATATAGGAATAGAGGAGGTCTCCGAGGAGATTGCCGATGATGCCGCCCGACTCAAGGCGGTTGAAGACCACCCTTGAGAGGGCCGAGAGGGCTGGGACGAGGATTATAAAACCAAGAGGTGCGAGGGCATTTACCCTGATGACCCTCCGCAGGAGGAACCTTGCCGAGAGAAGTGCGAGAAAGAAGGGGAATGTATAGGATGTGTAGCCAATGGAGGTTAGAAGACCCCAGGAGATAAAGTCTCCAACCACGCCGCCGCGGTTGGCTTCAGTACTGCCCGAGAAGAGAGAGACGCCCACGTAGACGGCGAAGGCCAGGAGGATTATGCCGATGGCCTCCTGTCTGATGCCTCTGCCGGCCTCTACATTGCCCCTTCGCGCGGAACCCGAGGCGGCCTTTTTATCCCTCTTTTTCTTTCTACTCAAAAAAGACACCCCTTCAGCGGCGCAGGCCTCCCACTTCCCCCCCCACGCCAGAAGCCCATGAGACAGAAGGCTCTCAGCCCTTTTTAAACTGCTTGCTAAGCGTAATGCCCTGAAACTGGTAGGACGAGCCTATCTTCGGGCCATAGGTCTTTTCCGGAATGTCCTTAAGCCTCTCATAGGCAAGTTTGCAGAAGGTCTGACCGTGGCTTATCATGAAGGGGGCGTCATGGGCCCGCACCTCAAGGACAGCCTTGGTGCCATAGACCTCACCGTCATTGCCAAAGCCAAAACCAGGGTCAAAGAACCCCGCGTAATGGGTACGAAGTTCCCCGGAGCCTGCCTCGTAGGCGGCCATCTCGGCGGCATAACCCGTTGGAATGCGTATCTTCTCCCTTGAGGAGAGGATATAGAACTCCTCGGGCTCGAGTATGAGCGTAGAGTCACCCTCGGCCCTTACAGGCTCCCAGAAGTCTCTTATATTGTAATAATCCTTCTTTGTAAGGTCAACTACGTGGCTGTTCTTTCGCGACTTGTACCCTATCACGCCGTCCATGTCCTCGCCCGAGAGGTCAACGCTCATGAAGAGGCCCCTTGATATGCTCACATCCCCGGCAAGGTCATTGCCCTCGGCCGAGTAAAGAAGGCCCACGTCGCGGTGAAGAGCGCGCAGATCAAGGTCGCTTACCATGGCGTCGCCGTCCATCAGACGGAGCTGAACAAGGCTGAGGCCCTCTTTTACGCTAATGGCAAAGGAACGCGGGAGTATCTCAAGGAATAGGCCGCCCCTGTAACCAGCCGAAATATCATCAAAACGAGGGTTACAGTCACTCAGGACCCGGGCGAAGATGTCGAGCCTTCCAGTGGTGCTCTTGGGGTTTGCCCTGCCTGATACTCCCTCTGGAAGACTCAACCTCTCCATAAGGGGTATGAGATAGACGTGGCCCTTCTCGAGTATGCCGCCCCCTGAGATGTCCACCTCGTACATGACAAGGCCCGTGCCGTAGTCGCCCCTCTCGCCAAGACGGTCAGAGACGCGCTGGCGCTCGGGCAGAAAACTCGATACCAGCCTGTATGCAGTGGAACCGAGACGAAGGTCAATGGACGCGGGCTGTATCTGAGCCTCTGTAATGGGCTCGGCGCTCGATGAGACAGCGCCGCTCCCAATAAAATCCTTGAGGCCCTGGTAACTGAATAGTCCGGCCCTCTGGCCGTTATGCTTGAGCGTCATGATTATAAGATTCCATGAAAAAAGTAAGGCAAAGAAAAACCTCTTGCTTTCTTTTGGAAAAAAGAAAGCAAGGCAAAGAAAACCAATCAAAGGCACCCTTCTGCCGTAACCTTACGATGTTATAGCAGTAGACCCCTTGCGTCAAGGCCAATATTAAGGCAAAACCAGACGAAAAGATAAAGAAGAAAAAGAAAGATGGAGAGGGGAAAAAGAGGAAAGTCTACTGTTGCGGAACGCCGGTGGGAAAAGATTACACCCAGGTGGCCGAGTCTGGGAAAAATCAGACCCTCAGAGACAGGAGCCCAGAGATAAAAGCAACCGCCCCCCCTATAGCCCCCTTAAGCGGCATCCTATAGCCCCCTGCTCGGCGCCCTATAGCCCACTTAATCGGCCCCCATCATGGCCCGAGGTGATCTTGGCCTTGGTGGAGAGACTGGACCTCTGAGGCAGGTGCGCCCTTGAGACTAAACCCGGCCCCCATCAACCAGTGGGGGATCAGGTGAAGATAAGGCCGGCCTTAGAGATGCCGTAGACCTTTCTGGCCCAGATAATGCGCGCCTCTTTCTCGATGTCAAGTTCCTGAATCACTACCTTCACCGAGTCGTCTTCGTCAAAGGGAAGGTACCCCTTCATCCTGATGCCTACGCCGCCCTTGGAGAGGTCGGTTACACGCACAGGAACCCTCGTGTCACCTTTCAGGAGTTCACAAGACCTGTGTGTAAGGTCTCTCTCTTTTCTCCTCCTGTCATCATGGGTATCTCCAGAGGTAAATCCACAGTAGGGGCAGGGCATCTTTTCTTCAGACGAGGCGCTGTAGAAGGGATTATGACACCGGGCGCATTCCAGTTTTTTCATGGAATCGGTTGTCACTTTTTTGAGACCTCTTAAAAATTGGAAGAAGAATGATGCAACATTTAATGTATTGTCTATAGCATAAATAGGGGCGGTTGTCAAATGATTTTAGGAAAAAAAACATAGTTTTAATTATTTGTGTAAATACTGGCGGTATATCCCCTGACTTCGCGGCGCTCGGCCCCAAGCTAAAACGTCTTGCAAGGGGTCTATTATCTTGACCTTTTCGGACCTTTCTGTTAAAGAGTAACCGTGGGGAAAAAAAGCAAAAAAGCAAAGATTAAAGGAAGAAGAAAGGCAAGGGGCCTTCATCTTTTTCTGGCCCTCATCTTTGCCATTGCCCTCTTTGCCGTATTTGGCGACAGGGGGCTTATTGACGTATGGAGGCTCAAGGGGCAGCGGGACCACATTGTGCTCACAAACAAGGGTCTTGAAGAGGAGAACCGCGGCCTTTCGAGAAAGATAGCCCTCTTGAAGAATGACAGGAGGTATATCGGCGAGATAGCGCGCGCCGAGTTGGGCATGATAGGCCGTAACGAGGTCATATACCGCTTCAGATAAGCGGCATTGGCCTGCCCCGGGCGGCCTCTCGTGGTCTTAAGGATAGCATGGGAAAAAAACTGACCATTGCCGGGGTTCAGATGGCCTCCACGGCGGCCCTTGAGGACAACCTCAGGAAGGCCGCCTCTCTCATAGAGATTGCCGCGGAGAAGGGCGCGAAGATAATCACCCTCCCTCAGCTATTCAACAGGCCGTGGTTTCCTGCCTCTGTAAATCAAGAAGACCTCTCGCTTGCCGAGACCGAAGAGGGCGAGAGCATCACCTTTCTACGCGATGCGGCTGAGAAGAACAAGGTCGTCCTAATAGCGGGCATCTTTGAAAAATCCGGTGATGAGCACTTTAACACGGCCTTTGTCCTCGGCCCCGATGGCGGCATCATAGGGCGGTACAGGAAGATGCACGTTCCGCAGATACCCCTCTGGGAGGAACGCTCATACTTCAAGCCCGGAGACCTCGGCTTTCCCGTCTTCAAGACACCCTTTGCCGCCATCGGCGTACAGCTCTGCTGGGACATCTTCTTTCCCGAGGGTTTTCGCATCCTGGCGCTGAAGGGCGCCGAGATAGTCTTTGCGCCAACGGCCTCGGCCTTTCTGCACTCAAAGACTAAATGGGAGCGCGCCATATGCGCGGCGGCCCACGCCAACGGCTTCTTCATCTTCAGGGTCAACAGGGTGGGCGTAGAGGGCGAGCAGGAGTTCTACGGAAGGAGTTTCTGCGTGCGCCCTGACGGTGAATTCCTCGTGCCCCCGAGCGGGTCGTCGGAGGGTATCATTCTCTCGGAGGTCGAACTCTCGGACATTGCCGCGGCACGTTCATCATGGGTCTTCCTGAAGGACAGGAGACCGTCCGAATACAAGGAGATATTAAAGAAAAATGCTTGAGACCATTAAGAACAGCGTTAAGGAAGCCCTTGACGAAATGATTGAACAGGGCTTTTTCGAGGGCCTCTTCGAGGCCCCGGAGCCCATCATCGAGAGGCCGAGGCAGAAGGGCTTTGGCGATCTTTCCACAAACATCGCCATGAAACTCGCCAGAAAGTACAGAAAGAACCCCGGCGACATAGCCCTTGCCATCTCTAAAAAGGTCGCTGAGTGCGAAGTGGTGGAAAAGTGCGAGGTAGCGGCCCCGGGCTTTGTGAACGTATACATAAAGCGCACCTGCTGGGCCGCGCTACTTAAAGAGATTATCGAAGCGGGCAAGGATTACGGCAGGCTCGACTTAGGGGCTGGAGAAAAAGTTCAGGTTGAGTTCGTAAGCGCCAACCCTACAGGCCCCCTTCACATAGGGCACGGAAGGGGCGCCGCCGTTGGAGACGCCATTAGCAAGATACTTGAGAGGGCGGGCTATGACGTTACAAAGGAGTTCTACATTAACGACGTTGGCCGCCAGATAGAGGTCCTCGGGCGCTCTGTCATGCTTCGCGCCAGAGAGGCCCTCGGCGAAGCCGTCGAGATGCCCGAGGACTCGTACCACGGCGAGTACATAAAGGACGTTGCCAGGGAGTTCATCGAGAAAAAGGGAAAGGACTTTCTGGAAATGGAAGAAGACGAGGCCCTTGGCCTCTTCAAGGACTTTGCCTCAGGGGCGCTCCTTCAGGACATTGAAAAGGACCTCTCGGACTTTAACGTGGAGTTCGATGTCTGGTACAGCGAGAAGAGCCTCTACGAGAAGGACCTTGTCACAAAGGCCATGGAAGCGCTTAAAGAGCGCGGGCTCATATATGAAGAGGAGGGCGCGGTCTGGTTCAGGACCACGGACTTTGGAGACGACAAGGACCGTGTTCTCATAAAGGCCGACGGCGCGCGGACATACTTCGCCTCGGACATAGCCTATCATAACGACAAACTGGACCGCGGGTTCAGGAAGATTATCAACGTCTGGGGCGCTGACCACCATGGTTATGAGGCCCGTGTGCGGGCCTTTATAAAGGCCATGGGCCGGGGCGACGAGGCCCTGAAGGTGGTCTTCATACAACTGGTGGCCCTTTTAAGGGAGGGCGAGCCCGTGGCAATGGGCAAGAGGTCCGGTGAGTTCGTGACCCTCAGGCAGGTAATGGACGAGGTGGGCACTGACGCGGCGCGGTTCTTCTTTCTTACGAGGAGGAGTGACGCTCACCTTGACTTTGACCTTGAGCTCGCTAAAAAGGAGACCCCCGAGAACCCCGTCTTCTACGTGCAGTACTGCTTTGCCAGGATTCAGAGCATCTTCTCCTTTGCAGAGGAAAAGGGCTTCAAGTGCCCTGATAAGTTTACTGTAGAGCACCTCCTGCGCCTTGAGACGGAAGAAGAGGTGGAGATAATCAAGCACCTTGTTAACTTCGAGAGAGTCATCGAGAAGAGCGCCCACGACCTCGAACCCCACAGGGTCACCTTCTACCTCATCGAGCTTGCCGGGCTCTTCCACTCCTATTACAACAGGAACAGGGTAGTAACCGAGGACAAGGCCCTTACAGGGGCGCGGCTCCTGCTCCTCAAGGCCGTGCGTACCGTGACGGGAACAGGGCTCGGGCTTTTGGGCGTCTCGGCGCCTGACAAGATGTAAACCCGCGGCAGGGACGCTACGACAGGCGCGCTATTGACAGGCAATAAAGACCTGTGTTAATTTATCATATTCATACTACTCTGGTGGGCGTGGCTCAACGGTTAGAGCACTGGACTGTGACTCCGGGGGTTGGGGGTTCGAATCCCCTCGCCCACCCCAATTTTTTCGCTAAATAGCGGGCCGTCCCAGAAGGACGGCCCGTTTTTTTATCTCCCCTGAGGCGCTTTTCTGATATAATTATACTCAAGCCCTTGAAAGCCGCTAAAGACCATGGAGCCACCCCCGCGATCTGGCGAAAAAAATATTTTTTTATCTCACAAGCCTCTTTTTTATATTGTAAAAGGTCCTCATAAATGTTAGAATGCAAAGCATCTTTTCTTTCTAACCACTTAAAAAATAAGGTTTTTATATAAGTAGCGCCATAAAACCGCGTTGTAACCCCATAATATTTCAGAAAGGAAGACTCCCCTTGAGCAAGACCCCTGATTATGAGGAGCGCGCCCCCAGGGGCGGCTCTGCCTACGACGAGAAATCCATAAAGGTCCTCGGCGGGCTCGAGGCCGTAAGAAAGCGGCCCGCCATGTACATTGGCTCCACAGGCCCCATGGGCCTTCACCACCTTGTCTACGAGGTGGTGGACAACGCCATTGACGAGTCTCTCGCCGGCTTCTGCCGAAACGTCGACGTAACCATACACGAAGACAACTCCGTCACCATAGCCGACGACGGACGCGGCATACCTGTAAAGGAACACCCCGAAAAAAAGCGCCCCACCGTGGAGGTTGTCCTTACGGAACTTCATGCTGGAGGCAAGTTCGAGAACAAGGCCTACAAGGTCTCTGGCGGGCTCCACGGCGTGGGGGTGACGGTTGTGAACTTTCTCTCCGAGCGCCTTGAAGTGGAGATACGGCGCGGAGGAAAGGTTTACCGCCAGAGTTACGACCACGGACGCCCAGTCACCAAACTCAAGGTAACGGGTGATACGAAGAAACAGGGAACCACCATTACCTTCCTGCCTGACGCGGGGATTTTCGAGACAAGGGAGTTCAGTTTCGACACGCTCAGCCACCGCCTCCGCGAGCTCGCCTTTCTTAACGCGGGCATTCGCATTAAAATCAGCGACGAGCGCACGGGCAAGTCTCATGACTTCCAGTACAAGGGCGGCATAAAGAGTTTCATCGAGTACCTTAATAAATCACGCACACCAATTCACCCAAAGGTCATCTTCTTCTCAGGCGAGAGAGAAGGCGTAATAATAGACCTTGCAATGCAGTGGTCCGAGTCCTACTCCGAGACCCTCTACTCCTACGCGAACAACATAAACACCACCGAGGGCGGGGCCCATGTTGTGGGGCTGAAATCCGCCCTTACGCGCACCCTTAACAGTTACGGCGCCTCAAGGGGGCTTCTCAAGACCTCTCTACAGGGAGACGACGTAAGAGAGGGGCTTACGGCCATCATAAGCGTAAAACTCCCCAACCCCCAGTTCGAGGGTCAGACAAAGACCAAACTCGGCAACAGCGAGGTCGAGGGTTATGTAAAGACCATCGTTAACGAGAAACTCTCCACCTTTCTTGAAGAGAACCCCTCTGTAGCGAAACGCATAATAAAAAAGGCCCTTGAAGGCGCCCGCGCGAGAGAGGCCGCGCGGAAGGCCCGGGACATCATAAGGCGCAAGGGGGCCCTTGAGTCCTCCACTCTGCCGGGAAAACTTGCCGACTGCCAGGAAACCAACCCCCTTTTATCGGAAATATTCATCGTTGAGGGCGACTCTGCCGGCGGCTCGGCCAAGCAGGGGCGTAACCGCCGCTTTCAGGCCATACTTCCCATTAAGGGAAAGATACTCAACGTGGAGAAGGCCCGCTTTGACAAGGTCCTCTCCAATGAAGAGATAAAGACCATCATAACGGCCCTTGGTTGCGGCATAGGCACAACGGACTTCAACGCCGAAAAACTCCGTTACAGCCGTATCATAATCATGACCGACGCCGATGTCGACGGCTCGCACATACGCACCCTGCTCCTTACCTTCTTTTTCAGGCAGATGCGGGGCCTTGCCGAGAACGGCAACCTCTACATCGCCCAGCCACCGCTCTTCAAGGTTAAAAAAGGCAGGAAAGAACAGTACCTCAAGGACGAGGCGGCCATGCAGGACTATATCTTCGAGTCCGCAAGGAACGGCCTTACAGTATCGGCCAATGGCAGAAAGACCACGCTCGCTGGCGATGCCCTTATAAAGCTCCTCAAACGCGGCGCGGCCTTCAAAGCTATCATCTCCCGCATGGCGCAGCGCGGGCTCGACCCCGGGGTAATAAAGGTCCTTGCCTCCCTTGAGGACCTTGCTTCAGAGTCCCTCTCGGCACAGGGCCCTGCAAAGGACCTTGCCAGGAGGCTTGAAGAGGGGTTCAGGGCCGCAGGCTCAGAAGAGAGCGACGAAGGGGCCGCCTCGATGAGATGTACCATAGAGCCTGACGGCGAAAACGGCACCATGCGCCTTATCTGCAGCGTAAAGAGGGGCGGACTTACAAAAGAGACTATAATTGACTCCACGCTCCTTAACTCACATGAGTTCAAGGAACTAAGACGGCTCGCAAAGGCTATTGAGGGCGCTGGCAAGCCCCCATTTGTAATTGCTGGAGACTCCTTAAACGCCGAGGCCGGCTCTTTTTCGGCCCTTACGGACATTATACTCGAGTACGGCAAGAAGGGCCTTACCATCCAGAGATACAAAGGCCTTGGAGAGATGAACCCCGAGCAACTCTGGGAGACCACCATGGATCCGGAAAAACGGGTCCTCCTGAGGATTAAGATAGAGGACGACGTGGAGGCCGATACCATCTTCACCCGTCTCATGGGCGACAGCGTGGAGCCAAGGAGGGCCTTCATACAGGAACACGCCCTTGACACCACGAACCTCGATATATGACCGTGGCCTGTCGTGAGAGCCATGAAACCGTATTTTAAAAGTAACATCTTCAAGGGGTTGCGTCACTTGAAAATGGCGGCGCATCCCCGCACTGCGGGAGAGTCTGGACCAATCAATCTTTCATCAGGAACAAGGGCTTTAAATTTTCCCATTTACATATGAGGAGAGGAAAGGATGTCAGTTGATATGAGTAAACGAGTTGGGCTTTACGTGGACCTTGCGAACATCACGCGCAACGGTGGTTATGGCATGCGTTTTGACGTGCTCAGGGACTTCTGTTGCCGCGCCGGTGGAGAACCCGTAAGGCTCAATGCCTACGTGGTATATGACGCGGAGCGGGCGAGGACTGACCTTGACTATAAACAGAGGACCTTTAATTTTCACTCAACGCTTCGCGATTATGGCTACAAGGTTATAGAAAAGGTAGTGGCCTGGTACGTGGATGAGGCTGGAAACCGCTTTGGCAAGGCCAACGCCGACCTCGACATGGCTGTGGACGCCCTTCTTCAGTCCGAGAAACTTGACAAGGTCATACTGGCCACAGGCGACGGAGACTTCATACAGGTGGTAAAGGCCCTGCAGAACAGGGGTTGCCGCGTAGAGGTCGTTGCCTTTCACAACGTCTCATCAAACCTCAAGCGTGAGGTTGACCTCTTTATATCTGGCTATCTCATACCCAACCTCCTTCCCGTGGAAGGCGGCGACCACTCCAAGACCTGGGGCGAGGAGGACTCGCGCGTAAGGGGCATCTGCTACACTTACAACCACGGCAAGAACTTCGGCTTCATGCGCTATATCGAGCACATAGGCCCGGGGCTCTGGATTACGGACACAAGACGTGGCGACTCGCCCTATGCCACGGCCTTTGCCCATGAGTCGGCCTTTGACTCTTCCATAGACATCAACAAGATGCCAAGCCGCGACCTAATCTTCGAGTTTGATCTCACAAAGGGCGAAAAAGGTATTCAGGCCACTAACATCAAACAGATCTATCCCTAAGGAGACAGACAACGCGGCATTCCGAGAGGTTGAATGGTTAGCCCGCCCTGTAGCCTTGTCCTGGCAGGCACAACCAGCAAGTGAGGGGCCCCATATGTCGTATAGAAGATTCTCCGACTGTTCTGTATCTGAAAAGCTTCTCTATACATCTTTCATGACGCTTCTTGGTGTTGGATACATCTTCGCCACGATCCTGATCTTCATGGATGTCTCTCATGAGGACGGAGTGCCAGGGCTCTCCGTAGAGGACATCAACATAAAGTACCGCGGCAACCGATCGGGCACGAGGCTCGAACAGGCCCTCATGGGAAAGATGCGGGCCCACCGCACAAAAGAAGAACTCAAGACCATTGTCTCATGGATACACAGGGGGGCTCCGGAGATCGGTTACGAGGAAGAAGTCAAACCCATCCTCGAAAGAAAATGCCTTACCTGCCACAACCCCGCCCTTGGCCTTAATATACCCGACCTCTCTACCTACAAGGCCGTAAAGGTCCTTGGCGACATCGACACCGGTGAGCCCATTGCCGCGCTCGTAAGGGTTTCACATATACATCTCTTCGGCATGTCCATAATCTTCTATCTCCTCGGAAGAATATTTATCCTCGCCGAGATGCCCATATGGCTGAAGCGGGCCATAGTGGTCACACCTTTCGTGGCCATAGTGATGGACATTGGCTCGTGGTGGTTTACAAAGTTCACATCCCCTGTTTTCGCCTATACGGTCATACTTGGCGGGGCCATATTCGGCATTTCCTTTGCAATTCAGACCTTTGTATCCTATTATCAGATGTGGTTCTATAAAGGGTCTTTTCACTGGCGAAATATGTACAGCGACGGAGAGTACAAAAGGCGCAGGGAGGGCTGAATTCTTCGTAAAAAATAATCGCTATCGCAAAGAGACAAGCCTGCTCGGCCATAAATGGCCATACATATAATATATAGAAATAAGACGATAATAATAACCGAACACCAGGGAGTGATAATATGGAAAGAAGAAATATGTGGACAATTGGCAGAGTCCTGAGTCTTACCGTGGTCCTGCTCTCAGTCCTTCTTATGGCTACACCGGCGGCCATGGCTGTTAGCGGCGTAGTTGACGTAACCGTGGATATAGACCCTGGTCTCAAGGCCCGGACAACGCCCGACGAGGTGGTCTATGTCTTTGCAAAGGCCGTAAAGGGTCCGCGCGCCCCTGTGGCAGTGGTGAGGGCAAAGGTATCGAACCTGCCCTTTACCGTGAGGCTCGACGACTCAAAGGCCGTGGCGCCCTTTCTGAGAATATCCAACTTTGACGCCGTTAACCTCTCGGCGAGAATATCCAAGTCTGGAGGCGCAAAGAGGCAGAGCGGCGACCTCGAGGGGCGCTTGGGCCCCATAAAGACCGAGACTACGGGCACACCCGTTAAACTCACCATAGACCACGTGGTGCCGTAAAAGGGGCGGGAAGAACCTCGAAAAAAAGGATTCCCGCAAGGCGCGCGGCTCATGACTTTTGACCTGCCGCGCGCCCTATCCTCTCCATCTCCCTGTCATAGAGGGGGGCCATATTATCCCACCCGTATTGGGCAACCCCCTTTCCAAGAGAAACCTTCCTCGTCTCATCTATCCTGACCACTGCCCGCTCAAGGGAACTGACCAGCCCCTCGAAACCATCATAAAAAAAAGCATCCACCGTCTCTGCGGTCTTTATGGGAGTAACGCCGCCATCTCTGAAAAAATGCTCGGGATAGGCAAGCCTCCGGGGTAGTATGGGATAGACCCCGGCGTACATAGCCTCAACCACGGAACAGCCAAAAAAATCGTGTATCGAGGTAACGGGCAGTATGTCCGCCCTCTTGAGCCACTTCGCGTACCCCCTATAGTCTTCCACATAACCAAAGTGCGCCGCCCTCGCGCCAAGCCTCTCCCTTGCCTCGTCAAAGACCGCCGGGGCCTTCTGGAAGTTCTCGCCGAGCACGGCCACCTCGAAATCAAGACCCCTCTCCATGAGCGCGTAAAGGGCGCGAAAGAACTCTTCGGGGTTCTTGTCCTCCTCCCAACGGTGGTTCCAGAGTATGAGCGGAGGCTCCTTCGGGGCCTCCCCGCCTGTCCCTGCCATGGCCTCATCAAGGACGCGAAAGTCCATGCCAACGTAAAGGACCGATGATTTTTTCTCTATTTCCCCAACATGACTAAGACAATTAAAGTCGGGAAAGGCCCTGAGGAATCCTGAAAGACCCTCAAGAAAAGACTTTCTGTGAAAAGAGGAGTTAAAAAAAACCGCATCAGCCGCAAGGGCGGTGGCGAAGTTTATAAAACCATAATGGCCGTCCCTGCCCTTTAACCTGTCGCGGTCGCCTTCTGGCCAGGGGTAGGTAATCTGGTTCTCGTGAAAATATATGGCAGTGGGTATTCCATTGGAAAGGGGCCGCGTAAGGGCAAGAAAAGTGGTGAGGTCAAGCATGTCCGTAGCCAGAATGAGGTCAGGCCGGAAGCCGCGCTCCATGAAACGCCGCGCGAGTGTGACGGCCCCGCCGTGCATACGCCACTTCCAAAACCTGCCCGGAAGGGAGAGTATCTCAACGTTGTGGCAACTGTTCTTTCTGTACCCCTCGGCCCAGGACGCGTGAGAACCCGTAAAATAGGGCTCCACTATGAGGATATGCAATAGAGGCCCCACGGAAAAGACGAGAAATAGAATTAAAGAAAAAGATGGAAAGATCTCTTACTTTCTTTTTGAAAAAAGAAAGTAAGACAAAGAAAACCAATAGGAAAACGGCCGCTAACCACTAAAGGGGCACCGTGCCCCAACAACCCCGTCGAAAAAAAGTAAGACAAAGAAAAGCAATGAAGACACGCCGCTGGACAGAATTTATGAAGGGCTTCGCAGAGCGAAGCCCTTCATAAAACAGATAAAAGGGTATAAACCGTTCTCAGCCGCTTGCCGGAACGTCCATGGGAACGGTAAACTCTTCCATTACCCAGCCATGCTTACCATCGGGAAGTTCCACATAGAGCCACCCCACATCCCGGCCCTGAACCTTCAAGGTGGTGTTCTGCTTCACCTGATAGAGTATGGGGTTGGAGAGCGAGGGACCTGTCCTTACGTTAAGCCTCGCGGCTATTACAGAGACCCTTCCAGTGGCCGCCTCCACGGGCTGTACCACAGTGGGCTCGGAGAGGACAACATTGGTCGTCACCGGCGGCTCAACCACCACGTACCCCGCGGGCACACGGCGGTAGAAGACATTGCCGTAGTAATAATAAAGAAGTCCGCCAACCCATAGCGTGCCAAAGCCCACGGCGAGTCTGGGGACAATAGCCCCTATGGGAGGCGCCACCACTACATAACCCCTCGGGCGACCGTAGTAAAATACGCCGCCCCAGTAGTAATAAGGCCTGCCCCGCACAACCACCCTCGTATGACGTGGCGGCAGATTGACAACAAGCTTGCCTGGCCTGTACCTCGGCCTTGTTACCACCACACGGGTGTGGCGCACAGGTCCAGGCCTTACGGCCCGTCTGTGTTCCCTTCTCTCGTGGCCAACGAAGTGCTCAGCCCTCTCGTGCCTCCGGCCCTCGTGTTTTCTGCGAGCATAGACATCTTCAGTGGTAAGGACAAAAGAGGCCGTCAAGAGGCCCACGATAAGAATGGTAAAGGAGCGAAACCTTGATCTCGACATGATAAACATGGACCCTCCTTGCTTGAATGAATGGACTTTGGCTATTGCTGAGGGCCCCTCATCCCGAGGCCCCTTTACGAGATTTTATATTACTCAGCATACAACTTTTCAGGAAAAATGGCAAGAGGGCCGGGGAGGCAAAGGAAAAGAAAAAAATATTTTAATGAGCTGTTCACCTGTAAATTATTTTTCTACAAGATGGCGCGGAAAGGGAGTAAGGATAGCGTTAAAAAATTAAGGGAGGGGCGGTTCATATGAACCGCCCCTCCCTTATATTCTGGCGTCCCCAGGGGGAGTCGAACCCCCGTCGCCGCCGTGAAAGGGCGGTGTCCTTGGCCTCTAGACGATGGGGACCAGGTCTGGCAGAAGAGAGGAGGAGGATGTCTATTGCCCTACTGCCCCCTCTACCCCCTCTGCCTGGATATGGTGAGCCGCCGGGGGCTCGAACCCCGGACCACCTGCTTAAAAGGCAGATGCTCTACCAACTGAGCTAGCGGCTCAAACCCTCAAAAGCGCAAAAACCTCAATATTTTTAATTAACACACATTGTTATGGTTGTCAAAAAATCTTTTTTATTTTTTACAAATAACTCGTCCTCTCATATATCCCTGCAAGGCCGCGGCCTTCATGTCCAGATCACTAAGCCCCTCTGCACGACGAGCCAAGCCACTCAAGATAGGCCCTGTTGCCTGCGATAATATCCATGGCTATGACCTCTGGCACGTCGTAACTGTGAAGTTCCAGAACCCTGTCCCTGAGGGCGCCGAAGAGGGCCTTTCTGGTCTTGAAGATACAGAGGACCTCGGCGTCACTCTGTACCTCACCCTCCCACCTGTAAATGGACTCAACGCCGGAAACGATGTTGGAGCAGGCAACAAGGCGCTCCTTTACAAGGGCCTCTGAGATTCTCCGCGCCTCTTCCATGTTTGGGACGGTAACAAGGCCGATTATAAAATCCTCAACCTCCATCTGCTCATTTTCCACTCAGTATCTCCCCAATCTTCTTCTCCATCTCCGCCCGGTGCGTTCCCGGCCAGTACACGCGGGCGCATACAGAACAGGCGGAAAATGCCTTCTGCGTCCTCAAGACATAGGTTGGCACCCGGCCCTTTGCGTCTTCCTGCGAAATATGCTCAAGGGGCACGTTGCACCTCAAGCACCTTGAAAAAAACCTCTCACTATCCGCGCCGAACTTCTCGACAACCTCGCGGGTCTGTTCTTCAAACCGGTCACCATGCACAAGAAAGACCCTGCCCCTGAGGAGCCTCCTCTTTAGAAGGAGCGTGTCCCTTGTAAGGACCATGCGGTCTTCTTCGAGGGCCTTCTCGATAAGGACGTTATCGTCAATATCCCTCTCATAGGCCGCGTCCATGCCCATTACCCGAAGCCATGTTGCGAGCCTGCCGAGCATGGCGTCGACAAAAAATCTCCTCCACGGACCGTCATCCATGGGTCTAACCGAAGAAGACCCGGGCTATCCTGTATAATTCCATATCCACGGTGCGCGTGGTGCTCGTCGCCTCCTTTAGCGGGACCTCGACAATCTCATTTCCGCGAAGCGCCGCCATCTGTCCGAACTTGCCGTCACGAACCATCTCTATGGCCTTGATGCCGTAACGCGTGGCAAGTACGCGGTCATAGGCCGAGGGCGTTCCTCCCCGCTGAAGATGACCGAGCACCACGTAGCGCGTCTCCAGGCCTGTTTTCTCCTCTATCTCATTGGCGACATACTCTGCTATGCCCCCAAGCCTTACGTGCCCAAAGGCATCAAGGCCCTTTTTTCTCGTTACAACGCCGCCCGACCCCTTTGGATAGGCCCCCTCGGCCACCACGACGAGGCTGAAGGTCTTGCCCTTGTCCTTGCGGCTCTTTACATACCCGCAAACCTCGTCCATCTCAAAGGGCTTTTCCGGTATGAGTATCACGTCGGCCCCGCCGGCAAGGCCGCCGCTCACGGCTATCCACCCCGCGTGCCTGCCCATTACCTCCACCACCATGACCCTGTGATGCGACTCCGTGGTGGTATGGAGCCTGTCAAGGGCCTCGGTAACTATGCCAACGGCGGTGTCGAATCCAAAGGTGGCATCCGTGCCCGTAAGGTCGTTGTCAATGGTCTTCGGTACGCCCACGGTCTTTATGCCCATATCAAAGAGTTTCGAGGCAACGCCCAGCGTGTCATCGCCGCCTATGCAGACAAGGGCGTCAAGGGAGAGGGCCTTTATGTTGGCAAGGGTCTTCTCCACGTCGCCCTCCTTCTTGAAGGGATTTGTCCTCGAAGTGCCAAGTATGGTCCCGCCCTTCTGGAGTATACCCGACACCTCTCTCTCCGTAAGGGGGGTGGTGTCGCCGTCCACAAGCCCCCTCCACCCATCACGTATGCCAGTGAAGGTAAAATCGAGTTGAAGCCCACGCTTCACCACTGCCCTTATGACGGCGTTAAGTCCCGGACAATCTCCTCCCCCTGTAAGTATGCCTACCTTCATAGCACTACCTCCGCCTCAGGTTATAGGGTCTTGTTGACTCGACACACCACACTCTCTTAACCTCTTAAACTCCCTCAGCCCTTGCCGGCAATGGGCAGGCGCACCATGAAGACCGTTCCGCCAGAGGGCCTGCTCCCGGCGGAGATAGTCCCGCCGTAAGTCTCGGCTATTTCCTTGCAAATACTGAGCCCAAGCCCGGCTCCGCCAGTATCGCTCGCCCGCGCCTTGTCAACGCGGTAGAACCGGTCGAATATATGGGGAAGATCCTCTTCTCCTATGCCGACTCCAGTATCTCTTACCGTGAAGACCGCCTCACCGCCCTCACGGTCAAGGGAGAGTTCCACGGAGCCTCCGCGCCCGGTGTATTTTATGGCGTTATCGATGAGGTTGTAAAAGAGCTGCCCGAGCCTCAGCGGGTCGGCCTCCACCACGGCGGTCACGTTCCTTACCACGCCCAGGTTAACGCCCCTCTCAAGGGCAAAACGCTCGAAGTGCTCGAACCTCTCGGTAAGTATCCTATCAAGATGGACCTTTTCCCTGGGCATGGCCTCTTTCTCCACGCCTATCTTGGTAAGGTCAAGGAGGTTTCTCACAATACGGCTCATCCTGTCCACCTCTTCGAGGCTACTCCTTATGGTCTCGCGCATGGCCTCCATGTCATTCTCCGTGCGGAGCGCTATCTCCATCTCGCCCTTCAGTATGGTAAGCGGTGTCTTGAGTTCATGAGAGGCGTCGGCGCTGAACTGCTTTATCTGCCTGAAGGAGTCCTCAAGGCGCTCTATCATTTCGTTGACGGTCATGGCGAGCATGCCGATTTCATCTCCCCTGTTCTCCACCTCTATGCGCTCGTTGAGGTTCTCAGCGCCTATGCGCCGCGCTGTGGACGTAATGGCGGCGACAGGCTCAAGGGCCTTCCTGGCAAGGAAGAAGCCAATGACACCGGCTATTACGAGAGAGGCCGCGGCCCCGAAGATGAAGATATAGAAGAGCGAGTGGAAGACCTCTTCCATGAGCTCAAGGGAAGAGCCCACCTGCACGATGGCCACCAGGCCCCTGTCCTTGAGTATAACGGGTTTTGAGAGGAGACGCACGGGAAAGTGACCCCTCATTCTCACCACCTCGTATGTGGAGAGGCCCTTTACGGCGTTCTTGTAGGTCTCCTTGCCAAGGGGAAGGACGAATTTACCGAGTCCCGAAGAGACGGCCACGACCTTGCCATGGGGCTCGAGTATCTGTATGTGGTTGCCAGAGGTCCTGATGCCGAAGAACTTTTCGAGGATTACGGCGAAGTCCCCGGGGAGGAAGAGTTTGCCCCTTGGGTTGATAATGGTATGGGGGAGCATATCGGCCACAGAGGTTATCTGCGCGTCAATGCGCGTAATGAAGATGCTGTAGAGGGAGTATGAAAAAATGGCGCCCATGGAGAGAAAACTTATCATGAGCAGGGAGACGTACCAGAAGGTAAGCCTTGTGCGTATGGAAAATGCCATCTAAAGCCCCCCTGGAGGCGCCATCAGGCCCCCTGCGCCCCATGCTCCGGGGCCTCCATGCCGGCTATCTCCCTGAGCCTGTCGAGCGAGGTTATGATTATCTCTTTTCTCTTTATGGAGATTATCCCCTCTTCCTTGAAACCCTTGAGGAGCCTTATGCTGGTCTCCTGTGTTATGCCAAGGAGCTCGGCTATCTCAAGCCGCGAAAGCGTAAGGTTAAGACGTATGCCGTCCCCTGTACTGACGCCATACTCTCCGGCGAGCGTGGCAAGGAGATGGGCGAGTTTCTCCCTCGCGTTAAGGAGCCCGAGGTTGCCGATACGCTCATAGGCCTCGTTAAGCTCACGGCCAAGAGAGAGGATCAGTTTTCTCGCGATGCCTCTATCGCTGTCGATGATGCGGAAAAAATCTCGCTTGCTTATATAACAGAGTTCGCAGTCATCCATGGCTATGGCGGTGTTGGTAAAAAAGTCCGCGCCATGGAATATCTCGAAGCCAAGGATGTCCCCGGGGTTGAGTATCTTTATAATCTGCTCCTTCCCGGAGGCAGAGGCCCTGAGGAGTTTCACCCTGCCGAGGCGCACAACGTAGAGGCCCTCTACCCTGTCGCCCTCAAGGAAGATTACGTCGCGCTTGCTGAAGGTGGAAAATACTATAACGTCCTTGAATGCCCCGAGCTGGCCCTCGGATAGGTCTGTAAAGAGGGTGTTCTCCTTTATGAGGCACTGGCAGAGCGAGCAGTAGTCGCCGTGATGTGTAGATGTATCCATTTCAATCACCCTATAGCCCCTCTTGGGGCAACATAAGACAAAAAAAAGAGATGCCAGGGCAAAAGAGAGAGGCCTGCCTTTACTGAAGCCACCTGCCTTGCCTCTCTTATTGCGTCAAGGAAAATTGACGCCCCTAACCGACTGGTATTTAAAACATTATATCAGAAAGGGGGACTTGCTTAAAGGCCCTGTTTTTTTTATGGTGGGCAGTGCCCACCCTCTATTGGTTTTCTTTGACGCAGTTTCTTCCTGCAAAAGTGTGCCTCTTCCGGCATAAAGGTCCAAAAATCCATGGGCACATCGCCACCCGATAAAAAAACTTTCTTTTTTCTAAAAGAAAGTGGAAGATATTTCTTCTTTTCTTTCCCTTCTTGCCCTGTCCATT
>CAYYJQ010000031.1:0-24009 GCA_964472295.1 uncultured Thermodesulfobacteriota bacterium | reverse complement strand
TTAATAGATTAACGGGGAAAATGGGTGTATACATACAACCAAGGACCAAAGGTGCCGGACATGGCTCAACCTCAAGGGCTTTCTATGCCAGAAAGAATTTTCTTGGCGAATTTATCGATCTTAATAGTGAATAGCAAAGATAGTAAACTCCACATAAAGAATCTGCGGCTGGTGGACCGAAGCGTAACCCATCGAAAATAATGGCTGGCTTTGCCAGCCCTTCATTTTGATATGAAAAACATTGTCCTCACCGGCTTCATGGGAACGGGCAAGTCTTCTGTAGGGAGGCTCCTTGCGCGCGACCTCTCCATGACCTTCCTTGACCTTGACGACCTCATAGAAAGAGAGGCGGGAATGCCGATCAAGGAGATATTCTCGAACTTTGGCGAAGCCCGTTTCAGGGAACTTGAAAAAGAGGCCATAGGGCGTGTTGTCTCCGGCGAGTTTGGCGGCGGCATGGTCCTTGCCACCGGGGGCGGCGCCGTGGTTGACGCGGAGAGCAGGGCGCTCCTTAAGAATTGGGGGGCCCTTGTCTGCCTCTGCGCCTCGGTAGAGACAATACTTGATAGAACGGCCCGTACCGTGGACAGGCCGCTTCTTGAGCGAGGCGACCGAGAGGCCGAGGTGAGAAGGCTCCTTCAAGAGAGAGAAGACGCCTATAAAGACTGCGAGATGATACTCGATACCACTAAAGACTCCATTACAGACGTAGTTAGAAAGATAAAGATTTTCATGGAGAAGTTGGATTGATGAATAAACCTCTTCATATAAGAGAAGGATAATTTCTCATGCAGGAGAGATGGGAGGCAGACAGGTGGCGCGCCTGAAGGTGGAACTTAAAGAGAGGTCCTATCCCATTGAGATAGAGGCGGGCCTCCTTGCCGGAGTCGGCGCCCGTCTCAGGGAGATGGGCCTTGGGGGCCCCTGCGCCGTGGTGACAAACCCCCTTGTGAAGAGCCTCTACGGCGATGCGCTCATGGAGAGTCTTGCCCGCGCCGGGGGATTCAGTCCGCTCCTCATAATTGTGCCCGACGGCGAGGAGTACAAGAACCTTACTGAGGCGGGAAAGATATACGACGCGCTCATCGAGAATTGCTTTGAGCGGTCTTCGCCCATTATCGCCCTTGGAGGCGGCGTCATAGGAGACCTTGCGGGCTTTGTTGCCGCCACGTATCTGCGCGGTGTTCCCTATGTGCAGGTCCCCACGACCTTACTTGCCCAGGTGGACTCATCTGTTGGCGGAAAGACGGCCGTTAACCACCCTGGAGGAAAGAACCTCATAGGAGCCTTTTACCAGCCAGAGGCCGTCCTGATCGACCCCTCTACACTCAATACTCTGGAGGCGCGTGAGGTGCGCGCCGGACTTGCCGAGGTGGTAAAGTACGGCATAATTCTCGATGCCTTGTTCTTTGATTTTCTTGAGAAGAACGCGGCTGGTCTTACGGGGCTTGACAAGGCCGTTATTTCAGAGGCCATAAGACGCTCCTGCGCCATAAAGGCTGAGGTCGTTGCAGAGGACGAGCGCGAGACAACGGGCAGGCGCGCTGTTCTTAACCTTGGCCATACATTCGGCCATGCCATAGAGGCCCTCTCCGGCTATGGGGTCTATCGCCACGGCGAGGCCGTTAGCATAGGCATGGTCATGGCGGCGAGGTTTTCTATCCGCCTCGGAATGTGCGCGCCCAGTGTAGCAAAGCGCATAGAGAGGCTCCTTGGGGCCCTTGGACTTCCCGTAAGCCCCCCCGTTATTTCGCCCTCTGCCTTCATTGAGTCCATGCGTCACGACAAGAAGGTCAGCGGCGGCAGGCTTTGTTTCATCCTTATAGAAGATATGGGCACAGTGGCGCTTCGAGATGTAGAGGAGAAGGAACTCCAGGAGTTCTTGGCGGCGCTTTAGGGGCCATATAATAGGGCGCCTGTCCACATTCTTTTTTTTGCCCTTGAGGGGGCGCTTGAGGGCATGTCGAGATTGTTCTTGACTTGCCCCTTATTCTTTAATAATGTGTCATTTAAGGGCGTTTTTTGGCGATTTTTGCCCTTTTTTGCGAAATAGCGGGTTTCCTGTGAGAGAGATAAAAGCGGGCGATGATATGTTCTTTACGAGGGCCATGGCAGAGGTCCTCGAAGACCAGGGCTTTTTGGAAGACGCTCTCATGATATATAACCTCCTTGCCCTCTCAAACCCGGAAGACGAGGAAATACAGGGCAGGATAAAGGCCCTCAAGGACTTTGCCGCCACTGGAAGACGGGGCAGAAAGGCTGTCTTCAAAAAGGGATAGGGGGCGCGTAAGTGACGGGGCCGTTTCTCTGAAGTTGGTTCTTTTCCTTACCCTGTTGTTCTTAAGGTGGCATGGGTGTCTCGGCGGGGGCGCGTAAGAGAGGGGAAATTTGTATTAATATTGGTTTTCTTTGTCGTAGTCTTGCCGGCGGCAGTGGCCATGGGGCCTGTTCAGGGAAGATTAGTGCAAGGGGCCAATGGCAAGCCAAGCAAAAAACTTTCTTTTTTCCAGAAGAAAGTGGATGTTTTTCTTTTTTTCGAGGTGTTCTTATCGAAATTCCCGCTGATTACAAGCAGAGGCACGCGGCCCTTGCGGATGAACTCTCGAGGAGGCGTCTTGCTGTCTTTCTTGAGACCGGCCTTGAGAATATCCGTTATCTCACGGGGTTTACGGGTTCCAATGCCTATGTGCTCTTTTCCGCCAGGAGGCGCGTTCTCATAACAGATTCAAGGTACACATCGCAGGCAAGAGAAGAGGCCAAAAAGAGCGGTTTTACCGTAAAAATCTACAAAAAAGACCTTTTTTCGTTCATTTCCGGTATAATTGAGAAGTCCTTTCACGAGGGTTCCGTGGGCGTTGACGCTGGGGCGCTCTCTTATTCGTCTTTCAAGAACTTAAGGTCCGCCTTGAGGCCAAGGCGTCTTCGAGCTCTCACCAACCTTACCGGAAGGCTCCGCATGGTAAAGGAGCCCGGTGAGATTGACCTCATAAGGCGCTCGGCGGCCATTTTGGAGGGCGGGTTCAGAAAGGCGGCAAGGCTTCTCAGGCCCGGGGCAGTGGAGAAGATTGTTGCCCGGAAGGTGGAGGATTACTTCATAGGCAGGGGCGCAGGGGGCGTATCATTCGAGAGCATAGTGGCCTCTGGTGAGCGCGGGGCGCTTCCCCATGGAAAGGCCTCTAATAAAGAGATAAAAAAAGGCGAACTCGTGGTGGTTGACATGGGGGCGAGGTATGAGTGGTACTGCTCGGACGCGACGAGGACTTTTTGTGTTGGCGGGGCCACGAGCCTTCAGAAGAAGATTTACACCATTGTAAAGGAGGCCCAGTTACTTGCTGCCGGGCGGATAAAAGACGGCGTAAAGGCGTCTATCGTGGACAGGGCCGCGCGTAGCCACATAAGAAAGGCCGGCTATGGGAAGAACTTTGGCCACGGCACGGGGCATGGCCTGGGTCTCGAGGTGCACGAAGGCCCTGGCCTTGGGCCGCGCGGCGGGGAGATTCTCAGAGAGGGCATGGTCGTCACCGTGGAGCCGGGCATATACATACCGGGCTGGGGCGGCGTGAGGATAGAGGACATGGTTATTGTAAGAAGGGATGGGTGCGAGTTTATTACCACCTCGCCGGAGAAACTTCTTTGCATATGAGAGAGGAGGTATGATGAACCTAAAGGAGATAAAGGCCCTTTACAGGTTTTTGAGAAATACGGACATAGTGGAGTTCGAGGCAGAGGACGAGCAGGGCAGGATTGTAATAAAGCGAGGTGAGCCCGGTGTAGTCTCAAAGGGGACTTCAGCGCCTGCTCCGGTCTCTGTTGTCACGGCTGTTACGGAAGAGACGAAAGACAAGGCCGTGCAGGCGGGGCAGTCCAAGAACATCAAGACCGTTACGTCTCCCATGGTGGGGACCTTTTACAGCGCGCCATCGCCAGACGCGGAATCTTACGTGGAGGCAGGGAGCAGAGTAAAGAAGGGCCAGACCCTCTGCATTATCGAGGCCATGAAACTCATGAACGAGGTGGAGTCTGAGTACGACGGCGTTATTACCTCCATACTCGTTGAGAACGGCCAGCCAGTGGAGTACGGTGAGCCGCTTTTTTACATCGATGTCTCCTGAGTGGGGCGGTTTTTCTGCGTATAGCCCCTTGGGGGCAAGGCGGAATGGCGCGATGGCCGCGATTTTCAGCGTAACACCGGGCCCAGCGCCCAAAGGTATTTTTGCCGGCGATTAATCAATACGAGGATAAGCAAACATATATGTTCAATAAGATACTCATAGCCAACAGGGGCGAGATAGCGGTACGCATAATACGGGCCTGCAAGGAACTTGGCATAAAGACCCTTGCCGTGTACTCCGAGGCCGACAGGGAGTCGCTCCATGTGAAGCTCGCCGACGGCGCCATCTGCATTGGCTCGGCCAAGCCCGCTGATAGTTACCTCAACATGATAAACCTCATAAGCACCATGGAGGTGGCTGACGCCGAGGCCATGCACCCGGGGTATGGTTTTCTCGCCGAGAACGCGGCCTTTGCCGAGGCCTGCGAAAAATGCGGCATCAAGTTCATTGGGCCGTCGTCGTCAATCATAAGGCTCATGGGCAATAAGGTGCAGGCAAAGAGACTTGCCGAGGGCGTCAAGGTGCCTGTTTTGCAGTGGAGCAACGCGCCCCTTGAGAACGAGCAGGAGGCCCTGGAGGTCTCGAAGAAGATAGGCTTCCCAGTGCTCATAAAGGCGTCGAGCGGAGGCGGCGGTAGGGGCATGAAACTTGTGCATACGCAGGCGAGCCTTGCGAGTTCTTTTCATATGGCACGCATGGAGGCCCTCAATTCCTTCAACGATGCCGAGGTCTTTATTGAAAAATACTGCGAACTCCCACGTCATATCGAGATACAGATACTTGCCGGAGAGAACGGCAATGTCATTCACCTTGGCGAGAGGGAGTGCTCCATACAGAGGCGGCACCAGAAGATAATAGAGGAATCGCCGAGCCCGGCTGTTGACGATAAACTCCGCCAGAAGATGGGTGAGGCCGCCGTGCGTCTCGCCAAGGCCATTGGCTACACCAGCGCCGGCACGGTGGAGTTCCTCCTTGACAAGGACAAAAAATTTCACTTCATGGAGATGAACCCGAGGGTGCAGGTAGAGCACCCGGTTACTGAGATGGTAACGGGTGTTGACATCATCAAGGAGCAGATAAAGATAGCCTCCACAAGAAAGCTCCGCCTCCGACAGAGGAATATAAAGATGGAGGGCCATAGCATCGAGTGCCGCGTGAACGCCGAGGACCCGAAGACCTTTGTCCCATGCGCGGGGAAGATTACCGAGTTGGTGCTTCCGGGCGGTCCGGGAGTGCGCGTGGATACGGCCATATACTGCGGTTGCACCATTTCGCCCTACTATGACAGCCTCCTTGCCAAGGTAATCGTTCATGCCGAGACGCGTGAGGCCGCCATAGCAAGGATGACGCGCGCCCTTGGCGAGTTTCACCTGAAGGGCATAAAGACGAATATTCCCCTCTTAGTCAAGATAATGAAGAACCACGACTTCATAGCCGGAAAGATTGATATAGATTTTCTTTCAAGGTTCGCCTAAAATAATATATGGGCATGGAAAATACTTCGCTTGCAAGTCCTCTTCTATAACTTCTGTTTTTCCCGGCTTTTTTTCTTGTCATAGAGATTTTCCTCCATAGCGGTATTAAATCTTGTTTATAAGCCTGCCGATGAAAAGAAAGTGGAGACTCATCATAGACCCGCCTCGCGGGGGCGCTGAGAACATGGCCACTGACGAGGCCCTGCTCCTTGAGGCCTCCTCTGGGAGGCCCTTTTCTCCGGTCCTGAGGATCTACGAATGGAGCGCGCCAACTCTTTCTGTGGGTTATCTGCAAGACACTGCTCCTTTTTTAGGCTCTGGCGTTCCCCTTGTGAGGAGGATTACAGGCGGCAGGGCCATACTTCATGATAATGAAGTAACATATGCCCTGATAGTCCCTTCGGGCGACCCCCTTCATGAGCAGGGAGTCCATGCCCCTTACGCCGCGGTGAGCCTGGCCATTATCCTTGCCCTTGGCGAGTTTGGCTTGGAGGCCGAGTTCGCGCGGCCAGAGTCGCCGCGGGCATACAGAAAGAGCGCGGCCTGTTTCGCGAGTTCAGCGCGCCACGAGGTCCTTGTGAATGGGCGGAAGATTGCCGCCGGGGCGCAGAGGCGCGTAAAGGGCGGGGTCCTTCTCCATGGCTCCATAATCTTCGGCATGGATGAGTCTCTCTGGACCCATATTTTCGGCGAGGGGGCCGCATTGAGGACCTCTACTGTATTGGCTGAAAGAGGGGTGGAGCGTGGGGCCTTCAGGGATGTCTTTGTTAATAAACTGGTCTCTGTCCTCGGGGCTGATTTCAGATTGTCAGATTTAAGAGAGAGGGAGGCAGAGTCCCGTGACAGGCTCGTTGAGGAAAAATACTCGAATAGAGAGTGGAACTGGCAGGTTAGTGGAGGGAAGCCGACAGGGGCAGGGGGGCAGGTCTTGTCGGCGGGCATTGCTGGATAGGAGGGGAGAGAACAGAGGGCACTTGAATGGAAAATTATTCTGAAGCATAGGTTTTCTTTGTCTTACTTTCTTTTTTCAAAAAGAAAGTAAGGGGGTTTTTTATGAGGCGCAAGGAAAAAATACTGGAAAAGGCACAGAAGTACGTGCAGAAGGGGGCCTTTGATAAGGCCCTTACGGAGTACAGGTCTTTAAAGGACCTGGACCCCGGCGATGTGTCTGTGCGTCTTCGTCTTGGCGATCTTCTTTTGCAGATGGGCATGACCGGTGAGGCCGTAAAGGAGTATACGGCAGTCGCAAAGGCCCACGCGAGGCGCGGTTTTTATCTTAAGGCCATCGCCGTTTACAAGCGCATCTTGAAGATCGAGGGTACAAATACAGAGATACACTATAAACTTGCCGAGCTCTATACAAAGCAGCGTCTCATCGCCGACGCCATGAGCCAGTATACGATTATCCTCAGCGCCTTTGAGCAGAAGGGCATGGATAGCGAGGCCCTGGACCTTCTTAGAAAGATGGAGGAACTTGACCCGTCGAACCAGAGCATGAGGCTAAAGCTCGCCGCTCAGTACAGGAAGCTGAATTTTATTGATGACGCCTTTGCCCTTTACGATGAGATTGTCTCCAAATTCCTTGAGGCAGGAAATGTAAAGAAGGCCGAGGAGATACTTCTGGACCTGTACAGGTCTTATCCAGAGGATCCGCGCTCCCTGAAGGGCCTTGCCGATCTTTACAGGGCCAGAGGTGAAGATGAAAAGGTCATTACCTATTCCTCCATGCTTCTTCGAAATTATATCAGTAAGGGCGAGCTCGAGGAAGCCTATGCCGTAGGCCGAGAGATACTTGAGATAGACCCTGATAATGACGAGAGCCGGAGTTTTCTTGAGAGTTACGCCCCTGAGGAGGGCCTTGAGTTCGAGACGGCCAGTGAACCAGGAGGCGCTGAAGGAGGAGCTGTCCTTGAGGAGGAGGTCTCGGCGGACGAGGCCGCCTTAGAGGGTATCTCTGAAGAGGGGGAGGGAGAGGAATATGGGGAAGGGGAAGAAGTTGATGAAGACGAGATAGAGATCCTTTTTGAAGGGTTTGAGGAACCACGGGCTGTTACGGAAGATTCAGGGACAGGGGAAGCAGGGGGGAGCGATGAGGCCGAGGCGGCAGAGGAGGCCGGCCAGGGGAGCCCTGACGAAACCGTGAGATTAGCGGCGTCCCCGCCAATGGAAGATGGTGAGGGTGAAGCCGCTACAGAGGATGAAGAGTATGTTGACATTGAGATACCTGGCATTAGTGACCAGAGCATAGTTGAAGGGTTTGCTCCTGAAGAGGAGCCTTCCGCCGGGGAAGAATCATCTGTTCACAACGATGACCCGATTGAAGAAGAGACATCCATTCTTGAGGAAGAATCTTTCGCGGACGTGGAGGCCCCTGAAGAAGAGGGCCTTTCAGAGGAGGGATTTAAGACAGAGGGCACTTTAGAGAGCGTCGAGGAATTCGTGGAGGAAGAGACCTTTTCTGAAGAGGAAGGGGCCGCCGAAGAAGAGATACTTTTCGATGATGAAGAGGCCGCTTCTCCTGAAGAGGAGGTTACGGAAGAGGACTCCTTCTCTGGGGCAGAGGAAGAAGGGGCCTTGTCGGACATAGAGGCAAGCGCCTCCCTGGAGAGCAAGGAAGAATTTGTAGAAGAAGAGGTCTTTTCTGAAGAAGGGCAAGGCGCCTCTCCCGAGGAAGAGCCCCCTCTTGAGGACGAATTATCAGTTCATGACGATGACCTGATTGAAGAAGAGGGCGATATGGAAGAGCCCTTGGCAGAGAAAGAGACTGCCGAAGAGATTGCAGAAGAGATGGCTGAAGAGGAGCCTTCTTCTGACTTTGTTGACGAAGGGATCGTCTCCCCTGAAGGACCTGTTATTGAGGAGGAACCTTCCTCTCAAGTAGAAGAAACTCTTTCTGACAAAGAGGCTCTGCATGTCGATGAAGATACTCTTTCAGAGGAAGAGACCATGGGTATCGATGAAGAAACTCTTTCAGACGAAGAGACCATGCCTGTCGATGAAGAAACTTCTCTTGAAGAAGAGTTGCCAGTTAATGATGATTTGAGCGAAGAAGGGCCCGCTCCGGTTGAGGAAGAACCTGTTATTGAGGAAGAACTTTCCTCTGACGTAGAAGAATCCCTTCAGGAAGATGCAGAGTCCCACTATGATGAAGGTCCCCCTCTTGAGCTTGAGTCCATGGATGAAGGTGCCCTTTCTGAAGAGGAGCCGGTTCTTGAAGAGGATGAGGCTTTTACTGAGGAAGGACCATCTGTTGAGGTTGAGTCATTAGAGGAAGAGACCCTCGAAGAAGAAAAACTTTCTGAAAAGGAGACCACGGAAGAGGATGTCCCTTCTGAAGAAGAGAACCCCCTTGAGGAAGAATCACCAGTTCATGATGAGAACTTGACCGATGAAGAGGCCGTCTCTGCAGATGAGGAGATCACGGAAGAGGACGTCTTCTCCGAGGTGGAAGAAGGGGCTGTTTCTACTGTTGAGGCTGAGGCATTAGAGGAAGAGACCCTGCCTGTCGATGAAGATAGCCTTTCAGAGGAAGAGACCCTGCGTATCGATGAAGAAACTCTTTCAGGGGAAGAGGCCCTGCATGTCGATGAAGAAACTCTTTCAGACGAAGAGACCATGCCTGTCGATGAAGATACTCTTTCAGAGGAAGAGACCATGCCTGTCGATGAAGATACTTCTCTTGAAGAAGAGTTGCCAGTTAATGATGATTTGAGCGAAGAAGGGTCCGCTCCGGTTGATGAAGAACCTGTTATTGAGGAAGAACTTTCCTCTGACGTAGAAGAATCCCTTCAGGAAGATGCAGAGTCCCACTATGATGAAGGTCCCCCTCTTGAGCTTGAGTCCATGGATGAAGGTGGCCTTTCCGAGGAAGAGACCCTGCCTATAGGTGAAGAGGATGAGGACGTTCTTGAGGAGGCGCATCTTGTTGAGGTTGAATCAGTAGAGGAAGAAGAGAGGGCATCTGAGGAGGATGGGCCTCTTGACGGGGAAGCGCCTTCTATTGAAGGTGAGACCTGCCTTGAAGATGATGGCCCTGTTGATGAAAAGTCGGATGAGGATAGTGAATGGGTGGAAGGGACCGTAGGGGATGAGGCCCTGACTACAGGGGCGCTGGAAGAAGCGGCATTGGGTCTTTCCGAGACAGAAGAAGGGGAGGTAGAGGAAGAATCTTTTACAGAAGAATCTCTTGCAGAGGAGGAAGGGGTCTCCGGGGAGACGGAAGAAGGAGAGACTGCTTCTGGCCTTCTTGATGAAGAACTTCTTTCTCATGAGGAAACCTCAACTGAGACCTTGAACCGTGAAGAGGAGCCTGTTGAGGAGGAAGCGGTCTTCTCTGAAGAAGAAAAAGGCCCTGAAGATGGCGATGAGGTCTTTGGCGGAGAAGAACCCTTGCCAGAGGACCAGGCCCTTGAGGAGGAAGAGGTCGCGGAAGAGACCGGGGCGGCAGTGCCAGGGGACACTGGGACAGACGGACCAGTAGAGACGCGGGTAGAACCTCTTGAGGAAAGGCCAGAAGGAGAATCCCTTGAAGAAGATCTTTCCATTGAAGAAACATATCCAATTGATGAAGAGGTCCCTGTAGATGAGACACTTTCCGAAGAGGAAAAAGAGGAGGATGGCTCTTTAGAGGGCACGGAAAGATTCGTAGATGAAGAGGCCCCTGTAGAGGACCTCATGGAAGAAGAGACTCTTGCCGAGGAGGAACCGACATCTCTTGGGGATGATCTTTCCGAAGAAGAGTCAGCACCTGTAGAAGAGGGGCCTTTTCAAGTAGAAGAGGGTCTTGAAGAAGAGACCGGTTCCACTGACGATGAGGAAGAACTTATAGAAGAAGCCGCCTCTTTCGAGCCTGAAGGGGAATATCCTTCAGGCGAGGAGGGCTCCACGCCGGAAGAAGGCAATGAAGAACCCCCTTATGTTGAGGAAGAAGAACTTGATGAAGAGGCCCCTGTAGAAGATCTCATGGAAGAAGAGACTCCTGCCGGGGAAGAGCCGCCATCTCTTGGGGATGCTTTCCCAGAGGAAGAGACCGCGCCTGTAGAAGAAGGGCCTTTAGAAGAATCCCCAGAAGAAGAAATCCCTCTGGAAGAGATTCCCCTTGAGACTGCCGCGGACGAAGAACCCGCTGAAGACTGGGGGCCGCCTGCCGGGCAGGAACCCATGGAAGACGTGGAATCTCTCGTGGATTTCATATATACCGAGCCGGAACTTGAAAAGGCCATACAGAATCTCGCAAGAAGCAGTTCCGCTGGAGATGTCTTCGAGACCTACGAAGAACTCAAGACAGACCTTGAGAACCAGCTCAGTTCCGAGGACGCGGGCACGCACTTCAGTCTCGGCAAGGAATACCTTGAGATGGAACTCTTCAAGGAGGCCTCAAGGGAGTTCAAGATAGCCCTCAAGGACAGTTCCCTTGAGTTGGACTGCTTCGTGAACCTCGCGCACTGCGCCCTGGCCGAGGCCAATTACGAGGAGGCCATAATCTATTTTCTCAAGGTGTTAAAGGGCTTTAATGGCTCTGATGCCGAGAGGCGGGGCTTTCTCTACGACCTTGCCACTGCCTACGAGGCCTCTGGCCAGGAACGCGATGCCGAGGGTATATTCCGTTCCATATACGAGGTTGACCCAAGGTTCAGAGATGTCGCGCGAAAGATTAAAAAGGCCGCCAGACAGAGGCGTCCCATACCTGCCGATGACTCCATGCTGGAGGTGGAACTCCTTTGAAGGATAAAGCCCCTCATGGCAAATCCCATGAGAGGGGCCCTGTTGGGCCCCTTTTTTTTGAGGCCATAAGGGCCCTTAAGGAAGACCCCTTTGTCTCCGAGGTCTCGCGGATCTCACGGAAGATGGGGCTGTCCCTCTACCTTGTGGGAGGGGCGGTAAGAAATATCTTCCTTCAGAGGCCCCTTGGCCGGGACTATGATTTTGTATGCAGGCCCTGCTCGCCTACCGGCTCTGTCCCGGACCTTGCCCATGAGGCGGCCCGCGTCCTCGGCGGGGTTGCCTTTGTCCTTGACAGAAAGAACGGCCTTTACAGGGTTGCGATAAGAGACCATGACCTCAGGGGCCGCGGCATGGTTACCCTTGATTTCCTGCCTCTCCGTTACCCCTCCATAGATGATGACCTCCTTGGAAGAGACTTTACCATTAACGCCATGGCCGTGGACTTTGACGTACTCTTCAGGGCAGGGGCCCAGGGGAGCGATGTCCTTCTTCTCGACCCGGCGGGAGGCGCCAAAGACTGCGAACTACGCCTCCTTCGCCTTGTCTCTGATGACGCCCTCGCTCAAGACCCACTGAGGGCCCTACGGGCGGTTCGCCTATCTATTGAGTACGGCCTTCGCATTGATGCCGTCCTGCTGTCACGCATAAAAAAAGAGGGGCGCCTCCTTGTTGAAAAGCGCGTAGCCGGCGAGAGAATAGGCTCTGAACTCGCCCTTGTCCTCAAGTCACCCCGGGCTACGCAGGCCCTGGCCCTGCTTCAAGACCTCGGTCTCCTCCATCTTCTCCTGCCACTCCCCGCAGTAGACCCCGGAAAGCCCCTTTGCCTTTCTCTCCTTGAGGAGACAACAAAGGTCATCAACAACATCATGGACGAAAACTTCAGGCCCCGCCCCCTTGAGATGAAAAGATGCCTTGAGCGAGGAGCGGGCCCTGACCCCATAATCGCGCTTAAACTCTCAGCCTTTTTTATCGACTCTCTCGTCAATACCACTGGCGCGCCGAAAAAGAGCGCGCTCCCCAGTGGGCGTGCCGCCGTGTCAAAGGACCGTGCCTTTGGCGAAGGGACCATAGGCTCGGCGATAAAACAACTCGCCTTTGGCAAAAGGAACATGGGCGTTGCGTTAAAAAACCTTGCCTTTGGCAAAGGGACTATAGGTGCCGTAAAGGGGCTTGTTTCCATGCTCTGTAGATGGCGTTCCCTGCCGGACCATGCCCTTTCCGGCCCGGCCTTTGTGCCGGCCTTTTTCCACCTTGTAGAGAGAGAGACGAGACTCGCCCCACCCATGTTCTTTGTCCTTGCCATGGCGGATGAGATGGCAGGGCAAGTGCATTCTGACAACCTTCGCCTGAAGTCCATAAAGGCCATGATCAGGGACTACTACGGTAAATACCGCGAGCAAATCCCGGCGCCCCTCTTTACAGGAGACGAGATAATGAAGTCCCTTGGGGTCAGCGAGGGCAGGATGGTGGGGCTTCTCAAGAAAAAACTCGAGGATGCCCTCCTCACGGGCCTCGTCACCACTAGGCAAGAGGCCCTTCTTTACATGAAAAAACTACGGAAAGTCTGAGTAATTCAGACTTTCCGGCGCGCAGGGACGCGCCGCCATTTTCGACAACTCACAGTTGTCAAAAATGTGAGGGAGAGAAAAACCGCGCTTTTTCTTTCCCGTCTCTGAATAATTCAGGGAGGAATTATTCAGAGATTCCCTAATTAATAAAGGATTATGTTGACAAAAGAAGAAAAAAATTATTTTATATAGTATTAACCAAGACAATATACACCTCAATTTAATCAAGAGTGGAGAAACTCATGGCTGAGAATAACGATGTAAAGGCTGTAATCGAGACAAGTTACGGAGATATTGAACTGAAGTTCTTCCCAGAGTCAGCCCCCGGGCATGTGAAGAACTTTCTGGACCTCGCTAAAGAAGGCTTCTACGACGGGACCATCTTCCATCGCGTAATCCCCGGCTTCATGATACAGGGCGGAGACCCGAACACAAAGGGCTCCAATAAGGCCGCCTATGGCATGGGAGGACCCAACCACCGCGTAAAGGCCGAGTTCAATGAAATATCCCATAAAAGGGGCATACTCTCCATGGCAAGGTCGCAGGACCCTGACAGCGCTGGCTCGCAGTTCTTCATAGTCGTGCAGGACTCGCCCTTTCTTGACAGGCAGTACACTGTCTTCGGCGAGGTAGCCTCTGGCATGGACGTTGCCGACAAGATAGTAAACCTGCCGCGCGACCCACGCGACCTGCCCAATGAGAGGGTTGAAATGAAGATACGCGTAGTGGAATAACCCCCTCATTTTTGCTTGATAAATAGAAAGTTCTGTGCTATTTTTTCAAGATACGACTCATTAAGTGACAGGGTGGGCGGCAAGCCCACTTTTTCTTTATGAGCAGGTGGGCGGATTAGGGGGCAGCCTGGTGGGCTCTTATGGGGGCCGGTCAGGGGGGCTAGGTTGGGGGCCAAGTTGTGCAAAAGGGGCGGGGAGCCTGGTGGGCGTCCGTAACCGATTTTTTTATGCTTTAGGACAAAAAAGTAGAGGGTTTTTACGCAGGGGGTTCGCTGGATTATGCGCTTTGGCGACGCGCTCATTGAGAGGATTGAGGCCGTGGCCAATCCCGTGGTTACTGACGCGGGGTGCGAACTCGTGGACCTCGCCGCTGTCACGGAGCATGGCCGGAACATCCTTCGTCTCTTCATTGACAAGCCCGGAGGAGTCACGATAGACGACTGCGCCTCTGTGAGCCGCGAACTCGGTGCCGCCCTCGACGTGGAAGAGATAATACCCGGGAGATACTCCCTTGAGGTCTCATCGCCGGGGCTTGACAGGGTCCTCAAGAAAGAAGATGACTTCAGGCGCTTTGCCGGAAGCCGCGTAAAGATAAAGACCTTACAGCCCATTGAGGGAAGGAATAACTTCAAGGTTACTCTTCAGGGTGTAAGCGGCAACGCCGTAGTTGTCATGGATGAGACAGAGAGACGCTGGGAGATAAAGTTAGAGAACATCAAGCGGGCCAACCTTGTGCCCGAACTCTGAGAATATGGATATGATATTGAACAATACAAGAACTGGGGGTGTGTATTAATGCCTGTTAACCTTGCCCATCTCATAGACCAGGTTGGAAGAGACAAGGGTATAACCAGAGAAGTCCTTATTGACGCCCTTGAGTCAGCCGTATTGAAGGCCGCGGAAAAACGCTTTGGCGCGAATAAAGACATAGAGGCCCATTATCAGGAAGAATCCGGCGAGATCGAACTCTTTCTCTTCAAGACCGTTGTCGAGAACCCCGAAGACCCTGACCTCGAGATCTCCCTTGAGGAGGCCCGTGAACTGGACCCCGAGAGCGTCCTTGGCGACGTCCTTGGCGTGAAACTGGACTCAAAGAAGTTCGGGCGCATAGACGCCCAGACAGCCAAGCAGATTATTATACAGAAGGTCCGCGAGGCCGAGCGCAACGTCATCTTCGATGAATTCAGCAACAAGGTGGGTGAAATCGTCTCCGGTGTTGTGCAGAGGTTCGAGCGTGGTGATATAATAGTCGATATAGGAAGGACAGAGGCCCTTCTCAGCAAAAAAGAACAGGTCCGCCGCGAGGGATACCGCCAGGGCGACAGGATACGGGGCCTCATCATAGATGTCTCGAACGAGACCAAGGGGCCGCAGATAATACTCTCAAGGGCTCAGGCCTCTTTCCTCATTAAACTATTTCAAATGGAGGTTCCTGAGATATACGAGGGCATAGTCGAGATAAAGGGCGCGGCAAGAGAGCCCGGCGAGAGGGCCAAGATAGCCGTTGTCTCCCATAACCCCGATGTAGACCCTGTTGGGGCCTGCGTGGGTGTAAAGGGCTCAAGGGTGCAGGCCGTTGTGCAGGAACTCAAGGGCGAGAAGATAGACATCATACACTGGTCCGAGGACCCGGCCATCTTCGTGAAGAACACCCTCTCCCCTGCGGAGATCTCAAGAGTGATAGTGGACGACGCCGAGCACGCCATGGAGGTTGTCGTCCCTGATGACCAGCTCTCGCTGGCCATAGGTAGAAAGGGTCTAAATGTGCGGCTTGCCGCGAGGATAAGCGGCTGGAAGATAGACATCCATACCGAGTCCGAGTACGGGGCCGAGACCACCGAGGAACTCTCGCCCGATGATGTCTTCCAGAGAGAACTCGCGGCCATGAAGGCCAATGAGGACGAGGCCGCGGCCAGGGAAGCAGTGGAGGCGGAAGCCGCGAACCCTGAAGAACCTGAAGAGGACAGTACTGGAGAGAGCGCCGCTAATGCCGAAGAGCCCGCTTCTGAAGAAGAGGCATCCCCTGAAGAACCCTCTGGCGGGGAAGAGTCCGAAGAGGCCGGCGAGGATGAGACCGCCGAGGTAAATGCGGGTAGCGAGTAAGAAAGGCCTTGCGCGGGAGCCTGGCGGGGTGGCGACCATAGGAAGCCCGCCCGCGCGGGAAGGGACGAAGATAAAGCCCCCTCCCATGAGAACGTGTATCGCCTGTAGAGAGGTTCTGCCAAAATACGTCCTTATAAGGGTCACGGTAAGGGACCAACGCCTGAGGGCGGACCCCATTGGCCGCGCGCCGGGAAGAGGGGCATACATATGTATGAGAAAGGAGTGCCTTGACGCGGCAAAGAGGAAAAAAGGGGCCTTTTCACGCGCACTGAGGTACGCTTCGCCCCTTCATGAAGTAGAGGCCCTTCTTGGGGAACTTGATAAAATAATCTCTGGCCGTCATGGCGGCGGCCTGTCTCGCGATAATAAGAGGCCGAATTAACCTAACCGAGCATAGAGGATAAGAGAAGTATTTAGAATATGGTAACAGAAAAAACAGAAGAAGAAAAAAAGCCCGAACTCATAGAGAAGCGGATAAAACCCTCGGTAATCCGAAGGAGAAGGGCCGTCAAGGCAAAGCCCCCGGAGCCGGCGCCAGAGACTGTTGCGGCCAGTGAGGCTGGCAAGGCGCCTGAGGCTGTCGCTGATGCCGCCTCTTCGGCAAAGGCCGCGGAGCCGGCAAAGGAAGAGGCCGCGAAGAAGGCCGCCTCCGCGAAGAAGACCGCCAAGGCAGGGAAAGCCCCTGAAGAGGAGGCCACGGCCAAACCCGCCGCTGAGGCCAGGGAAGAAAAGGGCAAAAAAGAAAAGAAGCCCGCGAAAAAAACAGGTAAAAAGGCCGCCAGAAAGGCCGGAAAAGAAGCAGTTGGAGAGCCCGAAGCCAAGGTCACGCCCGAGAAGGCCGCAAAGGCCGCTGTAGCGGCGCCGGCAAAGCCAGTAAAGGATAAGAAGACACCTTCCCCACCCCCGGCGCCTTACGTAAGGGATGTAAAGGACTTTCAGAAGCCGAGGACACAGCCCCCCCCCAAGTTCTTCACCCCAGGAGGCGGGCGCAGGAAGCGCGGCAGGCGAATGCAGAGACAGAGGCCGCGCCACGGAAAACAGCCCATTAACCTTACAAGACAACTCCTGAAGACGGAAATCACCACGCCAAAGGCCGCGAAAAGGGTCGTGCGCATAGCAGAGGCCATTAGCGTGGCCGAACTCTCGCAGAGGCTCGGTGTAAAGGCCGGGGATATTATAAAGAAACTCATGGGCATGGGCGTAATGGCCACTGTGAACCAGTTCATTGACATTGACGCCGCCACGCTTATCGCAGGCGATTATGACTACGAGGTGGAGAACGTCGCCATACAGGAAGAAGGACTCCTTGACCTGCCGGAATTCGACGAGGCCAGCCTCAGGCCAAGGGCCCCTGTGGTTACGGTCATGGGACACGTTGACCACGGCAAGACCTCTCTCCTTGACGCCATCCGTGAGACAAACGTGGCAACAGGCGAGGCCGGCGGCATTACACAGCACATAGGCGCCTACCACGTCCACCTCGAGAGGGGCGACGTTACATTTCTTGATACCCCTGGCCACGAGGCCTTCACGGCCATGAGGGCGCGCGGGGCCATGGCAACGGATATAGTCGTGCTCGTTGTGGCCGCCGACGACGGCGTCATGCCACAGACAGTGGAGGCCATAAACCACGCAAGGGCCGCCAAGGTCCCCATCATTGTTGCCGTCAACAAGATAGACCTCCCGCAGGCAGACCCTGAGAGAATAAAGAACGAACTCTCGGGACGGGGTCTTGTCGCCGAAGAATGGGGCGGAGACACCATCTTTATCGATGTCTCGGCAAAGAAGAAGATAAATATCAAGGAACTCCTTGATATGATAATACTCCAGGCAGAGATGCTCGAACTCAAGGCACCGGACACAGGGCCGGCCGCGGGCGTCATCATCGAGGCCAAACTTGACAAGGGCAGAGGCCCCGTGGCAACAGTTCTCATACAGAGGGGAAGGCTCAAGCCAGGAGACGCCTTTGTCACTGGTTTTCACTCAGGGCGCGTCCGCGCCATGATAGATGACCGCGGAAAGAGGGTCAAGGAGGCAGGACCCTCAATGGCCATCGAGATACTGGGCCTCTCGGGAGTGCCGCAGGCCGGAGATACCTTCGCAGTCGTAAAAGACGAGGTCACGGCAAAGCAGATAGCCTCCATAAGAGAGAAAAAGGGCCTCGAAGAGGGCCAGAAGAGCACCGCAAAGGTAAGCCTTGCGGACCTATATGAGAGGATAACCCAGGGCGAGGCCCAGGAACTCAATATAATCCTCAAGGCCGATGTGCAGGGCTCCATCGAGGCCGTGCGCGAATCCATTGAAAAACTCTCCACCGAGGCCGTGAAGATAAATATGATACACAACGCAGTTGGGGGCATAAACGAGGGTGATGTAATGCTCGCCTCGGCGGCTGGAGCCATAATCATAGGCTTTAACGTAAGGCCGGAGCCAAAGGTCCAGGACCTTGCCGCAAAAGAACATGTGGACATAAAACTCTATAACGTAATCTATAACCTTGTTGATGATATAAGGGCCGCCATGGAAGGCCTCCTCGAGCCCATTATTAGAGAAGAGGTAATAGGCACGGCTGAGGTCCGCGAGGTCTTCCACGTGAGCAAGGTGGGGAACGTGGCCGGTTGCTCCATTAAGTCGGGTAAAGCCCTTCGAGGCTCAAAGGTCCACCTCATACGCGACAACGTGGTCATATACAACGGCAAACTCGGCACATTGAGGCGCTTCAAGGACGATGTAAAGGAAGTCCAGACAGGCTATGAGTGCGGCATGACCATTGAGGGCTATAATGACATCAAGGTGGGCGATGTCATAGAACTCTACGTTGAGAAGGAAGAGGCCGCGAAACTCTGAGAAGGGGCCGCCGCATGGAGCCTGCTTCACCCGATAGGCAAGTTAAGGAAAGTCTGACTAATTCAGACTTTCCAGAGTCGCATGGATGTGTTGTCATTTTCTATAACTGTAAGTTGTTGAAGATGTGAGGAAAAGAAAAACCGCGTTTTTTCTTTGACCTCTCTTCTTAATTCAGGGACGAATTATTCAGAGGTTCCTTAAGAGGGGTAGCCCCGGATAATGGTAGTGGGACTCTGCGCCATAACCCTCGCGCTCCATGGAAACCGTTCTCTCAAGGGCAAGAGGCGGGTAATTAAGAGCATAAAGGACCGCGTGCGAGGGGCCTTCAACGTCTCTGTAGCCGAGGTGGATATGCTCGATTCACTTGAGAGGGCCGTTCTCGGTATAGCGGCTGTAGGGAATGACCGCCTGTTTATCAACTCCCTTGTTGATAAGGTGATTAACAGAATAGAGGCCATGGGCATTGCTGAAATAATAGATAGCCGCATTGAGATAATGAATATGTAAAGGGGCTAAGAGGCAGAGGGGGAGAGATAAGTAGGTGGGTAAAGCGTCAGCGAAACCCGACAGATGAAAAGGGCGGGGCACGGCCCACTGCTTTCTTTTAGAAAAAAGAAAGTCTTTTGATGGGTGGCAATGTCCCTTTGGATTGCCTGGACTTGGTGCATAATAGACACACTTTACCAGAAAAAAACCACATCAAGGAAAACCAATACCAGCGGCTTACAGCCGCTGGAAATAAAGAGGCGGCAGTCTCTGCCGTAAAGCATATGACCACCCACGGATACAAGCGGGCGGACAGGGTCGGAGACAGCATACTTCGCGAAATCGCCTCCATGCTCCAACGGGGCGAGATAAAAGACCCGAGAATTGGTTTTGTGACCATAACGCACGTTAAACTCAGCGATGACCTCAAGGAGGCAAAGGTATACTTTACCCAACTGGGTACAAAAGAAGAGATAAATAACTCCATCGAGGGCCTCCAGAGCGCCGTGGGCTACATAAGGCGCACCCTTGGCCATCGGTTGAATCTCAAGGCAATACCCCGTCTCACCTTCTTTTTTGACGAGACGCTGGAGTATGCCGAGCATATAGACGAACTGCTCCTCAATATAAAAAAAGGAGAAGGCGCCGGATAAGAAGGCCAGGCGGTTCAGGGCCGCCCTCCGTATTGAAGGGGGGGCAGGCGCTCCCCGGCGGCCTTGGATGCGGCTTTTTTCCAGGCGGCAACAGGATATGTAAAATGGATAGAAGATTTGACGCTGTAATCGAGAAGATAAGAGAGGGCAGGAGGTTTCTCGTCTCCTCTCACGTAAACCCCGAGGGCGACGCTGTTGGGTCCCTTCTGGGACTTACGCTCGTGCTCCGGGCAATGGGTAAGGACGTTACGCCCTATCTCGAGGACCCTGTGCCCGGCATTTATGAGTTCCTGCCCGGCGCGGATACCATTGTTCACCACCTTTCAGACGCTGGCCCCTTTGACTGCGTATTCGCCGTTGACTGCGGCATGAAAGACCGTCTCGGCAAGGCCCTTAACTCCTTTAATCACAATGGGCTCCTCATAAACCTGGACCATCACGCCACGAACAACCGTTTCGGCGATATAAACGTCGTGGACGCCGAGGCAAGCGCCACGGGCGAGGTAATTTACGACCTCTGCGCGGCTGGCGGTTTGGAGATAACAAGAGAGACGGCCATAAACCTCTATGTGGCCATTCATACGGATACTGGCTCCTTCAGGTACTCCTGCACCACGGCGGGCTCTCTTATAAAGGCCGGAGAACTGGTAAAACTGGGGGTGGACCCAGGGGAAATCTCCATGCGCGTATACGAGAACTACGCGGCCGTAAGGTTCAGGCTCCTTGCCCTTGTCCTTGCCACGCTTGATGTAATAGACCTTGGCGGCGAGGATGGCGGAGGAGACATTGCCACGCTCTATGTGACTACCGATATGTTCCGCACCACAGGCGCTGATGTGGACAATGCCGATGGTTTCGTGAACTACGCCCGGAGCATCGAGGGCGTCGAGGTAGGGGCGCTCTTCAGGGAATGCCCTGGCGGCGAGTTCAAGGTGAGCCTCAGGAGCAAGAGTTACATGGACGTAGGGGCCGTGGCAGTGGCCCTTGGAGGCGGCGGGCACGCGCGGGCCGCTGGCTGTACCCTCAAGGGCAGTCTTGAGGAGGTAAAGACAATGGTACTTGAGGCCGTGAGAGAGGCCATGACCAGGGGCTTTACTGCCGCCAGAGAGGGCCGCGGTCAGTGAACGGTGTGCTTGTCATCGACAAGCCCCCTGAGTGGACCTCTCATGACGTTGTGGCAAAGGTAAGGGGCGTGCTCGGGGCCTCGAAGGTAGGTCATCTCGGCACGCTGGACCCCGCGGCAACAGGGGTCCTTCCGCTCGTTATAAACAGGGCCACAAGGTTTGCAAGGTGGCTTGGAAGAGGCGAAAAAGAGTACGAGGGAGTAATGGTCCTCGGCGTTGAGACCGAGACCTACGACTCCGAGGGCAGGGTGATTGAGACAAGAGACCCCGTCGGAATTACCCGTGAGGACATAGAGGGGGCCTTCGCCTCTTTCACCGGGGCCATCAAGCAGGTCCCTCCCATGTACTCGGCGGTGAAACATTCGGGCACGCCCCTTTATAAACTCGCGAGAAAGGGGCTTACAGTTGAAAGACCCGCCCGTGATGTGGAGATATTCAGCCTCGACATCCTCGGGCTATCCGTGCCAGAGGTCTTCTTCAGGGTAAGGTGTTCCGGCGGGACCTATGTGAGGTCACTCGCCCATGATATAGGCGGGGTCCTTGGCTGCGGAGCCCACCTTGGCGGCCTCACGCGCGTAAAGAGCGGTGAGTTCACCATGGACGAGGCAGTGGCCCCGACGCTCGGGGCAGAGGCCCTCGGGAAGGCCGTCATACCCCTTGACAGGGCCCTTGGAAGATGCACCACGGGCTTGATGTCCGTTGATGTGGACGGGCTCTTCAGCGGGGTCATTACAGTTGGCGCGCGTCTTAAGGCGTCCAATGGGAGTTGCTTTTCCCCTTTTAAAGAGCAGGGGGAGATGATAATATTGACCATTGACGGCAGGCCATCGGCCCTTGCCGAGTCTCTTGGTGGCGGGTCATGGAAGGTCAGGTGGGTATTTGGAGGTGCCTCTGCTTCGGGAGAATGAAGTGAGGATAATCCCCTGCTTCGGGATTTACAGACAGGTGGGACAATAAAAAAAACTCGCATCGATTTTACGTATACACGGGAGGAAAAAAAGAAGATGATTGACAATGAGAGCAAGAAGAAGATAGTTGAGGAGTACCGCACCCATGAGAGCGACACCGGGTCCCCTGAGGTGCAGGTGGCCCTTTTGAGCGCCAGGATAAAGGGCCTTCAGGACCACTTCAAGGAGCACAAGGGTGACCACCACTCAAGGAGAGGGCTCCTCAAGATGGTGGGGCGCAGGAGAAGGCTCCTTGCCTATGTAAAGGGCAAGGACGTGGAGCGCTACAAGAAACTCATTTCAAGGCTTGGACTCAGGAAATAAGAACGGTCCGTTACGAGTAAAAGGCCCATGGGGGCCACGGCGGGCCGCGTTTGCGCGTCCATGCCAAGAGGCAGTTGAAGGTATATAAAAATCAGGAGAAAGTACAGAGGATGGTAAGAACATACGAGACGGATTATGCTGGACGTAAACTGACTATAGAGATAGGAAAGATGGCACGCCAGGCAGGAGGCTCCTGTACGCTCCGTTACGGAGACACAGTGGTCCTTGTCACGGCCTGCCGGGCGAACTCCGCCGTGGAGGGCAGGGACTTCATGCCCCTTACGGTAAATTATCAGGAAATGACCTATGCCGCCGGTAAGATACCAGGCGGCTTTTTCAAGAGAGAAGGAAGGCCGAGCACCCGCGAGGTGCTCATCTCGCGCCTAATAGACAGACCTTTAAGACCTCGCTTCCCAAAGGGCTATGCCTACGAGACGCAGGTAATCGCAACGGCACTCTCCGTTGACCACGAGAACGACGCGGAACTCATCTCCCTCATAGGGGCCTCGGTGGCCCTCGGTATCTCGGACATACCCTTTGACGGCCCCATAGCGGGCTACAGGGTAGGCGCCATGGACGGCAGTTACATCGAGAACCCCACACTTGAAGAGCAGAAGTCCGGCGACCTTGACCTTATCGTCGCCGGAGGCGTAGGCTCCATCATCATGGTCGAGGGAGGGGCCAAGTTCGTATCAGAGGACTTTGTGGTAAAGGCCCTTAACCTTGCCGAGGAGGGCATGAAGGGGGTCCTTGACCTTCAGAAGAAGATATTCGAGGACCTTCAGCCCGAGAAACTTCCTGTGCCCCTTGTGGAGGTGGCCGATGACCTGAGGTCCCGCGTGGAGGAAAGGTCAACTCCGGGGCTCAAGGAGTGCCTTGTAATACCAGATAAACTCCAGCGCTATGCCGCCATAGACGCCCTCAAGAAAGAGGTCATGGAAGAACTCGCCGAGGATTTCGAGGGGCGCGAGTCCGAGATCTCACAGGTCTTTGGACAGACAAAGCATACGATAATGCGCGCGATGATAGTAAATGAAAAAAAGAGGGTAGACGGGCGCGGCCCGCGGGACATAAGGAATATTACCTGCGAGGTGGGCTTTCTTCCGCGCACACACGGCTCGGCCCTCTTTACGCGCGGCGAGACCCAGGCCCTCGTGAATACCACCCTTGGCACATCAGAGGACGAGCAGAAGATAGACGCCTTGAGCGGATGGGAGTACAAGCGTTTCATGCTCCACTACAACTTTCCGCCCTTCTGCGTTGGAGAGGTCAAGTTTCTCCGCTCCCCTGGAAGGCGCGAGATAGGCCACGGCGCGCTTGCCGAGAGGGCCATCAAGCAGGTCTTCCCCGGTGTAGATGACTTTCCGTACACAGTGCGCGTGGTCTCGGACATACTCGAATCAAACGGCTCGTCCTCCATGGCAACGGTATGCGGGGCGTCGCTCTCTCTCATGGATGCGGGCGTGCCCATCAAGTGCCACATAGCGGGCATTGCCATGGGCCTCATAAAAGAGGACAACGAGACCGTTGTCCTCTCTGACATCCTTGGCGACGAGGACCACCTTGGCGACATGGACTTCAAGGTGGCGGGCTCCGAGGAAGGCATAACCGCCCTGCAGATGGATATAAAAATTTCAGGCGTAACCGCCGCGCTCCTTACCGAGGCCCTCTCGCAGGCCCGCGACGGCAGGCTCCATATACTCGGCAAGATGAACGAGGCCATAACCGAGCCCAGAAAGGATATTTCCTCCTTTGCCCCGCGCATAGTCACCCTCATGGTCAAGCCCGAGAGGATAAAGGACGTAATCGGCCCGGGCGGAAAGAACATAAAGGGCATTATCCTCGAGACAGGCGTCAAGATGGACGTGGATGACACGGGCAAGGTGAGCATTGCGAGCAACGACGAAGAGGC
>CAYYJQ010000030.1:0-24732 GCA_964472295.1 uncultured Thermodesulfobacteriota bacterium | reverse complement strand
CCTGTGACATCAGCCTTGTAAGGGCTGCGCTCTTCCAACTGAGCTACCCGCCCGATAACCCTGTGGCGTCCTTACACCCTGGAGCGAAGGCGGAAAAGGTATTCCATGGGGTAAAATACACCAAGCCCCCGTGGCGCGGCCTTTTAAAGGCCCTGTCAACGAGACAGGCCCCTTTGTAACAGTTTTATTCTGGATTGTCAAGTACTGAGAACTCTGGCCAGAGGGTGAAGGACGGGCCCCATATCCCCTTTGCCACCCCTGGCCTCATGCCCCCATTTGCCCCCCTGCACTCCTTTGCCCCCTCCCCCCCTTTTAAGGACCATTAGCCCCCTATCTACTCCTTGCCCCCTTTGCCCTACTTGCCCCCTTTGGCCCACTTGCCCGCGACTAATGGCGGATACCCACGTTATCAGGGTCCATGGGACGTTCTTCAGATATTTCTTCCGTCTCCCCTGCCGTGCCCTTGAAGATCTCTTCGCTACTCTTTACCTTGAGGGCCTCCATGAGTACCTTATCCATGTGACCGACGAGCACGGGGGTAACCTTCTTCAGTATCTGGGCCGGTATTTCCTTAAGATCCTTCTCGTTATCCTCTGGTATGAGTACCCTTGAGAGACCGGCCCTGTGGGCGGCGAGGAGTTTTTCCTTGAGTCCGCCTATTGGGAGGACCTTTCCGCGAAGGGTAATCTCTCCGGTCATTGCCACGCCCTTTCTTACGGGTATCTTCACAAGGGCCGAGGCAATGGCCGTTGCCATGGTAATGCCCGCCGAGGGTCCGTCTTTTGGTATGGCGCCCTCCGGGACATGGATATGTATGTCCAGATTCTGGTAGAAGTCTCTCGCGAGGCCCAGTTCACCGGCGCGGCTCCGTATGTATGTAAGGGCGGCGCGGGCGGATTCCTGCATTACATCGCCGAGTTTGCCTGTTATGATAAGTTTGCCCTTTCCTGGCACGAGGGCCACCTCGATGGCGAGGAGTTCTCCGCCGACTTCTGTCCAGGCAAGCCCTGTTGCGACACCTATCTCGTCTCTTTCACCTATGATACCGTAACGGAACTGCGGGACACCGAGGAATTTGGCAAGCCTGCGGCTTCCCACGCGCACGGTGGTATCCCTGCCCTTTTCGAGTATAATGCGCGCCGATTTTCTGCATATGGCGGCCAGTTTTCTCTCAAGGTTACGCACACCGGCCTCTTTGGTATAGCGTCTTATGATGGTAAGGATAGCGGCCTTTTTGAGTTCCACATTATGTGGCTCAAGGCCGTGGGCCTTGAGTTGCTTGGGTATGAGGAACTTCTCGGCGATATGGAGTTTTTCGAGCTCCGTATAGCCAGGTATCCTTATAATTTCCATCCTGTCAAGGAGGGGATAGGGGATTCCCTGCATGGAGTTTGCCGTGGTGATGAACATTATCTCCGAGAGGTCGTAATCGCAGTCAAGGTAATGGTCGTTAAATGCGTGGTTCTGCTCAGGGTCCAGAACCTCGAGGAGCGCGCTTGCGGGGTCGCCGCGAAAATCACTGCTCATCTTGTCCACCTCGTCAAGGAGGAAGACGGGGTTATTGGAGGTGGCCTTCTTCAAGGACTGGATAAGTTTTCCGGGCATGGACCCTATGTAGGTGCGCCTGTGGCCGCGTATCTCGGCCTCGTCCTTGACGCCGCCAAGGGAGAGGCGCACAAAGGGGCGGCCAGTGGCGCGCGCGATGCTCTTTGCGAGGCTCGTCTTACCTACGCCAGGCGGGCCCACGAGGCAGAGTATGGGGCCTTTCATTTTTTTGACAAGGCCGCGCACGGCAAGGTACTCAAGTATGCGTTCTTTTACCTGCTTAAGGCCGTAGTGGTCTTCTTCGAGGATATGCTCGGCCTCTGTAAGGTCTTTTTTTTCTTCTTTTATCTCACCCCATGGAAGAGCCAGGACCCAGTCGATATAATTACGCGAGACCGTGGCCTCGGCGGACATGGGGTTCATGAGTTTGAGTTTCTTTATCTCCTGCTTGACCTTTTTTTCGGCCTCCTTGGAGAGTTTCTTCTTCTTGAGGGCCTCTTCGAACTCCTGGAGCTCGCCCTTTAATTCGTCCTTTTCGCCGAGTTCCTTCTGAATGGCCTTCATCTGTTCGCTGAGATAGTACTCCTTCTGGGTCTTCTCCATCTGTCGTTTGACCCTGTGGCGTATCTTCTGCTCAACCTGCAGGACCTCTATCTCGCTCTCCATGATGCTGTAGAGGCGCTCAAGCCTCATGGTGGGGTTCTGCGTGTCGAGAAGAGACTGCTTTTCCTCGAGTTTCACAGTGAGGTGCGAGGCGATGGTATCGGCAAGACGGCCAGGTTCCTCGATGGAGGTGACGCTTACTATCATCTCCGGCGGTATCTTCTTATTGTACTTTACGTATGTCTCGAAGGACTTCAGGACCGAGCGCATTATGGCCTCGCTCTCCACGGAGTCCTCCACGAGGTCCGGCATTTCCTCGGCCTCCACCACGAAGCACTCGTCCTCCATGATGTAGTCCTTTATCCTTGCCCTGCGCTTGCCCTCGACAAGGACCTTTACAGTGCCGTCGGGCAGACGGAGGAGTTGGAGTATGGTTCCGAGGGTTCCGACCTCGAAGATGTCTTCCCTTGATGGGTTTTCCATACGTGCCTTTTTCTGCGCGGCGAGGAGTATGGATTTATCCTCGCCCATGGCGCGTTCAAGGGCCTTGATGGATTTATCCCTGCCAACAAAGAGGGGCAGGACCATATATGGGAAGACGATTATATCCCGGAGCGGGATAAGCGGCGCTATTATGCGGTCTTTCTTCAAATCATCTCCCTTATCGTTCTTGAAATACAGTATTCCCATGGTATGTATGGGCCTCCGTTGCTAAGGTGAATCAGGTGGTGCAGGCAAGGGAGGAAGCGGACTCAGGCCGTCTCGGCCTCCTTGCCGTATACGATTATTGGTTTACCCTTCTCAAGGATTACGTCCTCATTGATGATGCACTCCTTGATATTGGTCTGAGAGGGCAGTTCATACATGGTGTCAAGCATGACATGTTCGAGAATGGCCCTAAGACCCCTGGCCCCGGCCTTGCGCCTCATGGACTCGCGGGCTATGCCCCCAAGGGCTCCGTCTGTGAACTTAAGAAGGACGTTCTCGAGTTCAAAGAGTTTCTGGTACTGCTTTATGATGGCATTACGAGGCTCGGTGAGGATCCTCACAAGGTCATTTTCGTCGAGTTCACCAAGGGTCGCTATCACGGGGAGCCTTCCCATAAACTCGGGTATGAGGCCATAGTGCAGGAAGTCCTCTGGCTCCACGTCAAAGGGCAGTTTTTTCTTTGATTTTGCGCCCCGCTTTTTTGGAGTTCCGGTGCGAAAACCCACAGTGCGCTTGCCAACCCTCTGGGCTATTATGTCCTCAAGGCCATTAAAGGCACCACCGCAGATAAAGAGTATGTTCGAGGTATCTACCTGGAGGAACTCCTGTTGCGGGTGCTTTCTTCCGCCCTTTGGCGGCACATTTGCCACCGTGCCCTCGATTATCTTGAGGAGGGCCTGCTGGACGCCCTCACCCGAGACATCGCGCGTAATGGAAGGGCTGTCGCTCTTTCGCGAAATCTTGTCGATTTCGTCAATGTACACGATGCCGCGTTTGCAACGCTCGATGTCGTACTCGGCGTTCTGAAGAAGACTCAAGATAATGTTCTCCACGTCCTCTCCCACATAGCCGGCCTCTGTAAGTGTGGTGGCGTCGGCGATGGTAAAGGGCACGTTGAGGATGCGGGCAAGGGTCTGGGCAAGGAGGGTCTTGCCAGAGCCCGTGGGGCCCACGAGGAGGATATTGCTCTTTTCTATCTCCACGTTGCCAAGGGAGGCCTTGCTCTCTATCCTCTTGTAGTGGTTATGAACGGCAACGGCAAGGACCTTCTTGGCCCCTTCCTGGCCCACCACATACTCGTCGAGGATGGACTTTATCTCCTTTGGCTTTGGTATCTTGTTCTCGCGTTTCTTGAACTCGTCTTTTTCGTACTCCTCGGCGATTATATCATTGCAGAGTTCGATACATTCATCGCAGATATAGACCATTGGTCCGGCGACGAGTTTTCTCACCTCATCCTGGCTCTTCTTGCAAAATGAGCATGTAAGGTAACCGCTATCGTGTTTGTTCACAGTCATGATTAACCTATGGTTCAGAGTTAATGCAACCAGCGCCCGGAGGCGTACCTTTAAAGAGGGCCCCTGGTCACCAATATAATCAGGCCCTCTTTTCTATTACATTATCAATTATACCATATTTTTTTGCCTCTTGACCACTCATATAAAAATCACGCTCTGTATCCTTATGTATCTTTTCGTGCGTCTGGCCGGTATGCTTGACCAATATTTCCGTAAGTTCCTTTCTTATCCTGACTATTTCCTTTGCCTGAATATCAATGTCCGTTGCCTGTCCCTGTGCCCCTCCAAGGGGCTGATGGATAAGGATACGCGAGTTAGGGAGTGCAAACCTCTTTCCCGAGGCCCCTCCGGCAAGAAGGAGGGCGCCCATGCTCGCGGCCTGGCCCATGCACATGGTGGCAACAGCTGGTTTTACGTACTGCATGGTGTCGTAGATGGCAAGGCCGGCGCTCACCACCCCGCCAGGGGAGTTCACATAGAGGTGAATGTCCTTTTCCGGGTCCTCGGACTCAAGGAAAAGAAGTTGCGCTATCACGAGGTTGGCTATATTGTCATCAATAGCGCTACCGAGAAATATTATCCGGTCTTTAAGGAGACGCGAGTAAATGTCATAGGCCCTCTCGCCTCGTCCGGTCTGCTCGACTACGATGGGAACAAGCATCTTAACTCCCTTCTTTACTTAGCCAGGTTAAGGTAACGTGGAATCTTGGCGCTCAAGCGGTCTTCGCGGAATCTATAATGAGGTCAAAGACCTTCTCGTGCTTGAGTCCGTCCTTTATCATCTCGAGGTTGCCCTCTCTCATTATCCTCGCCAGGAGCGAATCCGCCGGCAGGTTCCTCTCGGCGGCAAGTTCCTTAATGGCCGCCTCTACCTCTTCGTTGGAGACTTCCATCTTCTCCTTGAGGGCAATGGCATCGAGAATCATATCCTCGCGGGCCCTGCGCACCGAGAGAGGACGGTACTTCTCCCTCAATGCCTCGGGGCTGAGCCCCTTGTCCTCGGGATGGACCATGCCGGCGCGCATGTTGTCAACAACGCTCTTGAATATAAGGTCAAGGTATTTTTCGGCAAGGGAGTCGGGCACATCAAGTTCGCGTCCCTCCATGAGTTTATCAAGGACAATGGTCTTGAGCCTGTCTCTTTCTTGTTTTCCCTTTGCCTTTCTTATCTCATCGGCAACGCGTTTCTTCAGGGCCTCGAAGTTCTCACACTGTAGGCCCTTTGCGAACTCATCGTCTATCTCCGGGATGTTCTTCTCCTTGACGGCCTTTACCGTCACATGAAAGACAACGTCCTTCCCAGCGTACTTTTTCTCGCTGTAATTATCGGGAAAGGTGAGGTTGGCGTCTTTCTTATCGCCTCTTGATAGGCCCTTTATGGCCTCGTCAAGGCCAGGCATGGGAGAGGTCTCGCCTATGAGCACGGGGTAACCAGTGCCTTTCAAGTTCTTTATGGCCTTTCCGTTCTTTGTGGCCGTGAAATCAATAATGACCATATCACCTTCATCGGCAGGCCTCTCGACTTCCTTAAATCGTATATTCGTCTGACGGATATTATCAAGACTCTTCTCTATCTCCTCTTCAGAGACCTCTATCTCCTCCCGCTCGCCAAGGTCCATGCCAAGGTACCCATCTATCTCCACCTGCGGAGTAACCTCGAATGTGAGGGTGTAGACAAATTCCTTATCCTCCTCGGGCTTCGGGGTCTTTATGTCCACCGCGGGCCCACCAAGCGGTGTGAGGCCAAAGTCCTCAAGGGCCTTATGATAGGTCTCGTCAATGAGGCGTGTTGTGACCTCGCCGTATATAGCGTCAGCGAACTTTGCCTTGATGACGCTCTTTGGGACCGTGCCCTTTCGAAAACCAGAGATAGCCGCCGTGGACTTCACCCTCTGATAGGCGTCTTCAAGGGCCTTTGTTACAGACTCCGTCGAAACAGTAACCTTGATGCTCTTCTTGACTGGTGTATTTTCCTCGAGGATTGCGTTGTATTCAATGTTTTTTTCCTGACTCACAAGTTCACCTTCCCTGAAACGTTTTTTTATGGACTTCTCTTAAAGATGCTTGAGCGCCATGGTAAGCACGGCGCGTAATTTTCAAGACCGTTATGTTGCGTCAAAAAAGGCTGGCCTGCAGAGCGGCTTAGAGCCAGCCCCACCGGGCCGCGGATAATTTGGTGCGAGAGGGGGGAATCGAACCCCCATGGTTGCCCACCAGATCCTAAGTCTGGCGCGTCTGCCAGTTCCGCCACTCTCGCAACGAGAGTTTCTCTTCTCTTGGGCGTGGAGGCTCTGCCCCTGCATTCCCCATCCTCAAACATGGGACTCAACCCCGTCCAAAAAAGGACAGTGGATAATGGAGAAGTCGTGAGGGCAGGACACCGAGACAATACGCATAGCATTCAGTTTTGTATTATATGCACTTGGCGCCCTTCTTTCAATAAAAAAAGGGAGAGGCATGAAGCCTCTCCCCTTTTTTATTTATTGCGGTCTGGTCTATTACAACTGACTTAGAAGTTGGCTGTCAGCTGGAGATATGCCCAGTCCATGTCGTCCGTGTTACCTGTGGCATTTACGCGGCCAACCTGCTCAAGAAGTTTGCCTGTGAAGAAGCGGGCAATACCAAACTGAGCGGTCAGTGCGCTGTTGTACTTATAGGTGGCGACAAAGTCAAGCTCCGTGCCTGTATCAGACTCGGTGTTGGTGGAGCTGCTCATGCGTGCGCCGCCAGGCGTGTTGTTCCAGTTAGCCGCGCCATACCAGGCATCCTTTTCCTCATTGAGCTTGAAGGACCAGAAAGCGAGGTAGAGTTTCAGTTTGCTGGTAACACCTGCTGTCACGTTAACAGACCATGCGTCTACGTTCCTCCAGCCCTGCTGATCCATGAGGCCGTAGTGACCATGGTTCGTGGGGAAGAGGTTGAAGAAGGTCTCTATGTCCGTGTCGGCTCCGCCGTCATCGTCACCCTGAGATGTGTCATACTCCGCGCCGAGCCTGATCTTCATGGAAGTAGGCAGTGTGTATCCGGCCTTGGCGGAGAAGGCGAAGGAACTGATGGCATAGTTGGTAACAGTTGTGTCTATGTTACCACTCTGGAAAGGAAGCTCAAGGCCGTAATCAAGGGCCCTGAAGTGTCCCTTTGCCCTGACACCATAGGTGTAAAGGTTGGATGCCTTAATGGGCGTCTCGCCCGCGGCGAAGGTGTTGGCGCCTATCTGGCCGCCTGAGACTGTCTGACCAAAGGCCGTGGTGCTGTTGGAGTCCCTCCAGTAGTAAATATAGGCCTCGACGGTGTTATTGGGGATGGCCTTTATCGAGGCGTTGATGCCGTAGAAGTCCTGGTCAGCGTCACCGCCGCAACCGGCAAAACAGTTGGTGCCAAGACCTGTTGTTGCATCGTTGATCTTCGAGAGGAAGGCATCGATGCTCACAGCGGAGTTGGTGAAGTTTGCCTTGATGGCGTCAAAGGACCTGCCGTTGTTGTTCCATCCGAAGGCGCCAATGAGCCTCTGGTCGCCATATACGAGCTCCTGACGGCCTATTTTGAGGGATACGGGCTGACCGAAGATGTCCTTTACCTTTACATATGCCTCGTGGAGGTCAAGGGTGTTGGCGCCAGTATCTGTAAGCGAAGGGCCGCCCCTGCCCACGGGGTCCTGAATACCCCACATCCTGGAGTCCTGAAGGGTAATCTTAACGCTCGTATCGCTGGTAACATCGGCGTTAGTTGTAAGTCTCACCCTCTGGAGCACACCGTTTATGCCAGCGGAATCCACGAACCCCGGGTTGCCCCTGTATTCGCCTCTCACCCTGTACTGCCCCTGAAAACTAAAGGTAGTAGCCATGGCTGGCACGGCCACTGCGGCAGTTAAAGCAGCTGCGAACACCGACAAAAGTAATCTCTTCATCCTCTCTTCCTCCTTGAGTTGGTATTAATGACTTCTTTGATGTGTTGGCTGTTTAATCAATTAAGCGCCGCGCTCTGCGGCACACTGTTGAGTTGGCCCTCTAATCCGGTTTAATTATCTCAATAACGAGGGCCCTTTAACCCCGCGTTGCGTCCCGATGACATAACGCGTTGACCTTCTTTCTGAGTTGCGTCTGCTAAGAGCTGTTCATGGCATGATCCACCGTTTGTTAGTCGTCATACAGACAGCCCTTTAGATGACACCTCCTGTGTTGTGGAGAGGCCAATTCCAAGTGGCTTATTTACATGTAAATGGTGGCTGAACGCTAAAGTTGTTTTGTTATACACAACATTGGCGGGCCTGTCAAGCATTTTAGTGTTTTTTTTTGTTTTTTTTTATTTTGCCTGAGGCATGTCGGAAACTCCCTCACCACTGATGTTCCGCCATGCCCGCCAGATTATTAAAGAGAAAAACCACCTCACGGGTTTTGGACAAAAAGAGGTGGATCGCTCTTGGGACAAAAAAACAGCCCCGGGCTTCTCCGCCCCCTCAAGGGTCTACCCAGGGCGTGCCTCCTTATTAAATGACCCCAGCCTTTATGAGGTCATGGAGGTGTATGACACCCCCCACCTCACCCGCGTCGTCCTTGACAAAGAGGGCCGTAATAGAGCGCTCTTCCATTACGTCCAGGGCCTCCTCAAGGAGGGCATTGCCCGTAATGGTAAGCGGGTTCGGGCTCATTATGTCTCCAGTCCTTTTTTCAAGTAGTCCCGGCACCCTTTCGAGTCCACGCCGGAGGTCTCCGTCGGTTATAACCCCCACAAGGTCGCTTCCGCTGAAGACGCCCGTAATACCGAGCCTCTTTGCCGTCATCTCCATTACGGCCTCTTTCATGAGGGCGTCGCTACTGACGCGCGGTATCTCGTCGCCACGGTGCATGAAGTCCTCTACGCGCATGAACCTTCTGCCAAGGCTTCCGGCGGGATGAAGGCGCGCGAAGTCTTCGGCGCCAAAACCCCTGCCCTCGAGGAGCGCCACGGCAAGGGCGTCGCCCATGGCCAGCGTGGCCGTGGTCGATGCCGTTGGGGAGAGCCCCAGCGGGCAGGCCTCTCTTGCCACGCCCACGTCAAGGACAACATCTGCATAATCAGCAAGGGACGAACTCCTCTTACCGGTCATGGCTATCATCTTTACGCCGAGGCGCTTTATCAGGGGGATTATCCTTATGAGTTCATCTGTCTCGCCGGAGTTGGATACGGCTATGAGGATGTCGTTCTTCATGAGAACGCCGAGGTCCCCGTGCACGCCCTCGGCAGGGTGGAGGAAGAAGGCGGACGTGCCCGTGGACGCAAGGGTTGAGGCTATCTTCTGGCAGATAATGCCGCTCTTACCCATGCCACAGACTACGACCTTGCCCTTTGTGGCAAGTATCATCCTCACGGCCTCGGAAAAGCCGCTATCAAGACGCGCGGCAAGGGCCGTTACGGCCTCGGATTCTATCTCAAGGACGCGGCGCGCGGCCAGAAGGACCTCTTCATCTGTCTTTTTCATTGTCACTGCTTTTTCTCTTATCATTTTTTTCGATACGCGGGCAAAGCCCGCTTCTTGCCCTTCTATTTCTTCCTTCATGTGTGCAGTGCCAGCCCTACCAGTAGCTTTTTCCATTGGTTTTCTTTGCTCCACTTTCTTTTTTCCAAAAGAAAGTGGAATCTCTTAATATGCGGGCAAGGCCCGCTTCTTTTTCTTTTGTATTATCTTTTGGCGGGCAGAGCCCACCCCCTTCACTTTTTCTTCTTCTTTTGTCTTCTGCGGGCGTTGCCCGCCCCCTTCACCTTTTTCCCCCTTTTACCTTATTTTTCTATTTTCTACCCTTCTTTTCCCGCGAGTTCTCTTACGGTCCTGTCGATGGCGAGTATCTCTGTAAGCACTTCTTCCACGTCGGCGAGGGCTATGGAGTTTGGCCCGTCGCAGAGGGCGTTATCCGGGTCGGGGTGCACCTCCATGAAGAAGCCGTCGGCCCCACAGGCCGCGGCGGCCCTTGCAAGGTACCTTGCCAGGTTTCTATCTCCCCCGGAAGCCCCTCCAAGGCCACCCGGTGTCTGCACGCTGTGCGTGGCATCAAAGACAACAGGGCAACCCATGGACTTCAGGAGCGGAAAGGCGCGAAAGTCCACGACAAGGTTGTTATACCCGAAACTTACGCCCCGCTCTGTTATCATCACCTTCTCGGCGCCCGCGCCGAGGGCCTTGTCCACGGAGTGACGCATATCTCCAGGGGCCATGAACTGTCCCTTCTTGATATTAACGGGAAGGCCCGTGAGGGCGGCCTCTACTATAAGGGTGGTCTGGCGCGAGAGAAATGCCGGTATCTGTATGATGTCCACCACCTCGGACACGGGCTCTACCTCGTTCCTGCAGTGCACGTCCGTTATGATGGGCACATGGGGGAAGTCCCTTGCAACGGAGGAGAGGACCTTGAGGCCTTCTTTAATGCCAGGGCCCCGGTATGATTCGAGGGAGGTCCTGTTGGCCTTGTCATAAGAGGACTTGAAGATAAAGGGAACGTCAAGGCCCTCCGTTATCTTGAGAAGGCCCTCGAGGGTCTTGATCGTAACCGCCTCGTCCTCTATAACGCATGGGCCGAGGATGAAAAAGAGGGGGGCCTTTTCCCCGGGTGCGGGGAAAATCCTCTCAAGGGTCTCATCTTTTGTCATCTCCCCACCCCCTCAGGTCCCGGTGGACGCAGTGGCCCTCTTGGCCTTGGCGGGCGAGGCCCTCCGCGTTCTTTTCTGAGTGACTGCGGTCTTTTTGCCTTTTTTAGCCTTCTGGTCTTTCTCGGCGGCCCGTTTTACGTTCAGGACTGACTTTATGAACCCCCTGAATAGGGGGTGGGGCTTCAGGGGCCTGCACTTGAACTCCGGGTGAAACTGGCAGGCCACGAACCATGGGTGTCCCTTTAGCTCCATGATTTCCACAAGATGGCCGTCTGGCGAGAGGCCGCTCAGTTCCACGCCCGCGGCCTCGAGGACCTCGCGGTAGGCGTTGTTGAACTCATAGCGGTGGCGGTGGCGCTCTGAAATCTCCACTGAGCCGTACACTGAGTATGCCTTTGTGCCTTTTTTCAATACGCAGGGATATGCCCCGAGCCTCATGGTGCCGCCCTTGGCGCAGAGTCCCTTCTGGCCCTCCATTATATGCACAACAGGGTCGGGGGTCTTGTCGTCGAACTCGGCGGAGTTGGCCTTCTTGAGGCCCGCAAGGTCTCTTGCCACCTCTATTACGGCCACCTGCATTCCGAGGCATATTCCGAAAAAGGGCATGCCCCTTTCGCGGGCATACCTTATGGCAGAGACCATGCCCTCGATGCCGCGCGTGCCAAAGCCACCGGGCACAAGGAGGCCGTCAACGTCTTTAAGGAAGGCGGCAGGTCCTTTTTTCTCCACGTCCTCGGCGTCTATGTACTGGAGGTTAACGCGGCAGTTACTCGCAATGCCGCCGTGGATAAGGGCCTGATGGAGGCTCTTGTACGAGTCCTGAAGGTCCACGTATTTACCCACAATGCCTATGGTGACCTCGGCGCGGGGCCTGTATATCTTCTTCACGAGTTTTTCCCACGCCTCGAGCCTCGGCGCGCGCGTCCAGACATTCAGGTCTTTCAGTATGAGGTCGTCAAGGCCCTCGCGGTGGAAGACAAGTGGTACCTCGTAAATGCACCCAACGTCCTCGGCGGATATGACGGCTGACTTCTCTACGTTGCAAAAGAGGGCTATCTTGTCCTTCATCTCCACTGTTATGGGGCGGTCCGAGCGGCAGAGGAGTATGTCGGGCTGAATGCCTATTTCGCGGAGTTTGTTCACGCTGTGCTGAGTGGGCTTTGTCTTGATTTCTCCAGCAGTGGCTATATAAGGGAGGAGCGTAAGGTGGACGTAAAGGACGTTCTCCTTTCCAAGGTCGAACTTCAACTGTCTTATGGCCTCGAGAAAGGGGAGGCTCTCGATGTCGCCCACTGTGCCGCCGATTTCTATGATGGCAATGTCCACGGTGTCGGCAAGGACGAGTATCTTTGACTTTATCTCGTCTGTCACATGGGGTATGACCTGCACGGTCTTTCCGAGGTAATCGCCCCTGCGCTCTTTTGTAATTATGGAATCATAGACCTGGCCTGTGGTGAAGTTGTTCTTCTTCGTGAGGCGCGCGTTGGTGAAGCGCTCGTAATGGCCAAGGTCAAGGTCTGTCTCCGCGCCGTCGTCGGTAACAAAGACCTCGCCGTGCTGAAAGGGACTCATGGTGCCGGGGTCCACGTTTATGTATGGGTCGAGTTTCTGAATGGTGATGGTAAGGCCCCGTGCCTCGAGCAGGGCCCCTATGGAGGCGCTGGCAAGGCCCTTTCCAAGGGAAGAGACCACGCCGCCTGTGACGAAAATGAACTTTGTCTTTATGTCCCTGTCGGTTCTGCTCATTGTCCTCCCTTCCCCCCTCTCAAGCCAAAAGGATAAGAACCAAAAAGTTTTCCTTACTTTCTTTTGGAAAAAAGAAAGTAAGACAAAGAAAACCAGTGCCAGCGGCCTCTGGCCGCTGGATAAACCAATCTGTAGGCCCTGCCCCCTTACCCCCGCCCCAATATCTCCCTCACCCGTTCAAGGTCTTCGGGCGTATCCACGGAAACAGGATTATAGTCCGTCTCCACCACCTTTATAACATGGCCGTGCTCAAGCGCCCGAAGTTGCTCAAGACTCTCGGCGTCCTCGAGGGGGCTGTGGCCAAGGGCCGTAAAATCCATTAAAAACCCGCGCCTGTACACATAGAGTCCAATGTGCTTGTACGGCGGCGTCTTTCTGCTCTCAAAGGGCACGGACGCGTATGGTATGGGGCTTCTGGAAAAATAAAGGGCCCTTCCCGTGGCGTCTGTCACCACCTTCACCACATGGGGGTCAAGAAACTCGGCCTCCTCCGTAATGGGGGTCTTGAGCGTGCTTGCCTCCACGCCGGGGTCCGTAAGGAGCGGCCTTATGGCGCTGTCCACGGCCTTGGGAGAGATAAGCGGCTCGTCTCCCTGAATATTTACTATAACCGCGGCCTCGGGGTCTATGGCCGCGGCCTCGGCCACGCGGTCCGCGCCAGAGCGGTGAGAGGCAGATGTCATCACCGCCTCGCCTCCAAAGGCCCTTACAACGTCAAAAATCCTCTCGTCGTCCGTGGCCACGGCAATGCTGTCTATAAGGGAGCACTCACACGCCCTCTCGTATACCCGTTCCACAAGGGTCTTGCCGTGAATTTCGGCAAGGGGTTTACCTGTAAGGCGTGTTGACGCGTACCTTGCGGGAATAAATGCCGCCACTTTCATGATGGTTCAATATATCCCAAAGCCCTCTTTTCTGTCAACACATAGAGGACGCAATATATATAAGGAAAGTCTGATTAATTCAGACTTTCCTGCGGCCCATGGATGGGCCGCCATTTTCAGGGCTGTAAGCCCTTGAAAATGTGAGGGAAAGGGAAACCGCGTTTTTCCTTTCCCGTCTCTGAATAATTCAGGGACGAATTATTCAGAGGTTCCATAATAATGATGGCATGGGGGCTTTTCACGAAGAATGGCCGTGGCAGGGGGAATCTTTTCTTTGAAAGAGGAGCGGATTTCAGTATAATCAGGGCCTGAACACCTTTTCCACCCAACCTCTTAGCCGGAGTGGTGAAACTGGTAGACGCGCGGGACTCAAAATCCCGTGGAGGCAACTCCGTGCGGGTTCGACCCCCGCCTCCGGCACCAGATTATTTTGTTAACCCCGCAGGATGGGTGAAGCGAAGCGTAGCCCATCGATGTTTGAATGGCCGATTATGTCAGACACCAGATAAAGACAATTTGATGGGTGGAACGAAGTTCCACCCATCCTGCAAGACTGCATTGAGGTTTGAGCCTAAGTATGACAACACCCGAAATAATAACTGCGTCTAAAGATGTGCTTCTTGGGTTTGCGGCTATTATAACAGCGAGCGTAGCAATTCTTGGGCTAAAAAAGTGGAGTGTCGAGCTTAAAGGGAAAGCAGAGTTCGAGGCGGCCCGAAATCTCATCAGAGCGACTTACAAACTTCGAGATGCAATACAAAGCTGTCGGAGTCCCTTCATGAGTACTTACGAATACCCTGAAAGTTCTCAAGACAACCTTATAACTTCTTCGACAAAACAAGAACAAGAAGCGGAAGCATTGGCGTATGCTTACAACAATCGAATGCAACCGGTATGGGATGCACTGCGGGAGTTGGATTTACATACCCTCGAAGCCGAAGTATTATGGGGTAAAGGAATTCGTGTTCATACGGACCAACTCCGACGATGTGTAAATAGATTATTTGTAGCCATTCAAGACCACATTGAAAACAAAAAAAGCGGTGGCAAAAATTTCAAAAAGAACGAAGCTTACGCGAAACGAACACGCAATACCATATATGCTTCACTGGAGGATAAGGACAATAAACTATCCACCGAAATTACCTCTGTAGTTACAGAAATCGAAAAGCGAGTTAATCCCCATTTGTATCGTATGAAACCGAAAGAGTAAAAACGGGGGGGGGTCAATCAGTACCCTAGGGTGGCCACAGCCCACCACAAAAATCTCTTTTGGCTGACAAAGCGCGCCCTAATAAACTTGGTTTTTCGCAAAAAAAGACTTTCAAGCAAATGCGCTTCTACTGATAAAAAGAAGCATAAGGAGGTTACATTGAGTGAATTACCCACGACTACAAATCATGAGTCTTCAACTGTCCCCGCAAAAGATACTAAAGGTTCTATTAAGGGTAATAGTTGGTGGCGTAACAGAAGTAAATTGTTCAGAATATGGGTTTTTGTATCTATAGTTTGGATGGCTTCTGTATTATTCTATATGCTATTCCTTGACCCAGAAGAAACTATTTATTATATCTCTACTTACCTCATGGATGAACAAGAAGTGCTTAAGCTATTCATTATAATGGCTATTCCGTTGATAGCGGGCTGTCTCAAATACATATATGATAAAGTTGTAAAGTAGTCTGTAAAAGCGGGTAGCCCCGTAGGGGTGGGCAGCCCTGTAGATACCGTCTTGGCTGTCAAGCACAAAGAGGTATATTCCAGTGAGGGTCGAAGCGTTTTTTATGTTTAAGCACGCCGTAGGCGATGTGCAGTAATTTTCTCATGCAGTCGGGTAGGTTGGGTAGAGCGTAAGCGAAACCCAACAACTTCCCTGGCCAAAAAATACCGTTGGGTTGATAAAACCAACCCAACCTACGAAAAAACCGCCTTTGAAAAAATAGCCCCGCAGGGTTGCCACCGCCCACCACAATAATCTCCCGGCTGGCAATGCCCGCCCTACAAAAAAGCCTGTTGGGTTGAGGAACGAAACCCAACATCTTTTTATTCCATTATTTTGCTGGGTTTCGCTTCGCTCTACCCAGCCTACGAAAAAACCGCTATCGGAAAAATAGCCCCGCAGGGTGGGCACGGCCCACCACCAAATCTCTTTTGGCGGGCAATGCCCGCCCTACAAAAAAGAATAAAAACCGGGTTGGTAGGTAAAAGTACTCTGCCCAACCAACAAAATCCTACAAACGCACGCATTGACAAACCCCTTACAAAGTTGTTATACTCATATTGAAAAGTAAGACGATTTTGCGGAGGTAAGACGTGCCCACAGCAACAGTCTCGTCAAAAGGCCAAATAGTCGTGCCAAAAGAGGTTCGTGAAGCCCTTGCCATCAAACCGGGACAGAAGGTATTCATGAAGGTCGTGGACGACCATGTTGAGTTGACACCCCTGCCTGAAGACCCGGTGGAGGGTTTCTGCGGTGTCTTTTCCAGGGGTTCTTCTCTTACAGAGGCGCTCCTCAAGGCACGAAAGGAGGACAAGAGGCTTGAAGAAAAAAAGGCTCCTTGACTCCTTTGCCATTCTCGCCTACCTGAAAAGAGAAAACAACTACGAGAAGGTTCTCAAGGTCCTTTCTTCAACCTCGGCAACCTCTCGCGTCATAATGAACGAGATAAACGTCGGGGAGTGCTACTATATAATCGCACGGCAAAGGGGCCGCGAAGAGGCCGATTATTTTATTAATACCATCTTGCCGAACCTGCCCGTGGAGATTATTGCAAACTCTCTGAAGGACATCATCGAGGCCTCAAGGCTCAAGGCAGAATTCCCCATTTCCTATGCCGATTGTTTTGCCGTGGCCACGGCCATGCGCGAAAAGGCCGCAATCCTTACGGGCGACCCGGAGTTCAAGAAGGTCAGCGGCCTTGTGGAGATAGACTGGCTTTAATAGAGCCGGGCAGGTTGGCTAAAGCGAAGCAAGACCAAACAACTTCCCCAATCAAAAAATACCGTTGGGTTGATAAAACCTTCCACCCTTCGACAGGCTCAGGGTGAACGGTTTTATCAAAATAGCGGGCCTTTTCGAACGTTCGCCCTGAGCCTGTCGAAGGGAGCCTGCCGAAGAGAGCCTGCCGAAGGGTAAAGCTTCGGCTGGCAATGCCCGCCCTGCGAAAAAACCGACAAATTTATCTTCTTATCCTCCGCCCCTAAGAGGCCTTCTTTTTATTGCCAACCACAGGACAATAGAATAGGCCTTGCTCTCCCTATTTTACTCCTTGACAGACAAGGCCCTATCCACTTAACTACATAACATGAGCACCATAACCATAGTCGGGCTGGTGGCGGCCTGTTTCACCACCTTTTCCTTTATTCCGCAGGCCATGAAGATAATGCGGGAGAAAGAAACGCGGGACCTCTCGCTCCTCATGTGTCTCTCCCTTGAGACTGGTATATTCCTCTGGTTCATATACGGCATGTTATTAAAAAATTTGCCCATAATACTGGCAAACGGAATCACACTGATCTTTACAACCGTTGTTCTTGTATTGAAACTGAAGTTCGGCTAATGCTTAAATAGCGCCTGCTTTTTGGCTGAAGGCCTCGCTATGCTAAAAGACTATCACAACGAAAATCGCAGGGGCCGCGGCGGATGTAACAACAGGCGCCCTCCCTCTTTTACACTCCTCTGCATCTTTCTCTCCTCCCTCTTCTCCTTCGCCGCCCCAGCCATGGCCGCCGGCAAGAGGCCGGTCCCCCTTGAAAAATCAGCAAAAGAGGCCCAGGGGAAAAGACCTCGCATCCCCACGGCACCGGGAAAGATTGAACAGGTCCTCATCCCCTCCGGCGCCCTCACCCTCGGCAGCGGCGCCGGAGAAAAGGCCTACGCCTACTCCATAGGAGGCCCATGGGCAGAAAAATGGCGCTGGTTTGACGGCGAAAAGAGGCGGCGCGTCTTTATCGATGATTTTTATATCGATAGATACCCCGTAACAGAGGGGCAGTACGAAAAATTCGTCCGCGCCGCGGGCCACCGCGCCCCTCACATAAGCAGAGACGAGTATCAAAAACAGGGCTTTCTCGTGCACCCCTACACTGAAGTACTCCCCTACCTCTGGAAGAGGGACAAGGACGGCACTATGAAACCCCCGCCAGATAAAATCGATAACCCCGTGGTCCTCGTAAGCGTTGATGACGCGCAGGCCTACTGCAAGTGGCGGGGCAGTTTCGACGGCACGAAGAATTACTCCCTCCCAACGGAAAACCAGTGGGAAAAGGCCGCGCGCGGCACGGACGGACGTTACTTTCCCTGGGGCAACACATGGGACCCAAAGCGCGCGAACATAGGCGCTACAGGCCCCGGAGGCACCACGCCCGTAAATAGATACCCAAAGGGCAAAAGCCCCTATGGCGTATTCGAGATGGCGGGAAATATCTTCGAGTGGACAGGTACGCCCTCTGAGGCCAACCCGAAACGCTATATACTGAAGTCCTGCTCATGGGACGACATGCCCGGCCTCTGCCGCGCCGCCGCACGCCACAGCCGCCCCAAAACCAGCAGACATATACTCATAGGCTTTCGGTGCGTAAGCACGCGAAAAAACAGATAAAAAGAGAGAAAAAAAAAGGGGGGGGGTAGGGTGGCACTGCCCACCAAAAAGACAGAAACAGAAGGGAGAGAAGCGGCCTCTGGCCGCATATTAAAAGACCTTACTTTCTTTTAGAAAAAAGAAAGTAAGACAAAGAAAACCAATATAAGTAGGCCTACAAGATGGGTAGGTTGGGTAGAGCGAAGCGAAACCCAACCAAAAGTTTAGGCTGCGCCCGTCAAAAAACTGGCAAAACCCGCCGCGCCTGCTACACTTATAATATATACCCCGTAGTAACGCGGCAATGGCTGGCCCTCTGCACGAGACCCTGCGGATGGCCCGGCCGGGCCGCGTCTTACGAAAAAAACCACCCCTCCAAGTAATGGAGACCAAGATGAAGATGCAAAAGGGGATAAAAAGAGTAAACTCCTGCCAAGGCAAGTCCATCCAAAGAGCGCTCTTCATGGCCATGGTCTTTCTTGGCCTTGTCTTCTCACATTACGCCCACGCCGAAGACCCGGTAATAATCGAACTCCACCAGACACCCTGCACCATAGTCGAGGCCGAGGAGCAGCCCCAGACCTTTGTCTCCAAGAGCACCGCGGACTGCGTCCGCATAAACAGAGAAACCGCAGGGAAGAGGACCTTCAAGGTCCTTCGCCTCAAGGCCGGAAAGACCGTCTTCAGGGTCACGAATACGAACGTACCCTATGACCTCGGTTTCTGGGTAAGGGGCCAGGGAATAAGCAGGCTCACACTGCCCTCGGTGGCAGGCGGTGGGCTGAGAGAGGGCGCCACAAAGGACTACGTCATAGACTTGAAGCCCGGCAGATACCTCTACAGTTGTCCCCTCAACCCCACGCCCGATTACCCGCTCATAGTGGAGTAATGGGGAAAGACATTAAGTGGGAAATAACAAAAAGCAGGGGCCGAGATTAGCCCCTGCTTAAGGTGGTTCTATAGAATCTCTTTCTCCCCCCTACCCGTAAAGCCCCTCCACCACCCCGGCGTATCTCTCGAGCACCTTCCTCCGCCTTATCTTCATGGTGGGTGTAAGTTCGCCTTTCTCCATGGTAAAGGGCCGGGCAAGAAGGGCAAACTTCTTTACCCGCTCAAACTCCGCAAGCCCGGCCATGAGCCTCTTTATCTCCCCACGGATAAGGCCCTTCAGGGCAGGGTCTTCGGCCACTTTCTCGTCGCTGGCTTCTTTGCCCGCCGCGGCCACCGCCTGCCCGCTCTCTTCCATAAGCCATGCCCGCGCCCGGGCAAAATCCGGCACAATAAGGGCCGAAAGCGTGCTCCTCCCATCGCCCGTTACGACTGCCTGCGATATATAGGCGCTCTCACACAGGCGCTCCTCTACGAGGAGGGGCGAGACGTTCTTGCCCGTACTGAGGACGATTATCTCCTTGAGCCTCCCCTTTATCCGAAGGTGTCCATTGCTGTCTATCTCTCCCATGTCCCCGGTATGGAGCCAGCCTTCCTTGTCCACTGCCCTTGCAGTCTCTTCGGGCCGGTTCCAGTATCCCTCCATTACCACGCCGCCCCGCGCCAGTATCTCCCCGTCGCCCCCGAGCCTCACCTCAACGCCCTTTACAGGAGGCCCCACGGTGCCGGGCCTCACCTGTCCCGGACGGTTCACCGTCACAAGTGCCGCTGTCTCGGTAAGGCCGTACCCCTCGACCACTTCCATGCCAAGGACGCGGAAGAACCTTGCCGTCTCCATGGAGAGCGGCGCGCCGCCTGAGACAAAGAACTTGAGCCTATGAAGGCCCATGTCCTCCCGTATGCGGCTAAAGACCACTTCATCTCCGCTTTTGCATATGGCCTCAAGGGCCGCTTCAGGCCTGCCGCCGCCATCAATAATGCCAAGGCGCTTCAGCCCTGCATCAAAAAACCTCTCAAATGCCGCACGAACCTCTGCGGGGGCCCTGTCCATGGCCGAGAGCACGCCGCCGCGGAACATATCAAGAACGCGCGGCACAAGGGTAAGGTAATGGGGACGAACGGCCTTTACAAGGGGACGCAAGTCCCGCGCGCTCCCTGCATGGGCCACCGAAGCGCCCACATAGAGGGGCATGAGGTGGTCGGCAAGGCGGGCGAGGACGTGATTAAGGGGTAGAAAAGAGACAATGGACTCGCCGCGGGAAAAGGCCACGGCATCCTCGGCGGCCTCTACGCTTGAAGTAAGGTTACGGTGCGTAAGGACCACGCCAAGAGGCCTCCCCGTGGTCCCGGAGGTATAGACAATCCCAGCCGGGTCCTCGGGGGCCACGACGCGCCAGAGGGCCTCGAAGGCCCCTTCTACCCTGCCGCCCGCCCCCTCGCCGAGCCTCATTACCTCATCAAGGGTGAGCAGACCAGAGACGCCGCCTCCTGCCACCGCGTCCATGATGATGACCTTGCGGGTCTTATCTCCCCTTGCCCAGGTCAGAACCTTACTTAACTGGTCTTCATCGGAGACTATTACCACGGAGGCGCCGGCGTCTTCGAGGCAGTAACTCACCTGCTCCGCCGGAAGCGTGGGAAATAGCGCCACTGTCACACCACCTGCGTGAAGCACGCCAAGGTCCGAGAGGGCCCACTCGTGCCGGTTAGGTGAGATAAGGCCCACACGTCCGCCCCTCTTTAGGCCGAGCCTCTTCAGCCCTAGCGAAAGGGCGCGCACCCTGTCGTTAAGGCCCTCGTATGTCAAGCCCCCCTCTCCCTCACTGCCTCCCGCGATAAAGGCAATACGGTCCTTGTTCGTCCTTATGCTCTCCTGTAAAATTTCGTTGACCGTCTTCTTCATAATCTCTCACTCAGCCGCCCCTGCCCGAAAGGCCTTAAAGGGCGCGTTAATCTCCATCATCTTCCTCAAAAGGAGAAGGGCCACCTTTTTTTATGTAAATACTCCCCATGGATGGGAGCCCAAGGACCCGGCCCCAGAGGCTTACCGCCTTTGCGGCGTAATATAGCAGGGGCGAGACAAGTACAAACTTGGTGCCCTTCTTCTGTATCTGTCCCGAGGCAAGGAGCCGCTCGATGCGGTTCGAGAGCATTTCCCTGTTGCTGTAGCAGGACCTCAGGTCCCCTACTTCCAAACTCCCGGCGGTTCTTATCTCGGAGAGTATCTTTATCCTCCTCGCCGTCTCGCTCATGTTGAAGACATGAAAGAATGAGTAGGCAATGGCATTATAGACAAGAAGAAAATAGATTATACCACTTATGAACTCCTCAGTAGAAGAGAGCCTCTGTAGATAAAGCGCGTAGGCCGCAATGCCAAAGGGGATGTTGCCAAAGAGGGCGCAGGATACCACCGTGACCTGGCCAGGCATTCTACGAAGCCTCGCCAGGGGCAGACGCATGAGCACCGCCAGAGCCGAGGCAAGAAGCACTGGGGTAGCGGCGAGCAAGAGAAGAAATATAAGGAATGATGCTCTCATCCCGCCTACCCCCTCCCTGGCCTCATTCCGATGAAGCGCCTGAACACCCGGAAAAAAAATACAAGGACCCGCCCCCGCGACGTTATCCTGAGGGTGGAGCCATGTAGCGCTGCAAGACGGGACTCCAGGAGGTCGTTTATCCTCGGGTCAAGGATGGACTCCTCTGGAAAGAGGGCCTCAAGTTCCCTGCGCTCGACCCAGGTGCCGGCCTTGCCGAGATAGAGCGCGATGACCAGGGTGGGCGAGATGGCCTCCGCCGCCGGGTAGGAGAGTATGTAGGCCGAAGAGAGTGCATAATGGAGGAGGAGTATGGCGCCGGCGCGAAGAGGCTCCGGGACGTAGCCGCCCTCCAAGCCCCCAATGGATACAAGGATAAGATAGACGGAGAAGGCAATGAGGGGAAGAATAAGAAAGACAGAAAAAAGCGCCAGTTCCCGGTGTCTCGGTAGCGTCACCCGCCAGAGGAGCACATGCGCCGTGAGACAGGCGATAAATATAATTACCCCGTAAAGGAGTATGCTCAAGTCCATGTCCGGTATCGTCCTCCCCGGCAACGCCCTTTGAAGATGAATATATCCCCTGCCCCCTGTCTCATAATCTCTTCCTCGTAAGTGCAATCAGCCTTATCCCGTCCCTCGGGCCACTGTCCCTAAATGTAATCTTCAGGAAATAATACCTTATCCTATCAGTTGTGTCACTAACGTCTATGATGACGTGGTCGCCTTCAGGTGCCACCCGCTCCCTCGGCACGGCCTTGTCATTAATCTCCAGGGTCTTGAGGCCGCGCATGAAGCCCTCCAATTCCCTTCTTCCAGTGAACCATATGCCGAGGTATCTGCTCTTCTCCTCATTTGCGAGTATGGCCTCAAGGACATAGGGGTCCCATATTTCACCTTCCTTTAAGTCGCTCTTTACAGCAATGGTCTGATAAATGTTAACCCCCCTCTTGAAGTCGATGAAATAATGGTATGGCACGGGAGTGGCATCCGTTGGGTTCATGAAAAAGATCCTCGCCCGGCTGTTCCTCACCCTATGCTCCACCAATTCCCTGTAATAATGCAGCGGGCCTTTGAAGGTTATCTCGCCGTCCCTGGCAGATATTATCTCCCTTCCAGAGATGATTTTTTTCTTGAAACCAAACCACTTCAGGAACGCCCCGTCCATTGACCTAATACCGTAATAGGGGTAGAAAAAATTCTTCAGGATGATGGCGTCTGTGCCCTCTATATCCCGCACGCCTTCTTGCAGTCCTTTTTTGAGATGTCTTATACCGGCCGTCTGGACGGCGTCATCATTGTAGTGTCTGACAAGGCCGCCCTCCGAGCCTATGAAAATAATGGGAAAGACCAGGACCACGAGAGCGGCAAGGTAAGCCTGTCTTGGACGCGGCGGCAGGACCCAGCCCAGGTTGTAAAAGAGTGATGTGAGCAGGATGCCGCCCGCGGCGGTCATTAGATATGTATGGTGCCGCATCACGCTCGTTGGGGCGAGCCATGAGTTGAGCGCGAAAGGCAAGACTGTCGCGAAGTAAAAGAGGCCCCCGAAGCCAAGGAGCCTCAGGCCTTTTTTCTTCTTGTCAATATCTGCGTCCGGGCACCCCGTCTTCTTGAGAGTCAGGACAATAGCGGCGAAATACAGGACAATGATGACTGCCTCCGCCGCCCTTACTCCTTGCGGCAGGAATGGAGGAGTCAGGGTATAGAGCATGTAGGCCTTCCATCTTCTCAGAATGTCGAGGCTCAAGCCTACCTTTGCCCCTGGATAGGATACATTCACAAAGAGCCTGAAAAAGACGATATATACAAAGAGGGGGATGAGATAGGGGATAAGGAATGCAGTCCTCTTTGTCCTGAAGGGCCCGGCAACCTCTCTCCCGCCACTACTGAAGAGGTAGAAGACCAGCACGAGGGGGACAAAGAGCGGGATTGCTACCTCGTAAGAGAATACGAGAGAGGCATAGGAAAGCACGGAGAGGCCCAGGAACGAGTACCTCCTGAGGGTGCGTCCAGGTTCCGCCTCAAGGGACTTTATAAGGAAGAGGAATGAGAGCAAGATAAAGAAGAGGTTCAACCCCGAGCCGCCTATCATGACGCTCGTAGCGTCCATGAACCTGTTCCTCCCGAATACGGCGAAGTAGAGGACACTTATGAGGGAGAAGACGCCGCCTGCTCCGAACTTCGCGAGGAGGAGGAAGAGGAGAAGTATATTTACGATGTGAAGGGCAAAGTTGTAGTAGGGGCTCGCGGCCTCGTCAAAAAGCCGGGTAAAGGCCGTGAAGATGTATAGCCGGACAGGCTGATACCTACTCTGCCCACGGTAGAGATACTCCGTGGTGGCCCTGCCGGCCTCAAGCACTGAAGTGCCCGGGGGGGCGAACTCAAAGGTATAGTAATCGTCGAGATTATAGGATGCGAACTCAAAGTATGTGCGGAACGAGATGGCGGTTATGAGAAAGGTTATGGCAATGAGGATGTAAAAGGCGGGTTTATTCGTCGTCACTTGTATGTCACCAGAATCCTGTAAGGCTTGGATTATGAGGGTCTTGAGGCCAGCGCCCTCTTGGTACAGGACGCATGGCCTCGTAAAGCCCTCTTTCCCTTACATCACTGTTTTATACCAACTCTACTCCTGAAATTCCAGAGCAATCATCTTGTACAGAGCGGCGTAATATTTCTATCCTTTAAATTTATTTTTTTAGCCTTATAATAGGTATAGAGATCATCAGGCCTCAAGTACCGAGGCAAGTTTGCCGAAAGAAAAGGAATCAAGGAAAGGTCACCGCCCATGATAAGACCTTATGGCAAGGACGAAGACGTAAAGAGGCTATTCCCTGTAATACGCTCATGGCTGGCCGAGTGCAAGGCCAACGACTTCGGCATAGGTATCGAAATGCCCGCCTATATCGACACCGTGTACAGGCTCACGCACAATGAGGACTGCGATCTCATGGTCATGGAACTCGACGGAGAAATCATCGGTGTGATGGGCCTTACATGCGCCAAGTGCCCCCTTGGGGACCAGAAAATCGCCAACGCACTCTACTGGTACACCCTCCCCGAACACCGCGGAAAGGGCATAAGTTTTGTCCTTGAGGCAAGGAGATGGGCAAAGAGAAAGGGCTGCTCGCATATCATCTTCAATGCCAGCAAGATGGCAAGCGAAATGCACGACCGGGTCTGCCAGATTTACGAGCGCATAAACATGAAAAAATTCGAGACCTCATACATCCTCAAGACCTGAAGTAAAGACCAAGGGCAAGAAGGTAAGAAATTAGTTGCCCTTTTCAGCGACAACGATCATCTCGTTTGAAGGTATTTTTATT
>CAYYJQ010000029.1:17486-25310 GCA_964472295.1 uncultured Thermodesulfobacteriota bacterium | reverse complement strand
TTTCGTGAAAAAAGTCAAGATAAATTTATTTATTTTTAATAAAAAATATATTTTTTTTTAAGAATGCGAAAGGTCTTGATCTCTAAGCCTTTTTTAATGGGCCTGTCTTTATGAGAAGGACTTCAGTTTCCTGCACCTCTTGGGATGTCTGAGTTTTCGGAGCGCCTTGGCCTCTATCTGGCGTATCCTCTCCCTCGTAACGTCAAAGTAGGCCCCTACCTCCTCAAGGGTATGGTCTCTCGATTCTCCTATGCCGAACCTCATGCGAAGGACCTTTTCTTCGCGCGGTGTCAGTGTGGAAAGGACCTCGTTCATGCGTCCCGTAAGGTCATTGAGCATCATCTCGTCATGAGGCACAAGGGCGTCCTTGTCCTCAATGAAGTCCCCAAGGAGGCTGTCTCCATCGTCTCCCACCGGTGTCTCCAGGGATATGGGTTCCCTTGCCATCTTGAGTATCTTTCTGACCTTCTCAACAGGCAGGAGGAGTTCTTCGCTGAGTTCTTCCACGGTGGGCTCCCTTCCGCGGCCCTGCACAAAATAGTGGACCGTGCGAAGGAGTTTGTTTATGGTCTCTATCATGTGCACGGGGATACGAATGGTACGGGCCTGGTCGGCTATGGCGCGTGATATGGCCTGGCGGATCCACCACGTGGCATAGGTGGAAAACTTGTAACCCCGCTGATACTCGAATTTTTCCACGGCCCTCATGAGGCCTATGTTGCCCTCCTGTATGAGGTCCATGAACTGAAGGCCCCTGTTAAGGTATCTTCGCGCTATGCTCACAACAAGGCGAAGGTTGGACTTTATAAGGAGCTCTCTTGCCGCGCCTATCTCGTGTTCATGAAGATATATGGCCGTAAGGGTCTCTCCCAGTTCCTCATAATCAAGTCCAACTCCGCTGACAATGGCCTTTTCTTCATTACAAAGGGTGCTTAACTCCTTCTTTAAATCTTTCAAGGTCTTACCACGCAACAGGGCCGCCCCCTTTTTCGTCTTACCCTTACCCGCGCGGGCAAGCACATTCTCAAGTCGGCGTATCTTCCTTCTTACTCGCTTGCACTCAGACTCATACTCAGTAAGGCGCTCCATGGCCGAAGCGAAGACTCCGGCGCGCTTATCAATATCAACAAGGAGGTCAAGGCACTTACTGCCAGGCCTTCTGCCCGCTTTTTTATCTGAAGCGCGCCTTGCGACGGCTCTCTTAACCTTATCAATATTGCGGAGCACATCGTGAATATCCGGGGGCGTTTCGCTGAGCATGACCTCTTCGCCAGACTCCACCACATCTTCATCCTCAGAGCCGGCCTTAAGGAGCCTCTCCTTGAGGGCGTCGAGTTCTTCTATTATGATTTTTGTCTTTAGGAGAGACTGAGCCACACCGCGCATACCCTGCTCTACGGTCCTGGCAAGATGCACCTCCTCATCCCTTGTAAGAAGACGTACGGCCCCCATCTCCTTGAGATAGGCCCTTACAAGATCCTTGACGGCACTGGGTTGCAACGAGGCGGTGGAAGGTGGGGAAGGGGTGGTCTCGGGAGGGACAATAGCAGACGGGGACTCCCCATCGTCAAGTGGCGCCAGAGGGGTCTCTACAATCGTGTTCTCACCTTTTTCCAAGTCCTTCGATGTGACCATAATGGATTTATCGAACAATTCCGGTAAAAGATGAAGAAAAATTATGGACCTTTTTTCCCAATCCTCTCTTTTATCATCCGAGCGAGTTCCACCTGCCCGGAGCTCTCAAGTCTGGCGAGCATGTCCTCTGTCGCCACCTTAAGTTTACCCCTCTTCAGTATCTTTTTCAAACTATCTTTGAGCATCTTCTCGGGGTCATCTATAAATCCATCATCACTGAGGAGCCCTGTCTTGATAAAGCCCTGTAGCCCGGCCCCGAGAAGGGCCTCGGCCACTTCGTCCATCCTGAGGGAGCCAGCCCCCTCGAGGACCCTGCATATGAGGCCGCCGGCCTTTCTCAGCCCCTCGTCAGTGAAGGCCTCAACAGCCTCTCTCACCCTGGCGCCGTAGAGCCCGGGGTGATTGATTATTACCTTGAGGACCGTGTACTCAACTAGCGTCCTTCCGCGAAGCGACGCGATGCTTCCTGACACTGCCCCGGGGCCGCCCGTATTCATGGCCGCGCCTGGCCTCGAACCCGCCCCTGCCCGTCCCCTGCCGCGAAGTTCCTCATAGAGAGAAGCCGGGGGCATCTTAAGAAGGGTTGCCACATAAGAGACATAGTGATCCCGCTCGGCAATGTTCTTTATCTTTGATATATAGGGGATGACCCGCTCGAAAAAGGCCGCCTTGCCCTCGGCAGTGGAAGTGTCATGGGCAGATTCCAGACGTCTCAGGAAGAACTCCATGAGCGGCACGGCCCCATCAATGGCCTTCTCCATCTCCCCTGGACCGTGGTCACGGAGGAACTCATCAGGGTCTTTTGCGCAAGGGAGGGTAACGACGCGGCACCTCATGTCCTCGTCCATGAAGAGGTCCATGCCCCGGAGCGCGGCCTTTACGCCGGCCTCGTCGGCGTCAAAGAGCGTATATAGAGAGTCCGCGTATCCGCGAAGCGCCCTTAAGTGCCCCTTTGTAAGAGCAGTGCCAAGGGTGGCAACAGTATTTGTAAAGCCCGAGGCGTGCATGGCAAGGAGATCAAAATACCCCTCCACCACTATGGCAAAGCCCCTGTCCTTTATGGCGGCCCGGGCCTGAGAGAGGCCAAAGAGAGTCTCGCCCTTCTTGAAGAGTTCCGTCTCAGGAGAATTAAGATACTTTGGCCCTCCCTCGCCAAGGGCCCTGCCGCCAAAACCTATGACACGGCCGCGAACGTCTGTTATGGGGAAGATGAGCCTCTCACGAAACCTGTCGTAATAGCCCCTCTTGCCCATGGACACAAGGCCTGCCTTCTCGGCAAGGGAAGGGGAAAAACCCGCCTTCTCAAGATAGCGGAGAAGCCCGCTCCAACCCTCGGGCGCGTACCCAAGGCCAAAGCCCTCAAGAAAGGCCCTGTCACTATACCCTCTCTTCTCAAGGTAGGCCCGCGCGCCCCTACCCTCACTGCCATGTAACGTCATCACAAAGTAATCCCCTGCCGCGCTGTTTATCGTATAGAGAGAATCCCTCTGGCCCCGCCTTGCGCCCCGTTCTTCCTTTATGGTGACGCCGCAACGCGAGGCCAGTTCGCGCACGGCCTCGGGAAAGGTCATGCCGTCCTTCTTCATGAGAAAGGTAATGGCGCTCCCGGTCTCGTGACAGCCGAAACAGTGAAATATCTTCTTATCCTCGTTGACAGCAAAGGACGGCGTCTTCTCGGAGTGAAAGGGACAGAGCCCTATGTAATTAGAGCCGCGCCTCTTCAGAGGCACATACTCGCCGATGAGCCGCACTATGCTCGTCCTCTCGCGGACCTCGTCTATCTTGTCCTTTGGTATCATAAGACCAAAAACCTTAAAAAAAAGATGAGAAGAAAAAAAATATAAAGACCTTTCCCGCTTTCTTTTGGAAAAAAGAAAGCGGAACAAAGAAAACCTCCCACTTTCTTTTAGAAAAAAGAAAGTGGGGCAAAGAAAACCGATATAGGGTCATAGCCTTGCCCCATGCCCTTATGTAAGATGGCTCAGGACGGACCTTACTCACTATTTAGAAAACACGAAAAGAAAACCAGTACCCGCGGCCCAAGGGCCGCGGAAAAGGCCCTATTTTAAATATACCACTGTTACGCCGGCGCCGCCCGCCTCGGGCGGGCCGGGCTCAAAGGACTTTACCTCTTTTCTACCCCGCAGATACTCGGCAACGGCCCTTTTAAGAGCGCCCGTGCCCATGCCGTGTATGACCTCGACTACCTCTAAACCCTCGAGGTGCGCGTTATCGATGAACCTCGTAAGTTCCGAGACCGCCTCTTCCACGCGCATTCCTATGAGGTTTACACTACCCGAGGCCCCTCTGCCCGAGCCTCTCCGAAGTTCCACATGGGCATGGGGCCGGGGTTTCTTCCCTTCCTTCACACCGCTTGCCTCGAGGCGTTTCATCTCCACCCATACCTTTACGCTCCCCATGAGGACCTCGCAGCGGCGGGCCTCCATGTCAACACGCGTGACAACGCCCCCTGTCCTCGACCCCTGCAGCCGCACCTTTTCTCCAACCACAGGAGGGGCCTTTTTTTTAGCACCCCTCTGAGGCGTGAGTCTTTCCCTGAACCTGCGGCCAGCGTCTGAAATGGCCGCCATGGCGGGCGCGTCTTTTTTCTTCTTCCTGGCGAATTCCTCGCGAAGGCGCCGGACCTCTTCACGCGCCTCGTCCACTACGGCCTCAATGCGTTTTTTCGCCCGGCCTATGAGTTGGTCGCGCTCGGTGCGTAGACGGCGGAGTTCCTCGGAGCGTCTCTTTTCCAACTCCAGAAGGCGCGCTTCCAGTTCCCGAAGCCTCGCCTTCTCGGCCTCTATCCGCCGGATAGACTCGATAAAGGCCCCCTCGCCGCCCTTTAGAAAGGCATTGGCCCTTTCTATTATATCATGGGGAAGTCCCAGCGCGCCTGCTATGTTAATGCCAAGGCTCGGACCGGGCACGCCGTACTCAAGGCGATACCTTGGCCTGAGAGTCGCCTCGTCGAACTCCACGGAGACGTTCTCATAGGCAGGGTCAATGGCGCCGTGGGCCTTTATGAGGTTGAGGTGTGTCGTGACCACGGACAGGGCCCCGCGTGCGCGGAGGCTCTCAAGCACGGCAAGGCCAAGGGCCTCGGCCTCGGCAGGGTCCGTGCCCGCGCCTATCTCGTCAATGAGGACAAGGGACGAAGGCCCGGCCTTGTCAAGAAATGACCTGAGACGGCGCACATGGGCGCTGAATGTGCTGAGGCTCGCGCCTATGTCCTGCCTGTCGCCAACATCGGCAAAGATGTCTGAAAAGATACGCGCCCTGGAACCTGCACGAGCGGTAATGGGAATGCCGGATGCGGCCATGAGGGTAAGGAGCCCGGTGGTCTTCAATGCCACGGTCTTGCCGCCCGTGTTGGCCCCTGAGATGACAAGCACCCCTGTGTCCTCGTTAATCATAATATCAACAGGCACTACGGGCGGACCTCCGGCGAGTTCCTGCATGACGAGGAGGGGGTGGCGGGCCTCTTTCAGGGAGATTGCCCCGGTGGCGCTCAGTTCGGGCACAACGGCTCCTGTCTCCCTGGCAAATGCCACCCTTGCCCCAAAGGCGTCGAGTTCAGCGATTATCTCAAGGTCACAAAGGAGGCCCTCACCGGCCTCGAGGGTAATGGTGGTTAGTTCCCTCAGTATCTCCCGCTCCTCGGCGCGTTCTTCTTTTTTAAGGATGGAGAGTGAGTTATTGAGTTCCACGAGGGCCATGGGCTCTATGAAGAAAGTAGCGCCGCTACCGGAGCGCCCGTGTATGATGCCCGGGACCTCGGCCTGCTTCCCGGCCACTACGGAGAGGACGAACCTGTCGTCACGGATGGTGATGATGTCGTCGCGCAGGACCTCTTCCGAGTCCGGGCTCTTTACAAGGTCAGTAAGGATGCCACGGATGCGGGCCCTTGAACTGCGTAGTTTCTTCCGTATGGAGCGAAGGCCCGGGGAGGCGGAGTCGAGTATCCCGCCCTTTTCGTCAATGGTCTTGCAGAGCCTTGTAAGGAGCGGGCCGTTATCGGATAGTCCCAAAAAGAGGGGCGAGATGGCCGGGTATTTTTCGATAAAGTCCGGCCCTGCCATGGCGCGGAGCCCTTCCGTGACAGAGAGGTTGTCTTTTATGAGGAGTAGTTCTTCAGGTAGGAGAAAAGCGCCCTCGGGAAAGGCGCGCTCAAGGAGCGGCCTTATGTCATGGGCCCCTCCAAGGGGGAGCCTCTCACCCTGGCCGCGGATATTGAGGGCATCGCTGAAAGAGCGGTACGATTCTTCCATGGAGCCAGGGTCTGATAGAGGCCTTATGGCAAGGACCCTCTCCCTGCCCATCTCCGTAAGGGCATGGCCGGCAAGGACCTTTAGCACCTCGCCAAATTCAAGGGACTCTAATGTCGCGCTATCCACTTGTCTTCCCGCTTACCGGCCCCTCAAGTCCTTGCCACCCTCCTGAAGCCCGCTGTCTCTATAATATCTATCTCAGGCGAGAGGATATTATCAAAGAGCAGGTTCATGCCAAGGGTATCGCTTGCCATATGGCCGGCTATTACAACGTTTATATGGTGCTTCTCGGCCTCTTTCCTGTGGTCCTCGCTTATGTGCATCCCGACAACCGTGCCAACGCCCGCGTTGGCGAGGTTCTCGAAGGCCTTCTTGCTCCCTCCCGTGCCTCCAGTCATGTCCACAAAGACCTTTCCGGCCTTTCTCTTCCTTCCGCCGGAGACCACATCAGGGCTCATTACCTCGCGGGCGGCGTTCTCGTATTCCGGTATCCCGGCGAGTATATCTATTATCTCTGCGACATAGCGGGGCTTTTTCTCGTCAAAGAGGCCCTGCAGGAAGGTAACCACCGAGTTATCGGCAGGCGTGTGCATACACATGAAAGGTATGTCGAGAAGACGCGCCGCGTCCACGGCGCGCATGTGGTTCGCGGGCATTATGCGTCTTCGCACCTCGCTTATCCTCTCGGCCATGATACCTTCGGCTATGTTGATGGGCACTCCGTACCTGCTCATGATGCCTGACTGCATGTCCATTACGGCGTGGAGGTTTGCCATGGCCCTGCCCTCGGGGTGGTGGGCAATGATAAGGTCTATGGGGGTCCCCTTCTCAGTAAGGCGGTCGGCAAGGAGGACCTCGCCTACTTCCATGTCAATGCCCACGATAACGCGCTTTACTTCTTTATCTGGTTCGCCGTAAAGTAGGCGCGTATCGGCGTAGGGGTTCTTGAGACGCTCCGCGTCAAAACGCGCCCGCTCCTTTTCCTTCATTTCGCTGTAGTCTTTATTAAGCCTTTCGAGCTCGGCGCGAACCTCGTCAATACCGCGCGGGTCCACTTCCATGCCCCGCGTATAGGCCTTTTCGTATATTTCTTTTACGTTCATGGCGTGTCCTTTTTTTGGTTTCTGATGGGTTTAGCCTTGCGCCGCCCATATTGGTTTAGAGTCTTTTGGCGGGAAGTCTGTTTGTTGGGTTTCGCTTACGCTCTACCCAACCTACCCCCTGTTCGCCCTTCGACAGGCTCCCTTCGACAGGCTCAGGGCGAACGCTTGAAAGAGCCCATGATATTGATTAAAACCACCCACCCTGAACCTATTGAAAACCGTTCACCCTGAGCCTGTCGAAGGGTTGAGGGTTTTCTTTACGATTTCCTGCACTGTTTTTCCGTCGGCGCGTCCCCGGGTCTTTGCCATTACTGTTTTCATGAGGCGTCCCATGTCTTTCATGGTAGTGGCATTGAGTTCAGCGGCGCTTTCGCTTACTATCTTTTCTATTTCTTCTTTTGTGAGCCCTGCGGGGAGGAACTCTTCGAGAATTTTTATCTCCTCTTTTTCGGCGTTGGCCAGTTCTTCTCTTCCGGCCTTTTCGTACTGCTCGATGGAGTCTTTACGCTGGCGCACCATGGTCCTAATGACCTTCTGCGCCTCGTTTTCATCGAGAGGCCGGCGGAGTTCTATTTCCCTGTTTTTAAGTGAATTAAGAAGGAGCCTCAGCGTAGCGGTGCGGCGTTTGTCTCCTGCCTTGAGGGCCTCTGCCACAAGGCCTTTTATCTTCTCGGTAAAACCCATGGTTCCTCCCTGATAATGGTGAATGGTTTCTGTCCTGCGGCCCGGGAAAGATAAAAAGCCCGGAGCGGGCCGGGCCTTTCGGGTTAAGGATTAATTCATGTCTTTAAGGAACTCGGGGCATTTTTGCCCCC
>CAYYJQ010000029.1:0-17386 GCA_964472295.1 uncultured Thermodesulfobacteriota bacterium | reverse complement strand
TTTCGGGTTAAGGATTAATTCATGTCTTTAAGGAACTCGGGGCATTTTTGCCCCCGTCCCATCTACGCCCCCGCCCGCGCCCCGCTGCCGCTACCCCCCCCTCAGTAGACGGGTTTTCCGTCGAAGCCAAGGAGTCTTTCCCAGTACTCGTCAACCTGGCGCTGGACCTCGTCGAGGAGGCCTTCGGCGCCGGGCCTGAAGAGGTGCTTGAACCTGCCCTGGGGCCGGAGCCACTCTTCCATGGTTACTTTCTTCTTCGGCTTGTATGTAACACGCAAAACGCCTTCCTCTACCTCGTAGAGGGGCCAGTAGCAGGACTCCACGGCAAGGCGGGCGTGTTTCATGCTGTCCTCGGGCTTTGTGTACCAGCCAAGGGGACAGGGCGAGATGACGTTAAGAAAGGTGGGTCCCTTTGTCTTTATGGCCTTCTCGGCCTTTTTGGCAAGGTCCGACCAGTTGTGTCCAGAGGTCTGCGCGGCGTATGGAACGTTATGTGCCACTACTATCCTCGTGAGGTCTTTTCGGGTCTCGAGTTTTCCCTTTATTATCTTGCCTGCCGGGCTCGTGGTGGTGTTGCAGGCAAAGGGCGTGGCGCTTGAGCGCTGAACGCCTGTGTTCATGTAGGCGCCGTTATCGTAGCAGACATAGAGAAAGTCATGGCCCCTTTCAAGGGCCCCGGAGAGGCTCTGGAGTCCTATGTCATATGTGCCGCCGTCGCCGCCAAAGGCGATGAACTTTATGTCCCTGTCGCCGCCGGGCAGTTTGTCCTTCTTCCTGAGCGCCCTGTAGGCCGTCTCGACGCCGCTTATGGTGGCCCCTGTGTTCTCAAAGGCCGAGTGTATCCAGGGTATTCTCCAGGAGGTGTAGGGATAGATGGTGCTTGCCACCTCAAGACAGCCCGTTGCATTGGCGGCCACTACGGGGGTATCGAAGTTCCTGAGTATCATCCTCACGATGGGCGGGATGCCGCAACCGGCGCAGAGCCTGTGCCCCCCGGAAAAGAGTTCTTCTTTTTTTGAAAAGTCCTTAAGCGTTGCCATTAGGCCCCCCTCTATCTAAAAGCATACCCTGCCCTCGGAGAGTTCTCTCGTGGGGTCAAAGGTGATGTATTTTATGAGTTCATCGATTTTTCCCGTCTCCGCGGTCTTGAGGAGTTCATCATATACAGAGAGGGCGTCTTCAATCTTGTAGTCCCTTCCGCCAAGGCCGAAGATGCGCCCTATTACCTGGGGCCTCTTCCCGGCATCGTAGAGTATGGAGCGTATGTCATTGAAAAGAGGGCCTCCAAAACCGCTCATGGAGTCGGCGCGGTCAAGGCAGGCCACGGCCTTTACGCCCTTCAGGGCCTCGGCAATCTCGGCATGGGGAAGGGGCCTGTAGACCCGCGGGCGCAGAAGGCCGACTTTCTTGCCCTCTTTCCTGAGATTATCTACCGCCACCTTGGTGGTGCCCGCGGAGCTCGACATTATTACAATGGCCACATCGGCGTCATCGAGCCTGTAGGACTCGAAGAGGCCGTACTCGCGGCCAAACTTTTCCTGAAACTCCCTACCCACCTCGGCGGCAACGTCCTTGGCCCTCTTTATGGCCTCGCTCTGCTGGTACTTGAAGATCATGTAGGGCTCCTGAAGGGCCATTGCCCCAATGGTAATGGGGTGGTCTGTGTCAAGGAGAGTCTTTCCGGGGTTATACTCACCTATAAAGTCCCTTACCTCACTGTCCTCAAGGGGGGTCATGTTCTCGATGGCGTGGGTGGTGATGAATCCGTCGAGGCAGACCATTACGGGGAGCATGACATCAGGGTGCTCGGCTATGCGAACGGCCTGTATGACATTGTCATAGGCCTCCTGCACGGTCTCGGAGTAGAGGTGTATCCACCCGGAGTCCCTTGCGCCCATGGTGTCGGAGTGGTCGCAGTGTATGTTTATCGGGGCCGAGAGGGCGCGGTTGCCGTCGCAGAGCACGATGGGAAGCCTGAGCCCCGAGGCTATGTAGAGCATCTCCCACATGAGGGCAAGGCCCTGCGAACTTGTCGCTGTCATGACCCTCGCACCGGCGGCCGCCGCACCGATACATGCGCTCATGGCCGAGTGTTCGCTCTCAACGGCGATGAATTCCGAATCAACGGCGCCGTCGGCCACGTAGCTTGAAAATTCTTCCACCACTGTAGTGGAAGGCGTAATGGGATAGGCCGGGAAGACGTCGGGGTTGACCTGCTTCATGGCCATGGCTACGGCGGAGTTTCCCGTAAGACCAATCTGCTCTCTTTTTTCTCTGGCGATTGCCATCATTCGGCCTCCTCTTCCATGGTAATGGCAGTGACCTTGTCAGGACACTCGCTGGCGCAGATGCCGCACCCCTTGCAGTGCTCCATGTCAAAGCCTATCATCTTGCCCTCTTCGGCAATGACAGCGGAGTCAGGGCAGACCACCCAGCAGATAAGACAATTTATGCACTTCACGTGGTCCACTACGGGACGGAGTTTCCTCCAGCCGCCGGTGGTATACTCATGGGCTGTGCCGCCTCTTTCTATGACACCGCCTATCGGCGGGCTCTTTGTATCCGTCATATCAACATCTCCCTCGGTCATGGATTTTCAAAGCCTTGAGGTTACAGTCCCTGCACCTCGTCATGGCCCCTTTGCATGGCCTTTACATTACCTTCTATTATCTTCTGGCCGAACTTCTTCGAGTAATTGGTTCTGAAGTTTTCGATAATGGCCTCAAGGGGCACAACGTCCGTGACCCTTGCGAAGGCCCCGAGAAGCGGCGTGTTGGGCATGACCCTGCCTATGGTCTCAAGGGATATCCTACCGGCGTCAACAGTGTAAACGCGGGCGGGTTTTCCCTCAAGGCCGAGTTCCGCGCGCATCTCTTCAGGAGCCCTTGCCGTATTTATGATATATACGGCGTCTTCGGTGGCGCCCTCTGTAAGGCCGCATCCGCTATCAGGACCTGCTATGAGCGTTGGGTCGGCGATGAGGACGTATCCGGGGTTTGTTACCTGGCAGTGCCGCCTTATGGGCGTCTTTGAGACCCTGTTAAAAGCCTTTACAGGGGCGCCCATCCTCTCGGGCCCGAACTCCGGGAAGGCCTGCACATATTCGCCGGCCTTCATGCAGGACTCGCCAAGGAGCTTGGCCGCCGTCACCACGCCCTGCTGGGCCCTGCCGTGCCATCTTACCTCTGTGTGTTTATCCATTATTGTAGTTCCCCTCTCCGTATATTAAGATGCGGACAACGAGGTCTTCAAGGAGACCAGGACAGGCGGTTTGCCTCTCTGCCACGAAAAATGCCGTCATGAGCGCCCCTTCTCCACGACGCCTCGCCCCCTTCTCCGTGCCCCTTATACCCCCATCCACGCCGCCTCAGGCCCCTTAATTCCTCCCTGGCCCTTTAATGCCACCCTCAGGAGACCTCTCTTCTGCCGTCCATGGCGCGGCCAAGGGTGGCCCTGTCCATGAACTCTATGTAACTGCCCACAGGCACTCCCGAGGCCAGCCTCGTTACCTTTAGGCCAAGGGGCTTTAAGAGCCTCGTAAGGTATATGGCCGTCGCCTCTCCCTCGGAATCAAAACCCGTTGCAAGTACCACCTCGCGGACCGTGCCACGACGGACGCGCTCAAGGAGTTCGCCTATGCGCAGATCATCAGGGCCAATGCCCTTGAGGGGCGCGAGGTTTCCATGAAGGACGTGATACCTCCCCCTGTACTGGCCGGCGTCCTCAAGGGCCATCATGTCCTTGAAGTCGCTTACAACGCAGACCGTCTCCGCGTTCCGTGCTTCATCGGAGCAGATAGCGCAGGGATCTGTGTCAGAGAAGGCCATGCACCCCGCACAGAGGGTAAGCCGCTCCCTGACCTCGAGTATGCTTGAGGCCAACTCCTCGGCAAAACCCTCCCTTGAGTTAAGGATAAAGAGGGCAAGGCGCGTTGCCGACTTCTCACCAATGCCCGGCAGTCCTGAAAACCCCTTTATAAGCCTATCTATGGGACCAGCGTAACGCATTCAATCAATATACCCTGTAAAAATCAAGAAAAACCTCCCACTTTCTTTTAGAAAAAAGAAAGTGGGGCAAAGAAAACCAATCTTACCGCCAACTTCGTTCGTAGTTCAAAACCCTCGCGCCCTCTCACCATCCGCTGGTACCTGCGGCCCCCCTGGCACCCTCGCGCCCCCTTACTTGAAGATGTCCGGGATGTTCATGCCAAGGCCGCTGGTGAGTTTGCCCATCTCATCAGAGACCATCTTCTTGCTCCGCCTGTAAGCCTCGTTTACAGCGGCCACGATGAGGTCCTGAAGCATATCCACGTCCTCGGGGTCTACCACGGCGGGGTCTATCTTTATGGAGAGAAGGTCCTGGTTGCCGTTTACCGTGGCCGTGACCATGCCGCCTCCGGCTGAGGCCTCGCAGGTCCTGGTGCCCATCTCCTTCTGGACCTCGGCGAGCCTTGCCTGCATCTTCTGGGCCTGCTTCATTATATCGCCGATATTCTTACTCATCTATCCTCCCTCAACATATGAATCCTCAAGGACCCTTGCGCCGAGTACACGGCGCAGGAGGTCTACAGGGTCTCTTTCTCTCTCTGCGGCCGCCTGCCCAGACCTGAGGACAACTTCAACTGGTGAGCCGAGGCACTGGGAGAAGAGTTTCTCCATGCCGGCCTTTTTCATCTCAAGGACCCTCAAGTCCTGCGGGGCCGACTTTATCTCGACCCTGTTGTCTCTTAATTCCATCTCCGAACCCCTCAGCAGGGCATATAGCCCGGGGCCGCCCTTGTCCTTTATACACGCCATGAGCCCTTCGATACCCTGGACCCCCATGACGCCTGAAGGAACGCCCCCTGCCGCATCTTCCTCCGCAGGGCCTATGGGTGTATTATCTCCCGGGGAAAGGTACTCGGTCCCTGCCTCCATTGCCGCGTGCGGAGGCATGATCGGCGGGGCCTCTGGAACGGGCGCAATCTCCGGTCCGCCAGGGTCTATCCCGTGCCCCCCTGTGAAATCGCGTGGGTCATTGTTTCCCAGAGATTTTTCCGGGGTTTCGTCTTTGGCGCACCCCTCTTTTGCCTGCCCTTTTTCAGCGTGCCCCTCAGGTCCATCTGAAGAGATGGCCCTCTTCCCCTGCACTACGCCTTTTTCAGGCACCTCCCTCTCCCAGGGCAACTTTCCAGCAAGACTCTTGTCACCATGAGACTTATCCGCTCTGCCTGGTGCCCCTCTTAGGGCCTGGCGCCTTGTCCCCTCTCCGCCGCCGCCCCCCCCGCTGCCGGGGCCCCTCTTTCCAAGGGCGTTAAGTCCCTTTAAGAGTTCGTCAAGGGGCCTTAGAGAATCAAAAGACGATGCCCGAAGGACCGTCATCTCGAAAGAGTGGCGCGCAAAGGCGCTTCTCGCGATACCCTCATAGCCCTTCTGAATGAGGAGAAAGAGCATATGAAGGTCTTCTGTATTCAGCCCGGCGGCCATCTCGCCAAGGGCCTTGAGTTCATGGGCCGGAGCCTCGATGGCGACAGAACCCCCTGTGACCCTCAGGGCCGTCATGTCTCTCACTATGGAAAGTAACTCTGCAGAGGCTCTTTTTAAATCATACCCGAAGTCATAAATCTTTTCAATAATTTTAAGGGCAGAGGCGCCGTCTTTCTTCAGGACCGCGTCCATTAGTTCCAGAAGAACGGCCCTGTCCATGAGCCCAAGGGCCCCTGTAACATCAACAAGGCGCACGTTCTCCCCGCCAAAGGCAAGTACCTGGTCAAGGAGGCTCTCGGCGTCTCGAAGGCTCCCGTCGGCCTCTCTGGCGATGGCGAAGAGGGCGCCTTCCTCGAAGTCTATCTTCTCGGCCTCGAGTATCATCTTCAGATGGGCTTCTATCTTGCTTACAGGGATGCGCCTGAACTCGAACCTCTGGCACCTTGAGAGAATGGTAAGGGGTATCTTTCGGACCTCTGTAGTGGCGAAGATAAAGACAACGTGGGGCGGGGGTTCCTCGAGAGTCTTCAGGAGGGCGTTAAAGGCCGCTATGCTGAGCATATGGACCTCGTCGATGATGTATATCTTCCTGCCGCCCCCGGCGGGCATGTACATGATATTCTCGCGCAGGTCCCTGACGTTCTCAACACCCGTATTGGAGGCCCCGTCTATCTCGATGACATCAACGGACGAGCCCGAGGTGATGGCTCTGCACGAGGCGCACTCGTTGCAGGGCGGCGCCGTGGCGTCTCCAGTGCAGTTAAGGCATTTCGCGAGTATCCTCGCGGCAGTGGTCTTACCCACTCCGCGGGGCCCTGAGAAGAGATAGGCCTGTGCAACACGGCCCGAGGTAATGGCGTTCTGAAGGGTCCTTGTAACGTGGTCCTGCCCTATTATCTCCTCAAAGACCCTTGGTCTCCATTTACGCGCTATTACGAGATAAGAGGACATGGCCAGTATGTACTTACCCTCTAAAGTAGAGTGTTGATATGAAGGAGGGCCGCCAAAGGGTTGGCAAGCCGGAATAACTAAAAGGCCCTACAGCCCGGACCCTGTTGGAAGGTTATTGTTTACCACCTGGAGAAAAAGCCGCCCCCGCTCGAACATTTTCAAGGGCTTCCTGACTTGAAAATAGGGCACTCCCTTGATGGCGGAAAAGACTTGAAAGACAACCCCCTTCCCCGGAGGGCTTACAGGCGCTGCTGATAGCCAGGCACCCTTGCGGCACATGGGTCTGGGCCGCGGCCGCTGCTTCCTTCCGGACCTGACGGGGTTGGCGACCCTTCCATTGCGCAAGACCCGGCTATCAGCACCGCCTGTAAACGCGGACCTTGAGGTAATGGCGGAGAGAGAGGGATTCGAACCCTCGGTGCACGCGAATGCACACACGATTTCCAGTCGTGCCCCTTCAGCCTCTCGGGCATCTCTCCTCTATGCAAATACATGGACATGGTCCGGCGCGATTCCATGAATGGGAGCGCCAGAGGCCTACTGACAATATGGCGGAGAGAGAGGGATTTGAACCCCCGGTCCCGCAAGCGGGACAGCTGATTTCGAGTCAGCCCCCTTCAGCCTCTCGGGCATCTCTCCTTCTCTTACCGGCCTGCCGCCCTAACGAGCCAGGCAGACTATTATTTTTTCTTTCCAGCCTTGGCCTTTCCTGCCTTGGCCTTGTCATTAACCCTTGCCGCGGCCTTGAGGACAAAACCGAACTTCTTGCTGTTAAAGGAGTTGAACTCCGGGAACTGGGCGAAAATCCAGCCGCGCGTCTCAACCTTGCCGTCCTTCATGAGGTCTATGAGGGCCGCCGGGTTCTTTGGATCATTGGAGCGGCTCTTTATGTGGTCACCCTCAATGGCATAGTCAGGCACAAAGACCTCTACCTTGACCTTGTACCCATCATCTGTAAGCTGAGTGGTGGAACCCACCTTGAGTTCAACGGTCTTTGTGGCCTTTTCCGAGAGGTTTGAGATCTCCACTGTAACGGACTTCCACGTTTTTCTGACCTTATCGGAGATCTTAACCTTCTTGCTGGTCTTGATAAGAGAGTGAGAGGCCCTGGCAATATCTTCAGTGCTCGACCCTACAGCGGGATGTCCCGTAGGCATGGCCCCTTTAGCGCCTGCCGGCGCCTCTGCCTTCTTTGGGGCAGGGGCCGGTTTTTTCTCTCCTCCGCACCCTGAGAGCGCGAAGACGGCTGCGCCAAGGAACATAAGGGCAAGTGACCCCCTGAAAAAGGCCCTGAGGCCTGTCTGTTTTTTCATCCCTAACTTACCTCCACGTTTATTTTATGGAAATATACCATATGGCCACCTTAGTTCAAAGAAAAAAACCTCGATGCCCGCCCTCCCAAGCCCCCCCTTAACGCATGACCGAGGCACGCCAGGCGCGCTCAAGGTCTTCATATGAGAGGAAAATGGCGGACCTCAGGGCAGTATCAATCTCAAGACCCTTGCCAAGGCCCGCGAGTATCTTTTTTACCGCTGAAAAGCCATACTCATCAATAATAAAGGAGGTCACGGAGAGGCTTATGTCATAGGCCCTTGCCGCGCTCACGGGGTCCATGCCCAGAAAGGAGCCCTCCAGTTGGTCAAGGGGCGTAGCGCCTTTGTCAAGGAGACCCTTTACGCGTGCCCTAAGCCCCGGCCTTGTCCTTCCCTCTTCATACTGGGCAAGTCCCTCGTTCAGCCACGTAGGGGCGCGGCCAGAAGAGAGGCTGTAGACGAGGGCATGGGTGTACTCGTGGAAAATCACCCTCTCAAGGGCGCCGGTGCGCTCCGTAACCCCTCCTGCGGGCATCTTTATCTTTCCGTCATATATGGCCCCCACCCAGGCAGGGCTCCTCGTAATATCAAAGAACTCTTTTCTTGGATAGAGTACCGCCCCGAGCCTACCATCCGGCCAGTACAGGAGGTCAGCCCCTATTTTTCTGTAGGCCTCTTCGAGGACAAGGGAGATAAGGTGTGCCGAGACGGAGTTCTCGGGGCCAAAGAAGACGACATTAAAGTGCCCGCCGCGGTTGACCCTTCCGGCCTCCCGGGCCATGGCAGGAGGGGGCGCCACGAGAACCGCGAGCATGAGGAAAAATACCTGTACAGCGAAGTGACCCCCGAGGGCCCGCGCGCGGCGTGACCACACCCGGAGCCGCCGGACATGGGGATACATCAGCCCCTCTTTCTTATCTTTACCGCGCCGCGGATGAGGTTGGCCACAACAGCCACAAAACCCAGTTCATCGCCTGTAAAGTCCTTTGTAACCACGGTCTGCACGTTAAGGGCCCCAAAGGGCTCATCACCGGAGAATATGGGATAGGAGTACATGGACTTTATCCTGTACTGCTCTTCTTTTGTCTCCGGGAAGTAGTGGTAGCGTTTGTCCTTGCTCACGTCCTCTATGAGAAGGGGGCTTCGGGCCTTGAGGGCCGAGCCCGTGATGCCCTCGCCGGGCTTCAGGCGCGCAACACCAACGGCGTCCTGGCTGAGCCCATAGGTGCCCTCGAGCACGAGGCAATCGTCCTTCCAGAGATATATGGAGCAGACATCAACGCCAAGCCTCTTTGCCGTCTTCTCGGCAACAGTCTTGAGGACATCCCGGAGGTCATAATCCGAGGAGGCGAGCATACTCAGTTCCTCAAGGGTGATTATCTCCTTCTGCTCCCTCTCGGCCCGCTCCACCTCCACAAGGAACCGCCCGTTCTCGTCAAAGACAAGGGGCATGAGATCCTCGCGCGTAAGATGGGGGTTGATGGCCTTGCTCGGGGCGGAGGCTGTCTTGTACTCCGAGTATCCGCAGGAACAATGCGACTTTATCTTGTAATCATCCACCCTTACGGAGTGCATCTTCTTGCCGCACTGCCTGCACCTTATTACGGTCTCCATCTCTTCTCCATATGTGATATGTGCAAATTAATATCCATCAGGGCCTCGGAGGACCCTCCATGGGGGCCCGCGGCCTCTCCTCAAGGGCCTTCCCCTTATTAATACCTGCTGGCGCGGCCTCCTCCCGTGGAAGCGTCAACCTCACAACACGGCCTTGCTCATGGGCTATACTCACGGGCTTTCCGTCAAAGACAAGCGTGGCACCCGCGGCGTTCCCGATGACAAGGCTGACGCCCTTTTTCATGAGCCAGTGCCTGTCCTCGCCTTTCTTGAAGAGGACCTCAAATGTTTTCTTCCCGTCAATGGTAAACTTTATCCAGACCTTATCAGAGGCGATAACCTTTAAGACGTGCCCCGGCGCCTCGGCAGGGGCGGCCTTATCGGCAAGGGGGTGAAGAGGGGCGACTGCCCTGGCGCGGGATGGCGCGGGCGAGGCCTCCTTCTTCGGTGCCGCCATTGTCTCGGGCGCCCCTTCAGCGGCCTCCTGTGGGGACGGCGTAATGGTCTCTTCTCGGCCCCTGTTATGTATAAAATAGAAACCTATGATTATGATAACGCCAACCACGAGAAGGAGTCCCACTATCTTCTTCGGGTCAAGCGCTACAGACCGCTCCGGGGCGGGCAAGGCTACACTCTCGGCGCGGGGCTCTTCTTTTTGGGGGGCGTTCTCCTTGAGGTAGAGTTCGTACCGAAGGAGGAGATCAGTCTCATCAAGGCCCATGAACTTGCAACAGGCCTTTATATACCCCTTTACAAAGGCCGGCTGAGGCAGTGATTCAAAGTCGTCGGCCTCAAGGGCAACGAGTATCTTTACAGGTATGCGTGTCGCCTCATGGACATTCTGGATAGAAAAGTCCCTGAGTTCCCTCTCCCTCCTGATGCAGGCTCCGGGGCTCTCCATACCCTTCTTATCTCCATCTCCATCTGAAAACATTATGGAAAGCGGCATATTCCTATCGTCCCATGCCCCATTTGCCCAAATTAAAGACGCCGCCTCTTTGAACACATTACAGGGCCTTCGGGAGGACCGCGCCTCTCACGCCGGCCTCCCATGCTACCTGAGCAGTTCCAGATAATCCTTCGCAGACCTCGCTCCCGCGCTGTCAGGGGCCAACTCCACCACCTTGCCAAAGGCCCTCGCGGCCCCCTCCCTGTCTCTTGCCTTTACAAGGAGCAGGCCCAGCCTGTAATAGGCGTCAACATAGTTTGCATGCAGTCCAACGGCCTTCTGGTACGCGGCTATGGCCTCGTTGTTTTTTTTCTGCCTCTCAAGGGCAAGCCCCATGTTGAAATAGGCCGTGGCAAGACCAGGCTTCAGGGCAATGGCCTTTCTGAGTTTTTCAACGCTTGAACTGTAATCGCCCTTCTCATAGTAGGCTATGCCCATGTTCAGGTAGGCCGCCTCTGGCGTCTTGTAGTAAATGTTCTCAAGGGCGAGGTTACATTCTTCTATCACACCGTCCCAATCGCCTTTTTTCTTGTATATGAAGGCAAGGCCAATATGGGCCTCAGAAAAACGCGGGTTCAGCCTTATGGCCTCTTTCATCTCCCCCTCTGCCCTCTTGTCAAGCCCCCGCGATGAGTAGGCAAAGCCGAGCATGAGGTGATAGGACGGCTCGGCGGGGTAAATCTCCACGGCCCTTGTGTACTCCTTCAAGGCGTCGGCGAGTTTACCGGCCTTGTAATACTCGTTTCCAAGCCTGTAATGCACGCCCGCCTTCTCCTTGATTTTATCTTCTTTATTGACATGGGCACAGCCGGAAAAGATAAGGACAAGGAGGAGGAGAATGAGGAGAGGCCCAAAAGTCCTGGAGTTGAACGTCCTGTTTTTATCTGCCCCTAAGGCCATCTCAAGTGTTTTTTCTGAAAAAGGCCGCAGGCCGGCGCGAAGTGACAATCGCCCTCTCACGGACCATACCGGTCTTGAAACCCCGTGGAAAAGGGAAATTTTTGAGTTAAACCTCTTCTTATAACTTATCATAAATCCATAAAATGGGTCAACTGCTTAAACTCCCTGTAGCGCGAGCGTATTTCCTCCTGCTTTAGAGAGCCGAGCCTTCCGAGACTGAAGGCCTCGACGTTGAAAGAGGCCATCACGCTCCCGAAGATAATGGCCCTCTTGAGATTATCGTCAGAGAGGTCCCCTGTGTTGGCGAGATAGCCCATGAAGCCGCCGGCAAAACTGTCTCCAGCCCCGGTGGGGTCGAAAATCTCCTCAAGGGGGTAGGCCGGGGCGCTGAAGATGAAGGAGGAGCCGAACATGAGCGCCCCGTACTCCCCGCGCTTGACTATGAGGGTATGTGGGCCCATATTCATTATCTTTCTCGCGGCCTTCACGAGGCTCGCCTCCCCGGTAAGTTCCCTTGCCTCTCCCTCGTTTATGACGAATATCTCCACTTTCTTGAGGAGTTTACGGAGAACCTCGGGCTTGTTCTCTATCCAGAAGTTCATTGTATCACAGGCAACGAGCCTTGGGGTGCGCACCTGCTCAAGGACCTTAATCTGAAGGTCAGGGTCTATATTTGCGAGAAAGAGAAAGGGCGAGTCGCCATGTCCCTCTGGTATCTCGGGGCTGAAGTCGCTGAAAACATTGAGCTCTGTATCAAGGGTATGGGCCTGATTCAGGTCGTACTCATAGTACCCCTTCCAGCGGAAGGTCCTGCCAGGAACCTTCTTCAGGGCCGATACGTCCACGCCGTGCCCCTTCAGGGTCTCAATGTGCTCATCTGGAAAGTCCGTGCCTACAACGGCCACGAGTTTTACGTCACTGAAGTAACTTGCCGCCGTGGAAAAATATGTCGCCGAGCCCCCAAGGACCTCGTCTACCTCGCCAAAGGGGGTCTTTATGCTGTCAAAGGCCACGGAACCCACTACGAGTATACTCATGATTAAAAAACTCCTTTCATTAGTCAAGAAGTGGCATTACGCTATCAATAGAGAACAAGACCCGCCGCAAGTATGAACTTCATTAAAAACTCCTTCCAGCAATAAAGAACGGGACTTCACGCTGTCAAGGGCGACGAAACCCGCCGCAAATCTCCACTTCATTAAAAAAACTCCTTCCAGTCAAGGGGGAGGTATCCATACTATCAAAAGCAAGAGCCCCTCTTACAATAACGCGCCAGGAGAAACCTTTCCGTCAAGAAGCGCGGCCCCCACAGGGCGGGCTAAAGGTATTTACCCATTATAATAGAGAGGGCCTCTTTTGTCTCCTCTGGTATGGCGTCCCTCTCCGTCACCGCGGCGTAGCGCATGGCCTCGGCGCAACCGCAGGGGCACTGGGCCCCAGAGGCGCGGGGAGCGGCGCGTGTGATGATTTCGCGCGCCATGGCAACGTTGTTTCTTATGGTCTCAAGTATCATCTCCACTGTGACGGACTCTTCTTCCTCGTGCCAGCAGTCGTAATCTGTTGAGAGGGCCACGGTGGCATAGCACATTCCGGCCTCTCTTGCGAGTTTTGCCTCGGGAATATTGGTCATGCCTATTACGTCCACGCCCCAGGAGCGGTATATCATGGACTCGGCCCTTGTAGAGAACTGCGGACCCTCGATACAGAGGTAGGTGCCCCCCATGTGCACACGGGCGCCGGCGCCTTCGGCGGCCTCATAGAGCAGACGCGACAGACCGGCGCATACTGGGTGGGCGAACTCCACATGGCCCGCGACTCCCGCGCCGAGAAAGGTCGATTCACGCGACTTCGTGCGGTCAAAGAACTGGTCCACTATGACCATGTCTCCGGGGTGTATGTCTTCTTTCATGGAGCCCACGGCGGATACGGAGATAATGGCCGAGACCCCGAGTTTCTTCATGCCGTATATATTGGCCCTGTAGTTAATCTCCGACGGAAGGAGCCTGTGAGCCCGGCCATGCCGGGGCAGAAAGGCCATCTTTACCCCTCCGAGCCTGCCTGTTATGTACTCATCCGATGGGTCGCCAAAGGGGGTCTCCACCCTAACGGACTCAAGGTCCTCAAGGGCGTCCATCTTATAGAGCCCGCTCCCGCCTATTACTCCTATTATCTTCTCATCTGCCATGGATTAAAAACCCTCCAGGGATATTTTTTTCTCTTGACCTGGTTCTCCGTGCAATAAAAGAGGAAATGCCCCGTTCTTTTACCACTAAAGGCCCTGTCCTTCAAGGGTTTTTTCGCTTCCAGGGGAGCCCTTTACATCCGCCCCGCCCTTTCCGGGGCCTCCGAGCTGACCGCAGGCCGCCCCTATACCCGCGCCCCTGCTCTTTCGCATGACAGCCATGAACCCGCCCTTTATGACGATGTCCCTAAACCTGTCCACCGCCTCCTTTCGCGGCCTCGTGAAAGACGCTCCGGGATAGGGATTAAAGGGTATGACGTTTACCTTGCACCGGAGCCCGGAGAGGAGCCTCACGAGCGCCCTTGCGTCATCAACACTGTCGTTAAGGCCGCCAAGGAGGACATACTCAATGGTAAGGCGTTTCTTCCCCTGCAGTGGATAGGCCCGAAGCGCCTTCATCAGCCCGGCAAGGGGATATTTTTTGTTAACAGGCATGAGCCTTGTGCGAAGGGCATCGGTCGGGGCGTTCAGGGATACGGCAAGGTTGACGTTAAGGCCCTCGCATCCAAGTCTCTCAATGGCAGGCGTTATGCCCGAGGTAGAGACGGTAATCCTGTTGTGGGAGAGCGCGAAGCCCGCGGGGTCTATGAGTATCCTTATGAGCTCAACGACCCTCTCGTAATTAAGTAGCGGCTCCCCCATGCCCATGAAGACGATGTTCGTAACCTTGACGTCAACGCCAAGCACCTCCCTTGCCGCCATTACCTGCCCGGCCATCTCGGCGAGGGTGAGGTTTCTCCTGTAGCCGCCGGCCCCTGTAAGGCAGAACCCGCACCCAAGGGCGCAACCTGCCTGAGTGGAGACGCAGACCGAGGCCCTCTCTCCATCGGGCATTATTACGGACTGGATCCTCTCGCCATCAGAGAGGGTAAAGACGAGTTTTATAGTCCCGTCCCCTGCCCTGAAACTATCCTCTATAGAGAGGGGGCCTATGAAAAAATCCTTCTTGAGCCTCTCCCTCAGTTCCAGAGAGATGTCAGTCATTTCATCAATGGAATGGACGCCCCGGGCGTAGATCCACCTGTATAACTGCCCGGCGCGGTAGGGCCTTTCGCCAAGGTCAGAGGCAAGGCGCAGAAAACCCTCGTATGTAATGTCCCGTAGATTTCTCACTGAGTTCCAGATACGAACAAAAAGGCCGCCCAGGGGGCGGCTACATCTTCAAAGGCTGGGATAACGCGGATTAATCCTTCTCAGTCTTCGAAATAAGCCAGTATATTACGCCAAGGACCGCCACGGCCGCGATAAGGGTAAGGCGCGTCTCTATTCCTTCGTGCTCCTTTAGCGTGGTGATAAGTATGTCCCTGATGACAGCCACAAGGGCGACGCTTACAAAGACCTTAACGGCAAAGCCGCCCTTCTTGAGGTGCCTTATCTCCGTGTCCATGAGCTCTATAACCACCCAGAGCATGAGGAGCGTACCAAGGGTACGGAGGAGCCCTGTCTCAATGTGGCCGTGAACCACATAGTTCATGTCATAGGCAAAGAGCACCACCACCATGACGCCGATTATGACAAGACCAAGGACAAGGACGAGATTGAGGCCGTAACTTACACGGTTGGCGGCCTGCACAAGGCGGCTCTCAACCTTCTTTGAGAGAAAAAACTTCTTCTCCTCGTGAATAAAGGACGATGTGAAGATGTCGAGGTTTATATCCAGGAGTTTCACTGCCGAGCGCTGGAGGTCAACACACTCCGGGCACTCCGGAAACTCTTTCATTATCTTAGCGCTTATGTAATCCTTTACAAAATGAAAGGCCGCGTTCACATAATGGGCAGGCAGATCTATCTTCACATGGGCCCGGCCTACTTTTTCGAGTCCCGCCATATAGTCAGGGCCGTAATCTCCGGCAAATAGGTTTCTGTACCACTTTCTGAGGGCATCCTGGTGCCTCTTTATGATGGCCTCGTTCTTGAGGTATTTGTCAACGCTCCTGAAGTTCTTTACAAAGTGATAGAACTCCACCACAAACTCGTCGGCATACCCTTCAAGCAGGGGCTTCAGCCTGAGGAGATTCTCCACGTCCGCTTCGCTGAAGTGGTAATGTGTCTTGACCCTGTCAATATTCTCCATGAGACTCTCTATAATTTACCTCTCGCATATATCGAGGCAGTTAAAGAAGTAATTAATCTCTGAGACCGCGCTCTCGGGGCTATCCGAGCCGTGCACTATGTTGGACTCAATAGAGTCGGCAAAGTCTTTTCTGATGGTGCCGGCCTCGGCCTCGGCAGGGTTCGTGGCACCCATTACGGCGCGCACCGTCTTTATGGCGTCCTCGCCGCCAAGGACCATGACTACCACTGGACCCGATGACATGAAGTCTGTAAGGGAATCAAAAAAAGGCCGTTCCCTGTGCACGGCGTAAAAACCCTGGGCCCCTTCTTTCGTGAGGCGTAGCATGCGGAGGGCCAGGACCTTGAGGCCTTTTTTCTCAAACCTTGATATGACCTCGCCTATGATGTTCTTTCTTACGCCGTCTGGCTTGACAATGGATAAAGTCTTCTCCAATTACCTTCTCCTTATTTTTTTTTGTTAAACAACTCCATACTTTCTTTTGGAAAAAAGAAAGTTTTTCAATCAGGACGCAAAGGCTCTGAAGGCTCGATGCCGCTCTGCAAAGTCAAGTGACACAAGGTATGAAGAAAGCCTGTTAAGGAAAACCAACAGGGGATGAACCCGAAACCCTCTAAAATACGTCTCGCGCCCCACTCGGTGACTCTGCTTGAAAAAACACAAAGAAAACCTATAGGGATGCCCCCTGTTGCATTTAAAATACGCCCGCGCCCCGCTTCACCTGAAAAATCCGCCCACCAGACTTGACCCGCGACCGCGGGTCTTTATACCCCTCACGAGCCGCCAAAACCAATGGTGGTCTTCTTCTCCTCCACGATGACGGGTACGTCCCTTCCGCCATTTGTAATGCCAAGCATCCTCTCCATGCCCTCTTTTGATGCAAGGACATTTACGTACTCAACGTCGTAACCCCTTTTGCCGTAATCCTCACGGGCGGCAGTTGTGTATGGTCAGGTGTCCTTTCCGAATATCAGTACCCTGGGGTCCATGAGAGCCTCCTTATCGTAAAGGGTGTCAAGATACTTGCATGAAATACTTACCCTGCATGACGTATTTTAATAATACCTCTCAGATAGGGGTAACTCAAGGATTATCTTGACTTCTTTACCCCCTTTTTTTCGCAATACCCGGCAATGGCACAACTACTGCAAAAGGGAGATAGAGGCCTGCATACGTTCTGCCCATACCTTACAAGAAGGTCGTTAATGCCTATCCAGTACCTCTTTGGAAGCACCTTGCGAAGGGCGGCCTCTGTCTTATCGGGAGTCTTCGTCTCTACAAGGCCCCAGCGGTTCACTATCCTGTGCACGTGCGTATCCACGCATATGCCGGGTTTGCCGTAACCCATGGTAAGGACAAGGTTGGCCGTCTTTCTCCCAACGCCCTTCAAGGCCAGAAGCCCCTCCATGGTATCAGGGACCCTTCCTCCGTGGTTCTCCAGTAAATCCCAGGCCAGCGCCTTGAGCGTCCTTGCCTTGGTGCGGTAAAAACCCGCAGGGTATATGGCCTCTTCTATTTTCTCCTCCCCAAGGTCCGCCAACGCCAAAGGCGTGGCGGCAAGGGCAAAGAGCCTCTTCGACGCGGCCATGGTGACCTCGTCCTTTGTGCGGAGGCTGAGGATACAGGATACAAGAACCTTGAAAGGTTTTTTAATGATAGCGCCGTCCCCCTTGCCCTGAACACCATCTTCCGCGCTACCCCCGGCAACCTCTGTCACATAAGGTGTTTTTAACCTCGCGCACTCTCCCTTGAGTATCTTTATGACCTCTGGTATCTCCGTTATCTTCATGGCATGTACAATATCTCATAAGACCGGCTACAAGAAAATCGGGTAGGAGGCGGGGTTGCCCCCGCCGTCCTCCCACACCACCGTACGTA
>CAYYJQ010000028.1:0-25456 GCA_964472295.1 uncultured Thermodesulfobacteriota bacterium | reverse complement strand
CTTAAATATTCTACCCTTTTTAAAGCCTCAGTGTCAATATATATCTTATTTTGTTAAAGAATGAACCCTTTGGACCAGAGACGCGTTGACAGTTCATATGCGTTGTTGTAATCTGTGAGTAAAAAAAGAGAGGAACTTCATGGTAAATGAGGTAATAAAAAGGATCTTTACCCTTAATCTTGGCGTCAGGAAGGAAGAGCGCGTCCTTGTCTTTACGGATACTATTTCTGGCGGCGAAACCCCGGGAGAGGACGAGCGCCGTAGAAGGCTTGACCTTCAGGAAATAGCAAAAGAGACCGCGAAGATCGGCAGGGCAATATGCAGGGCAGAGTACGTTGAGTTTCCCTCGGGCGGCGGCCACGGCGTGGAACCCCACGAGTCGCTCTGGAGGGCGGCATTTGGAGAGGAGGCCGTTGATGGGCTTCAGAACGCCGGCCTCCTCGGTAAGATACTTGAAAAGACGGCCTCTGACGGTGAAATTGAGGAAGCCTCGGAGATTATCAGGGAATCAGGCTCAATGCCTGACGCCGTAGTGGCGCTAAGCAACTACTCAACCACCCATACGAGGTTCCGCAAATTCCTTACAGACGTTGGGAGTGCGAGGTACGCGAGCATGCCCATATTCGAGCGCTCCATGCTCTCGGCCTCAATGGCCGTTGACTGGAAGGCCCTTGAGGTCCGTACCATATCGCTTCAGGAACGGCTCTCCGGTGCTACGCGCGTACGTATAGCCGCTCCAAACGGCACGGACATAGAGTTTTCCATTGAGGGGAGGCCTGTTCTTGCCGATACGGGCATCCTCACAGAGAAAGGGGCCTATGGGAACCTTCCGGCTGGAGAGGCCTTTCTCGCTCCAGTAGAGGGCACGGCCAATGGAAGGCTTGTTCTCGAGTGGGCTCCCACAAGAAAACTCACATCTCCAATAACCATTGAGATAAGAGAGGGCCTCGCGGTATCTGTATCGGACGGCGAGGATTACGCCCGTGTACTTGAAGAAGAGTTGAAGAAGGTTCCCCTTGCAGGCAACATAGCCGAACTCGGCATAGGCACAAACGACAGGGCCACGCGGCCCGACAACATCCTGGAGACAGAAAAAATTCTTGGCACAGTGCACATAGCCCTTGGCGACAACGCGGGCTTTGGCGGCACGGTCTCTGTGCCATTTCACCAGGACTTCATCTTTTACGGCCCAACCATGAGGGCCCTCAAGGGCGGCGAGTGGGTGGATATACTCGTTGAGGGCAGGCCCTGCTTCTGAAAGGCAAGGGCCTTTCCCCCCTGCCCCGCACCATCCCCCCCTCCCCTGCGCGCAGAGCAGTCTTTAAAGCAGAATCCCCGCTATGGACGCTGTCATGAAACTCGCGAGAAGACCCGAGAGAAGGGCCTTCATGGCAAGGGAGGCCACAAGCCTCTTTCGCTCCGGGCTTATGGCCCCAACAGCCCCTATGAGTATGGCGATTGAGCCGAAGTTGGCAAAACTGCAGAGCGCGTAAGTGGCTATGGTGACCGAGCGTTTCTCAAGGAGCCCGGCGCCGATGAGTTCTCCCATCTTCTGATAAGACAAAAACTCGTTGAAGATGACCTTTACTCCGAGGAGCTGGCCCACGGAGAGACAATCCTTCCAGGGAACACCCATGATAAAGGCAACAGGGGCGAAGACGTAACCGCTTGCGGATTCAAAGGAAGTATTGGCGAAGCCGAGAAAGTAGTCGAGCATTCCTATAAGCGCCACAAAGGCCATGAGTATGGCCCCTATGTAGGCGGCAAGACGGAGGCCGCTCATTGCGCCATTGGCCGCGGCGTCGACTATATTCTCATCACTACTCTGGAGTATGCCACTCATCTTCGAACCTGTTATGGGAGAATCAAGTTCTGGTATCATGAGTTTTGAGATGACAATGGCCGCAGGAGCGCTCATCACGGAGGCGGCGAGAAGGTGGCCGGCATTTGCCCCGAAACTTACGTAGACAGCCATTACACTACCTGCGATTGTGGCGAGAAAACAGGTCATTATGGTGAATATCTCAGAACGCGTCATACGGGTTATATATTCCTTCAGACCAACTGTTGACTCGATGCCCATGAAGACCAGCATGGCGGCAAGGAGTGACTCGGCCCCCGAGGCCCCCATGGTCCGCCTCATGATCCAGGCCATGACGCGGACAACGGCCTGAATGATGCGGAGATAAAAGAGCACGCCCATGAGCGAGGAGACGAAGATAATTGTTGGAAGGACCTTGAAGGCCACAGTGGCGCCAAGGGACTGGTTATTGACAAGTGAACCAAAGAGAAAGCGCGCCCCCACGTCTGAAAAGTCAAGGAGCCCGGTCATGACCACCCTTGCGGTCTCAAAAAAAACAAGACCCGGACGGGTCTTGAGTATGAGAAGGGCCAGTATGAACTGAAGCCCAACGCCCCATAGGACGAGCCTCCAATTCACCTTTTTTCTCTTCTCCGAGGCAAGCAGGGCTATGGCCATGAAGACAAAAAAACCCGCAAGGCTCAATAATCTTTCCATGGGTAATATCTTTCTTAATGTGGGATTTTTTTGAGAAGCGCTGACAGATACAGGGTTTTGGGCAAATGGCCCTCTCCCCTACTCTCCTATTATCTTTACCAGGACCCTCTTTCTTCTTCTGCCGTCGAACTCACCGTAGAATATCCTCTCCCATGTCCCAAGGTCAAGCCTGCCTTTTGTGACGGCCACGACTACGCCCCGGCCCATTATCTCGCGCTTCAGGTGTGCGTCGCCGTTGTCCTCCCCCGTGTCGTTATGACGGTAGCGCGATATGGGCTCATGAGGGGCAAGCCCATCGAGCCATCGAAGGAGGTCTCCATGAAGGCCGGGCTCATCGTCGTTTATGAAGACAGAGGACGTAATGTGCATGGAGTTCACGAGCACAAGCCCCTCTGTGACGCCGCTCTCAGAGAGGGCCTCCTGAACATCATCCGTTATGTTCACGAAGCCGAAGCGTCTGGGATGATTAAAAAGAAGTACTTTTCTAAAACTCTTCATTGGTCTGGAATTCCCCCTTCAAGTATTCATTATCTTTTGTCCTCTTCAGCCAGGAGACCTCAGCAGGGAAAAAAAGGAACGCTCACTTGCGGTGGCACCCCATGCATAGGGCACTGCCCCTGTTGTCTACGGACAGCATTGGGTCAGGTTCGTCAAATCCCATGCCCGCCCTTTTTCTGGCAAGTTCGGAGTGGTTCTTACTATCATAAGGCACGTGGCAGGTAAGGCACCCTATCCTGCCGTCTTCAAGTGGCATTGCCTTGTTGAGCTTTTCTGGAGGGACGAGCGAAGGGTTGCGTCTTGAGAGTTCCAGATAGTCGACGCCTACGGGGTGTGTGGTCCCCCCCCTGTGGGAAACGACTCCTCCGCTGAGAACGCCCTCGTGGCAACCTACGCACTTAGTTGACGCGGGCCCGAGGTGGGCTCCTCCGTGGCCCTCGCTCCCAGGCCCTGCGAAGGCCGGGGCCGCCAAGATGAGACAGGCAAGGGCCGGCAAGAGAAGACCGGTTATTAATGAACGGCGTAGCGACAGTTTCATGGTAGACCTCTCATGATGATATGGGTGTGTCTATAGCAGGCCTGCTTCAAGATTGACTCTTGAGCGAAGCGCCAAAACTCGCGCACACTTTCCATTAAACTCTCAGGCCGCCTCGGGCACCTCGGGCCTGAGGTAGGCGTTGTATCTATCGAGTATGGCACGCACGTAGTTCACGGTCCTCCGCCCATTACAGTACCCGTAACGCGTCTTCCGGTAGTAGTGACGTTTTTGAAGAAGCAACATGGCCTTCTCTACATTATTAAACCAGATGTCAGGATTAAGTCCAAGTTTTCTGGCAAGGGTTCTGGCGTCGGCCACATGGTTGTAGCCAACATGGTAGGCGGCAAGGGTGAGGCTTATGCGGTCGTTAAGGGATATTGACGGGCTGAACCTGGCGAGGAGTTTCTTCATGTAATAGGCGCCCGCCTTTATGGAAGACTCTGGGTCATAGAGGTCTTTTAGACCTAACTCGCGTGCGGTCCTCGGCATTACCTGCATGAGGCCCCTTGCCCCTGCCCAGCTCCTTTTCCTGGGATTGAAGCCTGATTCCTGGAACATCTGGGCCACTATGAGACGCCAGTCGAGGCCGTATATGCCTGCGTACTTCTTCGCAAGGTCATCGTAAGGAGAGATGCGCCCACTCTTATAATAACGGAAACCGTCTCTGTCGGTCTCAGAGGCCATGGGGTTTTTGAAGTACTTTTCCTTGAGCATGTTATAGAAGAATCCCTTGTATTCCTTCTTGATAAAGGCGTTGAGTTCCTTGAGGAGTTTTGTGTCATCCTTTCTCACTGCCCAGCCAAGGCCTCGTTTACCAAGGGTAAAGGCGGCCTTCAGGTCCTTTCCGTTCTCGCGTTCCATGCGAAGAAGGTTGGAGTCAGCGACAGTAATATCCCACCTCTTCTCGGCAACGCCCTCAAGGATGTCCTCTGTCTCCATGTCTTCTGGCAGAAGGACTATCTCAAAGTCAATCCCCTTTTTTCTGAGTTTCATGAGGCTCTCGTAAAAGGCGCTGCTCTTCCTTATATGTACGGTCTTTCCCCTGAGGTCTTTTGGCGACTTTATCGACCTGTCGCTACCCCGCACCACAACAAGTTCGTCAATATAGTTATAGGGCCTGGTAAAGGCGCACTGCTTTTTCCGCGCATCAGTCATAGTCATGGCCGCGGCCACTACATCAGCCCTTCCATCTTTTAGCCATGGAATGAGTTCGCTATGATTTGGCGGAAGGATTACCTCAAGGCGAAGGCCCCTGGAATCGGCGAACTTCTTCATCATCTCATACTCAAAACCCACGGGCGTTCCCCTGTAGATGTAGTATGTAAGGGAGTTATTGCGCGTAAGCATCCTGAGGACCTTTTTATTTTTTATGCCGTCGAAGTCCAGGGCGTACTTCTGGTCGGTTCCAGTGGAGAGGGATTTTGATATGAGGAACTCGTTTACGCGCCTGCGGAGCTGAACTGCCCCAGCCCTCATGACAAGGGCCACGGGCAGGGATTTTTCAAGGACCCTGTCAATGACAAGGGAGGCGTAATCATCGGAGACCTCGTCCCATGATACAGAGTCAATAACAGCGCCGAGGCACTCGGCGCCGCGCACCTTTTCAAGGGCCTCTTCAGGGCCGGCGCCGGGCGCGGAATCGATAAACTTCCTTACACCGAGTCCCTTTAGATACTTTACGGCCCCTGTTCCAATGCTTCCGGGAGAAAGGCAGATAACATGTCCCTTGAGCGAGGGCCGCGGACCAGGTGAATCCAGGCCTTTTGCGAGGGTCTTTTTAACGACGAGGATTTCATCGGTGTACCTGTAGGCAACAGAGCGGACAAGACCGCTGCTGAGTTCTCCCCTGAGACCAGCAGCTATAATATCGGCTTTCCCGGAGCGGAGTTTATCAACCATGGCCTTGTTGTCGTCCATGACCACAAGTTTGAGTTTAAGGCCGAGTTCATCCGCAAGGGCATTGGCGAGTTTTCTGTCTATGAGCACCTGCGTAATGCCAGGAGATGAGAAGGATATAGCCTTTGGCCGGACAATAACCCTCAAGACTCCTGATGACTCAATATCATCGAGGTCGCGTCCAGAGCCGCTGTCCCCGAACCCCGAGCAACCGGTAATGACGAGGACAAGGGCCGCGGCAAAGGCCTTGAGTATGGAGTTTTCCCTCAAAGGGTTAATCTTTACTCTCATAACTTCTCTTTTGTTCATCTCTTTTGGTGGGCAGAGCCCACCCTACACCCTATTTGATGGGTTTCGTTTCGCTCCACCCATCCTACAAGTTCTTTCCAACGGCCTGAAGGCCGTTGGAATTGGTTTTCTTTGCCGTAGTTTATTCGTGGCCAAAGGCGACTAATATGTACCAGTTCCAAGAAATCCAGATGGACATTGCCGCCCAATCAAAAAACTTTCTTTTTCAAAAAAAAGTAAGGAAGTTTTTTTTCTTTTGGCGGGCGAAGCCCGGCCACATCCCCCTTTTTTTCTTCTTTCTTCTTCAGTCGGACGAAGCCCGCCGCCATACCTCTTCTTTTATCCTACAGTTTATAGCCGAACTTTCTGAGGAGTTCTTTCCTGTCTTTCACGTCGTCTTCAGTCTCGATGCCCTTTGGTCCCTCTCCGTCTATGACTCCGAGTATGGCGCGTCCTTGTTGGGACTCGGCCACTGCGACCTCCACGGGGTTGGCAGTTGCGCAGTAGATATTACAGACCTCTGGGACGGCCTTTATGGCGTTAAGGATATTTACGGGAAAGGCGTTATCAATAAATATTATGAATGCGTGTCCAGCGCCGATGGAGAGGGCGTTTTTTTCGGCAAGGGCCTTGAGGTTATGGTCCGTTCCCGAGGAGCGAACGAGGCAGGGCCCCGAGGCCTCGTTAAAGGCAAGGCCGAACTTCACGCCCGGTACAGCCCCGACAAGGGCCTCGTGGAGGTCTTCAACGGTTTTTATAAAGTGAGTCTGCCCCAGTATGAGATTAAGGCCATTGGGGTTTTCTATGGTTACGCCCTTTATCTTGAGGCCATCTGCCACGGCTTTACCCTCCTTAAAAAAAAATTATGCGTACAGCGCTGATTATCTTTCAAGGCGCGGTGAAAGTCAAATCCATTATATCATGCTTTTTGGCGTATTGAAGGGGGAAGGTATCTGAAGGTGTGGCAGGGCGAAGCGGCTCAGTATAGGCCGTTCACCACACGTGCAAAGAGCACGGGAAGGCTGGCGGCGAGTTTGGCGGCGTCCTGGAGCACAACGTAGTGCCCCTTTCCGAAGAGGCGCGGCAGGTACTCTCCGGCGGAGTTATCAACAGTAAGGCAGAAGGGCGTGATTCCCGCCGTCTTTGCCTCTCTTATTGCCATGGCGGTATCCTCAAGACCGTATCTACCCTCGTATATGTCCATGTCATTGGGCTTGCCGTCAGAGATGAGGAAGAGGATACGGACACGGGCCGATTCTTTTTCAAGGAGTTTTACAGAATGCCGTATGGCCGGCCCCATGCGGGTATATCCAATAGGCACGAGGGCGCCTATTCTGTCGCGCACCTCGGGGGTGTAGGGTTCGTCAAAGGTCTTTACGCGCCAGTAACGACAACCGGTCCTGTTGCGGCCCGAGAAACCATGGACAGCGTACCTGTCGCGAAGTTCCTTCATTGACTCGCAGAGGAGAAGAAGGGCCTCTTTTTCATGGTCTATGACGCGCTTATCGCCAACCCAGGTCTCTGTGGACATGCTCTGGTCCACAAGAAAGAGGGCCGACATATCACGGGCAGAGCGGGCCTCTCTTATGTAGAGCCTCTCGTCAAAGGCCCTTCCGGCAAGGCGGTCTCCCGCGGCCTGCACCACGGCGTCTATGTCTATCTCGCTTCCGTCTATCTGCCTTTTAAGGGGGCGGAGCTCGGGGTTGAGTATCTCGAACTCGCGGCGGAGTTTTTCTATCAGCCCATGCCTCTCCCTTAGCACTCCAAGGGCAAAGTCCTGATCAGTCTCCCCGGCCTCGTCTTCACGGAGCGTTGCGTAGTCTTCTGTAAAAGACTTTTTCCTGTAGTCCCACTCCGGGTAGGTGAAGACCCTGTCATTGGCGGAACAGGAGCCATGAGGCTCATTATCAAGAAACTGGGCCTTTTCGAGTTCAGCGTTAAAGAAGGCGTTTGTAGAACGCTCTATATTGGCCGTTGAGATCTCGTCCATTTCATCGGCCTTTTTATTAAGTCCGTCTTCGGGGTCGTCGTCAAAGGGCCGGGGCACGTTCACGAACTCGGCCCAAGTTATGAATTTATCGTATATGTTCAGGGCAAGGCCCTGTTCATTGGCCTCCTCGTCAACGTCTTCTTTTTTCTGGACGTAGCGTTTTTTTTCGCCCTCTTCAGAGCCTTTGTCATGGGCCTCGCCTGCGGGGGGCCTGTCGTTGTCAGCAGGGAAGGGCCTCTTGAAGACAGCCCCTGCCTTGAGTCTCGCCGGCAGAAGCCTTCCATAGAGGATAAAGGGCATGATGGCCCTGTACCCTGCCCCAAGGCCCCTCCTTCGCCCTTCTGTCCCATGCCACTGTTCAAGAACAGCCCTTGCCATCCTGAGGCTCTCTTCGGCGGAACGCACCGCGAGAAGGGGCGCGTCATCGAGGAGCGAGGCGCGGAGAAACTCCTCTACCCGGGACTCAGAGGGACGCAGTAGACCCATGCCCGGCCTATCCTCGATGAGCGAAGCAACGATTTCCTTGAAAGACGCAAGGGCCCCGGGGTATTCCTTCCCTATGAGGCCTTTAATGCGCCTGTTCTCGATAATCCAGAAAATATCCGATAGTTCCTGATCGTTCTCGAGGGTCTGCCTGTTCTTAAAGGCAGTCTCAAGGGAGCCCTCTATCATCTGGAAGGAGAGGAAGAAAATGCTTGTTTTAAGCAGTTGAATCTCAAGGGCAGGATCCTTCATGTGCAGGGAGGACATGGGAAGGAATATGGACTCGCCGTCAGTCCATGAAAAGGCGTGCTCGCCGAGTTGCGCGGGGTGGCCGCTCTTGTAGAGTATCTGCGCGTATGGCCGTGGCGGCGGGTCGCCGTGAAGGGAGATGACAGAGGTGCTTCTGCACGTTACGAGAGAGGCAAGGAGGCTGAACCTCCTCTCAAGGTCCTTTACCTGGAGAGGGCTTCGTCCTGCCTTCCATCGCTTGAGTTTTCTCCCATGGCAAAGCCGAAGGGCCCGGTCTATGCCTTTTCCTATGAGGTATTCCATGAGATATACCGCCTCAGAGCATGGACACGGCGATGTCTGACATGGCGGCAATGGTATCAGGGTCGTCTGTTACGGGACGAATTATGGCCGTAAGTACAGCCGCCTGCGGTCCAAGTCCGCTCTTGACGAGGCGTGCCGCGTGCACAAAAAGCCTTGTGCACGGCGGAGAATCAAGGCCTTCTTCTGTAAGGAGGCGCATCTTCCTTCCGGCGCGGACTATGGGCGAGGCGGCCTTTTCGTCAAGGCCGCTCTCAGCCATTACTATCTGAATCTCAAGGTCCTCTGGAGGATAATCAAACTCCAGTGCCACGAACCTCTGGCGCGTGCTGGGTTTCAGGTCTTTGAGGATATGCTGATACCCGGGGTTGTAGGAGACAACGAGCATGAAGTCCTCGGGGGCTGTGAGTTCCTCGCCAGTCTTATCGATGGTGAGGATACGGCGGTCGTCCGTAAGGGGGTGTATGATGACGGTAGTGTCCTTTCTGGCCTCCACTACCTCATCGAGGTAGCATATGCCTCCCTTTCTGACAGATGTTGTAAGGGGGCCGTCCACCCACTCCGTATCAGAGCCCTTTATGAGGAATCTCCCAAGGAGATCGCTTGCCGAGAGGTCGTCGTGGCAGGCCACGGTATGGACGCCAAGGCCGAGGCGCGCCGCCATGTGCCTGACAAAGCGGGTCTTTCCACAGCCCGTGGGCCCCTTCAGTAGGACTGCCATCCTGGCACTGTAGGCCGCGGTAAAGACCTCCACCTCATCTCCAACGGCAAGGTAATATGGGAGCGCGGTCTTGCCCTGGTCTTCTTTTCTGTGTACTGAAATTCCCATGCTATACTCTACCTCACCCTGCCCGCCTTTGTAAAGAAGTCGTAGTAAAAGGCGATAAGGCCTAAGAGAAAGGTTACACCAAGGGCCTCCCTAATGGCATAAAAGACCCACATGTGGGACTGCGTCTCCATATAGGACATACCCATGACCCTCTGGAGGGTAACCTGAACAATACCTGCGCCGGTAAGGACGAGGGCAATGCTGAACATGGAGACCACCATGGCCCAGAAGGCGAATATCTCTATCTTCTGGCTCCTTATGCTCTCGGTCTTGTTCATGAGGTTGGGCACAGCATAGGAGATCATGGCAAGGTTTATGAGCGCATAGGCCCCGAAGAAGGCAAGGTGGCCATGGCTCGCCGTCATCTGCGTTCCATGCGTGTAGTAGTTTACCTGCGGCAGTGTGTGCATGAAGCCCCAGATTCCGGCGCCAAGAAGGGAGACCACGGCGGCTCCGCCTGTCCAGAGCACTGCCGCACGATTGGGGTGGTTTCGTGTCCTCTTGCTCACCATCTTGAAACTGAAGGCCACCATGGCCACAAAGGGCAGTATCTCACTTGCCGAGAACCACGCGCCCCAGGTCTGCCAGAAGTGCGGCGTGCCTATCCAGTAGTAGTGGTGTCCCGTGCCTATTACGCCAGTGACGAATGTAAGACCTATTATTAGGTAGAGCCATTTTTCCGCCACCTCACGGTCTATGCCCGTGAGTTTTATGAGGAGGAAAGAGAGGGTCGCGGCCATTATGAGCTCCCAGACACCCTCAACCCACATGTGGACCACCCACCACCAGTAGTACTTGTCCACCACCATGTTTGCCGGCTTGTAAAAGGCAAAGAGGTAGAATACGGCAAGGCCCACAAAGCCCCCGAAGAATACCCAGGATATGGTTGTCCTCCTCCTGCCCTTGATCATGGTCATGATGATGTTGAAGAGGAAGATAAGCGCCACTATTACGATGGCCACCTTTATCATGAAGGGCTGTTCAAGGAACTCCCTGCCGTCGTGGATGCGGAAGAGATACCCCCCGACAGCCGTTACACCGCCTATGACGAAGAGGATGAGGTTCAGGTATGCGAGTTTCACGCTATAGACCTCGCCCTGCACCTCTTCTGGTATGAGGTAATAGGCAGAGCCCATGAAGCCCGTTATGATCCAGACCACAAGGAGGTTGATGTGTATCATCCTCGCGATGTTAAAGGGTATGGCCGGAAAGAGAAAATTCGGCCAGATGTACTGGGCCCCTATAATCAGCCCGAAGAGTATCTGGAGGCCAAATAGAATAATGGCAACGATGAAAAATGGATATGCAACACGTTGCGATTCATACTGGTATCTCATATCTTGTCGCTCCTTACGATTTTTTAACGCGATAAGAAAAACTCATAACAAACGCCGGGGTTCTTAGCCTTCTTTATTGGGGGGCCAGTTGCTGGTGTCTACCCTGCCTATCCACTTGAAAAAGGCTATGAGCCCGTTTATGTCCTTCTTTGAGAGGTCGAACTGAGGCATCCGTCTTGTAGCGCCCCAGCCCTGCACAGCGGCTGTCTCAAGGACGGTTCGCACATAGGGCTCGCCGCGCCTCTTTATGACATTGCCGAGTTCCGGCGCGTAGTAGGCGCCCTCGCCAAGGAGTGTATGGCAGTCGATGCAGGCGTGTTTCTCCCAGACACGTTTTCCCCAGACCACCTCCTGAGTGATATTCTCAGGATGAGTCCTATCTGGAAAGCTCTTGTGCGAGAGTATGGTCAGAATGGCAAAAACTACCGAGACCACGACCGTGGAGCCGATGAACATATTACGCACGGATGTCTTGGTCATGAATAGAACCTCCTTTTTTATATAAAAAGTGAACTTCCCTGTATGCGTAGATACAGTCTATACCCAATGGACCCTATCTGGTATGACAATTATCAGTTAAAGAGATGAACTCGAAAAGACAGATATTTGTAAGGTAGGCACTGGGTGGTCTCGGGGATCCAGAGGTGGAAGAGCTTTTATACCGGTAATAGCAGAGGTAGGAGATGTTCAGACTCTTATGCCAGATATTCAGGACAGGCGTCGTGACATAACCCCTTGGACCATCTAAAAAATTCATCTCCCGTATTGTGATAAAACTCTAAATGTAGTATCGTTACAGGGAAACCATGGGCTCCCATGGCCCTTATCGCTTCTTCTCGTGGTTCATAGAACGGGGCTTCCTGCCCGCGAAGCCCCGTGGCCGCGTTATGCCCGGAAGAGTTATTATGTGGAAACTCTCAATCTCAGAGAAAGATTCTTTCCACCATAATCTCGAAGAGAATTACCATCTCTTCGACGTAACCGGCAAAACCCTGCCGCCAAAGCAGTATTTTTTCCCTCCCCTTGAGACTACCTTCACTGTTTCTACAAAAGACGGCATACCCCGCGCCCCGTCTCCTCCGCGCAGGTTTGTTCTCTGGGGTCTGACGCTGCGCGACCTCGAGGCAATAACCCACCTTGACGAGATAATGCACTCGCCAGAGCCTGATTATTATTACTTCAGGAGGAGAAGGAAGGCCCTCCTCGTAGGCATGACAGATGAACGCTTCGATGTGGCCCCTGGCGGGGACATCATAATAACCCCCTTTAGAAAAGGCGATTTTCTCATACAGGCACTTACGGAGAAGGGCCGCGAAGCCATAAGAAAATACGCTGGTCCCCTCACCCCCTTCAGGGAACGCCGCAGAAGGCCCCATCCGTCCTGTGCGTTTTACGAATCCGCCGAAGAAGGGACAATGCCATATCTTCGAAAACTCCTCATGGACGCCGAGCGCCTCAAAGACGCCGTAAAGTGGTCATGGGAAGGTTATCCCAAATTGTGGGAGAGGCTCGGAAGAGAGTGCCTCGGTTGCGGGGTCTGCACATATGTCTGCCCACACTGCCATTGTTTTTCCATGGAAGACAGCGTGGACCTCGCGGGCGAAAAGGCACGGAGGCGTCGTTGCTGGGACGCCTGTACACTGCCGGGGTTTTCTAAGGTAGCGGGGGGACACAAATTTCACAGAACGCAGAAGGAGCGCTACTATAACTGGTTCTATCACAAGTTCGTAAGGGGCTACCTTGAGTTCGGAAAGGCGCAGTGCGTGGCCTGTGGCAGGTGCGAGGAGCAGTGCCCGGCCCGTATAGACATAGAAGAGGTGCTTATGGATATAACGGCAAGGTATGAAAAAGAGAAGCGCTGAGGCAGGGTTTAGATGAAGAACATTTACAGGCCCATGGCCGTACGGATAGTAAAGATAGAGAGGCTCTCGCCTGATGTGAAACTCTTTCGCCTCAAGAGGGAGGACGGGAGGCCCTTTTCTTCTGGTGACGGCGGGCTCTCCTTTATCCCCGGCCAGTTCGTCCTCGCCGGCCTCTGGGGCTACGGCGAGGCCCCCTTTGGTGTCTCATCAGACCCCTATGACCCGTCCTCAATGGAGATTATCGTCCGAGAGGCCGGACAGGTCACAGGGGCCATGCACGGACTCGGCAGGGACGGGCAAATTACCTTGAGGGGGCCTTACGGCAATGGCTATCCCCTTGGTTTTTTTTCAGGCATGGACGTGCTCCTCGTAACAGGCGGCTACGGCATACCGCCCATAGCCTCGCTCATAAGGTATATCATAAAGAACCGCCCTGCCTTTGGCCGTGTTCATCTTGTATACGGCGCGAGGACCGAGGCGGACCTTCTGCTCAAGAAGGAAATTGAAAAATGGCGAAAATCCATAGAGGTTACCCTTACGGTGGATAAGCCCGGGGAGCGCTGGAAGGGCGGAAAGGGTCTTGTCTCCAGGTGCCTTTCCTCCATCAGGGTAGACCCCTTTAATACGGTTGTGGCCATGTGCGGCCCCGGCCCCATGGTCGATGCCATAGAGCACCTCGTAAACCCCATGGGCATCTCGGACAGGAGGATATTCGTGAGCATGGAGAGGAAGATGCAGTGCGGAGTTGGAAGGTGTCAGCACTGCGTCACGGGAGATAAGTACGTCTGCGTGGACGGCCCTGTATTCAACCTTGACGAAATAGACAGAAACTGGGACTGAGCGGCATGGCAGGGACGAAGAGACAGAGGATTGCCATATACGACTTTACGGACTGCGAGGGCTGTGAGGTGCGGCTCTGCTCGCTGAAGGAGAGGCTCCTTGACCTCGAAGCCCGCTTCGATATAGTAAACTGGCGTCTTGGCCAATCCGCCTGCGAGGACGGTCCCTATGACGTGGTCTTTGTAGAAGGCACGCCGGTAACGGGCAGAGAGGTAGCGCTCCTTACTGAACTCAGGGAAAAGACCACCCTCCTTGTGACGCTTGGGGCCTGCGCCTCCATAGCAGGTGTGCCGGGCATAATGGAGAGGTCCGAGCGCGAGAAGTGGTACAAAAAGATTTACGGTCCAGAGTACAGGCCCATGGGCTTGGACGCCCTTCCTGTCTCGGCCTATGTGCGCGTTGACCACCTCATACACGGCTGTCCCGTAGATGAGGATGAGCTGACACGCGTATTTGAAGAACTCGCCTCTGGCAAAAAACCCCTTTACAGGGGCTATTCAGTCTGTTTCGACTGCAAAAAAGCGGGAAACGAATGCCGGCTCCTCAACGAAAAGATATGCTTTGGCCCCATCACTCAGGGCGGGTGCAAGGCAGTCTGCGTCACTGGCGGCTCTGCCTGCTACGGCTGTTTCGGGTACCGCGAGGACGGTAATATCGAGGGGCTCGTAAGGATACTCCGGGGGTTCGCGAGACCTTCGGAAATAAGAGGGCACCTCTCCATGTTCTTCAACCAGATACCAGAGTATAAAGGGGCCTTTGAGAAAGCGCTCGGAAAGAGGGTAAGGAGGGAGTCGTGACGAAAAAAAAGAACATCGTCATGGAACGAGCGAGGACTTATGTGGCCAAGATAGAGGGCCACGGGTCCCTTGAGGTGGATTTTTCAAAGGGCCGTGTAAAACTTCACGCCCACGAGGGGGAGCGGCTCTTCGAGGGCATACTCGTTGGCAGGACCCTTGAGGAGATGCAGTGGATTACGCCGCGTATCTGTGGTGTATGCCCCATAGCACATAACCTCGCCTCCCTTCGCGCGGCAGAGGACGCCCTTGGCATTGAGGTCTCAGATACTACAGGACTTCTTCGCCGTCTCATGCAGGTCGGGCAGAACGTGCAGAGCCATGTCCTGCACGCCGTCTTTCTGGCCCTCCCCGATTACCTTGGCATTGACAGGATTACGGAACTTGCGGCCGTGGACCCGGAGTTATTCAACCTGGCCATCGCCCTAAAGGACATGGGAGACGAGATAGCAAGAGTAATTGCCGGAAGGAGCGTTCACCCCACAAGGAGCACGGTTGGGGGGTTTCACAAGGTGCCCTCCCCGGCTGAGCTCAAGGGCCTTCGCAGGGTCATGAAAAAGAGAATGCCAGGAGCCAAAAAACTCGCCCTTTTATTCTCTGAACTTACATATCCCGCCCTCGAAGTTGACCTTGAGTATCTTATTCAGCGTGACGATGAGGTTATCTCAAGTAAAGGCCGCAGTTTCTGCGTAAAGGACTACAAGGCCTTCATCACCGAAGAGGTGCGCTCCTACTCCACGGCCAAGTTCGGCTCTCTGAAGGGCGCGCCTGTCATGGTGGGTGCGCTGGCGCGTCTCTGGTTCAGGGCCACTGAAGAGGATACCCCCGACCCGCTCATAAGAAAAATAGATTTTAAGAACCCCTTTCATAATAACCTTGCCCAGGCCATAGAGGTTTTTTTAGAGCTTGAAGATGGGGTGAAGATTATCGGAGAACTGCTGAGCAAGGGTATTGACCCCTCCATAGCCCCCCCTCTATCCACTACCCCCCCCCTGAAGGGGATCGGCACGGTAGAGGCCCCGCGGGGCGGGCTCTATAACGAGGTCCATGTTACAAAGAAAGGCACAATAAAATACGCAAATATCGTCACCCCAACGGTGCAGAACCTGACGATCATGGAGTACGCTGCAGAGGCCCTTATAAAGGGACGGCGCGGTGAACCTCGAAAAGAACTCTGCCGCCTCCTTGAGATGCTTGTGCGGGCCTTTGACCCCTGTATCACCTGCTCGACACACTAAAAGAAGAGGTCCCGCTCGCCCTCCTCAATCCTTTTCATCCGCCTTATGGTCTCTCTCTTAAGCGCCGGGTCCTTGATGTCCTTGAGGCATTTTTCAAGCACAGGAAGGGCCGCGGTCCTCACATCTCCGGGGGCATAGTCCTCAAGATACTCCTTGAAGGTAAGGATGGCGTTGGGTCCGCAGAGGTCCTTAATATCTCCGGGCCGGGCAAGTTCCATAAAGGCGCTTCCCGTCCTGCCCCTCCTGTAGCAGGCAGTGCAGAAACTCGGCAAAAGTCTCTCTCCGAGCGCGTCTCTTAAAAACCTCTCAACTGTTCGCCCGTCGCTCAGGCTGAACTGCTCTGTGGAGGGGTTTCCCCTTTTATTATACCCGCCGGGCGCGGCAACCGAGCCCGAGCTTGCCTGCGTAATACCCGCCCTGAAGGCCGCTGTGCGAAGAGTGGGGCTCTCGCGCGTTGAGAGTATCATGCCCGTATAGGGCACGGCGAGGCGCAGGACGGCAATTATCCTTAGAAGTTCGGCTTCGGTTACGGCATAGGGAGTCTTAAGGTCCACAGTGGGCGCGGGCCTGAGGCGCGGAACAGATATGGTATGGGGGCCAACGCCGAATTTTTTTTCAAGGTAACGGGCATGGCTTAAAAGGGCAAGTACCTCGAAACGGTAATCAAAGAGCCCGAAGAGAACACCAAGACCAACATCGTCAATGCCGGCGCTAAAGGCAAGGTCATGGGCGTGTATCTGCCTTTCGTAATCGGCCTTTGGCCCGCTGTGAAACGCGCTGTAGGTCTTCCTGTCATAGGTCTCCTGAAATAACTGGTATGTGCCGATACCGGCCTTCTTGAGCCTCCTGAAGCCCGCCAGGTCAGGCGGCGCCATGTTGACGTTTACGCGGCGTATCTCGCCCTTGCCGCTTCTTGCGGCGTATATTGCGTCAATGGCCTCCATGACGTAATCCATGGTATTTTGCGCAGGGTCTTCACCGCACTCAACGAGGAGGCGCTTGTGCCCCATATCTATGAGGGCCTTTACCTCGGCGGTGATTTCACGGGTTGTAAGCCTTATGCGCTGTGCCCTGTTCCTGCTGTGAAAGCCGCAGTACTCGCAGTCGTTGACGCAGTAGTTTGATATATAGAGGGGCGCGAAGAGGACGAGACGCCCGCCGTATATCTCTTTTTTTATCTCACCTGCCGCCTTGAGTATCTGCGCGGAGCCTTCGCTGTCAGTGACAGAGAGGAGGACCGCAGCCTCTTCAAGGGTGAGACCCTTTTTTTCGCGGGCCTTTTCGAGGATTCCCTCCAGACGGGGTCCCGTCACTTTCGATACGCCCTTGAGCGCGGCCCATATTTCCCCGGCGTTGATTATCTCCCCTGCCTTATCCACCTATTCTTTTCCCACTGTAGCGGAGAACTCTCCAAGCATATTCTCCTCGAGCATCTTGAAACTCCCCCTGTATTTAAAGAGCCCATACTTTACGAAGATGTCCTCGTCATCAAAGACCTTGCCCGGGTACAGGGCGTATTGGTTCCTGTATATGCGTGGGGTGAGATTTATCATGAGGGAGTTGGCCCCGCACGAGAACGCCTTTTTCCGTGCCTTTCCGGGCGCCAGGGTCTCGTAGGCCGTTACAACGGGGATTCGCGCGCTCTTCATCACAAGACGCGTTACGGCCATTACCTTGAGGTAGAGGTCCGCGTCGCCAGAGGGATAACCTGACATGGGCGTTGAGGGCGAGGCCACAAAGGGACCGGTGGAGACCATGTTGGCCCATGTTTTTGTCATTAAAATGTCCTCGGCAATGTCATCGAGGGTTTGGCGCGGAAGGCCCGTTAGTGAACCTGTGGCTATGTAATACCCGAGGTCTTTAAAAAAGGCGAGGTGTTCGAAGCGATTTTGAAAATTTTTTCCATCGGGATGGAGTCTATTGAAGAGAACTTTATTGGAGGTCTCGAAACGGAAGAGAACGCCGGAGGCCCCGGCCTCTCTTAAGAGTTTATATGAACCGTACCCTCGCTCACCTGCGCTTATGAACAAAAAGACCCTTGAGCGCGCCTTTATTCTCTTGATTATATCGGCGAGCATGACATCCCTGTACCATGGGTCTTCGCCTGACTGCAATACAAGGAGCTTGTATCCCTTATCTTCTACGGCACGTACGGCTGTCTCGACTATCTCGCCGGGGGTCATGCGGTAGCGTTTGAGCCCCCTGTTCTGCGCCCTCAGGCCGCAGTAGAGGCAGTCTTTTTCGCAGTGGCTTGAGAACTCTATCACCCCGTGGATGCAGATAAAGTCTCTTAAAAAGGCCCTTTTTATTGTCTCGGCCTCTTTAAAGAGCGCCTCTTTCTCAAGCCCCTCACTCCCAAGAAGGTATACTATGTCCTCTATCTCATGCCTGCCTCTATGGAGATTTTCCACGGCATCTCTGAAGCGGGCGCCAAGGAGCGTGGTGTCCACGGCCCTTCCCCCCTCAAGGAGGTCTCTTATCTCAGCCGCGTCTTCCGTTGAAATCTTTCTTATGGCAAGATTATTTATATGGAGAATCCAGTCGCCGGACTTGAGGTCAGGTAAAAAAGGCGTCTCCACCTCCATTTTTTTACCCTCCCCGTCAAGGACAATCACTCTGCCCTCATGGACGGCTATGACTACCGCAGGTATGGTAAGGCACATGGGAAAGGTTCTCTCTTAAGAAGGCACGGCAATGACATCTACCGTGGGAAGGTCTTAATAACCAAGGCCTTACTCAATGAAGGGCGGCTATATCGGTAAGTTCGATAATTTTCAGGGCCTCGTCTTCAGGAACCCTGTGTATGGCGAGATCTCCATGAACAAAGATATAGTCACCGGCCTTTATGCCCTTTGAGCGGAGCAACGCGGCATAGACCCTCTTCCGGCGGCCATGCCCGTCGTCTACTTCGACCCAATCCCCATCATAATCAAGAACCATTGTCGGCCTTGCAAGACACATGTCCGCCCCCTTTTTTTTTATCTTTCAATTAATTATAGACCAAGAAGAGGGAAAATACAGGTTTTTTTACGTATAAAAAGAGAGTAGAATGCTTCCAAGAGGTTAATACATAAAAAGGCCCATACCATGACAGAGACACAGGTTGGTGAGATACTTCTGAATCTGGCTTTCCTCTTCGGCCTTACCTACCTTGCGGCTATTCTTCTCTCGCGGCTTCGTATTCCCGGCATACTGGGCGCCCTCTTCGTTGCCATGGCCGCACACTATACACCTCTTGGGGAGCGTCTTCTCACTGCCCCGCTTCATGAGTCCTTTAGTTTCCTCGCTGAACTCGGCGTCCTCTTTCTCCTCTTTTACATAGGGCTTCAGATAGACCTCAGGGAAATGCGCCGGATGAGCGGTGATATAGTAAGGTGCACTGTCCTGAATACGGCCGTGCCCTTTCTGCTCGGTCTGATGGTCATGCTGGTGCTCGGTTACGGGCCGTTACTGGCCTTTGTAGTTGGGCTTACAACCATGCCGACGGCCGAGGCCGTAATAGTGCCCATACTCGATGAATTCCAGCTTATACGCACGCGCGTAGGGGCCTTTATCATAGGCGCGGGAACGCTTGACGATGTAATCGAGGTCTTTCTTATTGCCCTTGTCTCCTTGCTCATAGGGAGTAAGACCGCGGGCATTGGCGGAGCGGGCCTTGCAAGGGAGGCGCTGGGTATAACCTTTGGCCTCGTGGTCTTTATCATCATTGCCTGGGTGAGTACGCGGTGGCTCCTCGCGCCTTTAAGCCGATGGCTTCCCCGGCGGCCTCGAAATCTTATTACCCTCTCCATTGTAGTACTCTTCGGCTTCGGCGGCCTCTCTGAGTACGCTGGTCTCGGCACAGTGGTAGGGGCCATAACCGCTGGTATCCTCATGCGGCCCGTCTTCAACTCCATGGGACACACTGGCGAGGAGGCCACGCAGACAATACAATCCATAGGCTATGGTTTTTTCGGCCTGGTCTTTTTTTTCTGGGTGGGGCTCAACGCGGACCTCGGTGGAATGATCAGGGCCCCTCTCCTTGCCGTACTCCTTTTTCTCGTAGCCTTTCTTGGAAAACTCATTGGTGTCTTCTTAATGGTCCCCATGGGGAGGATAAGCGCTCATGAGGCGTGGACCATAGGAACAGGCATTAACGCAAGGCTTACCACGGAGATAATCGTCGCGGAGATGCTCCTTGGAGCAAGACTCATAGACGTTCACCTCTTTACGGCGATAGTCGCGGCCGCTTCGCTCTCTACCGTCCTTGTGCCACTGCTCTTTATCTTGATGGTGCGCATGTGGGGCGAGGAGTTGAGACTGCCGCTTAAGACCCTGGAACAAAAGGAGGATAAAGATGCCCCATAAGAAAAGACCGATTCTTCTATGCCTTGACCTTGAGACAGGCTCAGAGGAGCTTGCCCGTCATAGCGCATTATACGCAAGACGCCTTGGCGGCCCCCTGCACGTGCTCTACGTCATGCCCGCCTCAAGTAGAGAGACTGAAGAGGCCGCGGGCAGGAGATTTAAGACTCTCACCCATGGGACCCTCGAAGGCGCTGATGTGGAGGCCTTCGCCATAAGGCGCGGCCCGGTGGAGGACCATATAGTAGAGTACATGAGGGAAAATTCCGTGGAGATAGTCATACTCGGCCACAGGCACAAGGCGAAGAGAGAACGGGTATATGTGGGGAGTACGGTGAAGACCATCATCTCGCTGGCGCCTGGTCCCGTCCTTGTCGTGCCCATAGACAGTGAAGGTTAGTCTGTCATGAGTCAGGAAGTCTATTCATCTGCCCGGCCAAAACCCGAGACCTGGCACGCCCTTGAGGTGAAGTCCATTGCCGGGAGGTTGGGGGTTGACCCTGTCAGGGGCCTTGACGAAGGAGAGGCCCGTAGCCGCCTTGAGTCTTTTGGCCCCAACACCCTTGAGGCCTCGGCGAAGACACCATGGTACGGGGTCCTTGTCCGCCAGTTCACGAGCGTCCTTATCATCATACTCCTTGTGGCGGCGGCCCTCTCGCTGGCCATAGGCGAGGTTGCCGACTCAATTACAATCATGGTAATAGTCGTACTTAACGGCGTCCTCGGTTTTGTTCAGGAGTGGAAGGCCGAGCGCGCCATGGAGGCCCTTCAAAAGATGCTCTCGCCCCGCTGCCGAGTGGTGAGAGGCGGAAGAGAATGTGAGATAGAGGCCTCGCTGGTAGTGCCCGGCGACGTGGTTGTCCTTGAGATAGGCTATCGCGTGCCCGCGGACCTGCGTCTCATAGAGGTCTTGAACCTCAAGACCGATGAGTCTTCCCTTACAGGAGAGTCGGAATCAAGGAGTAAGAGCATAGAGCCCGTAGCCGTTGAAACTCCCCTTGCCGAGCGCCGCTCCATGGCATGGATGGGCACGGTAGTCACCAATGGCAGGGGACTTGGCATCGTTGTGGCAACAGGCATGGCCACGGAGTTCGGACGCATAGCCCACCTCACCGAGAGCGTTGGGGAAGAGCGGACCCCTTTACAGCGCAAACTCGCGGTGCTTGGGACTCAGCTCGGTGTCTTCTCCGTGGGTATTTCCATGCTTGTGGCCCTCTCAGGTTTTCTCCTCGGTAAACCCCTTGTGGAGATGTTCCTCACAGGTGTGTCTCTGGCAGTGGCCGTTGTCCCCGAGGGCCTTCCGGCAGTGGTCACCATAACGCTTGCCCTCGGCGTCAGGGCCATGGTGCGAAGAAAGGCGCTTCTTCGCCGTCTTCAGGGGGCCGAGACCCTTGGGGCCGCCACAATAATCTGCTCTGATAAGACGGGCACGCTTACGCAAAACGAGATGACCGTGCAGAGGGTCTGGCTACCAGCTGGAGAGATAGGGGTTACGGGCATCGGCTATGACCCTGCCGGGCACTTTGAGGCCATGGGCTCGAAGATAGACCCCGGCGAGAGAGGCGACCTTAAGGCCCTCCTCGAGACGGGCCTCATCTGTAACCATGCGCGTCTTGAGAAGGACGAAGATGGCTGGCACGCCCTTGGAGAGCCCACTGAGACGGCCCTTGTGGTTGCCGCCTTCAAGGCGTGGCTTTACCCCGAAGACACTCTTCGCAGGGTGAGCGAATTTTCCTTTAACTCCAGAAGGAAAAGAATGACAGTCGTAGAGCGCCGCGATGAAGGCATGACGGCCTTTGTCAAGGGCGCCCCGGAGGTCATACTGGAACGGTGCACCCGGATTCTCGACGGAACCGTGGAAAGGGAAATGAGCGAAAAAGACAGGGCTACGATAACCTCTGCCTATGAGGCCATGGGCGGAGAAGGGCTCCGAACCCTTGCCCTTGCGAGGCGCAGGCTTCCAGAAGACATATCCCTTAAGAGCGAAAACGTGGAGAGTAATCTTACACTTCTCGGCATTGTGGGCATAATCGATCCGCCAAGAAAAGAGGTCCCCGAGGCCATAAAGATAGCCCGCAGGGCCGGTATCCGGTCTCTCATGATTACGGGTGACGCCCCGAAGACGGCCCTTGCCATAGCAAGGCGCATAGGGCTTGGGGCCAGCAGGGCCTATGCGGGCTCGGATATAGACTCCATGGACGACGAAACCCTCAGGGAGGCCCTTGAGGGAGAGGCCGTATTCGCGCGCACCACGCCGGAACACAAAATACGCATAGTGACTGTGCTTCAGGGAGCAGGGCATGTCGTGGGCATGACGGGAGACGGCGTCAATGACGCCCCGGCCCTCAAGAAGGCCGACATCGGCATTGCCATGGGCATACGCGGGACAGATGTGGCAAAGGGCGCCGCGGACATGATACTCACAGATGATAACTTCGCATCCATAATAGGGGCAGTGGAGGAAGGCCGGCGCCAGTACGACAATATACAGAAGTTCGTCCGCTATCTCCTCTCCTCCAACACGGGAGAGGTAATCGCCATCTTCGTAAACATACTCCTTGGCGGGCCGCTAATCCTCCTGCCCGTGCAGATATTATGGATGAACCTCGTAACAGACGGCATGACGGCCGTTGCCCTGGGACTGGAACCTGCGGAAAAGGGTATTATGAATCGACCGCCCCGTGCGGCGAGGGAGCCTGTTCTCAATAAAAGTGGTATCATAATGATACTGCTTCTTGGCGGATACATCGGGGCGGGAAGCCTCTGGCTATTCCATCACTACCTTGCGCTGGGAGAGGCCAACGCCGTGGGCACGGCTGAGACAATGGCCTTTACAGGCATAATCCTCCTTGAGAAGATGAATGTCTTCAACTTCCGCGCCCTTCACGAACCCCTTTACGCTCTTGGTTTTTTCAAAAACCCATGGGTCGTCGGGGCCTGGGCCGTGACAGTGGGGCTTCAGGTATGCGCCGTCTACGTCCCCTTCCTCCAAGACGCCCTGCATACCGTGCCCCTGGGGCCAGGAGACTGGGGACTTATGCTCCTTGTGGCCGCCCCTGTACTGGTATTATCAGAGGTTTATAAATGGCGGGGCAGGATAAGATGCACATCTAATAGATAAACCGCTATATAGAAATAACGAAAGCCCGGGCTTTATCTCAGTAAATACCGGCCTCTCTCTGTATGGACCTTATGTACTGCGTTATCATACCTACCTCTGCCATACCCACCCCTTCTACGGGAGGCATATTACCGAAACTCCAGTGGTGGGCCCTTACGCCGTTGAGCGCGGCCATCAGAAAGGACATATCGCTGTGGTGAGAAGGACGGTATATCTTATTCAAAAAAGGCGGTCCCTTGTCCGTGCCCACGCCGCCAAGACCATGACAGCGGGCACAGTTCTTCACATAGAGGGCCTTGCCTGTTGTTACGAGGTCATCCTGCCCGGCGGCAAAGGAACTTCCGCTGATAGAGACCATGGTTAGCAAAAAAAGAACTCCCACCCATCTCTTCATACTAAAACCTCCTGTTAATATGGCCTGCACAGGACAAACACAGGGCTTTCCCGCCTTGCATTCACTCCCCTCGTTATTATGTCAGTACCTGAACAGAACTTCCCTCAGATGGCAAGAGGGGTTATACTAAAAAAAGGGGGGGGTAGGCACCTCCATCATCGGAGGGCCTAACTCGGCCAGCGTCGGCCCCCCCCGCTACTACCGGAGCAATAAAGATTCTCTAACTCTCCTCTGGGCTCCGGCAGATATATCACCTGGTCTCAACGACCTGGCTAACCACGAAAACTCTTTGTAAAACCAGCGTACTCATTACCAAGCCCCTGATTCATGGATAGTGCTGAACTCAGACCGGGTAATAATATCCATCATCAGGGAAAAGGTCTCTCCAGACCCTCTGCATCAATCTCTTCAAATAAAAGCCCTCTGAACTCCTCCACCAGAGAAGGGTCAAAGTGGGTCCCACTGTAAGCGGCAAGTTCTTCAAGTGACGATTGCACATCCAGGGCCTTTCTGTACGGCCTCGTCGTTGTCATGGCGTCATAGGTGTCGGCAATGGCTATTATCCTTGCCCTGAGCGGAATATCTTCGCCCCTGAGGCCCTCGGGATAACCGCTACCGTCAAACCACTCGTGATGATAAAGAACCCCTGGAATTACACCGCCCATCTCCTCCACGAAACCAAGGATCTTGGCGCCTATTTCAGGATGCTTCCTCATCTTGAGGGCCTCGTCCTCTGTAAGTAGCCCCCCCTTCCTCAATATGGAGTCCTCTATGCCTATCTTGCCTATATCATGGAGTATGGCGGAAAGCCTGAGCGTCTCTTTTTCACTGGACGGCAACCCGATCTTCTCTCCAAGGAGCAGCGAATATTGGGCCACCCGCCTCGCGTGCCCGCCAGTATAGGGGTCCCTGCGGTTTACAGCCTCGGCAAGGGCCTCCGCCGTATGAACAAAGGTATACTTCAGCCTCTCGTAAAGGCCGGCATTCTCAATGGCCACTGCCGACTGACTACCAAGGGCGCAGAATATCTCAAGATCCTCCTCTGTAAACCCCTGCCTCCTGTCAATGACCCCGATAAGGCCATAGGCCTCGCCCCGTACCTCAAGAGGCGCAAAGACCATATCCGAGAGAAAAGGCATGTCCTTGAGAATCTCGCAATAGTCATCATGGGACAGAACTTCATCAAGGGTAATTACAGTACCCTTTCGCACTATGCAATGCTCGAAGGACCTTATGCGGCGAAAAGACCTCCCCTGCAGTTCTCCCTCTTTAAAGCCATAGGCATCGTGTACTTGCAACGTCCCTCTCTGCCTGTCGAGAAGCATGAGGAGCACCTTACTGGACCTCATTAATCTGGATGTCTTTTCCAAAACCATCGCCACGACCTCTTCCATATCAAGGGAGGAGTTAATCGCCTTTGTGAGGTCGTGGAACGTCCTCAGGGAATCTATGACCTCTCTATCCATAAGAATGAAAGCCCTTTTTCATGAAAAAAAGCACCCTGCCGGCGCAAAGCCCCGCTCCGGCGCGGATGTGCTATCGCCACTTACGTCTTTTGCCCCACCTTGAGTTGTCCTGCGCATTTCGGAAATATCTCTCATGGTCTCTTTCACACTCCGCCTGACAGAGCTGACAGCAGAGGTAATATCGCTCGCCGGTATACTCATTTGTGAAGTATGCCTTTTTGCGGTTCTTACCCCTCTCGCATACCGGAGCCTTATCCACGATGCACACCCATTATGGAATTATCAGTAAGTGCCTAATTTTTTTTGGCCAAGGCCCGTTCATGCCTGGCCCTTCGAGACCCTGATAGTAAAAAAATTGTAGAGCGGTGCAAATACCAGCCCTGTATAGATGCCGTAAAAAAATGTCTCTATAAGACCTAAGGAACGTCTGATTAATTCGTGCAAATAGAGATATTATTCATTCATAGCTCG
>CAYYJQ010000027.1:0-26113 GCA_964472295.1 uncultured Thermodesulfobacteriota bacterium | reverse complement strand
CTAAAAGAAAGTGGAAGATATTTCTTCTTTTCTTTCCCTTCTTGCCCTGTCCATTACAATCATCTAAAAGAACTTCTCAAGGGCCTCGGCTATGGTGCTCACACCCTCGAGGGTCATGCCTTTTGGGGCCTTAAGTCCCTTGAGGCTGCCCTTTGGGAGGACGCACCTCGTAAAGCCGAGTTTAAAGGCCTCGGCCACTCTCTCGCCGGGCCGCCCCACGGCGCGGACCTCTCCGGTAAGTCCCACCTCTCCGAATACCACTGTCTTTGCCCCAAGGGGTTTATCGAGGAAGTTAGAAGAGATGGAGGCTATTATGGCAAGGTCCGCGGCTGGCTCGTTAAGGCGTATCCCGCCTGCCACCTTTACGAATATATCATGGCTGTTGAGCGTAAGGGCCGCTTTTTTCTCAAGGACAGCGGCAAGTATCATGACCCTGTTGTAGTCCACACCCACTATGGTCCGCCGGGGCACTCCAAAGGCCGTTGGAGATACGAGGGCCTGCACCTCTACGAGCACGGTGCGTGTTCCCTCTACGCTCGGCGTAACGGCGGAGCCCGCGGCCCCAAGGGGCCGCTCTGCAAGAAAGGCCTCCGAAGGGTTACGTACCTCTTTTAGTCCCCTCTCCGTCATCTCGAAGACGCCTGTCTCCATGATGGAGCCAAAGCGGTTCTTCACGGCGCGAAGCAGTCTGTAGAGGTGGTCTTTATCTCCCTCGAAGTACAGGACCGTGTCCACCATGTGCTCAAGGGCCTTGGGGCCTGCTATGAAGCCCTCTTTTGTAACGTGGCCGATGAGAAAGAGCGTGGCCTCAAGGCCCTTGGCGCGGGTAATGAGCCTTGCCGAGGTCTCGCGGAGCTGGGTAAGCGAGCCTTGCGAGGCCTCGCACTCAGAGGTAAAGAGGGTCTGCACGGAGTCTATGACAACTGCTCCGGGAGATGTCTTCTCAAGGGCCTCGAAGACCCTCTCAAGGGAGGTCTCGGCGGCCACGATGAGGTTGTCCGAGGATACACCGAGCCTCTCGGCCCTCATGGCCACCTGGCGGAGCGATTCCTCGCCCGTGATATAGAGCGCCGTGCCGCCCATGGCAGTAAAACTCCCCATTGCCTCGAGTATTAGCGTGGATTTGCCTATTCCCGGCTCGCCTCCTATGAGAACGGCTCCGCCTGGAACCATACCGCCTCCAAGGACGCGGTCGAACTCGAGAAGGCCCGTGGGCACGCGCGAGACATCCGCGCCCCTTAGCCCGGAGATGGGGTGTATCTCGACCTCGCCAGCTTTTTTTCCCGCAAGGCCAGGGGTCTTCAAGACCTTTTCCTCTATAAAGGAGTTCCATGAAGAACATTCAGGACACCTCCCGAGCCACTGCAGCGAGGTGTGGCCACAGGACTGACAACTGTACTGAACCCTGGTTTTTTTGCCCATGATAAAGATACCCCGAATGGTTCAATAATGGCGCGAATAGCGCGCTTTCCGACAAAAAGAGAAAACCCCAGGCCAGACCAGGAGGCTGATTGCCGTAAGGCATGGAAAAAACAGTAAAAGATTGACAAAGAAGGCTGTTTTGCTATGATAAGGCAAAAACACGGGACATAAAATGGACTCGGGCAAGGCGACTCCAACAACAATACTAAATGAACTCGGTAGAGCTGTCAAGATGCACAACTTCTATCCCTCCGGGCACCCCCACTTCAAGTCTGCCCTCAACCAGTGCGTTAACCACATAAAGGGCTTTGTCGGCGACTCTGAAGAGGTGAAATATACAATAAATCCAAGGGGTTTTGAGTTCCGTTCACGCGCCATAGAGAGCGATTCAAAGGATATAAGCGACCTTGCCAAAAAGTGTTTCATGAGAAAGATACGCGAACTCACCATAACATGGAGGGTGCGCGGCGAAGATATAAGAGACCTTGTAGAGGTCCTTCGCATGGAGCCAGGGGAGATTTCTTCGGCAGGGGGCGTTGAGAAGGTCTTTGCCGGCAAGGGCGTAGAGGGCCTCCTCCTTAATGAGATGCGTTACGAGGACCTTAAGAAACTCAAGTCCGAGGCCCAGATAGAGTCAGAAGAACCCGTCCCCCTGCCGGTGGAGCCCGGAGACGAGGACATAGAGACCAACGAGACCGAGGGCGACAAGATGATACAGCCCGAGGGAGGCGGCGAGTCCGCCGATGTGGAACTCCTTGACCTTATTGAGAAGTTGCGCACAGAGAGGGATTTTCTGCGCTTTAACGACCTCTCGGTAAGGATAAGAGAACGCTGCTCGGCCCTTATGGCCATTAACTCCATGGACGAGGTCATGGAGGCGGTCTTTGTATTTCTCGAACTCTCAGACACGAGGTCCATGTTGCCCAAAGACCTCATGGGCATGGCGCGCACTCAGATAAAGGCGCTCCTTCGCTCCGAGCCGCTCCTTCGCTACATGGCGGGAAGGGCCGGAGAGAAAGACGAGATACACCGCGGAACCATACAGCAGAGCCTTATTCTTGCCGAGGACCAGGTAATAGATATTCTCCTTGATAGCGCTGTCAAGGCCCATGAGGCCATAGTGCGGAGAAACCTCTTTGATACCCTCGTGCTCTTCAAGGAAAGGCTCGTGCCCTTCATAGAGGAGAGGATAAAGAACGGGGCATGGTACGAGGTTCGCCAGATGGCCACCCTTCTTGGAGACATGGGCGACGCCGGTAATGTCCGCCTCCTTGAGAGCATATACAACTACGATAATATCAAGGTAAAGAAAGAGGCCCTCAAGAACCTCGCGAGGCTCCCCTCAAGAGAGGCCGCGGCCTTTCTTACAAGGGCCTTGAAGGAAGAGGACTCCTCCCTTGTCTCTCAGGCCATTGTCTCGCTCGGGTGCCTGAGAGACACTGCGGCCCTAAAGACAATAACGGAGATAGCCCTTAAATGGGAGCCCTTTGCCAAGAGCCATACGCTTCAGAAAGAGGCCATAAAGGCCCTTGGCAACATAGGGGCCGCGGAATCCGTGCCCGCCCTCAGCCGCATAGTCATGAGAAAGTCCTGGTTCGGCAGGCAGGACAATGAGGAACTCCGCGAACTCGCCGCCAAGTCTCTCGGTAATATAGATGATGAAGAGGCATTAAAGGCCCTGAAACGGGCCATGAAAAAGAGCGAGGGTGCGCTCTACGCCACGTGCAAGAGGGTGCTTGAAAAAAGAGAAAGGACCTTAACGCCTGAAAATGTATAGAGCCGATATTTTAAAGAGCCTTAACGGCGCGCTCCGAGGCACTAAATTATACCCGCCCGGTCACCCGGCCATAAAATCAAGCGCAATGAAGACAGGCACCCTCATTGGCACGATGCTCGGTGAGAGGGATAATTTTCTCATAGGGCTTGTAGAAGGTGCCATTATCTTTGATGAGGACCCTGTGGCCGATAGCGAGAGGATGTACCCGGACCTCATAGGGTTCATGAGGGAGAAGAAACTCGCCTCAATAATCTTCGAACGCGGCGTCATGAACGAAGAGGTCTTCGGTCTTGTGGAGATACTCACGGGACCACCCATGGTTGAGTCAGAACTAAAAAACGCGGTGCTCGCCCGCGGCATAACGCACATCAAGGTAAAACCCGCGGCCGAGGGCCCGAGCAACTACATCGAGGTATACAACGGCGCTGTTGACGCCATAAAGAACGCCATGGACGAAGTCCGTCTCGGGAAGATTCCCGACTCCGGGCCTGTCAAGCGTGTGGCCGACGAAGTGGCAAAGTCCGTACTAAGCGACAGGGACGCCATGATAGGGCTTGCCATGATAAAGAACTATGACAACTACCTATTCAACCATTCCGTCAATGTAACCATACTCTCAGTATCCCTTGCCGAGGCAATGGGCCTCAGCGATGAAGACGTGCACAGCGTGGGCGTGGGCGCGCTCCTTCACGACATTGGCAAGACCGGGGTCTCGGAAGACATCATACGCAAGCCCGGCGGCCTTAGTTCCGAAGAATGGCAACAGGTAAAGGCCCACCCGAAGATAGGCGCTGATATTGTCCGTAGAATGGATGGCGTAAGCGATATTGTATCGAGCATAGTATATGAACACCATATAAAGTACGACGAGACGGGCTACCCCGAAGAGCACGGCGAACTCAACCCATTCAGCCAGATAATCACCATATGCGACGCCTACGACGCCCTTACCACGCTCCGTGTCTACCAGAAACCCCACAGCCCCGTAGAGGCCCTCAAGATAATGAACAACTTCGCGGGGAGGAGCTTTCACCCGGACATACTGAAGACCTTTACTCACATGATCGGCATATACCCCGTTGGCACTGTTGTGCGCCTCTCAACACGGGAAGTGGGCGTGGTGACCCATGTCTATGCCGAGCGTCCCCTGAGGCCAACGCTTAAGGTGATAATAGACGCCATTGGTGAGAGGCTGGAAGAGACAACTGTCATGGACCTTGCCGCTGATGAGTTTCAGCCGATAGACGTAATAAGTATCGTAAACCCAGACACCCTGGGGCTTGAGCTGGGCGAGTTCTTCAAGAAAGAGGCTGTTGCCGAAGAAGAAGACTGAGCACGCCACACGGCCTGTGAGCCTTTATCTCTAAAAGCACATAGACCGCCCCGTGGCAAGCGCCAGGCCAGAGCCCCGAAGAGGCAAAGGCCCAGGAGAATACACGCGGCGGCCTCTTTCTCCAGAGGGGCCCTTCACGCGCCCGGCTCACCCATCAGCGCCCCAATCACCCCACAAAAAAAACGCCCCCAATCCATGAGGACGTTCATCGGCAAGTACCTAAAGACCTGGCCCCACTCAGGCGTCCATTACACCAAGCGCCCTTATGGCAGAGGCCTTCATCGTCCGGTTTCCCTTTACCGCGAAGTAGAGCATGGCGTCCTCGGCCCTCTTGTCTCCAACCCTGCCAATAACGTCTATAGCCCGCTCCACCACCCCTGGGTCATCGCTCTTGAGGGCGTGCATAAGGGGGTTTATAATCCTCCTGTCCGTGTATCTTCCTATTGCGTCCACGGCCGAGCGCACCACTATGGGGCTCTCGTCCTTAAGGGCCTCCACAAGATGGGCAAGAACGGCCTCGTCCTTCATGCTCCCCAGAGAGCGCACCGTGGCCGCGCGCACGTCTTCAGAGGGGTCTTTAAGGGCCTTTGCGAGGACCTCGATTATCTTCTCTCCCTTGAGGTCGGATAGGGCGTAAACAGTGCGTATCTTATCGAGCATATCGCCCCCTTCGAGGACCTTTATCATGTAATCGAGGCTCGCGCGCACCTGAAGCCTCTCAAGGGCCTCTGCCGAGAGGCTCCGTATCTCCACGTCGCTGTCATGCAGGTCCTTGATAAGTATCTCTTTTCTCTTCTCAATCTTTGCCATGGGCTGATTTTATACTATTTTATCATCTGCCTGCAAGAATTTTATCTTGCCATGCCCTTATTTCCCTCTCAGCCCTCTTTGCCTTCGCAAGACGCCTATCGCGGCGCTTCCTCACCCTCGTCTCAAGGTCCGGCAGAATGCCGAAGTTGGCGTTCATGGGCTCAAAGAGGGTCTCCCTCGGGGCGCTTATGTGCGCAAGGAGCGCGCCTGTCATGGTAAGTGGGGGCGGCGCCACCGGGGTAAGTCCCTGTAAGAACCTCGCGGCGTTTATGCCCGCTATGATGCCAGAGGCCCCGCTCTCGCAGTAACCCTCGAGGCCCGTAATCTGGCCGGCAAAGAAGACACCCTGCCGGCCCCTTACCTCAAGGTCCGGCCCGAGGACACTGGGCGAGTCGATGTAGGTGTTCCTGTGCATCTTGCCGTAACGCACGAACTCGGCCCTTGCAAGGGCCGGGATAAGACGAAAGACACGCGCCTGCTCGGAGAAGGCGAGGCGGGTCTGAAAACCCACCATATTGTAGAGCCTTCCCTCCCTGTCCTCGCGCCTGAGCTGGACAACGGCAACGGTCTCCCTGTCACCGGCCTGCTCCCGGAGCCCGACAGGGCGGAGGGGGCCGAACCTCAGCGTGTCAGGACCCCGCCCGGCCATGGACTCCACGGGCATACAACCCTCGAAGAGGGCTGAGTCCTCGAAAGACCTGGGAGTGACACGCCTCGCATTTACGAGTTCCGTTACAAACCTCCTGTACTCGTTGCCGTCAAGGGGGCAGTTAAGGTAATCATCGCCTCCCTTTCCGTAGCGTGAGCCAAAGAAGGCCCGCGTCATGTCAATGGACTCAAAGGTGAGTACAGGAGAGACGGCGTCAAAGAAGTAGAGGTTCCCGCTCCCGAGAAAACCCTGAATCGAGGCCGCGAGCCCCTCTGAGGTAAGGGGGCCCGTTGCGATTACAAGGGGCCTCACCTCAGGTATCCCGCTTATCTCCTCTCTGATTATCTCAACGCCCATCTCAAGGAGCCTTTCTGTAATAAGGCGCGAGAAGAGGGCACGGTCAACGGCAAGGGCGGAGCCAGCCGGTACGCGCGCCTCCATGGCCGCCTCCATCATCAGGGAACCGAGTTCTTTCATCTCGGCCTTCAGGACCCCGTGGGCCGTCTCCATGCCAAGGGATTTAAGGGAGTTGGAGCAGACAAGCTCGCCAAGGCCCTCCATTGTATGGGCCGGAGAGAACCTCTTGGGCTTCATCTCATATAGACGCACCTTGAGCCCAAGGCGACTTGCCACAGAGGCCGCCTCTATGCCGGCAAGACCGCCTCCTATGATGGTAACTTTCTTCATGCCCTCTCCTTTTCCTTATCTCAAGGGGACCTCTCAGGCGGGCTGAGTGTCCTTGATTGTGTAATGATAACGCTCCCAATGCCTTCCATCAAGTTTTAAGGGGAGGCGGGGTGAGGATGTAAAGCGCCGCCCCTTGCCAGAAGGCCGGGAATATGTTATTTTTTCCAGTATGAAAGATGAAATGGTACGTGCTCACCTCGTCATCAAGGGAGTGGTGCAGGGCGTATTCTACAGGGCCAGCACCGTGAACATAGCCACTACCGAGAAACTTACCGGCTGGGTAAGGAACAGGCCCGACGGCACGGTGGAGGCTGTTTTCGAGGGCGAGAAGGCCGCTCTCAAGAGGATGGTAGGCTGGTGCCGGAGCGGCCCTCCCATGGCATCCGTGGAAGAGGTGCTCGTCACGTGGGAGGATTACAGGGGCGAGTTCAAGGAGTTCTCCACGCGCTGAGCCGCCTTGGGCTGTAAGAGGCGCAGCGCTTATCACCGCATAATCAGAAGACCAGGCCATACCTTCATAATGGACGCTATGGTGAAGAAAATATCAATATCCCTTAAAGACCTGGGTCTTATGGTGGTTCTCTGCCTGCTAACGGCCCTTGCCTCGGGGTGCGCGCACCACGATACTGGCCCCACCTTTCTCTTTCCCGGCCAGTATGCCCTTGAGGGCTACTTTGCCGAGCGCGACACCGTGGGCTACGAAGACAGCCTCGTTAAGATTACGGCCCGGCAGATAAGAAAAAAGACCGCCCTTCCTTCCACCCTCGCCTCGGAACTCTTTAATGAGGGCTTTGTCCTCGTAAAGATGGATATAACCAACAAGTCAAGGTTCAGGATACTCTACGACCCCGTGGTAACATCGCTTCGCGACAGCAAGATGGGGTACTTCAAGCCGCTGGATTTTACGGACCTCTATATGCTGAAACTCAAGAACAAGGGCATCAAGTCAACTCTCGAAGGCGCGGGCGATGTCTTTTACGACCTTGCCGAGAGGATAGCGCCCGGCGGGTCGAGTTCAAAGATACTAATCTTTCCGGCTTTTACCGAGGAGGCCGACGAGGCGGAACTCGTGATGAAGAGCATATACGTGGGAAAGGACATACTGGACCTGACCTTCAACTTTGTCATCAGGCCCGAGGACGTGGGTGCCTCCACCGGGGCAGGCAAGGAATAAAAAAAATCAGGCCTTGAAGGGTCCCAGGCCCCCCGCCGCCTCAGGGACAGCCGCCAGCCTCAGGGAATGTATTTTTTTATATTCTTTCCTGTCTCCTCGGCCTTTTCCCTTACCTTGCCAGCGCTGTCCTTGAGTTTATGGAGTTTCTTCTCGTATTTTTCCACCTTTACGGCGGCCCTGTCCGTGTGCCTCTCTATATACCTCAGAAAATCCGCGCCGCCAAAATACACAAAGGCAAGTACAGCGGCTATGCCGATTATAATTCCTATGTATACTCTCAACATACCGAGCCTCCGAAGTAGGATAAGGCCTGTAATCTCCTGACAAACCGTGCAGACCGTGATAAAAAACCTTCTCCCCCCCTAAAAAAAAATATTCAAACCCCGCCGCCCCCTTATGACCCCCTGCCCCCCCTCCCCCCCTGGCCTAAAGCCCAAGTTCTTTCTTGAGCATCATCGCCTCCCTGTAGACATCCGTCCTCTTGAGCCCGGCTTCTTTTGTCACGGCACGGGCCACGTCTTTAAGGGGCAGTCCTGCCCGGAGGAGTTCTTCCATCATGGCACGCGCGTCCCTTGCCCCGATCTCAGGGGCCTTTACGTGAAAGACAACCACGGCCTCGCCCCGGAGCCTCCTATCCCTTATATTCGCGAGGACCTCGCCAATGCTCCCCCTTATTACCTCTTCGTGGACCTTTGTCATCTCCCTCGCCACTGCCACTGGAACGTCGCCAAGCACGCTTAGCGCGTCTTCAAGACTTGCCTCCATGCGCCTCGTTGTCTCGAAGACCACCGTCGTTGCGGCAGGGCCCGAGAGCATGGAGAGAAAGAACCTCTTTCTCTTTGCCCTTGAGCGCGGGACAAAGCCCATGAAGGTGAAACTCTCCATGGGGAAACCCGAGAGCAGGAGCGCCGATATGACGGACGATGGCCCCGGAACCGTCTCCACTGGTATAGAGTTGTCCAGGGAGAGGCGAAGGAGCCTGAAGCCCGGGTCAGAGACCGCTGGTGTCCCTGCGTCTGATATTAACGCAATGTCCTCCCCGTCCTTGAGACGCCCGAGAAAGCGCTCGGCCCGCGCCTCTTCATTTCCCTCGAAGGAACTCTCAAGCGGGGTCTCTATGCCGTAACGCGAGAAGAGTTTTCTTGCCACGCGCGTGTCCTCGGCCCCAACGAGGTCCACCTCCTTGAGCACCCTTATGGCCCGGAGCGTTATGTCCTCCATGTTGCCTATGGGCGTTGAGACGAGATAAAGCGTGCCCGGGCCTTCTCTTTTCGCGCTTTTTTTCGCCATCTCCCCTCCCCCCTATTTTCTCTTCTCAAAGACAAGGGCCGCGGCGCTGGTCATGATAACGGCAAAGGCCGCGACAAAGGCCACGTCAAGGGCAAGGGGCATCTCGGCAGTGAGCCTTCCACCCCGTGCGAGGAGGACGTGCTTGAAGGCGTCCACGCCGTAACTGAGGGGGTTGGCAAAGGAGAATATCCTTATGCCCCATGGCAGGGCCTTTATGGGAAAGAGCGCCCCGCTCAGAAAGAACATGGGCAGGACAATGAAGTTCATGATGACATTAAAGCCCTCGAGAGACCTTAGAAAGGAGGCCACAAAGAGCCCCAGTGAGGTTATGGCAAGCCCCAGCACTATCATTAGAAGGATCATTGCCAGAAAATCCAGCACCCCCACGTCAAGGCCAACAATGGGGGCTATAAAGAGGAGTATGGTGCCCTGGAAGACGGCAAGGGCCGTGCCGCTCAGGAGTTTGCCCATGACTATGGTAACCCTTGAGACAGGGGCCACGAGCATCTCGCGCAGGAACCCGAACTCCCTGTCCCAGACCACGGAGATAGTCGAGAAGATGGAGCTGAAGAGTATAGTCATGCCCACGATGCCGGGGAGTATGAACTGTATGTAATCCGTGCCCTTGTCGGCGCTTATTATCCTCGTAAAGCCCGAGCCCACGATGAAGAGCCATATGAGGGGCCTCACGAGAGAGACGATAAAGCGCCCCCTCTGGCGGAAAAACCGCTTGAACTCCCTCATGACTATGACGTAGATGGCCTTGTAGGAAAACATAATCAGCCCCTCATGAGCGCGGCCTTGAGCCCGCCGCCCTTGGGCCGGTACGCGCCGGGGCCCCGCTATCGCGTATCTCCCTTCCCGTAAGGTCGATAAATACGTCCTCAAGGCTCGGCCTCTTGAGGCTCACGGACTGCACCTCCACTGTAAGGGCCTCGAAGAGCCTTGGAATGAACTTTTCGCCTCCCTCGACATTTAAGGCCAGACCGCCCTCGACTACGCGGGCCGAGAGACCAAGGGCCCTCTCTATCTCACCGGCGGCCCGGGCGTTATCGCTCGTCTCAAGGTAGATTGTCTCGCCTTTCATGGACTTTTTCAACCCCGCAGGAGAGTCGCAGGCTATTATCCTGCCATTGTCTATAATGGCCACGCGGTCGCAGACATCGGCCTCGTCCATGTAATGAGTGGTCATGAATACGGTATTACCGAACCTCTTTCGTGTCTTCTCTATAAAGCCCCAGACATGGTTCCTGGTCTGCGGGTCAAGACCCAGGGTGGGCTCGTCAAGAAAGAGGACCCTTGGCCTGTGAAGGAGCCCGCGGGCCACCTCTAACCTGCGCTTCATGCCCCCTGAGAACTCCCGCACAAGGTCGCCGCGCCGCGCCGAGAGCCCCACGACATCGAGTAGTTCGTCTATCCTTGCGGCCGTAGTCTTCTTATCCATGTTATACATGTAGCAGTGAAACTTCAGGTTCTCATAGGCAGTTAACTGATTATCAAGGGTAAGTTCCTGAAAGACAAGGCCTATGGACGAGCGCACGTCATGGGAGCGCGACCTCAAGTCAAAGCCGTTTACATGGACCGAGCCGGAGTCAAAACCAAGGAGCGTGCAGAGGATATTTATGGTAGTGGTCTTTCCCGCGCCGTTTGGGCCGAGAAAACCGAATATCTCGCCAGAGAAGACATCAAAGGAGACGCCGCGCACGGCCTCCACGCCGTTGTACCTCTTTACAAGGTCCCTGACCCTTATTATGGATTTATCATCACTCATCTGGAAGTTGGCGCGATAAAGGCCCCTGAGGGGAAGAAGAAAATCCCCTGGCCCATGGCGGCCATTGGAAAGGGCTCTGTAGTTGGCGGGCCTTCCTAAGCACTTCCCGAGGCCATGAAGAAACTGAAGGTCGAGCCCTCACCGAGCCGGCTCTTCACCTCGAGCCTGCCGTTATGGCCCTGTATTATATGTTTTACAATGGCAAGGCCCAGACCCGTGCCCCCCATTGCCCTGCTTCGCGCCTTGTCAACCCTGTAAAAACGCTCGAATATCCTCGATATATCGTCCTCTGGAATGCCTATGCCCGTGTCGCACACATCAACGCGCACCTCGCCACCGAGGTCCTCGGCAGAGATGGTCACGCTCCCCCCGGCAGGTGTGTATTTTATGGCGTTATCAAGGAGGTTCACCACCACCTGTTCGAGCCTGTCGCGGTCTCCCATGACAGAGGGCAGGGACTCTGGGAGGTTCGCCCTGATGGTAATGGATTTATCGCTTGCACCCTTGATACAGCCCCTGATGGTGGAACGTATGAGGTCCGCCATGTCCACGGTGGAGGAGTCAAGCGACACGGCGCTGGACTCGAGCCTTGAGAGTATGAGTAGGTCGTCTATGATGCGAGACATGCGCGTGGCGTGGCGGTCTATAATCTCAAGAAATTCCCTCTCTCTCGCCCTGTCCGTGTCATCGTCAAGGAGGGCCTCGGAGTATCCCTTTATGCTCGCAAGCGGCGTGCGGAGTTCATGGGAGACATTGGCCACAAAGTCTTTTTTTATGGTCTCCACCCTCTTTTCCTCTGTAATGTCGCGAAGAAAGATAAGGAGACTCCTTGCCCCGTCCTCGTCAAGGGGGACCATCCTTATGTTAAGGCACCTCTCGGACTCATCGATCTCTATCTCACCGGGGCAGTTCCGGCTGTCTCTCGTCACGCCGCCCCCGCACCTTGACTCGGAGATAAAACACTCCACAGCGTCAAGGAGGGTGCGGTTCTTTATAATATCGCTTATGTGACGGCCAAACGCGGTGCCGGAAACCGGAAAGGACCTCTCGAAGAAGGGGTTCATGTACTGGACGCGGCCCCTGCCGTCAAGCACGACGATACCCGTGCGCATCTCCCTTGCCACGGCCTCAAGGACAAAGTTTTTATCCATTCACTATTCCCAATGCCCCAGCCGGGATACTAGGGGGCTCAAGAGTCCTATTCCACAAACCTATACCCCTCGCCGCGCACAGTCTCTATGTATCTGCCGGCCCCGCCGAGCTTGGCGCGAAGACGCCTTATATGGGTGTCAACGGTTCGCGGCGTGACATAACAGTCCTCGCCCCAGACACTGTCTAGAAGGCCGTCCCTTGAGAGCACCCTCCCGCCGGAACGCATGAGCCTCTTAAGGAGTTTGAACTCCTTTGAGGAGAGTTCCACGGCCTCGCCGCCAACGCTCACCCTGTGTCTCGCTATATCAAGGAGAATATCACCATGGGTGATGGTATTTTCCTCAACAGGAGCGCTCCCCGTCCTCTTGAGAACGGCCTTTACCCGCAGGACGAATTCCCTTGGGCTGAAGGGTTTTGTCACATAGTCCTCGGCCCCGAGCTCAAGGCCAAGTATTTTGTCTATCTCGTCTCCCTTGGCCGTAAGCATTATAACGGGCACATGGCGCGTGGACTCATTCTCCTTGAGCCGTTTCAGCACATCCGTGCCGTCCATGTCCGGTAGCATGATGTCAAGGACAATAAGCGAGGGCGCGGCGCGTGTGGCCCTCTCAAGGGCCTCCGGGCCGTCCGAGGCCGTCTCCACCTCAAAACCCGCGCGTGAGAGAGTATAGTCCAGGAGATTGAGAATATCAGCCTCATCATCAACAACGAGTATCCTCTTATCCTTGCTCATCTATAAGCCTCCTGACCCTCTCCTCAATCTCATCCCTTATGCGGCGCGTATCTTCAATGGGTATGCCAAGAGGGTCTTCTATGGGCCAGTCGTACTTTTGGCCCTTAAAAGATATGGGGCATATATCATCGGCGGAGCAACAACCCATGGTCACCACCACGTCGGCCCAGTCGAGCATCTCGCCCGTGAGCTGGTCCGATGTCTGACCGCCTATGTCTATTCCCCGCTCGCGCATCACCTCTATCGTGGTCCCGTTCAGATAGCCCGAGGCGCTCGTTCCGGCGCTTCGCGCCTCCACCCGTCCCCTGCCAAGGAACCTGGCAAAGCCCTCGGCCATCTGGCTCCTGCAGGTGTTGCCCACGCAGACAAATAATATCTTCCTAATATCAGACAAGGCAGTTCATTTTCCTTTTATGGCTTGACAGACAAGTTTAAAAAAGTGCCTCTTTAAAAGAATCTGCCATCCCTCCCCACGCCCGCCCCCTGAGCGGGACAAGATAAAATAAAATTCCCGGGCCAGTTATCCCGGACCGGGTTAAAGCCCCTATCTTTTTTGGTGAGCAGTGCCCACCCTGCCTGAGAACATGGCCTCCTTTTGGTGGCCAGCGCCAACCTGCAGGGCTACTCCCTATTGGTTTCCTTTGGCTTACTTTCTTTTTTTTGTGGGCGAAGAACCTTTATACAGAGGCATTAAAGTCATCCCTATTAATTTTCTTTGTCTTACTTTCTTTTTAAAAGAAAGTAAGAAATCCTCCCTCCCCTTACCTCCCTTACCTCCCCCCCCTGCCACCCCCGGCCCCCTCCAGGCCCCTTACCAGACGCCTGTTTCGAGGAACTCGTGCATGGAATTAGCGGCGCGCCTCCCGTCGCCCATGGCGAGGATGACGGTAGCCCCGCCGCGGACAATGTCACCGCCGGCAAAGACGCCCCTCTTGTTGGTCCTGCCCGTTTCCTGGTCTATGATGATGGTTCCCCACTTCGTAACCTTCATGTCAGGCGTTGAATGGGGCACAAGGGGATTAACGTTGTTGCCAAGACTGATAATGGCCATGTCGGTCTCAATGGTGAACTCCGAGCCCTTTATCTCAACAGGCCTTCTCCTGCCCGACTCATCGGGCTCTCCGAGTTCCATCTTCACGCACTCGACTGCCGTGAGTTTTCCGTCATGGTCCCCGATAAAGCGCTTGGGGTTTGTAAGGAGCTGGTACTTGAGCCCCTCTTCCTCGCCATGATGTATCTCTTCCACCCTTGCGGGCATCTCTTCCCTTGAGCGCCTGTATACTATGGTAACGTCATCGGGACCAAGACGAAGGGCCGTGCGCGCCGCGTCCATGGCCGTGTTGCCAGCGCCCACTACGACTATGTGCCTTCCGAGGAGCACAGGGGTGTCAAAATCCGGGAACTGATAGGCCTTCATGAGGTTTACCCTCGTGAGGTACTCGTTCGCGGAGTAGACGCCAACGAGATTCTCGCCAGGTATATTAAGGAGCTTGGGAGCGCCGGCGCCAGTGGCTATAAAGACGGCGTCATAGCCCTCCTCGAGGAGTTCGTCCACTGTATCGAGTTTTCCTATAACGGCATTGAAGCGTATCTCCACGCCCATGCGCCTCAGGTAATCCACCTCTGCCTCGACGATCTTCTTAGGGAGCCTGAACTCGGGTATTCCGTATACAAGGACGCCCCCGGCCATGTGCAGGGCCTCGAAGACCGTGACCTTGTGGCCCTTTTTAATCATGTCACCAGCAACGGTAAGCCCGGATGGGCCTGCCCCTATGACAGCGACCCTCTTGCCCGTTGACGTGGGTATGACTGGCACGGCCACCTCGCCGTGCTCGCGCTCAAAATCAGCGGCAAAGCGTTCGAGCCTGCCTATTGAGACGGGGTCGCCTTTTATGCCTACAATGCAGACCTTCTCGCACTGGTCCTCCTGAGGGCAGACCCTGCCGCATACCGCGGGAAGCCCGTTTGTCTCCTTGAGTTTATGGGCGGCCTCAAGGAATTTTCCCTCTGAGATGTATTTAATAAACCACGGTATATCTATGTTCACAGGACAGCCGCCAACACAACGGGGTTTCTTGCACTGGATACAGCGGCTCGCCTCTTCCATGGCCTGCTCGGGCGTATACCCAAGAGGGACCTCGTAAAAGTTGCGCACACGCTCGGCAGGGTCCTGCTCTGGCATGGGTGTCTTCTTGGGCGTAAGTTTCTTCTTGTCCTTTGGGTCCATCAGGGCCTATCCCTCCTCATAACATCTTGGGCCTTCATGGTAGGCAAATTCCTCCATGGCCAGTTTCTCTTCCTTGAAGTAGGTCCTGTTGCGCTTTATTATCTCGTCAAAATCCACCTCATGACCATCGAACTCAGGACCGTCCACGCAGACAAAACGCGTCTTTCCGCCGATGCTCACACGGCAGGCGCCGCACATGCCCGTGCCGTCCACCATTATAGGGTTGAGGCTCACGATGGTATGGACATTAAAGGGTAGGGTAACCTTGCATACCGCCCTCATCATAGGCAGAGGCCCCACGGCAAGCACGGCGTCAATGGCCTTTCCCTCTTCGAGAAACTTCTTGAGGACATCGGTGACAAAACCATGATGCCCGTAACTCCCGTCGTCGGTTGTAACGTGGAGTTCGTCGCTCACCTCTCTCATCTCGTCCTCAAGAACGACAAGGCCCTTTGTCCTGGCCCCTATGATGGAGACTATCTTGTTTCCGCCGGCCTTCATGGCCTTGGCTATGGGAAGCACAGGGGCCGTGCCTATGCCTCCACCGACGCAGGCCACTGTGCCGTATTTTTCAATGTGAGTAGGGTGTCCGAGGGGGCCGACCACGTCGAGGATATTATCGCCCTTGTTCATGCCGCAGAGTACGGCAGTGGACTTTCCCACCTCCTGAACAAGTATGGTTATGGTGCCATCATCATTGTCAGAGTCCATGATGGTAAAGGGTACTCTCTCACCATGCTCATCTGTGCGGAGCATCATGAACTGGCCGGCCTTGCGCTTTCTGGCTATGGCCGGGGCCTTTATCTTGAAGATATAGACGCTGTGCGAGAGCTCTATCTTCTCTGTAATCTCATACATAAAGGGCTCCTTGAGATCTTTTAATGGGCTTTAAAAAAGTACTGTGGGAGGGCTCTATCTTTTCTATGTAATCTTGCACATAAAGGGCTCCACGGACTTTAATAATAGCCTTAAAAAAAGTACTGGAACTCACATATTAACAGAATAAAAAGGCTATGGCAAACCCAAAAAAGGCCACAAGCGGCCTCCAAAAAGATCCAAAAATCGTGCTTGGGTAACCTACACCATTAGAGGCCCGAGGGCCCACATGATTAGAGGACCTCAAGAAACAACCAGAACTCCCTGTTGCCCTTTGCCCCCCTTACATGCGACTCCGCCCCGCCGATTACCCTGTAGCCCGAGGCCTCTGCAAAGGCCTTCATCTCCTCCACCACCCGCCTCTGTACGGAAGAATCGCGAATCACGCCCCCCCTCCCAACCTCGCCGCGCGCGGCCTCGAACTGGGGCTTTACAAGGGCAAAGACCCTTGCGCCGGGCCTGAGTAGCCCCTTGAGGAGAGGAAGGACCTTCCTTAGGGATATGAAAGAGAGATCCATCACGGCCATGTCCGCGGGCTCTCCACCAATATCGGCGAGGGTAATGCTTCGGATATTCCTCCCCTCAAGAAGGTTCACACGCTGGTCTTGCCGGAGTTTCCAGTCTATTATGCCAACACCCACGTCCACGGCATGAACCCGCACAGCACCCCGCTGAAGAAGGCAATCCGTAAACCCCCCGGTGGATGAACCAACATCAATGACCGTAAGCCCTTCCGGGTCAAGACCAGAGTCCTCAAGGGCCCCGGCAAGCTTCACCCCCCCGCGCCCGACAAAGGGACGGCGCGCCTTAAGCGTAATGTCCTTGTCAGGCGCCACGGAATACCCGGCCTTGTCCACGCGCACACCCTTCACAAAGACGTCACCGCTCATCACAAGGGCGCGCGCCTTCTCAATGCTCTCCACAAGGCCAAGCCGCAAAAGGGCCTCGTCAAGTCGTATCTTCTTTTCTTTTCTGGCCATTATGAAAATGAAAGACAGGGGAGTAAAAAAGACAAGAAAAAAAAGTTAAAGATAATGGGAAAAAAACCTTCCACTTTCTTTTAGAAAAAAGAAAGTGGAGCAAAGAAAACCAATAGAGGGGCTGAGATTATTACGTGACGCACTGCCGGTAAAGGCCGATTTAAAAAATCAGTTAGCCGCGGCCTTGGCCCTGTGTTGAGAAGCGAGAAAGGCCTTTACAGTCTCTTCTATGCCCGGGGCATCAAGTCCAAGTTCGGCCCTCAGTTCTTCCTGCGTGCCCTGTCCAACGTACTTGTCGCCGATTCCTATCCTCTTGACCTGGCACGGGATACCGCGCTCCTCGAAGAACTCGATTACCGCGCTCCCAAACCCTCCCTGAAGCGAGCCCTCCTCAAGGGTGACTATCCTTCCCGTGGTGGAGGCAAGGCGCGTAATGAGGTCCTCGTCAAGGGGTTTTACAAAGCGCGCGTTTACAACGCCCGCCTTTATTCCGCTCTTCTTAAGCCCCTCGGCCGCCACGAGGGCGGGCCCCACCATGGAGCCAAGGGCAAGAAGCGTTACGTCCTTTCCCTCCTTCACAACCTCTGCCGTGCCTGCCTTGATAAACTCAAAGGCCCCTTTTCCGTAACTCCCGTCAACCGCGCCACGGGGGTAGCGGAGGGCCACAGGGGCCTTGTATTTCACGGCTGAATGGAGGAGGTTACGCAGTTCGTCGCCGTCTGACGGCGCGGCGATGATGATATTGGGGAGTTCCCTGAGAAAGGAAATATCAAATATGCCGTGGTGCGTGGGGCCGTCCCTGCCCACTATGCCCGCGCGGTCAAGGGCCATTACGACATGCAGGTTCTGAAGGCAGACATCATGGCAGACCTCGTCAAAGGCCCTCTGAAGAAATGTGGAGTATATGGCCGTCACAGGCACATAGCCTTCCCTTGCGAGCCCCGCGGCAAAGGTCAGCGCGTGCTGCTCGGCTATCCCAACGTCAAAGAACCTCTCCGGGTACTTTTCCTGAAAGGCCGAGAGCCCGGTGCCTCCGGGCATGGCAGCTGTGATGGCAACAATCTTCTTGTTCCTGCGGGCGATTTCAAGGAGCGACTCGCTGAAGACCTTTGTGTAGGATACTGCACTGCTCTTCTTCACCTCGCCCGTCTTCGCGTCAAAGGGCCCCACCCCGTGAAACTTCGATGGCCGCTCCTCGGCGGGCGCGTAGCCCTTGCCCTTTTTTGTAAGCACATGAACAAGGACCGGTCCCTTGAGTTCCCGTACGTCTCTCAGGGTCTTTACAAGTAGACCCATGTCATGGCCGTCTATGGGGCCGAGATAATTAAAGCCCAGCCCCTCGAAGATCATGCCCGGCGTGAGGAAGGTTATGAGCGAGTCCTCGGCCCGCTTGGCTATGCCCATGAGGCGTCCGCCTATCATGGGTATGGACTCGATAAATCTCTCCACCTCGCCCTTGAGTTTCTGTGCGAATCGCCCGGTAATCTTCCGGCTGAGAAATGACGATAGGGCCCCCACGTTCTGGGCTATGCTCATCTCGTTATCATTAAGGATTACGACAAGGTCTTTTTTAAGGTGGCCGGCCTGGTTGAGCCCCTCGAAGGCGAGCCCGGCGGTCATGGAGCCGTCGCCTATGACAGCGATGACCTTGTTCGCGCCCCCTGCAAGGTCTCTTGCGGCGGCCATGCCAAGGGCCGCGGAGATGGAAGTAGAGGAGTGTCCCACGCCAAAGGCGTCGTACTTGCTCTCCGAAATCTTCGGAAAACCGCTTATGCCGCCATGGGTGCGGAGGGTAGAGAAAGACTCGCGGCGGCCCGTTAGTATCTTATGGGCATAGGCCTGGTGCCCCACGTCCCAGACTATCCTGTCAGAGGGGGTATCAAAGACATAATGAAGTGCCACGGCAAGGTCCACGGCCCCAAGACTCGAAGCAAGGTGGCCGCCCGTCTTTGAGACAACGTCTATGATAAGGTCCCTCACCTCTGAGGCAAGGGCCTCGAGCTCGCCGTGGTTCAGCCCCTTGAGGTCATCCGGGGAGTCTATCTTATCGAGTAATCCTGCCATCAAATTTTCCCTATGAAAACAACTGCGTCAATTATTCCTTGAGATAATATAACGGGCGATGGCCCGAAGCGGTTCGGCCCTTTCGTCAAATCTCTCAAGGGCCTTGATGGCCCTATCTATGAGTTCTGCGGCCCTGCCCTTCGACTCGGCAAGCCCGATGACCGCCGGATATGTGGCCTTGCCCTTCTCGGCGTCTCCGCCTACGGGTTTTCCCATTTCATCGGAAGAGCCCTCTACATCAAGTATATCGTCAAGTATCTGAAAGGCAAGCCCCACGTCCTCGGCATATACTGTAAGAGCCGAGAGTTCGTCTTCAGATGCGCCTCCCAGTATGGCCCCGCTCCTTATGGAGGCCCCTATGAGCCGCCCTGTCTTATGGGTATGGATATACTCAAGCACAGGGTAGGTTATCTCCTTTCCCTCGGACTCTATATCCACTACCTGCCCGCCTATCATGCCGGTTGCCCCGGCGCCGCGCGCCGCCTCGGAGACCACCCTCATGAGGGCCTCAGGTTCGGCTCCTGAAGTTGCCGCGATTAGTTCAAAGGCCAGCGTAAGGAGGGCGTCGCCTGCAAGGATGGCCATTGCCTCGCCGTATTGCCGGTGGCAGGTAGGTCTTCCGCGCCTGAGGTCGTCATTATCAAGGGCAGGAAGATCGTCATGTATAAGCGAGTACGTATGTATGCACTCAAGGGCGCAGGCCGTCTTCATGGCCGTCGAGGTATCGCCGCCAACGGCCTCTACAGCCGAGAGGGCGAGTATGGGCCTAAGGCGTTTACCCCCGGCGAATAGGCTGTAGCGCATGGCCTCGTAAAGCCCGCTGGCAAGGCCCCTGTCCCCGGGGACAAGAGACTCCATGGCGCTGTCCACGAGGGCCTTTTTCTCCTTTAAGTATGCGCTGAGGTTAAAACCGCCCATAATAGGAGCATGATAACAGAATGACCTGTAAAAGACAAGAATACTGGGAGGGCGATAAAAAGGCCCTGAAAATAGGACGCCCCTTTTCGCCTTAAAGGCGAAAAGGGGCGTCTTTTGTCAGTCTCCACTTATGGACAATGGGCTGAGGCCCCTGTCTGGAGGGGTCTTAGAGCCTTATTACGTTTGAGGCCTGCGGTCCTTTTGGGCCCTCTGTAATCTCGAACTCCACATCCTCGCCTTCCTTGAGAGTCTTGAATCCATCACCCTGTATGGCGGTGTAATGTACGAATACATCCTCACCTGACTCTTGCTGGATAAAACCGAAGCCCTTAGTCTCGTTGAACCACTTTACTTTCCCTTGTGCCATTGTGTTCCTCCTAATTGTGCAGGCCCCTCTTGCGCAAAATAAAAAAAGGCCATGGGATTCATAAAAACATCCACAGCCTTTACAAATTCAAAATCGCAAAAAGGTACCCCGTTTAAGAAAAGTCAGGTAATTCTAACAGGCAAAGAAAGAGGTGTCAAGGTTTTTTATCTTATCTCACAAGGTCTGATACAGGAACAACCTCTATGCCCTCTCTCTTCATCTCAGGCATAGCCCTTCTGAGGGCCGCCATGGTCTCGGGGTATGGGTGTCCTATTGCTATGGCGCTCCCTGTCTTGGTGGCGATGTGGACAAGTGTCCTGAACTGGCCGTCTATGTACCCGCCGTCCCGCCTGTTGTCGAGAAAGACATCCCTCTCGGCGCCCATGACACCGGTCTCGCGGGCGAGTTTCCTGCCAAGGGAACGCGCCGTGGTGCGGCTGTCCACGAAGAAGAGCCCCCTCTCGCCCAGTATGGCGAATACCTGGCGCATGGCGGGCTCATCCTCTGTAAACCTTGACCCCATGTGGTTATTCACGCCAACGGCCTCTGGCACAAAACCAAGGTCATCCTCAACGGTCTTCCTTATGGTCTCATCGGCCATGGAGGTAAGGAGCACACCAGGGCCGGGGTGGTTTGCCGATGAGTTCTTGGGCTCCATGGGGAGATGCAGCAGGACGTCGCGCCCGCTCATTCCGGCGATACGCGAGACCTCGCGCGAGTGCCTGAGATGCGGCAGGACCGCTATTGTTATGGGGGCGTCAAGTTCAAGTAACTCCCTGAGGCGCTTGAGACTGCCTCCCATGTCGTCTATAAGGATGGCCACCCGAGGGGGACGCGGGCCCACAGTTCCAGGCGCAGGGATTTTTTCCCCGGAAGGCGCGGCCTTTTCCGCCGGAAGAGGCCTTACCGGGGCAGGGCCCTTTATGGGAGCGTACTTCAGCACCCCGAAGGCAACGATAAAACCGAAGACAAAGCCTGCCACAAGGAAGATTCCCCGGTTCAGGGACGCACCTTTTTTCCTGCCTTTCCTGGCCACACGGAAACCCTTGAATTAACGAAAACCTGCGCCCTGACTGCGACACGTAGCGTAAAGGGCAGGACGGCGTGGCCAATGACTCTCCGGCCCATGAAAGGCCGCGCCTATCCTGCCACTGGTCTTACAAAGAACTTAGCCAGCCATTCTGAAGGACCCGGAAGACACCTTCAGTCCCTTGAAGATATACCAGCTCTTGAGATACTCAAGGGCCCTCTCGAGCTGGATGTCCTCGCCCTTTGCACTGCTGACCTTATTCTCAACTATATGAATCTCGCCCTTGGATTTCCCGGTCTTGGGGCCTTTTTCCGCCTCGAAGTGACGGGAGAGGTCCTTTTCCTTGATGTGCTTCGCAGAACTGACCTTTACGACAATATCGGGCTCAATGCCCTTGGCCTGAATGGACCTGCCAGAGGGCGTATAGTACTTGGCCGTGGTAAGCCTGAGTGCGGAGCCATCCCCAAGGGGCATGATGGTCTGCACCGAGCCCTTGCCGAATGTGCCTGTGCCGAGTATGACAGCGCGTTTATGGTCCTGAAGCGCACCTGCGACTATCTCAGAGGCGCTTGCGCTACCGCCATTAACAAGGACAATAACGGGATAATCAGGCTGAGTGCCCTTTGAGTCGGCCTTGAAGACCATGCCCTGCTTTCCGTCCCTGCCCTTGGTGTATACGATGAGGCCGGATTTAAGGAAGAAGTTGGATACAGATACGGCCTCCTGAAGCAGCCCGCCGGGGTTGTTCCTGAGGTCCAGGATAAGGCCCTTAAGTTGACCCTTCTGGGGTTTCAGTTTTCTGAAGGCCTTGCGCATCTCAGTGGAGGTATTCTCCTGGAACTGGACTATGCGGATATAGGCGATGTTGTTCTCCTTCATCTTGAACTTCACGCTCTTTACCTTGATGATGTCGCGCTTGATGGTAAAGGGCTTTGGCTTGGTAAAGCCCTCGCGCATGATGTATATGGTGACCTTTGCGCCCTTTTTTCCCCTCATGAGCCTTACGGCCTCGTCAAGGGTCATGCCCCTGGTGGACTTCTTCTCAATCTTTACTATCTTGTCATTCGCCTTGATGCCGGCCTTCCACGCCGGGGTATCCTCGATGGGGGCTATGACGGTAAGTATCTTGTTCTTAATGCCTATCTGTATACCCACGCCGCCAAAGACGCCCCTTGTGTCTATCTTCATCTCCTTGTACTCCTCGGGAGTCATGAAACTCGAGTGGGGGTCGAGCTTGCTGAGCATACCCTTAATGGCGTTATATATGAGTTCCTTGCTGTCCTTTTTCTCGGTATAATCCTGCTGAACAATGCTGAGGACATCGGCGAATATCTTGAGCCCCTCGTAAGTATCCGCCGGGACGCTTACGGATTTCGCGGAAAAGGTTATTGTGGCGATACCGAGCACAAGAACCGCTGTTACGACTCCTGTGAGAACCCGCCTGGACCTGTAAATCCTCTTCATATCAATCTTCCTCCCTTTTATTTGCATTACAGAATTTAAGAGTCATGCTAAATCTTTTTGCCGACCCCCTGGGCCGCTACCTCCTGGCCAGCCATTTCGCGGGGTCCTGGGGGACCCCTTTTTTACGTATCTCGAAGTAAAGGCCCGGCTCGGAGTAGGGGCCTGTGTCTCCCACAACGGCAACGTCCTCGCCCCTTGCCACCCTCTCTCCGCGTTTTTTAAGTATGCTGTCGAGGTAGGCAAAGAGCGTATAAAACCCCCCGCCATGGTCGAGGATTATTATCTGCCCGTAGCCCTTGAGCCAGCCCGTATAGATTACCCTGCCGTCATAGACACTCTTTACATGTCTTCCGGCGGGGGCCTTGATTATTATACCCTTATTAAAGGTGATTGTCTTGAACTTAGGATGCCTCACCTTTCCGTAACGGGATATGATGACACCGGAGACAGGCATGGCGAGCCGGCCCTTCATGGCCCCAAAGCCGCTATAATTCTGCTTTCTCTCCTTCTCAAGGCTCTCAATGAGGCCAGAGAGTTCGCGCGCCGCTGACTCAAGTTCCTTGAGTATCCTTAGCCCACTCTCTTTTTCTTTCCTTACCTTCGTAAGAAGAGCGACTTTCTCACCCTTGAGTCTCTTCTGCCTTGCCTTTTTCTCGCGAAGTCTTTTCTCGCTCTTCCCGATGTCCCTTTCAAGTGCGTCAAGCCTCTCAAGGGCCGCCTTTCTGGCCGCGAGTTTAGATTCATAGGAAGAGAGCACCTCGGAGTCGTAATCCGTAATAACGGTCATGTACTTATGGCGTCTCGCAATATCAACGGGGTCGTCGGCCCCTGGCGAGAAGGCCATGTTGAGTATTTCTCCGTTTCTCATCTTATAAATTGCCCTGAGCCTCCCTGCCACCTTAGCCTGCTGGGCCTTCAGCTCCTTCTCAATGCCCTCTATTTTTTTTCTCTCTCTCCTCTTCTTGGCCTCAAGGCGTTTTTTCGAGGCCCGAAGACGCCTCAGTTCCTTTCCGGTAGCGTTAATGTTTCGATTGAGGCGGTTTATGGCAAGGAGGATTGAACTCTCTTTTCTGAGTATCTTCCTGACCCTGTGCCTCTCCCTGCCGAGTTTTTCCTTTACATCGGCGAGTTTTTTATTATTTTTGCCCGCGTTTGCCGCCTTTGAGGCAGTTGTAACGAGCAATAAGAGGAGAAGGGCCAGGACAAGGGCCTCTCTTACCCCGCGCGTCTTCATGCCTTCAAGAACCTGCCCGTTGAGATTATGCTCCCCACGGCGCCGGTGAGCGTGCCGATGACCGTGGTAAGGAGGAACAATACATAAAACGGGATGGGCATATCGAGGATAAAGGCAAGATAATCAGGCATATTATAACGCAGGAGTGCCAAAACCACAAAGACCAAGCCAAAGGCGAGCATGCCCCCCGCGGCGCCCTCGATTATGCCCTCGATGAGAAAGGGCATCGCGATAAAGTTATCAGAGGCCCCAACGAGCCTCAAGACCTCTATCTCCTCTCTCCTTGCATAGACCGTAAGCCTGATGGTATTGGTAATGACAAAGACAGCCGCCGCGCCGAGCACTGCCCCTATGACCACGGCGGTAAGCTCGAAGAACCTGAAGACGCTGTAGAACTTCTGCGCCCACTCCTGACTGTACTGCACCTCATCCACCCATGGCAGTGACTTTATTCGTTTTACCACGGAGAGCATCTTCTCCGGCTTTCTGAACTCGGCCTTCAGGCTCACCTCGAAGGAGGCCGGAAGTATCTTCTTATCCATTTCCTCGAGTATGCCTGCATGTCCCTTGAGCCCCTTTTTGAGTTCCGCCATTGCGTTGGACTTGGAAACATAACGGGACCTTGATACACCCTTTATCCTCATAATCTGTTTCTGGAACCCCGCAACATTACCGGAGCGCAGAGGGTCTTTTATATAGGCTACAATATACGTGCCATTACCCCAGGTGCTGAATATTGTGCCCATGTTCATAAAGACTATAAAAAAAAAGGCGCATATTGCGAGGGAGAAGGCGAGTGTAACGGAAGTGAGCATGGTGGTGGCCAGATTTTCCCTTATAGCGCCAAGGGCATCTGAGATAAAGAACTTGATGTTCGCGCCGCCAAGACTCAAGAGACCAGCCTTCCCTCGTTAAGGTTAATGGTCCTCCCGCCAAAGCGCCTTATTATTTCCCTGTCATGGCTTGCTATAACCACGGTGGTTCCACGGTTATTCACGTCCCTGAAGAGTTCTATGGTCTCCATGGAGAGTTCATAATCGAGGTTTCCAGTGGGCTCATCGGCAAGTATTATGGTGGGCTCCTTTACAAGCGCCCTTGCTATGGCCACGCGCTGTTGCTCGCCGCCTGAGAGCGAGAGGGGCTTGAAGTTCATCCTGTGCTGAAGTTTAAGGTAGCTGAGTATCCTCAAGACACGGTTCTTTATCTCCCTCTTTCCTACTCCCATGACAACGAGGGCCATTGCCACGTTCTCGAAGACCGTCTTTGTCGGGAGGAGTTTGAAGTCCTGAAAGACAAAGCCCATTCGTCTTCTGAGGCGCGGTATCTCGGCGCGCGGTATGCGGGAGTAATTCCTGCCGTCAAGGAGGATATGCCCCTCGGTGGGGTCCTCGGCGCCGAACATGACCTTGAGGAGTGTGGATTTACCGGCACCGCTTGGGCCTGTGACAAAGATGAACTCGCCCTTTTCTATCTTAAGCGTAATATCCCTGAGGGCTGTGGAATCCCGGCCAAAGGTCTTGGAGACATGAAAGAGATTTATCATAAGAGTAGGGGTCTGCCCCGGATAACGCCGGGCTTTCAAGGGAATGGTACCGGATGAACCTGGGGGAATGCCTGATAATAAAGACTACTCTCAAGGTTCCCTGAATAATTCGTCCGTGAACCATTCAGGGATGAAAAAGAAAAAAGCGCGGTCATTCTTTTTCTTACATTTTCAAGGACTTACAGTGACTGCAAATAACGGCGCAGACCTTTGTCAGAGGAATGTCTGAAATTACCGATAATTGCCTTAATCGCAGCGCAATGCGCAGTGATTATTATCCCAGTTGGGATATTCCTTGTCAAGGGTTTATAGAGGGCAGAGTCTGGGCAGGAAGTCCTGAAAAGACAGGAGGGGAATCCGGTGCCATCGGCAGGCACAGATTTTCCCCCCTCATATAAAAAAATGGCGGGGCCGACGGGACTCGAACCCGCGCCCTCTGGCTTGACAGGCCAGCGTTATAACCAACTTAACTACGGCCCCGCATGTGTAAGACTTAAGATAAAAGACGATAAGAGAAAAAAAGCCTCGAAACAAGGAAAAGCGCCGCGCGGTAGTGATAATGGTGGGCGGAACAGGGCTCGAACCTGTGACATCAGCCTTGTAAGGGCTGCG
>CAYYJQ010000026.1:0-26514 GCA_964472295.1 uncultured Thermodesulfobacteriota bacterium | reverse complement strand
CGGCGCGGTCTTTTCAGGGGCGTGACAGTCCGCGCGGGTATTGGTTTTCTTTGCCCCACTTTCTTTTTTCCAAAAGAAAGTGGGAAGGCAAGGCCCGCTTATTACTCTTTTACTCTTATTTTTTTATCTTTATCTGCCATGGCCGAAACATATGTCATAAAACCATCATCTTCGCCTCTATCGGGCGAGGTTTTTGTGCCCGGCGATAAGTCCATCTCTCACAGGGCCGTAATGCTCGCCGCCATAGGAGAGGGCGATACCGTGATAAGGGGACTCCTTCGCGGCGCCGACAACCTTGCAACCATGGGCGCGTTCAGGGCCATGGGCATTGAAATGGAAGATAGGGGCAACGCGGTAGTTGTCCACGGCAGGGGACTTCGCGGACTTAAAGAGCCAGGCAATGTAATAGACGCCATGAACTCCGGCACCACGGCGAGGCTCCTTACGGGGCTTATTTCCGGGCAGGGGTTTTTCTCGGTCATTACAGGTGACGAGTCGCTGAGGACACGTCCCATGGGGCGCGTGGTGAGGCCGCTACGCGAGATGGGCGCTGTCATTACGGGCAGGAAGGACTCCACGCTCCTGCCCCTTGCCATTGGCCCCGCGAACTTAAGGGGCATTACCAATGAGACGCCTGTAGCGAGCGCCCAGTTGAAATCCGCCATACTCCTTGCCGGGCTTTACGCCGAAGGCAAGACAACGGTCATCGAGCCCGCAAAGAGCCGCGACCACACGGAGCAAATGCTCCGCGCCATGGGCGCGGAGATAACCATGGATGGCCGCATTGTTGCCGTAGAGGGTGGGGCGGTCCTAAATGGAATGGAGATAGACGTTCCCGGGGACATCTCTTCCGCCGCCTTTTTAATGGTGGCGGCCCTCATTGTGCCGGGTTCCGAGTTGTTGATAAGGAATGTTGGCATAAACCCCACGAGGACGGGTATTATCGATATTTTGAAAAAAATGGGCGGAGATATTCAGATTGAGAATAAGAGGGGCGAAGGCCTTGAGCCCACGGCGGATATACTTATCAGGGCATCAAGGCTCAAGGGTATTGAAATTGACGGCGAGGCGCTGTTGCCGGCCATTGACGAGTTTCCAATTATCACCGTTGCCGCGGGGTTTGCCGAAGGGAGCACGAAGATAAGCGGGGCAGGGGAGTTGAGGGTTAAAGAATCTGACAGGATAGCGGCCATGGCCGGCATACTTACGAGATTGGGCGTAAGGTGCGATGAGGCCGATGACGGCATGACCATCGAGGGCGCGGGGTTCGGCGCCTTAAGGGGCGGGACCTTCAAGACCCATGGCGACCACCGCGTGGCCATGAGCCTTGCTGTCGCGGCGCTTGGGGCCTCGGAAGATGTTAGCATCTATGACGCCTCCTGCGTTGACGTATCATATCCAGGTTTTTTCAGGGACCTTACGAGGGTCATGGGCAAAAAGCCCCTGTAGGGAGAACTCATATCTTGGAAAAAAAAGGCTTTATCATCACCATCGACGGGCCCGGAGGCGTTGGTAAATCCACTGTAAGCCGGCGCATCGCAGGTGAACTCGGCGGTATATACGTTGACACAGGGGCCATGTACAGGGCCCTGGCGCTGGCCCTCTCCGACGCTGGTGTTGACCTTGCCGACGAGGACGCGCTGGCGGATTTTTGCCAGAACGCCGAGATAGTCTACAGGCCCCCTGAAGGCGCCATCTTCATAAACAATACTGAGTATACGGGCAGGATACGCTCCGAGGAGGCAGGGGCCCTTGCCTCGAAGGCCGCAATAAAGGACGTTGTCCGAAGGACCCTTGTTGAGTATCAGCGCTCTTTTCAGCATGAGGGCGTCCTTGTCATGGAGGGCCGGGACATAGGAACAGTGGTCTTTCCCGGGGCAGACGTAAAGTTCTTTCTTGACGCGGACCAGGCAGTGCGCGCACAGAGGCGGCAGGCCGAGGCTGGCCTTGAGGGCGGTAGTGATGAGACTGCCCGCGTGCTCCGGAGCCGCGACAGCCGCGACCGGGAGAGGACGAATTCGCCCCTTCAAAAGGCCCTTGACGCCATGTACATTGACACCACGGGTATTAACGCGGATGGCGTGGTCTCACTTATGATGGAAGTCATAGAAAAAAGGCTCAAGAGCCGCTGAAGACAATGCCTTGCAGATGTGAGTAAAGTTACCGTCATCATAAGGAAAATGTGTGAAATTAATTTGCACTTTCCCTTTTGCTGTGCTATCTTTTTATAAATAAAATCACTGGGGGTACATTAATTAATGCTTGACTCAAGCGACAAGGACGAGAAAGTAATGGAGGAGTCCGAGTTTGAACGTATGTTCGACGCGGATATAAGAGAGTTCAAGGAGGGCGATGTCGTAACAGGAATGGTAGTGGAAATCTCTGGCGACGCCGTAGTTGTTGATATAGGGTACAAATCCGAGGGCATTGTCTCAATAAAAGAGTTTCCCCTCAAAGAAGGTAAACCTGATATAAACGTCGGCGATGAGATAAAGGTCTTTATCGAGCGCCGTGAGGACGAGAACGGTTTTGTCGTTCTCTCAAAGACACGGGCCGACCAGTTAAAGCTCTGGGACACCATCGTAGACGCCTGTGATAATAACAAGGTAGTAGAGGGCACCATAACCAACAGGGTAAAGGGCGGCTTTTACGTCAACATCGGCGGCCTTAACGCATTCCTTCCTGGCTCTCAGGTGGACTTGAAGCCCGTGAGAAACCCCGACGGCCTCATAGGACAGACCTTTTCCTTCAACATCCTCAAATACAACAGACGCAAGAGCAACATCATCGTATCGCGCCGCGCCATTCTTGAGAAAGAACGCGACGCCGCGAGAAAGATTACCCTTGAGAAACTCGAAGAGGGGGCCATACTTGAGGGTGTTGTAAAGAACATCACCGACTACGGGGCCTTTGTGGACCTTGGAGGCATTGACGGTCTTGTGCACCTCACGGACATGTCCTGGGGCAAGGTATCGCACCCCACGCAGTTCCTGAAGATCGGCGACACAGTCACCGTAAAGGTCCTGCGCTACGACAAGGAAGACAACAAGATCTCCCTTGGAATAAAGCAGACAAAGCCCGACCCATGGCAGACAGTGACGGAAAAATACCCTGTTGGCTCAAGGGTAAATGGCCGTGTCGTGAACCTTACTGATTACGGCGCCTTTGTGGAACTCGAGGAAGGCCTTGAGGGTCTTGTGCATATCTCCGAGATGTCCTGGACCAAGATACGCCACCCCTCACAGAAGGTCAAGGTAGGCGATGAGGTCATGGTGCAGGTCCTAAACGTGGACCCATCGAGCCGGCGCATCTCACTTGGCATCAAGCAGGTGGAGCCCAATCCATGGGACGGGGCCGCCGAGCGTTATCCCAAGGGTTCAAGGGTAAAGGGCGTTGTAAAGAACATTACTGATTTTGGCGTCTTCCTCGGCGTTGAAGAGGGCATCGACGGTCTCGTGCATATCTCGGACCTCTCGTGGCGCAAGGTAAAGCACCCCTCTGAGATTTTCAAGAAGGGGCAGGAGGCCGAGGCCATTGTCCTGCATATCGACAGTGTGAACAGGCGCTTCTCGCTATCCACGAAACTCCTTGAGAAAAACCCCTGGGAGGGCGTGGAAGAGCGCTACAAACCTGGCACCATAGTTGAGGGAAAGATTACTGGTATTGCTGATTTTGGAGCCTTTGTTCTCCTTGAGGAGGGCCTTGAGGGGCTTATCCATGTTTCGGAAATCAGCAGGACAGGTCAGGGCGGACCTGGCATAAGCGTAGGCGATACCGTTGTTGTAGAGGTCCTTAATGTGGACGCGAGGGACAATAAAATAGGCCTCAGCCTGAAAGAGGTAAAGAGCCGCGCCTCAGTTGAAGAGGGCAAAACTCCTGACGAAGGCGCGGAGTCGGCCGGGGCAGAGGTAATAGAAGAGCCTGTCTCGGAGGGAGTATCCTCTGAGATAGAAGAGACATCTCCAGAGCAGACAGAGACCACAGAAGATGATGTCGCTTCCACTGAGCCCGCTGAAGGATCTGAGAGTCAAGAGAATAAAGAAGAAGCGTCAGAAGAGGCCGTAGAAGATAACGAGAAGGCCGGCGACGACGAAGAAGTTAAAACATCTGCCGAATCAGAGGCTTCCACCCCTGAGGAACGGGCAGATGAAGAGAAAGCCGCCACTGAAGACAAGGCAGCAGAAGACGGTTAATCTCTCTCCCTGAATAGTTAATCAGGGATTATAAAAAGAAGAGTCGCGCTCTTATCTCTCACATGGCGCACCTGAATCAGCGCAAGGTGGAATCTCAAGGGGGGAAGGGGGCGTTGGTGAAAGTTGGCCGGTGTAAGGGCGCTGGTGAATGGTAGCAGGGGCATATAGAACCCATCCTTACCCATACCGCCTAAACCGGTACGCTGGCTCCTGTCCAGCGGTTATCCTGTAAAGATCAATTAGATGGCAATAATTAAAAAACTATTTGCCGTCGTAGGCTTCCTTGTAGTCTTCGCCGTAGTTCTTATGGTGCTGGGCGGACTTTTTCTGGGTGCCTCTCAGAAGGACAAGGTTGCTGTTGTTGAGTTGAAGGGACTTATAAGCGACTCCACAAGGCTTACGAGGACCCTTGATGAACTCGGAGAACGCCCTGACGTAAAGGCGGTTATCCTGAGGATAGATTCACCGGGCGGCGCCGTCGGTCCTTCGCAGGAACTTTACAGCGCCGTAAGAAGGCTTGACAGCAAGAAAGCCGTAGTGGCCTCCATGGGCTCTGTAGCCGCCTCTGGCGGTTATTACGCGGCCAGCGCGGCGCGCAGGATAGTCGCGAACCCCGGTACCATCACCGGAAGCATAGGCGTTATAGTTCAGTTCATGAGCGCCGAGGATCTCCTCAAGAAACTTGGGCTCAGGGGATACGTAATAAAAAGCGGGAGATTTAAAGACGCGGGCTCACCGCTTCGCAAGATGAACGCTGAGGAAAAGGCCATACTGCAGGACGTTGTCAATGACGTAAACTCTCAGTTCGTCCGCGCCGTAGCAGAGGGCCGCGGGATGAAGTCAAAAGAAGTCAGAAAACTCGCCGACGGAAGGATATTCACCGGCGAACAGGCTAAAAAAAAGGGCCTTGTTGATGAGCTCGGCGATCTTACCAGCGCCATAACCCTTGGCGCGAAACTTGGAGGCATCAAGGGCAAGCCTTACGTCATATACCCTGAAGAGAAACTCCTTGGCAGATGGGAGGGTTTGTTCTCAGGCAAACTCTCTGGCCGGATAAGCGGCCTCTTCCAAGGATTACGCCTGATGTATATCATGCCCGGTGCGGCTGGATAAAGAAGGAGGCTAATACTTATGACGAAGAGTGAACTTATTGAGGCAGTATCCACGCAGGTCAGGAGTTTTTCCAAGAAGGACGTGGAGATAATTGTGGATTCCCTCTTTCAGTCCATGTCCGAGAGCCTCTCACGCGGCGAGAAGGTTGAGATAAGGGGCTTTGGAAGTTTCAAGATTAAAGAACGCGACGGCAGACAGGGGAGAAACCCCAAGTCAGGAGAGAATATCTACATCGAGCCAAAACGCGTCCCCTTCTTCAAGGCTGGTAAGGAAATACGCGAGAGGATAAACAAGTAAAGATGGACCGGATCTGGGCGCCCTGGCGAAGCGAGTACATCGGGTCCCCTGATTCAGGTGTCTGTCCATTCTGCCATGCCCCCTCCGACCCTCTTGAGTCACACACCTTGTATTCTGACTCAGACACCCTCGTTATCCTTAATAAATACCCTTATACCGGGGGTCATCTCCTCATAAGCCCGCAGAGACACATAGCGAGGCTTGATGAGCTCAGTGCCGGGGAATCACAAGGGCTCCTTACTCTGATCAATCTATCTGTAAAGGCCCTTGAAACCGCCTTTAAGCCCCATGGGTTTAATATAGGGATGAACCTTGGGCGTGTGGCAGGTGCGGGAGTCGCCGACCACCTTCATGCACACGTTGTTCCAAGGTGGAACGGCGACACCAACTTCATGCCTGTCCTCTCTGATACAAGGGTGCTCTCCACACACCTTGATGAGACTTACAGGATACTAAGGCCCTTATTCGAGAATTCCTGAAGGGGCAATTCCACCCAATCAAAAAACATTCGTTTCTCTGAGAGGAATCTATTTGATGGGTTTTGCTTCGCTCTACCCATCCTACAAGTTCTTTACGTGCAGTTTCCGCTCACGTTAAACTTCAGGTTTTTTCCATTGCTTTTCTATGACGTCCTTTCTACCTGGAAAGTTGTCTCTACTATGCGTCATGTCCCAAGAGCCAGTGGGACATCGCCGCCCAATCAAAGATCTCTCTTTTTTCTAAAAGAAAGTAAGGGTTTTTAATATGCGGGCGACGCCCGCTTCTTTCCCTTCTGTTTCTGTCTTTTCCGGCTGGCAGAGTACACCCTGTATTTTCTTCCAAAATATCAAAACTATCACTTGACAATCTTTTATCTTTATACTAAACTGCACCTTCACAAAAATAACGGCTTCGTAACTGACGGGTATAAGGTGGGTTACCACCGGGGAGCGGAGTTCACTATGAAGTAGTCGACCGTCTGGGCATGGAGCCCCTTTCAAGAGGGGGATTTCGCTCTGTCCTGACGGTTTTTTTTCTGTCTATGGCCCAGGAAAGAGGAAGTATAGACCATTTAAAAAAATCTTTATAACCACTTAAAAAATGGAGGCTTTTCATGCAACTCACCGGACTACTCTGGGGTTCCAGGCTTTTGGACAGGGTTGAGTTTCCTCACTCCGAGGTTCTCGGTCCAGAGGCAAGCACCGATGAGATAAAGGCCCTTCTGAAAAAATGCGGCTCTGTCTTTGTAAAGCCCATCTTCAAGGGCGGTGTCGGCAAGAAGGGTAAATCCGGCCTCATAGGCCGTGTCACGGACATTGAGAGCGCGCTTAGCGAGAAGGAACGCCTCTACTTTGTGGAGCACGTCCACGGGTCCACGCGGGCAAAGGCTGACGGCGTAACCTTCGAGGGTGCCGTGCCCGCGGAGCACGAGGTATATTTTTCCATCAGTGATTCAACCAACTTCCGTGCCCCCACCATGACGCTTACTCACCACGGCGGCGTTGACATCGAGGAACTCCCAAAAGAAAAGATAGCCGAGGTCCCCTTTGACCCCCTTACAGGGCTTAAGAGTTTCCACGTATCCAACGCCTTAGAGGACCTTGGGGCCCCTGCCGAGATAATAAGCCCCCTTGTGCAGAACCTTCCAAAGCTCTGGACCCTCTTCAATAACTACGGCATGAGCACGCTGGAGATAAACCCCCTTCGCATGATGCCCACAAAGAGAGGACGGCTCCTTCCCGTTGCCTGCGACTTCAAGGGGTCTTTTGATATTGACAACCCGGCTTGGAAGCGTCTTGGCCTGCCTTCGCATCTATTCGCCTCTGACTACTCGGAGTTCGAGCAGGAGATTAACCAGCTCCGCACATACCAGGGCCAGTCCGACGTATTTATCATAAACCCGCGTGGCACGATTACGGCCCCCACCTTTGGCGGCGGCGCCAATGCCCTTGTTACCGAACTCCTTGGCGACAGGGCGACCATCTCGTCTGACTTTGGAGGTAACCCCCCATACACCAAGATGAACGATATTGCCCGTATAGTCTTCAAGTACTGGCTCGGCCAGAGTAACGTGCTCTTTATAATTGGCGGAAAGGCCAATAATACGGATATTTACGAGACCTTCCGCGCCATGGCCGATGCCCTGAAGGACCACTTCAAGACCTCGCCCACGCCTCTCTTTGTGGTCATAGGCAGGGGTGGGCCCAACCTCGTAAGGGGCCTGGCCTATATGCGGGACACACTCGAGGGTCTCCGTCTACCCTACAGGATATTCGGCCATGACAGCGCCATGAGTGAGGTCGTGAACTTTGCCATGAAGGTTGACGACTGGATGGCCGGAGGCGGCAATGACAGGGTTCGCGAGTCCCTTGGGCTCTGAAGCGCCTGGACAGGACTTTAAAAAATCCCCACTTCCGGGGCCAAACCAAAAGAAAAAAGGGTGGAAACATGCACAAAGAGGGAGTCAGCAAATTTCCATACTATGTGGGTATAAAATCCCTTTCAGAGGTGGCGACACGTGACGACACTGTCTGTGTCCTCAACATACTCGGCACAGAGAGCCGCTCCGTAACCCCTGTGAGCCACGCCTATTCAGGAGGCAACATAGTCTTTGGCACTGGGCCTGGAAGGGGCGGGCAGATTCTTGAGACCCCTGATGGCCCCATACCGGTTTACAACTCCGTAAGAGAGGGCCTGAAGGCCGGGCATAAGTTCAATACCGCCGTAATCTACCTTCCTCCCGCTGGCGTCAAGGATGGAGTCGCCGAGGTCGTTCGTCACAACCCGGACCTCAAAAAGATAGTAATACTGACAGAAAAGGTATCTCTCCATGACGCCCGTATCATACGCGCCATATGCCAGGCCAATGGCATTGACGTATTCGGCGCCAACTGCCTCGGGGTGGCGGATTCCTGGAACAAGGTACGCATCGGCGGGGCCCTTGGCGGCAGTAAGCCCGAAGAATCGCTTGTCAAGGGCAGCGTGGCCATATTCTCCAACTCCGGTAACTTCACCACCACCATAGCTGTCTACCTTCTCACAGGCGGCTGGGGCACCACTACTTCCATATCAAGCGGAAAAGACGTCTACATACACTTTGGCCCCCATGAGTTTTTCCATGCCCTTGACAATGACCCGAGGTCCAGGGCCGCCGTGGTATACGCCGAGCCAGGCGGATATTACGAGGCCGGCCTTGAGATAAACAAGCCCACCGTGGCCTGTGTTGTTGGACGCTGGAAGGCCCGCCTTACAAAGGCCTGCGGCCACGCAGGGAGCCTCGCGGGCTCTGGCGACGACGCCAAGGCCAAGGAAGGCTGGTTCATGGACTACTTCGGCGTTGACGCCATATACACGCCCGAGAACCCTGTCTGCTCCAAAAAGGGCGCTGTTGTCACCAATATCGCCCATATACCAGAGGCCCTTACAAGGGTAATGGCCCTTAACGGCCTTGAGCCTGACTTCGAGTCCCATGGCACATTGAGCCTAAAGTGCTGGTTCTCAAGCGACGCTGGTGTGGAAGTGCCTGATGACCTCAAAATCGAGGTGGTGCGCGCCGTATCTCCCTATGGCGAGCAGATAGAGGCCCTTGAGAAGCAGGTCGGCGCGCAGTTCCCAAGAGAGCGCCTCAAGGACGCGAGCGGCGCCTCCATGATGGACCCGAGGACACAGGTTACAAAGATACACAACATCTCCATACTCGACGCGTCGAAGCGTTCGCTCGAAGAGAACCTCGTCATGAGCCTCCTGAAGGAATATCCCTCCAAAAAGGGCGCGCGTCTCGCGAGTATTGCCTTTAATGCCTTTGTAAATCACTCGGGCAGGGCGGCCCTTACTGCGGCAGAGGCATCTCGAAAGGCCGGAAACTCTCCAAACACAGTTGCGTCATCGGCTGTATGTATTGTGGGAAGGGGGAGCCTCTGCTCTGCAACTGAGATTTCCTCTCTCCTTGTGGACCTCTTTGGCGGTGCCGGTCTGAAGGACGCCTGTTCTGAGTTCGATTTTTCTACTCAATTAAAGGGCCTTGACGAAGAGCAGAAGAAACTCTTCACCCCTTGTAAGGAGAGCGCCACGGCAAGGCGTATCGCCTCCGCCGTAAAGGCCCTTGGGGCTAAAAGCGTCTTTATCGACTTTGTAACCGAGGCCGCTGGAGGCACGCCTTCATCAGCGGCCCTTAGCGCGGCAATATGGACTACCCTTGGCTGGAACGCGCTCATGAAGAAGCGTGTTACAAAGACAACCATCAAGAACCTTCCCTGGTACTCAAGGGTATTTTCCACCATTGTCGGGTGCAGTGTGGCCGCCGACCGCCAGAGCAAGGACTCCTTCGCGGGCGTTGCCATAGACGAACTCGTCGGCAGTTGGTCCTTTACCGAGACGGCCTTTCTTGCCATAGTTGGAAGGCGTCCTGACGAGAAGGAACTTTTTGAGTTCTCAACGCTTCTTGGCCTTATCATATCCAACGGGCCGGGCACCATATCAGCCCAGGGAAGCAAGGGCGCCGTAAGCGCCGACGGTCCCGAGGACCCGGACCGCGTACAGATAAACAAGGCCTTCGCTGGCTTCATGACACACACGGGCTTTGCCCACGGCGGAAACGGCTACGAGGCCATAGCCTTTTTAATGGATATGTTCAAGGATGCGGGTCTCACTGACCCCTCGAACAAGGACCATGGTATTGACTTAAAGTCCCTCAGCGACGCCTATGCCGAGCAGTACAGCGAGTACAAGGCGCGGGAGAAGGCCGTTGGCAACCTTCAGTACAAGAAGATACCCTGCGTCAACCACCCTGTCTTCAAGGGAAAAGACGTGAACTATGACCCCCGCGAGCGTTTCGTCAGTTCTCTCTTTGAGGAAAAGGGCATATACAACGTCTTCAAGGACTTTTACGCCAACCTCGTCCAATCGCTCTTTGATAAGGGTGTTAGCCGCAACGTGTACTGCGTGAACGTTGACGCCATAATAGCCGTCATACTCCTCAAGATCGTCTGGGCTGATTACAAGGCCGGGCGCATCAAGGACGGTGACATCGAGACAGCGGCCTTTACGACATTCCTCTTTGGCAGGATGATAGGCTGCGCCGCTGAGATAGACGACCATACGAACAGGGGCAGAAACATGGACACAAGGACGCCTGCCTCGAAGTGCTCATATGTAGGTTAGCAGGCAACTCATGATACGATAAAAGGCCCGGGGGCTTCTCCGGGTCTTTTTTATTTCAATTGACATGATAAAACCGCTAAGGTAATATTTTTGTTACTACTTTGAGTTGAACGGAGCAGGTGTGAATATCTGGAAGTACATGAAATCCAACAAGGTTTTTTTCCTTCTCAGCCTTGGGGCGGCCATTCTCGGCACAATTGCGAGCCTTTTTTTCGGAGGGTGCTCCAGGAAGGGCGAGAAGAGCCGCGTAATCGTCTCAAAACGCGTGAAGATAGATATTCAAGCGCCAGGAAAGGGCAGGGAAGAGAAGGCCGCAGGCGAAGTGACCAAAAAATCCGCCTCATGGGTCTGGGAGAAGAAAAAGGGTAAGGCCCCGAAGGCCGTAAAGATGGCCTCAAGGGGCACAGCGGCAAAGAGGACGACAGCCCGCTCCAGCGGCAAAAAGGCCGTGCCAGAGAAGCGGGACCTTAAGAAAGCCGTTAAGACCCTCAAGCCATGGGCCGTGAACGTGGCGTCCTTTACCCGCCTCTCTGATGCCAGGAGATTGGACAGGAAACTCTCATCTAAGGGATACAATTCCTACATAACAGAGTTTACAAAGGGCTCGACGCTCTACTACAGGGTAAGAGTTGGTTTCTACTCCACTCGTGACAGGGCCTCGAGGACAGGAAAGACCATAGCCTCAACCTACAGGAACGTGGGCACTCCGTGGGTGGTGAAACCTGGCATGGAGGAGGTTGTTTCACACATTGAATAATCTTTTAAAAATAATCTGGTGCATGATTTTCTTAAGTCATGACCTTATATGCACAGACCCTTCTCATGGTCCTTTCCAACTCAGTCTCCATGGATAAAAAAGTCTTTCTCGAGACCTTTGGCTGTCAGATGAACGAGAGCGATTCATCAAGGCTCCTTGCTTTTCTCTCACGCTCGGGCTATGAGAGGGCAGGGGACTACAGGGACGCTGACCTCATTATTCTCAACACATGTAGCGTACGCGACAAGGCCGAGCAGAAGGTATACTCAGCGCTCGGCCGTTTCAGGCACTTAAAAGAGGAAAGACCCGATCTTGTCATAGCCCTCATGGGTTGTGTGGCCCAGCAGGAGGGTGAGAGGCTCCTTGGGCGCATCCCCTACCTTGACCTCGTAATAGGCACGGCAAACATACACAGGATAGGCGCGCTCCTTCAAGACCTCGCTGAAAAGAATAAAAGGCTTGCGGCAACGTCATTAAATGGTATCATAGAGGCGAAGGAGTACTCGGCTTTTGGAGCCAATGATGTCCGCGCCTTTGTGAGCATCATGCGTGGGTGCGATAATTACTGCTCCTACTGCATTGTCCCGTATACAAGGGGTCCGGAGGTAAGCAGGAGCGCTGAGGGCAGGCGAGGCATACTCGAAGAGGTGAGGCGCCTCGCGGACTCTGGCACGCGGGAGGTTACCCTCCTTGGCCAGAACGTAAACTCCTACATGGACGGCGAAGGCGGCGTCTCCTTCGCAAAACTCCTTCGCATGGTTGCCCGGATAGACGGCATAAGGCGTGTCCGCTTCGTCACATCGCACCCAAGGGACCTCTCTGAAGAACTCATCGCCCTCTTTGGCGAGGAGGAAAAACTCTGCCAGCATCTGCACCTGCCAGTGCAGTCGGGCTCTGACAGGGTGCTAAAGGCCATGAAAAGGGGTTATACGGCAGATGAGTACCTTGAAAAGGCCCGGCGCCTTCAGGCCCTGTACCCTGACATGGCCCTTACAACAGATATTATCGTGGGTTTTCCCGGCGAGGAGGACTCTGACTTCAGGGCCACGATGGACCTCATAAAGGCCCTGCGCTTTGATAATATTTTCTCCTTCAAGTACTCGCCTAGGCCCGGGACCCTTGCCGCCGGGTACGGAGGACAGGTCCTGGAGGTGGACAAAAAGGCCCGCCTCGCCATCTTGCAGGAGACTCAGCGTGGGATTACCATGGAGAGGGGCCGGGACCTTGTTGGCACAATTCAAGGGGTGCTCGTGGAGGGACCCTCAAGGCTTGACGAGAGCGAACTTACGGGCAGGACCACTACAAACAGGGTTGTAAACTTTCCCGCGGCTGAAGGCGCCGCTGGAGACATAATAAACGTCCTCATAACAGGGGCGTATCAGCACTCGCTTCGCGCTGAGTGCGTCAATGGAGCGGCCTATGCTACTTGAGATGAAGGTCTTCGCTATCGCCATAGACCCCTTTACAAACGCGCCCATAGTAATACTCAAGGACTCTGACGAGGTGAATACACTGCCCGTATGGGTAGGCGTCCTTGAAGCAGGGGCCATAGCCTCGGAGGTTGAGAAGATACGTTTTTCAAGACCTATGTCTCATGACCTCATGCGCAACCTCCTCACTACCCTGGAGTTGAGACTTGAGAGAGTCGAGATAACGGATATAAGGAATAACGTCTATTACGCCACCCTGCATATTCTCTCAAGGGACGAAAAGACCTATAGCCTTGACTCACGGCCCAGCGACGCCATTGCACTTGCGCTGAGAATGGAGGCGCCCATATACGTTGACACATCGGTGCTCGATAAATCCAGAGACATTGAACTTGGCTCCATTGGCTCAGGCGGAAAGTCAGAGAAGTCCGGCGCAGAAGATGTCCTTGATCTCCTTGACGAACTCTCTCCTGAGGACTTCGGCAAGTATAAGATGTAAAAGGTTTTTTTATGATTGACTTTCACTCGCACACCCTTCTAAGTGATGGGTATCTGCTCCCCTCCGAGCTCGCAAGGAGGGCCGAAGTGGCCGGTTACAAGGCCCTTGCCATGACAGACCACATGGACGACTCCAACCTCGAGGACGTCCTTTCGAGGCTCCAGCGCATCTCGGAGAGGCTCAATAGGCACATGGACCTTATTGTGCTCCCGGGCGTGGAACTTACCCATATACCGCCCCGCGACATACCATCAATGGTAAAGAAGGCGCGCGGCCTTGGGGCAAGGATAATAATCGGCCACGGCGAGACCCTTGCCGAGCCCGTTGCAAGGGGAACAAACCTTGCCTACATAAGGGCTGGAGTTGACATCATCGCTCACCCAGGGCTCGTAACGCCCCGCGAGGCGCGCCTTGCCGCCGAGAAGGGCGTGCGCTTCGAGATAACAACGCGCGCCGGCCACAGCATATCAAACGGCCACGTTGCGCGCACTGCGCTGGCCGCCGGCGTAAAACTCATACTTGACACGGACACGCACTCACCATCGGACATCGTCAGCCTCGCATGGGCCGAAAGAGTTGCCCTTGGCGCTGGACTTACAAGAAAAGACTTTAGAAAGATGCAGATAAATGCCAATGAATTACTTGAAAAAGCCATGTCTTAACCTTACGGCTCTCTCCCTCTTACTCCTCCTCCTGCTCATAACCTCGGGGTGTTCCACTGTAAGCGCCCCCCTTGGCGAGAGGGAGGACGCCACACCGTGGAGCACGCTCTATTACAGCCCCATAAGGCCCGGCGGGAGCCCCGATGCCCTTCAGCCCCCCTTCACAATGGTCTGGTCGAAAAAGATAAGGCCCTTTGAGCACTTCAAGATTTATCCGCCTGAACAACGCTCCGTGCCTGTCATGGACAAAGGCGTCCTCTATGTGGGCTCAACGGACGAGAGGTTATATGCCTTTGATTATGCCGAGGGCTCCAGGCTCTGGAGGTTTGACGCGGGTTCCCCTATTGAGAGCACGCCAACGGTTAGTTCAAAGGCCGTCTGCTTCGGCACCTCCGATGGCGCCCTTGTATGCCTTGATAGAGAATCAGGCGACCCTCTCTGGACCTTTCAGACAGGCTCGGAGATTATATCCTCGCCCATTGTCACGGAGAATAGCGTATACTTTTACTCTTCAACTGACCGCCTCTTTGCCCTTGACCTCGCCTCTGGCCGCGAGGTATGGTCCTACAGGCGCCCTTCGTTCAACATGGTCGCCCCAAGGGGGCGCACCTCTCCGGCCCTGAGTAGCGATGGCGAGAAGATACTACAGGTTTTTTCCGATGGCTCGCTCCTCTGTTTCGAGACCTTTACGGGAAAGATACTCTGGGAGAAGAAACTCTACAAACCCGATGTCTCGGCAGGCCCCTTCAGGAAGACCCCTTCTGTATTGGGAGACACTGTCTTTGTCCCGGGTAAAGACCTTGTGGTTCAGGCGCGTCTCGTTGAGAGCGGACGCGTCATAAAGACCTATGACGCCATACCTGCCCGCGCCTTTATCACCATTGAGAGAGACCGCATCCTCCTCGCATCGGCCTCGGAGGTGGCCCTCGTTGATGTAAAGAGCGGCGAGACTCTCTGGAAAAAGGAGTCCATAGAGGGCAAAGGCGCCATCTCAGCCGTCTCGGTATCAGGGGACACGGTCCTTGTGCTCATGAACACGGAAAAGACCCACCTGAACCTCGATTTTCTGACATCCAGAAAGGGCCATATCCTTGCCATGGACCTTGAAAACGGCAACACGCTCTGGAAGAAGACCATCTCTTCCACCCTCTCGACGGGAGTCTCGGCCTCGGGAGGCGCCTTTGCCCTACTTACTGACAAGGGTATTCTGGAGGTATGGGGTAAATAGTGGGCGCGCTGAACATAGCCTTTGTCTGGCATATGCACCAGCCTCTCTACAGAGCCCCCTTTACAGGGGCCTATGACATGCCCTGGGTACTCCTTCACGCCACAAAGGACTACCTGGACATGGTCTCTATACTTGAAGACTTCCCCTCCATTCACCAGACATTCAACGTCGTACCCTCTCTCATGGAACAACTTGGCGATTACTCATCGCCTGACGTAAAGGACCTCTACCGCGAGATGAGTCTCAAGGCCGCCAGGGAACTCACTACAGAGGACAGGGTTTTTATCCTTACGAACTTCTTCAGCGCTTCCCGCGAGAACATGATATGGCCCCTTCAGGGCTACGCACGGCTCCTCCGAAAACTTGGGCTCAACTTCAAGGACGACCCGGCAGGGGCCGTAAGGTTCTTCAGCGATAGAGAGTTCCTTGACCTCCAGGTCTACTTCAACCTCGTCTGGATAGACCCTTCCATAATAAAGGCCGACCCATTTCTCAAGGGACTCTATGAAAAGGGCCGCAATTACACAGAGGCAGAGAAGAGAAGACTCCTTGATAAGCAGATAGAACTCGCCGCCTCCGTCCTGCCCCTTTACAGAGACTTTCAGGAGCGCGGTCTCATCGAGGTCTCCACCACGCCCTATTACCACCCCATCATGCCCCTTCTTCATGACAGCAACTCGGCAAGAGAGGCCATTAGTGAGATACCGCTCCCGAAGACACGCCTCAATTACCCCGAGGACGTAAGGGTCCAACTAAAAAAGGCCGTGGACCTTTACACCAGCACCTTTGGAAGGCCGCCCCGCGGCCTCTGGCCCTCCGAGGGCTCTGTGAGCATGGATATTGTCCCCTCCATACTGGACGCGGGCTTTACCTGGGCCGCTACAGACGAGGAGATTCTCACCAACTCCATTGGCCGTCCCTTCAGGCGCAACGAGTTCGGCCACCCCATTGATAATTTTCTCTACAAGGCATGGTCTGTGAGGGCAGGGGAGCGGGACCTCTCTCTCATATTCCGCGACCATGTCCTCTCTGACCTCATTGGTTTTGACTACAGTAAGACCAGCGCCTCGTCCGCTGTGGATGACTTCATGGGCAGGCTCGATCATATATACAAGACCACACCTGACCATGAAAACCGCCTTGTGAGCATAATCCTTGACGGAGAGAACGCATGGGAGTGCTACAAAAACGACGGCAGGGACTTTCTTGAGGCCCTTTACGGGCGCCTCAGCGAGGACAGGCGCTTCAGGTGCGTAACTGTGAGCGAGTTTCTTGATAGGGACCCGCCTCACGAGCGAATTACAAGGCTCTTCGCAGGTTCATGGATAAGCCATAACTTCAGGGTATGGATAGGGCACGAAGAGGATAACCGCGCCTGGGACCTTCTCAGTGAGGCGAGGCAGAGGCTCAAAGAGGCTGAAGACGAGATTCGCTCCCGCGAGGGCGGAGAAGAGACCCTTCGCGAGGCCTGGGAAGAGGTATACGCCGCCGAGGGCTCTGACTGGTTCTGGTGGTTCGGCGACGACCACTCCTCGGCCAATGACGACCGTTTTGACGCCCTCTTCAGGAAACACATAAAGCGCGTGTACGCACTCCTGGGGCAGGAGGCCCCTCCCTCTCTCGATCTTCCCATAATGGCCGCGGACAGGGCCGTAATGCCCGCCACACAGCCAAGGGCCTATATCAACCCGGTTATCGACGGACTTGTCACGAATTATTACGAATGGATCTCCTCTGGCCTCATCTCCAACAGGTTCTTTGGCGCCTCCATGCACAGGGAGGCCTTCAAGGAGGTCCTCCTTGACGGCATTGTATATGGCTTTTCAAGAGACGAACTCTTCTTCCGCCTCGATTACGCAGGTGAGAAGGGGCCATACGAGAGACCCTGGACCTTTACAATGAACTTCAGGACACCCCTTGAGATAAAGATTATTGGAAAGGTCCATGGAAAGGAATGCAGCGCCGCTCTGTACAGGCGCGGCCTTGAGGGCAAGGGCTGGGAAGAGGCGGGGTTGATTCAGAGGATAGCCTCTGACAGGGTCGTGGAGATGGCGGTTCCATTCTCCCTTCTTGGCGCCGCGGGAGGCGAGGCCATACTCTTTTTCATAAATATAGATTCCCAGGACTTTGGGGCAGAGAGATGGCCCGCAAGGGGGCTCCTCTCCATAGAGGCCCCTGGTGACGAGTTCGAGGAAGAACGCTGGCTTGTCTGAGGAAGAGACAGCAGGAACCCCTTGTCTCGCGGGGGAATTCCTGAGAGTTACAAAAAAAATGTCTACAAAAATATCCCCTGCAACCAATATTACCCCGGCCATGCGCCAGTACCTCGAGGTCAAGGAAGACCTTGGAGACGCCATCGTGTTTTTCAGGATGGGGGACTTCTATGAGATGTTCTTTGATGATGCCGTCACGGCCTCGAAGATACTCGGCATAGCCCTTACGGCAAGGGACCGCAAAAAGGAAATACCAATGTGCGGTTTTCCCTATCACGCGGCCACGGGTTACATAAAAAAACTCATACACGAGGGCCACAGGGTGGCTGTCTGCGAGCAGGTCGAGGACCCTGCCTCGGCAAAGGGCCTTGTGCGCCGCGAGGTTACACGCGTCATAACCCCCGGCACGGCCATTGAGGACGAACTCCTCGAACCAGGGGACAATAACTTCATAGCCGCGGTGAACCTCACGGGAAAGGTCTATGGACTCTCCTACATGGACCTCTCCACAGGTGAGTTCATGGTAACGGAGTTTGAGAGCAGCGAAGAACTCCTTGACGAACTCATGCGCTTAAGGCCCCTTGAGGTCCTCTTGCCGGAAGAAGAGGGCCCAAATGCGGAACTGAGGTCCATCTCCGCTGGGCCGGGCCTTGCCACGAAAAAACTAACAACCCTTCCACCAAGAGAATTTCAGCCCTCTCTTAATACAAGACGCCTCTCCAGCCACTTTGGCACAGCGGGACTCCAGGGCTTTGGCTGTGATGGCCTCAGGAGCGGCCTTGGCGCCGCCGGGGCCCTCCTCGAGTATATAAAAGAGACGCAAAAGTCAGGTTTAAACCATATACGCAAGATTAGCCCCTATGTGCTGGACCAGTACATGGTCATGGATTACTCCACGAGGCGGAATCTCGAGGTCCTGGAGAACAGCCGCACCGGCGCCCGCTCTGGAACCCTTATCGAGGTCCTTGACAGGACCGCCACGGCCATGGGCGCGAGGTTACTCAGAAAATGGATGCTCCGTCCCCTCAAGGACCTTGAACCCATAAAGCACCGCCTGTGCGCTGTCGAGGAACTCGTCGGAGAGCCACTTCTAAGGGAGACCGCCCGCGCCCTCTTGAGGGGGGTCCATGACCTTGAGAGGCTTTCATCAAGGGTCTCCATGAGAAGCGCCACGCCAAGGGACCTTGTTGCCATGAGGGATTCTCTAAAGAAGGTCGCAGAACTCAGGGATAGACTCCAGGGGGTCTCTTCGCCCCTTCTCTATGAGATTCAAGGCGGCCTTGACCCCGTGGAAGAGGCCTCTGTGCTAATAGGCCGCGCCATAGTGGAAAACCCGCCTATTGCCCTGAGAGACGGCGGGGTCATTCGGCAGGGGTATGACAGCGAACTCGACTCGTTCCGCGAGATAGGCTCCGGGGGAAAGGACTCCATAGCCGCTCTTGAGCAAGAAGAGAGAAAAAAGACGGGCATAAACAGCCTCAAAGTAGGGTATAACAGGGTCTTTGGCTATTACATCGAGGTGCGCCGCGCCAGTCTCGCCTCGGTGCCGCCTGAGTATATAAGGAAACAGACCCTTGTAAATGCCGAGAGGTTCATAACAGAGGACCTCAAGCGCTGGGAAGAACGAATACTTGGAGCCGAGGAGAGGGCAAAGGCCCTTGAGACCTCTCTTTACAGGGACATAATCGAGAGGCTCTGCCCCCTCATGTCTGCTGTAAGAGAGACTGCAGAAAAGGCCGCGGCCCTTGACGTGCTTATCTCTTTCAGCCTCTCCGCCATAAAACACAATTACATAAGGCCCATGCTCAACGACTCAGAGGCCCTCAGGATAGAAGGTGGCAGGCACCCTGTCGTTGAGGCGGCAATGGACGCTTCAACGGACTTTGTCCCTAATGACCTCTCCCTTGACTCCGCTGGAGACGCCCTCGTTATACTGACGGGCCCCAACATGGCCGGTAAATCTACCTATCTCCGACAGAACGCCCTTATAGTCTACATGGCGCAGATAGGCTCCTTTGTCCCTGCTCTTGAGGCGGAGATAGGCCTTGTGGACAGGATATTCACCAGGGTAGGGGCCTGGGACGACCTCAGCCGGGGTCAATCCACTTTCATGGTGGAGATGAACGAGACGGCAAATATACTCAATAACGCTACCTCAAGGAGCCTTGTCATACTCGACGAGATAGGGCGCGGCACATCAACCTTTGATGGGCTCAGCATAGCCTGGGCTGTTGTCGAGTACCTACACGACCACTTCAAGGACCCGCCGAGGACGCTCTTTGCCACCCATTATATTGAACTTACGGAGCTCTCCTTGACAAAAGAGAGGGTAAAAAATTATAATATGCTCGTAAAGGACTGGGAAGGCCGCGTTATCTTTCTCCGCAAGGTTGTGCCGGGACAGAGTAATTCCAGTTACGGCATACATGTAGCGAGCCTTGCCGGGCTCCCGGAAGAGGTCCTTGCCCGCGCAAGGGAGATACTCAGTAACCTTGAGCATGGCGAACTTACCGGGAGCGGAATGCCGAGGATTGCCCGGCCTTGCCGCCTGAGCCCATCAGGTGTGCCTGAGGGGAAGGGGCCAGAGGGGACAAGGGGCGATGGAGCAAAGGGGCGGGGAGGGGATAAGGGGGCAAGGGGACCAGAGGCGCTGGAGGGGGGAAGCGCGAACCTCCTTGGCCGGGAAGACAGGCTCAGGTCAACTCTTCGCTCCATGGACCTTGAGAGGACTACGCCCATAGAGGCCCTTAACCTGCTTCATAAATTAAGAGAGATGATAGACGACTCCTGATGCTCCTCACTACGCGCCTACCCTTACTCAAGAAAACTCTCCATCTCTTTCCCTTTCTTATCCTTATTATCTTACTCTTTCCGAGCCCTGGCCTCTCGGCTCCAAGGGGCCGCGTCACAGCCATAAGGCACTGGTCCAACCCTGATTACACCCGCGTTGTCATAGACCTCAGCAAAAAATCGGCCTATAAATCCCATATGCTCAAAAAGGACCCCTCCATAGGAAAGCCCCGGAGGTTCTTTATCGACATAGAGGGTAGCACGCTCTCTAATACCCTCAAAAGGGACATACCCATAAACGACGGACTCCTCCTCCGGGTGCGCTCGGCCCAGCACTCAAAGACCGCCGTAAGGGTAGTCATTGATCTTCAATCCGTTGATAATTACAAGGTTTTTTCCCTTGACGACCCCTTCCGCATCATCATTGACATCTCAGGTGGACACGCCAGAGCCCCTGCAAGGACCACAAAGACCACTGTGAGAGCGGCAAGACCTTCGGCGTCCTCAGGGACGCTGATGCGCCGCAAGAAGAGACGCCTCCTTATAGTGGTTGACCCCGGTCACGGCGGCAGGGACCCCGGGGCCATAGGACGGCGCGGTCTCAAGGAAAAGGACGTAACCCTCAAGATAGCCCGCATGGTGGCGCGAGACCTTGGCCGCAAACTTGACTCAAAGGTAATCCTTACGAGAAAGCGCGACGTATACGTGCCCCTTGAGGAGCGTACCGCCATTGCCAACAGCAGGCGCGCCGACCTCTTTGTCTCCATACACATCAACTCAAGCCGCAAGAGAACGGCCACTGGAGTCGAGACCTATATACTGAACCTCAGCACCAGCGAGGAGGCCCGAAGGCTCGCGGCCCGTGAAAACTCCACCACAAGGCGCGGCGTCAGCGACCTTGAGTTCATCCTCAGGGACCTTGTAAAGACGGCCAAGACCAATGACTCCGTGCGCCTTGCCTCATCGGTGCAGGGCAGGCTTGTCACCAGGCTCCGCTCCAAGTACTCGCGCATAAAGGGGAACGGAGTCAAGGGAGCGCCCTTTTACGTCCTTGTGGGTACACGGATGCCGAGCGTGCTCGTAGAGGTCTCCTTTATCAGCAACTCCAGGGAGGAAAAGCGCCTCAGGAGCGCCAAGTACCTTAAAGAGGTGGCCGAGGGCATCTCGACAGGTGTTGTTGAGTATGTAAAGGCCTCGTCATGACAAAGACGCTTAAGGCATACCCAACCCACGAGGCGGACCTCGAAATCCTTGGCAGTGCCCCTGAGAACGCCCTTGTAGAGGCCGTGAAGGCCTACCTCGAGAAGAGCCACAAGGCCCTTTTAAAGGCCCACAGAGAGGATACCAGCGGTGTGCCAGTCTGTCTTGCATACACAGCCGTCATTGACGACCTTCTGAGACTCCTCTACAGACGAAAAAAACGCGCCCTCGGATTTGACGGCGAGGCCGCCCTTGTGGCTGTTGGGGGATATGGCAGGGGAGAACTCAATATACGCTCTGACATTGACCTTGTTCTCCTGCACAGGGGCGCTGTAAGTAAGGCCTTGAGGGAGTTCACCGAGGCCCTCCTGTATGTGCTTTATGACACGGGCCTTGACCTTGGCTTTACCATGAGGACGCCCTCTGAGTGCCTCACCCTTGCTACAGGCGACCTCAAGACCATGACCTCGCTCCTTGAGACGAGGTTCCTCATTGGAGACAGGGACCTTTACAGGGGACTCCTCAAGAAGATAAAGGCGAAGATATTCACGAAAAGGCGTGTAAGCGCCTTTATTGATGAAAAAATCGAGGAGACAGAGGAGAGATACGAGCGCTACGGGGGCTCTGTGTACATCCTTGAGCCAAACATAAAGGAAGGCGAGGGCGGGCTCCGGGACCTCCATACAGCGAGATGGATACTCATGGCAAGGGACGGCGTGCACGACAGCCCTTTTTCCATGAGGCTCGTATCGGACAAGGACCGTGCCGTGCTTGAGCGGGGCCTTGCCTTTCTCCTCTGGATAAGGAATGAACTGCACTTTGAGACATCAAGAAAGACGGATCAACTTACCTTTGATCACCAGGAAAAAATCGCGAGGCTCCTTGGCTTCAAGGACACACCAGCGGCCCTTGGCGTGGAGTCCTTTATGCTCGAGTATTACCGCCACACCTCGGATATTCATAGAGCGTATAAACTAATCGCCTCAAGATACCAGTATGAAAAGAGAAAAAAGAGTCCTCTCTGGCCGGCAAGAAAGAAAAAACTCGACGAAAACTATTATATTTCCCGCGGCTGGCTCACGCTGAGAGAGGGGAGGGAACTTTCCCCCGAGATAATCGTCAAGGGTTACTGCCACATGGCAAGGCATGGCCTTGACCTTGACCAGCGCACGCAGGACGGCTTTATCTCCTATGTCCACGCGCATCAGGAGGGCATTCTTATTTCAAGTGAGACGGCCTCGCTTTTCTTCGAAATACTGCGCTCCTCCGCCCCCTACGCGGCCCTCTCGTCCATGCACTCCATAGGGCTTCTTGAACTCCTCATACCAGAGTTCAGGGAAATCAGGCACCGCCCTCAGCACGACCTATACCACATATATACCGTGGACACACACTCCCTGTTCGCTGTCCGTGAACTCGAACGCCTTGCATCCACGCGAAGCGCGGAGATGCCCCTTGCCTCTTCCATATACAGTTCCCTTGCCGATCGTGCGCCCCTTGTCCTTGCCACCCTTCTGCACGACATAGGCAAGGGCTCTGGAAAGGGCCATGCCAGGAGCGGCGCACGCCTTGCGGCAAGAATATGCAAGAGGCTTCACGCCAGGGGTGAAACAATGGAACTTGTTGAATTTCTTGTTGAAAATCATTTAAGGCTCGCTGACACGGCGCAGTACCGCGACATGCACGACAGGAAGATAATAGTGGATTTCGCCAAGATGGCAGGCACGCGCTCAAGGCTCGATCTACTCTATCTCCTTACCTATGCCGACGTGCGGGCCGTTGGGCCAGAGGTATGGTCAAGCTGGAAGGGCGTGCTCTTTGATGAACTATACATCAAGGCAGGAGACGTACTTGACTCAGGTGCCTATGAACTGCAGGGCGGCAGGGGGGCGATTGAGGGCATAAAGAGGGAGGTCATGGGCCTCGTCGAGAGAGACCCTGAAGGATTTGTTGGAGCCGAGGCCCTCCTGGACCTGCTTCCAGAGAGATACTACCTTGCCAATACGCCCGAGACCATCATGACACACCTGAGGCTCCTCCTTGCCTATGACGGCCTTAGTTCACATGCGCTCTCCATAAAACAGGACAGGAGAGGGGCCTATACAAGCCTTATTGTCTGCACCCTCGACAGGGCGGGCCTCTTTGCCATGATCTCCGGCGTAATGGCGGCAAACGGCATAGACATACTCGGCGCTCAGATTACAACGCTCAAGAACGGTCTTGTACTCGATGTCCTGCAGGTCACGAACACGCGGGGAGAGCCAGTGAGAGAGGAATTCAAGCATGAAAAGATAGAAAAAGACCTTGCAAACGTCTTATCGGGCCGTAAATCTGTAAAAAAACTTATACGCAGAAAGCCCTCCATACTTGACGGACAGCACAGGACACCTGTGGAGACGCGCATTAATATCGACAACTCCATATCCGACTCCATGAGCGTTATTGATATTCACGCCGAGAACAAGCTTGGTCTTCTCTATGACATTACGAGCGCCATATCAGACCTTGGTCTCTATATCAATATAGCAAGGATCTCCACAAAGGGCTCCGAGGCCACGGACATCTTTTATGTAAAGGATATTTTTGGCCAGAAGGTTTATGGCGATGAGAGGCTTGAGAGAATAATTAATACCCTGTATGAGCGCATCGAGGGGCAGGGGGCAGGGAGGAAAATAAGGGGCGCCGGGGGCGGCGGAGGCGAGGCTGTATGAAGGAAAGAGGAGAGAAGGCCATAGAGAGGTATATTGATTACATTGTCATGGAGAGGGGCCTCAGCATGAACACGAAGACCGCTTATCTTCATGATATAAGGGGTTTTGCCGCATTTCTGGACAAAAAGGGCAAAGGTGTCCTTGAGGCCGAGGAAAAGGACATAACAAGATTTATGGGGCATCTACGTGACAGGGGCATCTCTGTGCGCACCTATACAAGGGCCCTCGTAACGCTACGCGGCATGTTCAGGTTCTTTCTGAAGGAGGGCCTCATGGAGGAATCTCCGGCGTCTCTTCTTGATATACCCGCCTTTCGAACAGGGCTCCCCGAGGTCCTCAGTCCGCGGGAGGTGGATAGGCTCCTTACGGCCCGTGACGGCCCAAAGCCCCTTGGCATACGGGACAGGGCCATGCTTGAGACGCTCTACGCCACGGGACTTCGCGTCTCGGAACTCGTCTCATTGAGGCTGAACGACATAAATCTCCAGAAGGGTCTTCTCAGGGCCACGGGCAAGGGCACAAAAGAGAGAACCGTGCCCCTTGGCGAGACGGCCATGAAGTGGCTTGCGCGCTACATGGAAGAGGCCAGGCCAGCGCTCCTCAAGAAAAAAAAGGGGTCAGAGTATCTTTTTTTATCCATAAGGGGCAGACCAATGACAAGGCAGAACTTCTGGGAGGTCATAAAAAAGACGGCGCTCCTCGCGGGCATTGACCGCGCGAGGATAAAGCCCCATGTGCTGAGGCACAGTTTCGCCACGCATCTTATCGAGGGCGGCGCGGATCTGCGGAGCGTTCAGGCCATGCTGGGGCACTCAGACATCTCCACGACGCAGATATATACCCATGTGAGCGCTGAGCGGCTGAAAAAAATACACAAAAAAGGACATCCCAGGGGATGATAAGGGAGGAGAAAGGGGGCCTGAGGCTCGGGAAAAGGTCCGCTCAGGCGGTTTAAACGCAGTACTGTAGCGCCCCTTTATACTATTTGACATAATATCCATTATGCGACAAGCATAATGGATATTATTTTAGGGCTTTGGGCGCAGGTAAGAGAGGTCCCATGGGATGTAAAAAAAACAGGCAAGAGATACCAGAGGGCAGATAGCCCCTTCTTACCCCCTTTTGCCCCAACAATCTTCCTATTAAAACCTGCGAGTGATACCTTCTTGCCCCCTGCCCCCTTGCCTCGTTTTTTCCTTTTGCCCCCCCCTGCGGCCCTTTATTTAGCCGATAAAACACCAGACTCCTGTCTGGTGATGGATAGGCCGTCCGAAGGACTCAAGCCGAAGGCTTGTAGCCAAAGAAACCGCCGAGTCCTGTCGGCGGAGTTTCACTGGTCTAATGCCCCCGTTTTGTCCCCTATGGCCCCTGCTTTTCTTCCTGTGCCCCCCTTTTTTGCCCCACTTTTGCCCCCTGCCTACTCGACGATTACGTTTGTAATGGTCTTTGTCACGTGTTTTGTGGACTGTATCTTGGACATGACAACGTCGCCGAGTATCTGAAAGTTCGAGGCCGCCACAATAGCGATAAGGTCATATGGCCCTGTGACCATCTTGACCATCTTAACCCCGGCAATCTTGGAAAGTCTCTCCTGAACCTCGCGCGATCTCGCGTGCTCGCACTCTATGAAGACAAAGGCCTCTACAGCCATGGGCGCCTCCCCTGGTAAGATCATGACAAAGTTTATTTGTATTGTTAAAAAACTGCCGCATTTTCCTGTAAACAAAAGGAAATTATAGATGAATATAGTGGCACAGGACAGGATTATCTTTCTGCCTGAACTTCAATATATACCTATAGATTAGCACAGATTGAAAATCTGGCAATGCTTTTTTAAAAGTTAGTTTTTTTGTGGGGATCAGGACGCGTCCGTAAAGAGCCTCTTGAGGTCCTGTAAGCGGTCTTCTGTCGGTGACTGGAGGCAGGCCGCGCTCTCTTTGAAGAGAAAATACTCGCAGAAATTTGCTTTTTCCTTATCGCCAACCCTCTCGGCCATAGTCTCTGTGCACTGGTCGCTGGCAAAGGCGTCATAGAACTCGCAATTTCTGCATACTTTGAGGTCTTGTCCGCAGAATCGACAGACCTCGTCTCGTGAGGGTTTTTCTGTAATATCAAGCCGGTTTTTACAATGGAAGCAATGCTTCATCACCAATACCTCCTCATAAGATGTGTCTCAGGCTTTCTTGTTCTGCCCCTTCGTCAGGGCAAGTTTTTTCTGCCCGGCGTTTGAATATCGAAAACGTTCTGATTTTATTATCGAGAAGATTAAAGGAAGATTAGAA
>CAYYJQ010000025.1:0-28699 GCA_964472295.1 uncultured Thermodesulfobacteriota bacterium | reverse complement strand
CAAGGGAGGCGGCCTCGTTGGAGACGCCCTCCATCATGTCGCCGTCGCCGCATATAGCGTAGATATTATAATCAAAGATATTGAAGCCCGGCCTGTTGTATTGCCCGGCAAGGTATTTCGAGGCCATTGCCATGCCAACGCCGTTGGCAAAGCCCTGACCAAGAGGGCCTGTGGTGGTCTCTATGCCAAGGGCCGGGTTATACTCGGGGTGACCGGCGGTGTGGCTTCCCCACTGGCGAAAATTCTTGAGGTCGTCAATGGTGAGGGGATAACCAGATAGATGGAGTAGGCCGTAAAGGAGCATGGAGCCGTGCCCCGCAGATAGGACAAACCTGTCGCGGCCCGGCCAGAGGGGGTTGAGGGGGTTGTGCCTTAAGTGGCGTGACCAGAGCACATGGGCCATGGGCGCGTCTCCCATGGGCATTCCGGGGTGGCCCGAGGAGGCCTTCTGCACCCCGTCAACGGCAAGAAAACGAAGGGTGTTTATGCAGAGATTATCAAGGTCAGTAAACTCAGTTTCCGTGGCGGCGCTACTCGACATGTTCAGGAGACTCCTTCCGTCATTAATAGGCATCCAGGGTAAAGGTTAGTCCCTGGAGCCCTTTTTTTCTGTGTCCTTGCTTACACCTGGCGGCATTACAATGCCGCCCGTCATTATCACCTTGAAGGCGTCCTCTACGTTCATGTCAAGGGGGATAAGGTCTGCCTCGGGTACCATGAGGTAAAAACCCGACGTGGGGTTTGGCGTGGTGGGTATGAATATGCTCTTTGCAGGAGACTTTACCTTCTCCTTGAGTTCCCCCCTGGTGCTTCCCGTGACAAAACCCATGGTATATACGCCCTTTCTCGGATACTGGACAATGACCACGTTGCTGTACTCGTCCTCGTGCCACGAGAGAAAGGTCTCGAGGAACTGCTTCGAGGCGTTATAGACTATGCGCAGAAAAGGTATCTTCGAGAGTATGTGCTCGCCGAAGCCGAGAAGTTTCTTGCCGAAAAAGTTCTGCATCACAACGCCAACGAGGAGGATGCCGGAGATGGCGAAAAAGACCCCCACGCCAGGGATGTGATAGGGCATGTAGTAACTGGGATTAAGGAACCATGGAAGAAAATCAAGGATATTATCGAGCGCCCTTACGATAACGATGAAGATGTAGGCCGTTATGTATAGGGGCACCACGACAAGTAGCCCTGTAAAAAAATACTTTTTTAACGCCTTCATACCTTACCGGCAAGGGAGCCGCTTATTCTCTTTATATTATTGGCTTCGTCCACGTACACGAGGGCCGGGGCATGGGCCATGGCCTCGCTCTCGTCAAGCCCTGCGTAACAGGCTATTATTACCATATCGCCCTTCTCGGCAAGATGGGCCGCCGCGCCGTTCACGGATATGGCCCCAGAGCCGCGGGGCGCCTCTATGGCGTAAGTAACAAGACGCTTTCCATTAGTGATATTGTATATATGAACCTGTTCAAAGGGAAAGATGCCAGAGGCCTCCATGAGGGCAAGGTCAATGGCCACGGAGCCCTCGTAATCAGGGTTGGACTCTGTTACCGTGGCACGGTGTATCTTGCCCTTTAACATTATGCGCTGCATTAAAATCTTCCTCCGTAGTAGTATCTTTTTGATTCCGGTGGCTGATTATAACATCAAAGACCGCCAACGGACAACAAAGAATTCATATTATGACGTGGTCTATGAGCCTTGCGCGGCCTATCCTCACGGCTACCTGCAAAATGGCCGTGCCATCGCCACTTACAGTAGATACGTCTTCAAGGGTCTCGGCGTCGGCCACCACGGTATACTCAATGGTGGCGAGGGGCTCGGCCTTTAGAACCTTTTCAACGGCCGCGGTCAGGATAGATACCGAACACTCACCGCCGCTTACAAGCCTTTTTCCAGCCTCAAGGGCGCACGGTATGAATGCCGCGGCACGCCGCTCTTCAGGCGTCAGATAGGCATTGCGCGAACTCATGGCAAGGCCGTCGGCCTCTCTTATTGTGGGAACGCCGCGTATCTCAATGTCGAGGTCAAGGTCGCGCGCCATGCGCCTTATGATAAGCAACTGCTGATAGTCCTTCTCGCCAAATACGGCCACATGGGGTAGCGTTATATTAAAGAGCTTAAGGACCACCGTGGCGACTCCGACGAAGTGACCGGGCCTATTCAGCCCGCAAAGATGGGCCTCAAGTCCCTTTACGCGGACCTCGGTCTGAAAACCCGGCGGATACATGTCCCCTGCCTCAGGGGTAAAGACGGCGTCAACTCCAGCGGAGCGGGCCTTTTCAAGGTCTGCCTCAAGGACGCGCGGGTAGGCGTCGAGGTCTTCACCCGCCGAGAACTGCGTGGGGTTCACGAATATGGTGAGTATTACTGTATCGGCAAGCCCGCGCGCCTCGTCCACAAGGGCAAGGTGTCCACTGTGAAGGGCGCCCATGGTGGGCACAAGGGCAATGGTCCCGCCGCCACCCCGCACCCCGAGCGAGAAGGCCCGCATCTCTTCTTTATCGCCTATGACTCGCAAGACCCCGGAAAAAAAGTATGAAGAGAATATTCTTCTCTTTTTATTTCCCGCCTTCTCTTGAAAAAAAGAAAATGTTCCAATCGGGTGGACAAAGTCCCTTCTCTCAGCCCATGCCGCGCTTTTCACGGCATGGGGCCGGTTTTCTTTGCTCAACTTTCTTTTTTCAAAAAAAAAGTTGAAGAAAAAACTATCTCTTACTTCAGTCCTTAATAGGTATGTTCCCTGCCCGGGAAGGCGCCTGAACGCACCTCTTCCATGAAGGAACGGGCCGCCCCGCTGATTGCCCCCTTGAGGTCCGCGTACTTCTTTACAAAGACCGGTGTCTTATCCCCTGTTGTGAGGCCCAGCATGTCGTTTATCACAAGGACCTGGCCGTCGCAATCAGGCCCGGCTCCAATGCCTATGGCGGGTATCGCAAGGGCCGCGGTAATCTCTCCGGCAAGGCCGGGAGGCACGGCCTCTATAACAACGGCAAAGGCCCCGGCTTCTTCCACGGCAAGGGCGTCTTCAAGGACGGCCCTGCCTGCCGCATTGCCCCTGCCCTGCACCCGGAACCCCCCGAATTTATTGACAGACTGGGGCGTAAGCCCCACATGGCCCATGACGGGAATATCAGCGTCAGTAATGGCGCGTATGAGATGGGCGCTCCTTACCCCGCCTTCGAGTTTTACGGCCCCGGCCCCTGCCTTCATGAACCTTACGGCGTTTTTTACGGCCTGAGCCGGACCTGCCTGGTAAGAACCAAAGGGCATATCCGCTATGACGAGGGCCGGGCCCGCGCCGCGCACAACGCTCCTTGTATGATAGAGCATCTCGGCCATGGAAACGGCAAGCGTGGTCTCAAGGCCGGAAAAGACCATGCCCGCCGAGTCTCCCACCATGAGAAGGGGCACTCCGGCGGATGAGAGTATGGCGGCCATGGTATAGTCATAGGCCGTGAGCACGGGAATCTTCTCGCCGCGCGCCTTCATCTCCATAATGGCGGGAGCAGTAATTTTCTTCATATAATTCCTTTACCTGTCGCCACGGGATACTATTGGTATATAGTGCTGGGACCCGCCCTTCATGTTCTTTATTTCCTTTACAAGGTCATCGAGGTCCGAGGGGTTCTCGACAAAATCTATGCCCGATGTGTTTACGGAGAGGAGGGGCGTATCGTTATAATGGAAAAAATAGCGGTTGTACGCCTCAACGAGCCTTTCAAGGTAGTCCTCGTTTATGCTGCTCTCGAAGTCAAGGGCCCTCTTGTCAATCCTGTCGAGGAGGACCTCTGTGGAGGCCTGAAGGTACAAGACGAGGTCAGGCCTGGGAATGGAGGGGTCGAGGAGGCGGTATATCTGCTCATAGAGGGTGAGTTCGTTCTCATCGAGGTTCAGGTAGGCGAATATCCTGTCCTTTGCAAAGAGGTAATCAGAGACCACCATCTCACCGAAGAGGTCCTGCTGAACGAGTTCCTTCTGTTGCTGATAGCGGCTTAGGAGAAAGAAGACCTGCGTCTGGAAGGCGTGCTTCTTTATATCAGCGTAGAACTTCGGCAAAAAGGGGTTTGCCTCAACCTCTTCAATAAGGGTTACCCCGCCGAACCTCTCGGCAAGAAGCCCCGCGAGACTGGTCTTGCCAACGCCGATAGGCCCCTCTATGGCAATGTACCTGATGTTTTCCATGGATATTTATTTCTATCTTATGAGTGGCTAAAAGTCAAGGACGCATCGAACTGAACGCGCTCATTCAAGAGGATAAAACCCGCGGAAAAGAAGTATCTACGAGGCACCGGGCTCCCGGGCGCCCTTAAGGGCCTTTGCGAGGGCCGCGAACTCCTCTATTGAGAGGGTCTCGGCCCGTCTACCGGGGTCTATGCCTGCCTCTGTAAAGGCATTAAGAAGATCTCCTTTAGATGCCGCAAGTGAACCAATGGCGTTGGCGAGTGTCTTTCTCCTCGTGCTGAAGGCCTTTTTTACGACCTCCTTGAAGAAATCCTCGTCCGCTACCTCTACCCTCGGCGCGCCAAGGGGGTCCAAGACCACAAGTGAGGAATCCACGTCAGGGGGCGGCGAGAAGGCCCCTGCAGGCACGTTGAAGGCGGCGCGCGCGTCAAAGTAGAGCCAGAGCATTATGGTAAGTGCCCCTGCGGCCCTTGTGCCGGGCCCGGCAACGAGCCTCCGGGCCACCTCTTTCTGGAGCATGAGGACTATCTTTGTAAAGGCAAAGCGATCCTCAATGAACCTGGCCACAAGGGGACCGGTAATGTTGTATGGCGGGTTTGAGACCACCTTCAAGGAACAGCCTTTTTTTTCGGCAAGGGAGGCGTAGTCGAGCCTCAGGGCGTCGGCCTCGATGAGTTCGAGGTTTTCTTCCCCCGAGAATTCCTTACGCAGATAGGCGCAGATGTCTCTATCGAGTTCCACGGCAAGGACGCTGGCGCCGGCCCCGAGGAGGGCTCGCGTAAGGTATCCTGGGCCGGGGCCGATTTCAAGGACCATGTCACCTGGCGCTACGCCCGCTACGCTGACAATACGCCCGAGGATGCGGGGATCCTTTAGAAAGTGCTGGCCAAAACGCTTTTTCGCGCGCTGACTGTAAGGTGTGCTCATATCATGAAGACCTTGAAAACGGGAAAGACAGGATAAAAAAAGAATTTTTTCTTCAACTTTCTTTTAAGGAGTCTCTGAATAATTCATCCCTGAATTATTCAGCAACACATCCTTGTGTTGCTGGAAAGTCTGAATTAATCAGACTTTCCTTAAAAAAGACAGTCTTTTGGTGGGCAGAGCCCACCCTACGAGGCTACCTGTCTTGTCTTTTGGTGGGCAGTGCCCACCCTACCAAACTGCAAGTTTTTCCAACGGGCGAAGCTCGCTGGCATTGGTTTTCTTTGACGCGGTCTCGTCGTGGGTAAAATACGCCTGCCATGCGTTGTGTCCCAAAGCCCCATAGAGACATTGCCGCCCGAAGAAAAAACTTTCTTTTTTAAAAGAAAGTAAGGAAATCACTTTTTCTTTTTGCGGGCGAAGCCCGCCCAATCCCCCTCTTTTTTTCTTCTTTTTCTCAGTCCATATCCGCGAATGATGGTATGGCGTTGAGGTCGAGGCCGTTTGTCATGCCTTTTTTCAGTTGATAATAACCAAGGGCCGCGACAAATGCGGCGTTATCGCTGCAGAGTTTTTTTGGCGGAAGCATGATATTAAGCCCTTTTGTCTCTCCTTCTCCAAGGAGTCTTTCACGGAGCCGCGTGTTGCAGGCAACGCCGCCCGCGAGGATGAGGTTTGTTGTATCGCATTCATCGAGGGCGAGGAGGGCCTTTTTAACGAGCACGTCCACAACGGCCTCCTGGAATGAGGCCGCTATGTCAGCCACTGCCGCGTCGTCAAGAGAGGACTTTTCCTTTCGTGCCGCGGCCTCCCTGAAAAGAGCGGTCTTTATGCCGCTGAAACTGAAGTCAAGGCGTTTTTTCGGTAGATAGGGCCTTGTAAAGGGCACGGCGGTTCTGCTCCCTTTCATGGCGGCCTTCTCCATGGCGGGTCCTCCGGGAAAGCCGAGGCCCAGAATCTTTGCCGCCTTGTCAAAGGCCTCGCCCGCGGCATCGTCGAGGGTCCGGCCAAGGACCTTGTATTCAAGGTAACTCTCCATGCGTATAAGGGTGGTATGTCCGCCCGAGACAACAAGGGCCACTATTGGAAAGAGCGGCTCTCTCAAGGCGTCCTCTTCGTCGGGACCGGCAAGAAAGGCGGCGAATGGGTGGGCCTGTATATGGTTTACCCCTGTAAGGGGTATCTTCTCGGCAAATGAGACGGCCTTTGCAAAGGAGAGGCCGATGAGTATTGAACCAACGAGTCCCGGCCCCTTTGTGACGGCTATGCCGTCGATGTCTCTTATGGTGAGACCGGCGTTGGAGAGGGCTTCTTCCACAACGGGAATGACGGCCTCGATATGGCGACGCGAGGCAAGTTCCGGGACAACGCCCCCGTATTTAGCGTGTATGGAGTCCTGCGAGGCAACAACTGACGAAAGGACAACGCGCCCGTCCTTTACTATTGACGCGGCGGTGTCATCGCAGGAACTCTCCATGCCAAGGACTATCACGATTTTTTTATTACCTTCCTCAGGGCCTTCAAGAAGGCCTGTATATCAGCGCGTGTTGTAAGAAAACCCGGGCTTACGCGCACCGCGCCCTCGGGAAATGTCCCGGCTGTCCTGTGCGCCTCTGGCGCGCAGTGCGTGCCGCAGCGCACCATGATGGAGTGGTCGCGGTCAAGGGCGAGGCCAAGGGGCACGGGATAGAGGCCCTTGATATTAAAGGCCGCGAGGGAGACGCGGTCCTTGGCGCTCGGAGGCCCGATTAGGGAGGCGCCCTTTATGGAACTAAGCCCTTCGAGTAGTTCCTTCATGAGAGAGATTTCGTGTTTTCTTATCTTCTCAACGCCCCTTGAGAGGACAAAGTCCACGCCTGCTTTGAGCCCGGCTATGCCCGGAGTGTTAAGTGTCCCTGCTTCGAGCCTCTCGGGCATCTCAAGTACTGATGCCTCGTCGCCCGTGCCGCCCTCGACAAGGGGGTTAAGTTCAATGCCATCCCTTACATAGAGAAAACCCGTGCCCTGTGGGCCGAATAGCGCCTTGTGACCCGTTGTGGCGAGGATATCTATATTCATGTCCTCCACGTCCAGTGGCACGGCCCCGGTGGTCTGCGCCGCGTCTACCAGAAAGACTACGCCATGGTCGCGGCAGAGCCTGCCCATGGCCGGGATGTCCTGTATGGCGCCAAAGACATTGGAGGCATGGGAGACGGCAAGAAGGGCCGCGCCTCCGGCAATGGCCCTCTCAACGTCCTTTAGAGAAATAAATCCCTCCTCGTCAGGCTCAAGGAGGACTACCTCCACGCCCCCTTCGCCGAGTGCACGCACGGCCTTTGCAAGGGAGTTGTGCTCGAATGTTGTGGAAACCACGCGCGCCGGGGCCTTCAGCCCAAGCCCCTTTACCGCAAGGTTGATGGCCTCGGTGGCGTTCTTCGTGAAGACCACGCGCGATGAATCGGGCGCGCCTATGAGGGTGGCCATGCGTTCCCTTGCCACAAAGACCACGCGCGCAGCCTCGAGGGCCATGCGGTGGCCGCCACGGCCAGCGTTGCCGCCGATGTTGCGGAGAACATGGTCCACGGCACGGTATACGGCCTCGGGCTTTGGAAAACTCGTTGCCGCGTTGTCAAGATATAACATGAGAAAAACCCTAAAAAAAATAGAAGATAAAAGACGTAAGAAAAAAGACTTCCTTACTTTCTTTTAAGGAACCTCTGAATAATTCGTCCCTGAATTATTCAGAGACGGGGAAAAAAGCGCGGTTTTTCTTTCCCTCACATTTTCAAGGGCTTGTAGCCTTGAAAATGGCGGCCCGTCCATGGGCCGCGGAAAAGTCTGAATTAATCAGACTTTCCTTAAAAAAGAAAGTTTTCTAATCGAGGGGCAAGCAACTTCTCATGCGAAGTTGCCTGCAATATAGAGACTGCCAACTACAAAAAAGTTCGTCAAAGAAAATTAATACCGCTGAAAAAAACAATGGCAAACAGCCCCCTGCCGCGCAGAGCGCGGCAGGGCATGGGTTTTCTTTGCCGGGCTTTCTTTTTTCCAAAAGAAAGTTGAAAAACATCTCTTCTTTTCTGTCTTGTCCTGTCTTCTTCTTAGAAGAACCTGTCGGCCCTGTAGTAGTATATCATATCATGAAACCCCCTAATATCCATGGGGTTTTTATCAGAAAAAAAGAGGTGCGAAGCACAATGGCAGTCAGACGAACCAAAGTCTCTTACGCCCTTTCCAAGGAGTTCTGCCGTCTTCCCGGCAAGTTCGCACTCTATATCATCCACAGTCCTTATGGGAAGGACGCACACGAACTTGGCGGCCTCGCGAAGATAATCAATATGCCAGAAGATTTTTTTCTCCCTCTTCCTGTGACGTTCCATCCTCTTACCGAGACCTCTTCTTGCCGAGCCCACGTATGTATAAAACCCCGCCGGAAAGTCCACATTGCCAAGGGCGCCAGTTCTCAGATTCCGCCTTCTCGCAAGGTGGAGTACAAGGACATAGGCCCCTGCGTCCCTGTTATGGCCTTCCACCACGTCCCAGGCAATGGGGAGGACGCGCGTCTCTTTTTTCACCCTGAAGGCATGGTCAACGCTCATGGCAAGGGGGGTAATGGCTATGGAGTCCCTTGCTCCAAGGAGCGCCTTCGCGAAGGCCGGGTCTGTGTGAAAATCAGGGACAAAGTATTCTATTGACGGATGGTTGATTATAAAGAGAACCTGCCCCTTTCGACCATTACGGCTTATTGCCGCGAGTTCCTCCACGTGACGCCTTCCGCGCGCTGTAACGGCATCGGGAAACATGGCGGCCCTCTTTGTAAAGAGCGTGCAGGACTTGACCTCAAGGACTATCTCCCTGCCATGGTCCTCGATGAGAAAATCAAACCTGCTCTGGCCTATGGTCTTCTCGCGCCGGATAATCCTTGCCCCCTCGAGGCCGGGCACGCGTCCTCTCTCAAGGAGAAACTCGGCGACATCATTCGTACGGTGCGTATGGAGCAGAACGGGATAGCCGTCAAGAAGGACGGCCACCACGGTATAGGGAAATTTTCTCTCTTTATTGGAGCTCTTTTCAAGGAGAAGCATTGCGCCGGGAAGAAAGAGTTCGGTGAGCCTTCCGGGGTTGGGGAGATAGGCGGATATAACACGCTGGCCCAGTCTGCAACGGACGACAAAACGGTTTGGCCGCGAGACGAACTCGGCCTCTTCCACGTTATTAAAGAGACGCATGACAGACCTCCCCTGCCCTTAAAATACGGGCCTGTCAAGGGTGCGGTACTGTATGGCCTCGGAGATATGGGCTGTCTTCAGGTCTTCCTCGCCATCGAGGTCGGCTATGGTCCTCGCCACCTTGAGTATACGGGAATAGGCCCTGGCCGAGAGGCCGAGCCTCTCGACAGCCGTCTCAAGGAGACGCCTCGACTCCCTGCCCACCTCGCAGAATTTTCTTATGTCACCTGTTGTCATACGGCTGTTGGAAAAGACAGGACCTTTCTTCCTGGCCCTGAACCTCTCGGCCTGCACCACACGCGCGGCGTTCACCCTCTTTTTAACCTCTGCCGAGGTCTCTCCCCGCCGCTCATCGGCAAGGTCCCTGAAGCGTACGGCAGGGACATCTGTGTGTATGTCTATGCGGTCAAGGAGGGGACCCGAGAGACGGGCCCTGTATCTCTGCACCTGGGCCGGCGAGCAGTTGCACTCCTTTGCCGGGTCTCCGAGAAAACCGCAGGGACAGGGGTTCATGGCCCCTACGAGCATGAAAGACGCGGGGTATGCAATGCTCATGGCCGCGCGCACGATGTTAACGTGCCCGTCCTCAAGGGGCTGACGCATGGCCTCGAGAACGCTCTTTCCGAATTCCGGCATCTCGTCAAGAAAAAGGACACCGTTATGTGCAAGGCTCACCTCTCCGGGCCTCGGGATGCTCCCGCCGCCGATGAGTCCCACACTGCTCACCGTATGGTGGGGGGCCCGGAAGGGCCGCGACCTGATCAGGGCCACGGATGGCGGCAAAGTCCCGGCCACGCTGTGAACGCGCGTGGCCTCAAGGGCCTCCTCAAGGCCCATGTCAGGCAGAATCGTCGGGAGCCGCCGGGATAGCATGGTCTTGCCGGAGCCGGGAGGGCCTATCATCACCATGTTGTGCCCGCCCGCGGCGGCTACCTCAAGGGCCCGCTTCACGTGCTCCTGACCCTTTACGTCGGAGAGGTCAGGGACTTCGCCGTCAGACTGCCCTGAGTTGAACCAATGCTCTGGCCTTGATTCAATGCGCGGTAGTTCCCCGGTGCCGTTGAAAAACTCCACGAGTTCAGGAAGAGTCCTTGCCCCATAGACCTCCACGCCAGTGACCACCGCGGCCTCGCCTGCGTTCTCCACTGGCAGTATGAGACGCTTGCCCTTGGCCCTCGCGCACATGGAGATGCTTATGGCCCCGCGAACAGGCCTTATGCTCCCGTCAAGGGAGAGTTCGCCCACAAAGATGTAATCATCGAGGTTATCGCGCTTTATAAAACCCTCGGCAAGGAGAATGCCCACGGCAAGGGGCAGGTCAAAACTCGTGCCCTCTTTTTTTATGTCAGCAGGGGCAAGGTTCACGGTGATACGCCGGGCCGGAAAGGCGTAGCCGGAGTTCTTTATGGCCGACTTCACGCGGTCCTTGCTCTCCTTCACCGCGTTATCAGGGAGACCTACCGTGGAAAAACCCGGAAGCCCGCGCGCGATGTCAACCTCAACGAGTATGGGATGGGCGTCTATGCCTATGGTGGCGCTTGAATGTATGCGGGCAAGCATGTGAAAAACCCCTTAAAGATGAAGATTAGGTATGTGTGGGCTCTGCCCACAAAAAAAAGAAGTTATGTGAAAGAAGCGGGCTTCGCCCGCATATTATAAGACCTTACTTTCTTTTAGAAAAAAGAAAGTAAGACAAAGAAAACCAACGGTGGACACTTCTTATGGCCCTCTCTCAATCAGCCCCCTGCGTTGCCCATGAGGCTTACGATAGTCGAGACCCCCATGGCCACAGAGACAGCGATGACGCAGGCGACTGTTCTCACGGGGCCAAATTCGGCATGGTTGACCACTGAGCCGATGGCGTTGTCCCAGGACGTGCTTCCTGATCTTTTGAGGCGCTTATAGGCGAAGAGCCTCGTGAATATGGCTATAAGGGGGATGCCCACGCCGTCGCCCCTTATCCAGACGAGAAAGGCGCGCTGAAGGGCCTCTGAGTAGGTGAGGTGCTGGCCGGTGCCCGTAAGGACGCGGATGCCGAATATCCATTTTCCCGGCGTGGCGCCCCGGCTGGAGAGGAAAAAGGCCTCGATGGGGACCCAGAAGAGATAGACTATGACGCCGGAGATAAGGGGGTTGCCAAGGGTCTCAAGGATATTGACTGCACTCTGTGGAAAGAAGATGGAGCCAATGAAGAGAAAGACTACGACAAAGACGAGGCTTATGAAAAAGAGGTCAATGGTGCGGGCAAAGTATCGCCTCCAGGGGTGGTAATTGACCACACCCCCATGGTCTCTCTCTTCAGTACCCATGACTCCCCTGCCGGGGAGGCCCTCTTCATGGTTTTCCATTTTCGCCCCAAATGCTCTTAATGGACATCCGCTTCACCGCGTGAAAAAATATAATATCAGCAAACCCCCGGCCAGACAAGGGGCAGGGAAAGACTAAACCTTTGCCCCTGCCTTGAGGTCTTCCTCGAAGTACTTGTTCACATTGTCCATGGCGCAGAAACTCCCGCACATGGTGCACGTCTCCGGGGCGTCGGGCATACGTGACGAGCGTATCTCCTCGGCCTTTTCGCCAAAGAGAGAGAGTCCATACTGCTTCTCCCAGTCAAGGTCTCTACGGGCCTTGCTCATCTCAAGGTCCCGGCCTTTTCTACCGAGTTTCACCATGTCCCCTGCGTGGGCCGCAATCCTCGCGGCACGCACGCCCTCGACAACATCAGGTAGAGACGGAAGGGCAAGGTGCTCGGCAGGCGTCACATAGCAGATAAGGTCCGCCCCGAAACGCGCGGCCTCGGCGGCCCCTATGGCCCCGGAGATATGGTCGTAGCCTGCGGCAACGTCCGTTACAAGGGGACCGAGCACGTAAAAGGGCGCGCCGCCGCTCATGCGCTTCTGGAGTTTGACATTTGTCTCTATGTCGTCAAGGGGCAGGTGACCTGGTCCCTCGCACATGGTCTGGCAACCCATCTCACGCCCAATGCCCGCGAGTTCGCAGTTTATGAGCATCTCCTGAACCTGGGCGCGGTCAAGGCTGTCATGGACCGCGCCGGCCCTGAGGCCGTTACCAAGGCTCAGGACTGCGTCATATTTTTTGAGTATCTCCACCACGCGGTCAAACTTCTCATAAAGCGGGTTCTCTCTATTGTTCTTTATCATCCACCCCACCATGTAGGAGCCGCCGCGAGACACGAGCCCGCCGTAGCGGTAGTTCTGTTTCCTCAGCCTCTCAATGGTAAGGCGGTTTATGCCGCAGTGTATGGCCATAAAGGATATGCCGTCAGCGCACTGGCGCTCGATAACGTCGAATAAGAGGTCTTCGGTGAGTTTGTTGGGGTCGTGGTACTTTTCAATGGCCTCGCGGAAGGCCTGATAGAGGGGGACGCTTCCCACACTGAGATTCGTCGCCGAGAGGACCTCTTTTCTTATCCCGTCAAGGTCGCCGCCAACGGAAAGTTCCATGAGCGTATCGGCCCCGGCATTTTCAGCGGCAAGGGCCTTTCTTACCTCTTCCGAGGGATCCACTATGTCGGAACTCGTCCCAATGCTGGCGTTAACCTTTGTGCGAAGTCCTGCGCCTATGCCCACGAGCCTTGCCTTCCGGCCCCTATTATTCGGGATTACCACCCTGCCGGCCCTTATCATCTCCATTATGTACGACGGCTCAAGGCCCTCGTCCCGTGCCACGGACTCCATCTCTTCTGTAATAACGCCCTTAAGTGCAGACTCAACCTGTGTCATCAACGCTTCTCCTTTATATCCTCTAATGTCTTGCATGTGTTCACGAACCCGCGCGCAAAGTCCGGGTTACTCGCGAAGTGAATGTGTATGTAAGTCGCAAGGGTGTTCTTGTAAACATAACCGCCCGTGGCAGTCTCCTCGCCCGTCCCCGGCCTTACGGTACGAAATACATCCACCGCCTTGCCCGCTCTGCCCCTCAACTCGGAATACCTGAACTCGTGCCCACGTATACGCGCGCCCTTCCGAAGAAAGGGACAACCGTCTTTAATCTCTACATCCCTGTACCCAAGGGCCCTGAGGCGCGGCTCCATGCGGACGCCCTGCTTGAATACCCCGGCCATGGGGAAGGTCCTGCCCTCAGCGTCCCAGAGGGTCCTCGCAAGATACATGAACCCCCCGCACTCGGCGAATACGGGTCTCCCCTCCTCGGCGGCCTCTCTCACGGCCTTGAGCATGGACGCGTTATCAGATAATTCCCCGGCATACACCTCTGGGTATCCTCCGCCAATGTATATGCCCCTTGTGCCCCGCGGGAGTTTCCTGTCCTTAAGGGGGCTGAAAAATCGAACCCTCGCGCCGTACTTTTCGAGTATTTCAAGGTTCTCTTCATAATAGAATGAAAAGGCCCGGTCGCGGGCAACGGCTATGACGGGGCCGCCTGCCCCGTGCTTTATCGGTTTGTGCTTTTGGGGCTTTGCCGAGCCGCATGGTTTTCCGCCGCCCCTTCCAAGAAGGGGCCTTATATCCACATGAGCCTCCATATGCCGGGCGGACCTATTGATACTCCTTCTCCACCTACGCCTCTCAACCTCCGCGCCTGTAACAAGCCCGAGGTGCCGGCTCTTCATTGTAAGGCCCTCGTCCCGAGGCATATACCCGAGGACGCGAACACCGGGAACATGCGCCTCTACCGCCTCTTTAAGTATTGAAAAATGCCTGGCCCCTGCCACGCGGTTAAAGAGCACCCAGCGTATGTCCACACCTTTGTCAAAGTCTTTAAACCCCTTCACCACTGCCGCAACGCTTCCGCCGGCGCGCGCGCCATCGACGACGAGGAGCACCGGTAGACCAAGGACCTTCGCGAGGTGGGCCGTAGAGCCCTTGCCTCCCGGCCCGCCCATACCGTCAAAGAGCCCCATAACGCCCTCCACTACCGCAACGCCGCTCCCCCTTGTATGGGCGCGATATGTCTTTAAGACGGCCCCCTCGCCCATCATCCAGGTATCAAGGTTATACGATGGCCTCCTGAGGAGCAGGGCATGGTGGCCGGGGTCTATGTAGTCCGGGCCTGCCTTGAAGGCCCGCACCACGTGCCCGGCGCGTACGAGGGCCCCCATCAGCCCGAGAGTCACCGTGGTCTTCCCCGCGTCGCTCCCTGTTCCCGCTACAATGAAACCTCTCATATCAGTACCGCAGGGTCTCGCCCATCTCCTGATTTGGCCCGCCGTTAAGGAGTTTTACGACCGCCACTCCGTCAGGGAAGTAATCTATGATATTAAGGCACCCATAGTCCTGCTCGATTGAGAAAAACCTCTTTATATCCATGCCCATCACATTGCAGAGTATGACCCTGTTCACCCCGCCATGAGCTACAAGGCAGATTGACTCCCCGTGGTTCTCCTCTATTATGTGCCCCAGCGCCGGGAGCACACGCTTGCCAAGTTCCGTAAGGGTCTCGCCGCCCTCTATCTTGTCTGTTGCAAGGTCCTGAAAGGCAAAGCCCTCGTCCTCGGGATAGCGCTCTATGGCCTCCTCGCGCGTAAGGCCCTCCCAGCGCCCGAGGTGGAGTTCCCTGAAGGCGGGGAGAGGCCTGGGTGTAAGCCTCAGGGCATGGCCTATTATGCCGGCGCCGCGCATTGTGCGCGTAAGGTCGCTTGAATAAAGGGCCCTTATCTCCCTATCCCGCAAGACACGGGCAAGGCGGTCCATCTGCTCAACGCCCCGCGTTGTAATGTCCACGTCATGATGTCCGTTATAACGGAACTCGTCGTGGCCCACCACCTCGCCGTGACGGATGAGATAGAGCCTCGTATGTCTCATTACCATTGACTGCATGAGATTACCCAGAAGAAAATATGATTAATTCAGACTTTCCTGCGCCGCAGTAGATGCGCTGCCCTTTTCAACAACTGCAAGTTCTTGAAAAACATAGAAAAATTATCCAATCAAGGCCGTGAAGAGAAGGAGAAAAAGGACCTCCGAGACCTCGGCCTGAAAACCGAATACATCGCCCGTGACACCCCCGAGCCTTGACCTGAAAAACATCGAGATGAGACAGGCCGCCCCGCCAAGGCCCACAAGAATTATAAAGACCCATAGACCTGTAAAGTAGAACATCAGGGCAAGGGTAATGGCCGTGGCCACGGCCAACTCGCGTGCGCCGGCCCCTGTAACGGCCTTTCCAAGGCCGCCTCCGGGCCGGGCATAACCAGAGAGGACAGCAAGGGGCACCGTGGACCACCTTCCGCCAACGGGCAGGAGAAAAACCGCCGCGCCCATGGCCCCGGCGCTGATGGACGAGAGGGCCGTTACCTTGATGATTATGAGAAAAACCGTAAAGACAACGCCAACGGCCCCGGCATGGGAATCGCGCATTATCTCGAGCCTTGAATCCCTGTCATGACCACCGGCAAGGCCGTCTATTGTGTCCATGAAGCCATCGAGGTGAAACCCGCCATTCGTGAGGGCAAGGACAGAGGCTACAAGGGCCGATAAGAGGAGACCACCAAAGACCCCGCGAAAGACATAATAGACAATAACGAGTATAAGCCCCTGAACCAGACCCACAACAGGGAAATAGGCCACCGAGGCCTTTATGTCCCCTTCGCCAACCTCGCCATGCGACCCGAGGGGTATGACCGTCAGAAACCTCAGGGCCAGAAGAAAACTATTCAATGAAAGACCTCAAAAGATAAAAGACCTCTTACTTTCTTTTCGAAAAAAGAAAGTAAGACAAAGAAAACCAATAGGAGGCGGCTTTAATGCCAGTGAATAAGAACCCCGCGCCCCTCCTTACCCTCTTTTATGAGCAAAAAAACGGGGCAAGGAAAATTAATGCCAGCGGCCCGCAGGGCCGCTGGAACCGGTTTTCTTTGTCAACTTTCTTTTTTCTAAAAGAAAGTTGAAATCTTAACCCCTCTCCTTCTTTTCCCTCTCTCCTGCTTTCTTTTCTATCTCCTCAGTCTTCCCCTTCCGAGACTCCTGCCTCGCCGAATGTGGCCATCTCATTGTATATCTTCACCCCGGCCTCGATGATGGTCATGGCAAGGGCAGAGCCCGTGCCCTCGCCGAGGCGCAGACCAAGGTCAAGAAGAGGTCTCCCCTTCATGCGTTCGAGCATCGCGGTGTGGCCGCGCTCAACGGACCTATGGGCAAAGAAGAGATAATCCCGCACCCTGGGTTCCATCTCGAATGCCGCCAGAGCCCCTGCCGTGGATATGAAGCCATCAACAACCACGGGGACCCTCTTCGAGGCCGCGCCTATGATAAGCCCTGTAAGCCCTGCTATCTCGGGCCCGCCGAGCTTGGCAAGCACGTCCATGGGGTCCGTGGTATCGGGGTTGTTTATTCTTATAGCCTCTTCTATGACCTCTATCTTCTTGTTGAGCACATCGTCGCTGACGCCGGTACCCCGGCCCGTGACCTCTTCCACTGGCCGAGCCAAAAATACAGCGGCCAATGCACTCGATGGCGTTGTGTTGGCTATGCCCATGTCGCCTGTGCCAAAGACAGCCTCATGGTCCGCGTGCTCAATGGCAAGTTCAATACCCGTCTCCACGCACCTTATGGCCTCCTTACGTGTCATGGCCGGGCCTCTTCTGATGTTCGCGCTCCCGCGAAGGACCTTTCGGCATATAAGCCCCTCCGGGGAATTGAACTCGCAGTCAACGCCAATATCCACCACCACCACGCGCGCACCGGCGTGACGGGCAAGCACGTTTATCCCGGCCCCGCCGCGGATGAAGTTAAGGACCATCTGCTCCGTAACCTCGGGCGGATAGGCAGAGACGCCTTCGGCGGCAACGCCGTGGTCAGCGGCAAAGGTGAAGATTATCTTCTCGTTAATGACAGGGCGGAGTTCTCCTGTGATGGCCACCATGCGCCGGGCCACCTCTTCAAGGCGTCCGAGGCTGCCACGTGGTTTGGTAAGGCTGTCAAGGCGCTCTTGCGCCTCCTCCATGAGTCCGGCGTCAGCTGGCCTTATGGACTTAAGGCTACCCTCTATGAGTCCCATATCTCTATCTTCTCCTTGTCTGTAGATATGATTAATCTTACGGAACCTCTGAATAATTCGTCCCTAAATTATTCAGAGACGGGAAAGAAAAAGCGCGGTTTTTCTTTCCCTCACATTTTCAAGGGCTTGTAGCCTTGAAAATAGCGGCCCGTCCATGGGCCGCAGGAAAGTCTGAATTAATCAGACTTTCCTTACTTGAGTCTTCTTGGCAATCCGGCGGTAAGGAGATAGACCCTATCCGCCGCCGAGGCCATGTGCTGATTCATAAGACCAGAGAGGTCGGAAAAACGCCTTGCCATGGCGTTTACAGGCATGACACCCCCACCGACCTCGTTGGAGACAACGATAACCGCGGCCCCGCTCTCTATTATGGCACTTGAGAGCCCGTCAACCCTTTTGAGGATCTCATCATCTCCGAGTTCCTGCCCCATGAGGTTAGTAAGATAGAGAGTAAGGCAGTCCATAAGAACCAGATCCCCGGCGCTCATGGAGCTTACGACACGGGACGGCTCCAGCGGCTCCTCGATGGTAGTCCAGTTGGGGCCGCGCTCCTCCTGGTGGCGCCTTATTCTCTGGCGCATCTCATCATCAAGGGCCTGGGCTGTCGCGAGATAGACCCGCCTGCCAGTCACTCCCGCGGTCTCAGCGAGAGAGCGGGCAAAGCCGCTCTTGCCGCTCCTGACGCCGCCGAGCACAAGGGTAAGGCCGCATATCAAGAGACCTTCTTCCATCGTCAAGCGAAAACGCTCCTCATGCCGTTAAAAATCCACGCCTCTTCTTGCGCCTATGCCGCTGTCAAAGGGGTGCTTTATCTTAAGCATCTCTGTAACATAATCAGCGGTGCGGACAAGTTCAGCCGGGGCGCCGCGTCCGGTAAGGGCAACCTCAAGGCCAGCGGGCCTTGACTCAAGAAACTCAATAAATTCGTCGAGCCCTATCCACGCGCCCCTTAGCACGGCCATGATTTCATCAAGGACGAGCAAGTCGAGCCCGCCGCCTGAGACGGCCTCAACCACCCTCTCAAAGGTCTCTCTTATGGCCTTTTTCACGGCCTCCTGGTCGGTCTTTTTGCCCGTAAAAAAGGGGTGACGGCAGTTGGACCTAAGGACTGTCACAAGGTCGGCGGCACGCTCATTAAAAAAAACTTTTTCGCCCGAATCAGCGCTGTCTTCCTTGAAGAACTGGACAAAGAGGACCTTCATGCCCTGTCCAGCGGCCCGCACGGCAAGGCCCACTACAGCCGTGGTCTTGCCCTTGCCGTCGCCCGTGTATATATGTACCAGCCCTTTTTTCATTATCTCTCGTTACCCCCGCCGCTAAAGGAGGCTTACATGAAGCGCTACAGAGGGGCACGGTGACGCCCCCTCAAAAAAAAACCACCCCTTCTCTTTTTGAAGGGATGGGTCGAAATGGCAACAGGTATAAGACAGACAACAAGGACTCGGGAAAAAGCCCGAAAACCCTGCTACTCCAGCCGCCCCACACGCGCCCTGTCAGAGGCCCTGCCGATACCGCTGTTAAACCTCTTGTCTCTACAAAAGGTCTGATACATACGGCCCACGGTCGTAGCTCCGGCCCTCTCCCTCGAAGGGCCTTCTGCCTTCTTCATCCGGGCAGGTCTCCTGGCTCGCGGGTCTTCCTACCATCTTCGCCTTCCCGGCCAAAAAAGGCCAGTGGCAGGAGCAAAGACTTCGTCGCCGCTTACAGTTGCGGGGCAGCTCCCGATTTTAACGGGATTCCCTTTTACCACATATATGTGACCCGGTATGCGTGGCACTATTGAGGATACCTGCAGAGAATATCAATTTTTGCCCCCCAAGGTCAAGGCAAATATGGGACATAGTCCAAGCGTCCAGAAAAAAACGCACAAACCTTTGACAGGACTCTATTAATAGTATAAAATACCGCTTTCCTCGGACATGTAAGATATAAAAAAACCAATAAAAGGACAGCCATGGAACATTTGCAGGATATGACAACCGCGTGGGTAGGGTTCGCGGGCCTCTTTATCTTCGTGGCGGCCTATACCCTCGTAATCTTTGAAGACAAGTTACACCTTCGAAAGTCAAAACCAGTGCTCCTCTTCGGTTGCGTCATGTGGATGCTCATCGGCATATACGAGGCCACCACAGGCGGGAGCGGTGCCGAGCATCATGTTAAAGAACTGGCCGAGGAGATAGCGGAGCTCTTTTTCTTTGTCTTCGTGGCCATGACCTTCATAAACACCCTTCAGGAGAGGCTCGTCTTCGAGGCCCTGAGGGCCTGGCTCCTCAAGAAGGGTTTTACTTACGGAAAACTCTTCTGGATTACGGGGTTTCTTACATTTTTCCTCTCGCCTGTTGCCGACAACCTTACGAGCGCCCTTGTCATGAGCACGGTCGTAAGCACTGTTGGCGGCAAAAACAAGCGTTTCATTGTACCGGGCTTTATAAACGTTGTTGTGGCCGCCAACGCCGGAGGCGCATGGAGCCCCTTTGGCGACATTACCACGCTCATGGTCTGGACATCAGGCAAGGTAGAGACACTGCAGTTCCTTACCCTCTTTATTCCCGCAATCCTCAACTGGGCCGTCCCCGCGGCCATACTCTACATGTTTGTTCCCAAGGGCAAGCCCGAAGGTAGCGATGAGCGCGTGATAATGAAACCCGCGGCCAGGTTCATGATCTTTCTCGGATTCTTTACAATAGCCACGGCAGTTTTCTTCCATCAATTCCTTGAACTTCCGCCTTTCCTCGGCATGATGACAGGGCTCGGGCTCCTCATGTTCACGGGATACTTTGTAAAGAGACAGGACAAAAAGAACCGGACAACAACGAAGGAACAGTTCGACATCTTCCGTAAGATAGAGAGCGTGGAGTTCGATACTCTCTTATTTTTCTTCGGTATCATCACAGCCGTTGGCGCGCTTCAGTACATGGGCTACCTTGTGCTACTGAACCACCACCTCTACGGCGGCTTTGGCCCCACTACCGCCAATATAGCCGTTGGTGTCTTCTCATCCATTGTGGACAACATACCTCTTACCTACGCGGTTATCCAGATGGACCCCGCCATGGGGCTTGACCAGTGGCTTCTCATAACCCTTACGGCCGGCGTTGGCGGAAGCCTCCTTTCCATAGGCTCAGCCGCAGGCGTTGGTTGCATGGGCGTAAGGAGGGACATGTACACATTTGTAGCCCATATGAAATATGCCCCTGTAGTGGCCGTTGGATACGCGGCAAGCATTGGGGCATGGTATGTGGTAACTCACTTGCTCTGATGAGTTCCTCCTAAAGCAACAGGATAAGAATAAGAGGGCGGCACAAGATTGTGCCGCCCTCTTATTTTTTAGTATCAAAGGGGCTTTAATACTTTTCTTCTCTACTATCAGCCCAATACAGACCAGCCACTTCACCACAGTCCCGAAGCCTATATACGCCGCTCCTTCCTATTTGTCTCTCTCACGAATCAATTTTCCCCCTACCTGCCGCGCAAGGTCCGCTCCACGAGGAAGGTCATCCCTTCTCGCCTTGCCCCCCAATACCCCCTGCCCCCATGCCCCCTCTGTTCCTTTAGGCCACTCGGCCCCTATACCCCCTTAACGCCCCCTTATCCCCCCCTTACGCCCCTTACGCGCCTCCATGGCCCACTTGTCCCGCTATTCCCCTCGCCCCCCCTTACGCCCCTTTCAGGCGGGCTATATTCTCCCGCACCTTTTTTCGTTTAATGCCCTTGAAGGCAATGACAATGAGCGTGAGGAGGTCTTTCTGTTCCGTGGCCCTCAGCGACCGGTAGAGGGCCAGCAAGGTCATGGCGCGGGTATCTTGAGATGCGGTACGCCCATCTTCCTGCAGAGCGAAAAAATACGCGGGCTCAACATCAAGGAGTGTTGCGAGTTTAATCCATTCTGTAGTGGTTATGGGGATGTGACCCTGTTCTTTTCTGACATAGGTGGTCCTGTTGAGGCCGAGGACGCGGGCAAGTGCCCCCTGGCTCATGGCCCGTCTTTCCCGCAATGCCCTTAAACGGACAAGCACTTTTTGAACGCCGGTCATCATAGCAATATCCTCCTTTTGCAGAAGGCATGGGAATGCCTTGATGCAAGGGTGGTTATGTAAAATTGATCCCGGCTGCAGCGATTTGTTTTCTTTGGAGAGAAACTGTTGGAAAGTCCAGATGAAAATCTGGTGTGAATTATATTCTAGTTGTTATTAATAAAAATGTCAAGGAAAATCATCAGGGATTTCATCAAACCTCCTATTTTTCAAGAAAAGATTGATAAATCTGTCTTATAACCGGCTTTTTGGCCTGGAGAACAAGTCTTGAGTATTCATTGCTCGGTGGCGCCTGTTGGGAAGTCTCCAAACCTGGAATGGACCCGGGACTTGGCCCCTGCGAGTGGCCGGCACCTCCGGCCTGTCTTCCAGGCAAATTCCTATTTGCCGGTTGTCCGATGCCGCGCTTTATAGTATTATCTACCCATTGTGGGAAGACTCCTGAACCTATACATATTCACCGAGATGCTGGCGCCCTTTTTCCTCTGCCTCGTGGTCCTCACCGCCACTACCCTCCTTACAAAGGCCATTAAACTCATAGGGCTCATAATGGGTCACGGCCTCGGCATTGGCTTTGCCTTCTGGTTCGTGGTATCGCTCCTGCCCTCTTTTCTCATATACACCATACCCATATCCTTTCTCGTGGCAGTGCTCATAACCTTCACGCGCCTCAGTTCAGACAGCGAGTTCATCGCCATGAAGGCCCTTGGCCTCAACCTCTTTACCATCACAAGGCCCATTCTTGTCTTCGCGCTCTTTGCCTTCTCCATGACCCTCGCCTTCACCCTCTACATCTATCCCTGGGGCAACATGAACCTCAAGCGCCTTCTCATCGAAGGGGCCTCGAAGGGCATATCCGCGGGCATACAGGAAAAGACCTTTTACGACAAGATAAGCGACCTTGTCATATACGTTGACCACATATCGCGCGATACCGGAGAGCTCGAAGGCGTCTTCATAGCGAGGAAGAACCCTTCAGGCAAATCCGACATCTTTGTGGCGAAAAAGGCCGTAATAGGCGGCGCTGGAAAGAAGTCTTCTCTGTACATACGCCTCGAGAACGGCACATCGCAGAGAGAGGACAAGACCAGGGACTCATATCACGTGGTCAACTTCCGGGAATATACCCTTGACATAACGCCAACAGGGCAGGAGGCGGGCCTCATGGCAAGGTCCAACAGGGAACTCTACCCAGGGGAGATGGCAAGGAGAGTGCGCGAGGTAAAGGCGCGCGGTGGCTTTGCTCCGCCCTATATAATGGACCTCCACAAACGCTTTACCCTTCCAACCTCTATCTTCATCTTCGGCCTCATAGGGGCCTCCCTCGGCATACAGGGAGTGCGCTCCTCACGGCTTACGGGTTTTTCCATAGCCCTCGGCGTTGTGCTCATATACTACGTTCTCTCAACGGCACTTGAGGGGCTTGGGGAAAACGGCGTAATAAACCCTGTGGCCGCTGTCTGGGGCTCGAATATCATCATCGGAATTTTTTCTTTCTATATCTTCTATATGAAGTCAAAGGACAGGGAGACAATTCTGGCGAAACTCCTGCGCAGAGTCTGGACCCGCGCCTCGGCAGAGAGGACGGCGTAAAGACAAAGATGATGAAGAGACTTGAAAAACACTTTTTCATGGAGTTTCTGAAACTCCTCATACTTACCACAGCGGGCTTCATCGTGGTCTTCATCCTCGTGGACCTCTTTGAGAACATGGATAACCTCATAAAGTTCCATGTTCCCCTGGTGGACGTAATCGCCTTCTTCATATACAGGATACCCTTTATCCTTGGGCAGGTGACGCCCATAGCGGCGCTGGTCTCGGTGCTTCTCTCCACGGGGATGCTCTCCATGAGCGGCGAGATTACGGCTGTCCGTGCCTCGGGAGTGCGCCTCCTTCGCGTCTTCGTGCCCATCTTCGCGGCCGGCTTTATCATCAGCATAGGCGTTATCTTCATAAACGAGTACCTGACCCCCCTTGGGCTCAAGAAAACCGAAGACTTCAAAGTCCAGTGGTTCGGCAAGACAAGCCGTGGCTCTTACGGATCCAAGGGACTCTGGCTGAGGACAAGGGACTCCATAATCAATATAAGGGACATGGAGCCAGGGGGAAAGACTATCCGGGGAATTACCATATACCGCATATCCCGCCCCTTCAGGCTCAAAAGACGCATTGACGCGAGAAGCGCAAGGTGGAACGGCAATGAATGGACAGGCAGAAGGGTACTTGTGCGCGACTTCAGGCCCGACGGCAGTCTCATTGAGAAAGAGCCCGCACGCATGAAACTCGCCGGTCTTGCGCCTCCCGAAGACCTCACGGAACAGGAACGCGGCCATTTGAGCATGACAATGGGAGAACTCCGGGGACTTATCAAGATACTCGAGTCCGAGGGATACAACACATACCAGTACAGGACCGACCTCTACGCAAGGGTCGCCTTCCCCTTCGTGACCTTTATCATGGTCCTTCTCGGAGTACCATTTCCGCTCCGCGGGGCCCGCACCGGCGGCATTGCCTCGGGTATTGGCCTGAGCATTCTCATAGCCTTCAGTTTCTGGATAATATTCGCCCTCTCCACAAGCCTCGGGGCCGGAGGCATGGTGCCTCCCCTTGTTGCCGCCATATTCCCTGACATACTCTTCCTTGCCACGGCGGGCTGGCTCCTTGCTCATGTAAAGGAATAAGAGAAGAAGAAGGGAGAGAAAAGAATTGGGGTTGGCGGGCTCTACCCACCAAAAGAAAAGAAGAAAGAAAATTTTTCCACTTTCTTTTAGAAAAAAGAAAGTCTTTTGATAGCGTGGCAGAACAACGCGGTTGATTTGCCCTCAAGTCATGAACCGGCATATGCCTCTGAGAAGCCCCGTCAAAGAAAACCAACAGGGTAGACACTGCCCATCATAAAGAAAGAAATCGAGGGTGGGATTTGCCTGCCTACAAGAAAAGAAAAATGAAGTCCAGTAAGTAAAGGAGGTGGAGAATAGTCCAACGAAGCCCTTGGGATAAAAAGAGTTGACACCCCCAAGGCCCTCTGTTAGTATAAGAAGATTACTGATGCGGGGTGGAGCAGTCTGGTAGCTCGTCGGGCTCATAACCCGAAGGTCAGAGGTTCAAATCCTCTCCCCGCTACCACATTTATTTTAGGGGCGGCCAATGCCAGCAATCCGGCGTAGTCGCCCTTAATTTCTGCAACCAAATCAGTCCCTTCCGGCACGAGGCTAATTTCACCGAAAATATCCCGCAGATGCCCCCTCGCCTTCGTCACGTCTCGCTGTAATGTTTCAGGCAAATCCGAGACAAGTTTCTTGTATCTATCCACGGCACGCGGCAGACACTCCACCACCTTATCCGCCTTCGGGCTAACGGCAAGGACTCTCTCCATCTCACGCTTCTCGGCCTCGACCTTCTCCAATTCAGCCTTGGTTGTAGGCGTGACTATTCCCGCTTTTATAGCGGCCATGATGTTCCGTATCTCCTGCTCCGCTTTCTCAAGCCTCTTCCGGGCCTCTTCCTGACCTGTGCGCTTCTTGCCCCTATGTTCGGCGAGAAGCCGTCTTGTCTCGCTCATGAACAGATCTATGGCTTCGGGCGTGAAGAGGTCATCTTTAATACCCGCTAAAATCCGCTCTTCAACCACCTTGCGCGAAACCTTTAAAGTATTATCACAGACAGCCTCGCCCCGGTCTTTATGAACAGCACAGCCATATCTATAAGTATCTACAATGACGTAATTCCCCCCGCACACGCCGCACTTAAGGAGTCCCGAAAAAAGATACTTAGGCCCTCTGCCAGTGCGCGCCCCTGCATGCAGCTTGTCCCTAAACTCCGTACTCCTCTCATACTGGTCACGCTGACGAGCCTTGACCCGCTCCCATAAGTCCTGCGGCACAATGCGAAGTTCCGGGAGTTCTGTGACAACCCACTCACTTTCCGGTCTTTCAAAACGGCACCGCTTACCGGTATCAGGGTCCTTAATCCATTGGGAACGATTCCAGATGTATTTGCCCACATAAAGTGGGTTATTGAGTATGCCGGTGCCGTGACCCATGTGACCGTAAATGGTAGACATGGCCCATGTGCCACGGGCCTTTTTCTTGCTCTTGGCCGCGCGCGGCGAGGGCACCTTGAGCCTGTTCAGTTCAGAGGCAATCCAGCGCGGGGAATATCCGTCCGCATACCACCTGAAAATCTTCCTTACCCACCTGGCCTGTTCAGGATCTATCTCCCGGCGCGCGCCGATGATTAGTGGGCGGCCGTATTCATCAAGGCGTGAGGGGTCTTCTATGGGAACGTGGCGATAGCCATAAGAACGGCCGCCGCAGTTGTTGCCCTTCAGGGCCTGTCCGGTGAGGCCCCGTCGTGTCTTCTCGGCAAGATCGTCGAGAAAAAGGTCATTCATCAGGCCCTTGAAGCCGGCCTGAATCTTATAGGCCCTGGAAGTGGAGTCAAAGCCGTCCGATACAGCTATAATGCGTATGCCCATAAACCTGAACCGCCTCAATACCTGCTGTGTCTCAACGTTATCGCGGCTGAGACGCGAGAGGTCGTCAATGAGGAGCACCTCGAACTCCTTGTCCCTTGCGGCCTGCAACATGGCCTGGTATCCGGGGCGGGCCTTGCTGGCCCCGGATACGCCCTTATCCTCAAAACGCAGGGATATCTCCCATGCCTCGCGCCTAGCGTATTGCACGCAAATTCTCAACTGGTCTTCAATCGAGGCCTCCCGCTGCATATCTGTTGAATAGCGGCCATAAAAAGCACACTTCATTTTCCACACCTTTTCTCTTTTTACTGACGACAAATACCTTCCCTTTAATTGCCGCCAGCGAGATTTTCGCTCCCTTCTTACCCTCTAACTCACCATGGCCAGCCTCTCGTTGCTATACCATAACTTCATAATTATCAAATCTATATAAGAAAAATTCAAGTAAATATCAAGGCCCGCATGTTTCTCAGAGAAAAGACAGCAAAGGGGTAACCCAGGCTTCATAGACTGCGTACTAATCCACTACCTCCTCGTCAATATACTCCTCTACCGCCACGAGCGCGACAAGGCGTATTATCTCTATAATGGCAGGTGAGAGTTTTTCTTTATCCGCAGTCATTGGCCACTCAGGTTCATGGTTCGAGCCGTTTTTTCATATTCTTCTAATTATCTATTACTTTTCAGAGAACAGAAAAGATCACAGGGGGTGTTTTTCGCACCTTCTCTCCACATCATCGGCCTCAAAGCGCAAAGGCCTCCCATCTTTGAAGGGAGATAGCGCCCCCTGACCTAGCCCAGCCATACACGGTAGTAGGCTTGCAGTTCAGTATCCTTGCCACGTCCTTTACGGTAAGAAAAGATTTCTCTCTCATACTCTTTTATTACTTTTGCATGTGCCGACATGCCCATATGAGCTTCGGGTACGCGGTTCTCTGCCAGGAGCATGGCGAGGGCTCCGCCAATAACCCCCGCCCCGGTCCTGTAGATTTTCAGCTCAATAACCCGGCCATTATTTGGTATTTCCCGGGCAAGGGACCACCTTCACGGTCTCGAGATACCCGAACTTCCGAGACTCGATCATACGAAGGTTAAAGCCCTCCCAGATTATAGGAGTAAGCATCAGGACCTTAGAACCAGCCTTGCTAGTTACCTTGAAGCGCCAGGCACATCTGCCCTCTGGGAGCATGTCCGAGATATACCCCTGACTCCTGAGTTCATCCACTATCATCTTTATTGCCCTTCCCTTCTCGGATTCCGGCATGAACGCCAGGTCGAGGACCTTTAAGTTTCTGCAGAGTTTTCTCCCCGCAAAGTACAATTGCTCGGGGAAGCAATAGACAACGCCATCGCATGAAATGGACTTCCACCGCCCCCCTTTAACGAAGTTCACATCTGCCTCGATGAAACGGAGGAATGTCTCGGCGTCAAACCATTCTTCGAAGGGCTGAATTGTATGCTCCTTTGAAAAGTAAGTAAGTTCTATCTCCCTGGACCGTGCGTCAGCCTTTTTCAAGAGCTGTGTGAATTTAGCGGAACTCGCTATGTGATGGTCCCTTATGGCCTTTGCCGCCTCATCAAGCCAGTACACGTTCATGCCCCGGGTGAGCTCCTTGAGCTTGGCCGCGCCTATTGGAGCATGGTCACGACCGCTGTGATACAACCCCGACTCCCTGAACTCGGGAATTTTTCCGATGTCATGCGCAAGGGCAGTGATAATGGCCTTTGGCAGGTGGTATTCTCGGGCGTATGGGTCTTCCATGATTAGCCTTACAATCTGGATCGCAACGCTGTAGGAGTGCTTCTTGAGACTCACACGTTTAAGCTGATCTCTCACGGTGTACAGGTCCTTTGACTCGCGATCATTCGAATCCATTACTACGGATGGGCAATCTCCATGGGCCTCAAGGAGCTCCATTACGGCCTTTAGCAGCGGTAGCGCCTTCTGCTGTTTAAAGTCCTCAATGTGCGGCAAGATGTCAGAATTAAAGAAATCGGCAAAAGGCCCCTTTAATTTCAGGTCCCCAAAGTAGACAGGACGTTTTCGTTCTACCTCCCTCTCCCTATTGGAAGCCTTGGCAAGCTTTGAGAGTTCAGAGGATACCGCAGAAACCTTCTTGACCTTCCCAGAAGGAGCCCCCTTCCCATTACCAGATGTCGTCTCAGGAGTTTTACTTTTCTTTGGTACCTGTCTTTTTTCCGGTTCCGGGTTCTTATCCGTCGGCCATATCCATTCCAAGACGTACCAGCAAAGCCCCATCAGTAAAATGTCCATTACTATCTTGCCCTTATTCATTCTCTTCTCCTCTATGTTAATGTTCGACGCGGGACTCACCCATCCTCCATGGAAGAGTTTCCACCCGCATACTCTTTGTCCCTATAGAGGTATTACTTTTTGATAGAGAATTTTAGGGGCTCAGGCGGTGTTTCTTCAGACCATTGGATATGCAATTACTCTTTGACTCGCGATGCATGAGCAAGAAAAGGGGGCTAAGAAGACATTTTGCATCAACGTGGCAAAAAACCTGCTAAGAGGTGCCGCTTTGGGGGTAAAGAAGACAAGGGCCCCTGTCTTCAAAGCAAAAGAGCCGCAGGCACTCAGCCTGCGGCTCTCTAAAGGAGGCGTTTACCAGGGCTATCTCATGCCCTGGAAGATTTGATTGTACATACTTTTTTCACTCCAGTCTCTTCAAAATCTTCCTCTTGATGGCATTGAACTCCTCCTTCCACTTGTCTATCTTGTCCTGGCGTAAAAGAGTTTTATCGAAATATTTATCTATGGTTTTTTCGGTAAGTTGCTGTAGTGCATCCGGGTCAAAGGCATCAAGCTCATAGGCACCCTTGATGTCGGGGTGCATTCCGAGAAATGACTCATATCGAGTGTCTGATTT
>CAYYJQ010000024.1:0-28824 GCA_964472295.1 uncultured Thermodesulfobacteriota bacterium | reverse complement strand
AGGTTCGAGAGCGTGGTCTTCCCGGCGCCCGAGAGCCCTGTAAACCAGATGGTAAAACCCTTCTTCAGCATTGATTTCCCCCTTGTAGTTTATGAGCCTGAAATATCACCATACTGCTTCTCATAGTACTCCATGTACTCGCCCGATATAATGCCCTCCCACCACCTGCGGTTATTGATATACCAGCGAACGGTCTTCTCCATGCCGAGCTCAAAGTCAGTGGTGGCCTGCCAGCCGAGTTCCCGCTCTATCTTCGAACTGTCAATGGCATAGCGCCTGTCATGACCGGGCCGGTCCGTTACAAAGGTAATGAGTTCGCGCCGGGCGCCCCTGTATGGAAACTCCGCGGCCACCTCGCTGTCCTCTGCAGTGATCCTGTCCATAAGGCCGCAGACAAGGTACACAATATCGATGTTATTCCGCTCGTTTCGCCCGCCTATGTTGTAGACCTCGCCGGGCGCGCCCCCCTCGAGGACCATCTTTATGGCCGAGCAGTGGTCTTTTACATATATCCAGTCGCGTACGTTCTGCCCGTCGCCATAGACAGGGAGTTTCTCACCCTTCAAGGCGTTTATTATCATAAGAGGTATGAGTTTTTCCGGGAACTGGTAGGGACCGTAGTTGTTCGAGCAGTTCGTTGTAATTACAGGAAGCCCGTATGTATGGTAATAGGCCCGCGCAAGGTGGTCAGAGCCTGCCTTGCTCGCCGAATAGGGCGAGTTGGGCCTGTAGGGCGTCTCTTCCGTAAAGTATCCATCAAGGCCAAGCGATCCGTATACCTCGTCAGTGGATACGTGTATGAAACGCCTTTCCCCGGCCCCGCCGCCACCCGCACCGTCACCGAGCCAGTGCTTCCGCGCGGCCTCAAGAAGGGTGAATGTGCCCATGATGTTGGTCTCAAGAAAGACCCTTGGTCCAAGAATGGAGCGGTCCACGTGTGACTCGGCGGCGAAGTTCACCACAATGTCAAAGCCCTTTTCCGCAAAGAGCCTGTCCACAAGCGGGGGAGACTCTATGCCGCCCTTTACAAAGGAAAAGTTATCTCCCTCCTCAAGCCCTTTTAGGTTCTCGATGTTCCCGGCATAGGTGAGTTTGTCAAGCACAGTAATCTCCACGCCTGGGTCGCTTTTCAGCATGTAGCGGACAAAGTTGCTTCCTATGAACCCGGCGCCGCCTGTTACGAGCATCTTTTTAGCCATTTTTTCCCTCTCCCATGCCTTTGAGTTCACTGAGCATACGTACAAGAGACGCGCGCCAGTGCGGTATGCCCATGCTGAGCGCTTCCTTTATCTTTGTCTTGTCAAGCACCGAGTACGCTGGCCGGGGAGCAGGCGTTGGGTAGGCCTCCGTGGGTATGGGCAGAACAGCGCTACATTTAAGGTCCATACCCAGCCTCTGGGCCTCTTCCACCACGGCTACGCTCAGGTCATACCAGCTGGCAACGCCCTCGTTTGCAAAATGATAAGTACCAAAAGGGGGCGCGCCGCCCCTCGTCACTCTCAGCGCTATCTCCGCAATTGTCCCCGCGAGGTCGCCTGTCCACGTGGGCGAGCCCACCTGGTCAGAAACGACGCGGAGTTCGTCGCGTTCACCTGCAAGACAAAGCATGGTCCGTACAAAGTTATGCCCCCTCGCGCCGTAGAGCCAGGACGTCCTTATAATAAAGTGCCGGGCGCAGGCCTTGCGCACGGCCTCTTCTCCTTCGAGTTTGCTCTTTCCATAAACCGATAGCGGGTTTGTCCGGTCTTCTTCCCTGTAGGGCCTTGATTTTTCGCCGTCAAAGACAAAGTCCGTTGATATGTGTATGAGTACTGCCCCTGTGGCCTCACATGCAGAGGCGACATTACCCGCGCCAGCAAAGTTAACGGCAAAGGCCCTCTCAGATTCTTTTTCCGCAAGGTCCACCTTTGTGTACGCCGCGGCGTTTATTACCACAGAGGGGGCCTCACGCTCGATAACGGAAAAGACCGCGTCCCTCTCCGTAATATCAAGGTCTGCCGACGCGTAGTACTCCCCCCCAAGCCCGGCCGCACCGAGCGCGGTCCGCAGATCCATGCCCAACTGACCCCCCGCGCCAGTTACAAAAACCTTTTTTTTGTTGTCCAACTCGCTCATAAATAAAAGAAAAAATATAAAAAAAGGATTTTCTTACTTTCTTTTAGAAATAAAGAAAGTAAGACAAAGAAAACCTAAATTAGTGTAACCCCCTTATGCCTCTGACCAGTTCCTTTTACTTGCAAGGTGCCGTGGCTATCAAAAAAAAGATGAAGACCAAAAACCAGTCTTTTCTCCCATGGCCTTTGGCCATTGGAGAATTGGTTTTCTTTGCCCCGCTTTCTTTTTTCCAAAAGAAAGCGGGAAATCTTTCCCTTCTTCCTCTCTCTCCTTTTTTTCTTCCCTAATCCAGCACATAGGGCGAGTTTTCGAGGTCTTCGTATCTTGTCTCATCCACGGGTTCTTTCTTGCCCTCGCCCTTGAAGAGGCGGTTGGGGAAGTTCACCACAAGTCCGTCCCTCTCGCCCACGTTCTTGTAGGCGTGGACCACTCCCGGCGGCACGATTACTATCTTTGGGGTTTGCTCGCCTGCAAGGACTATCTGTCTTACCCCTGAGGTTGGCGACCCCGGCCTCTTGTCCCAGAGATAGACCTTGAAGGTAGATGGCCCGGGGAAGCAGAAGTAGTCTGTCTGGCCGCTGTGTTCATGGGGGCCGCGCGCCACGTCAGGGTGTGTCATGGATATGTAGCACATGGCCGGAAGAATGGCCTCGTCTACTTCGTCAGAGCGGAATAGTTCCATGAGCCAGCCGCGCCCGTCGGAGTACTTTGCAAGGTCTCTTACCTCCACTCCCTCTATAACGCCATTATTTGTCATGTCCTCATACCTCCACAAGAGAGTCGTCGCCCACCATGAGCCGAAGGGCCTTGTGTTTATTCCGGCACTTCCGAACGCGCGCCTCCCTGCCTATGAGGCTGTCCTCAAGGCGGTCAACGCGGTCGATGGTAGCGCCGGAGAGTATGACCGAGTGCTCGATAATGGATTTTTTTATCTTTGACCCGCCCCCTATGCTCGTAAAGGGTCCTATGAAACTGTCCTTCACCGTTGTGCCCGGCCCAATGACCACTGGGCCTCGAAGCGTGCTGTTTTTTATTACCGCGCCCTCGCTTATGGTGACGCGGCCCGTCACCACCGATTCCTCGTCGACCTCGCCCTTTATCTCCCTGCCAAACCACTCATCAAGGACAATGGTATTGGCGGCAAGAAGGTCGTCTTTTTTCCCTGTATCGAGCCACCACGTCTCGAGTATCTCGCTCCGTACCGTGGCCCCGGAGTTTATGAGTTCCTGTATGGCGTCGGTAATCTCCAGTTCCCCGCGAGCCGATGGTTTTATCTTCGATATGGCCCTGTGTATGGCGGGCGAGAAAACATATACGCCCACAAGGGCAAGGTTGCTCTTCGGGTCTTGCGGTTTTTCCACGAGCCCGATTATCTTACCGCCTCTGTCAACCTCTGCTATGCCGAAGGACGACGGATTCTCAACGGGCTTGAGGAGTATTACCGCCTCGGCCCCGCCCTCCATGAAGGACTCTGTAAAGCCGTTAATGCCAGAGCCTATAAGGTTATCTCCAAGGTACATGACAAAGGGACTCTCACCGAGAAACTCCTCGGCAGTGATTACGGCGTGGGCAAGGCCCTTTGGCGCGGCCTGAAGTATGTACTTTATGCTTACTCCCCACCTTGAGCCGTCCCCTATGGTCTCTTCAATCTCGGCGCCCGTCTCGGGCGAGATAATCATGCCCACTTCCTTTATGCCCGCGCGGGCGATGTTATCGAGTATGTAAAACAGTATGGGCCTGTTTGCTATTGGCACAAGCTGCTTTGCCCCTGTGTAGGTAAGGGGCCGAAGGCGCGTGCCCTTCCCGCCGCTGAGGACGAGGGCCTTCATCGCTGGTCCCCTGGCCTGCCCCTCTCTATTTGTCACAAAAGACCTCCTTTGTTTTCTTGTGCTCTCCCTTCAATCACTATCCCCCTTCTATCGCCCCGGGCTTCTCTATCTTCTTCATCCAGTCGCCGCCGCTTATGTCTATAATGCGGTCCTCTTCCACGCCCGCCTCCATGAGCCGTTCCTTGAGGACCGAACCGCTCCTGAAGGATGTTATCACCACAATATCATAATCAATGCTTCCAATGTCCTCTATGCTCCTCACGGGATGGGAGAAAAAATCACCCCCCTTTTTTTCATCATCAACCACGCCCGAAAGGGTCATCCCGCGCTCCATGAGCGAGAGATAGGCTATCTCCGTGGTCTCGTCAACCCCGCAGAAAACTATCTTGTGGAACTTTGAGACCTCCAGCTGTGCGAAGAGCCGCTGAAAGTCCCTTCGGGCCACCTTGTATAGGTTGGTGAAGTTCTGAAGGTGCCTGTACGTAAGGCGGGTCTTCTCGGAAAGGCCACGCGGCGTAAGGTAATAGGTGTAACGCTTTCTTGGTATGGTGGAGACGGTGATATAACCACGGGAAACGAGGTTCTTGATATATGAGTTCACAAGGCCAAGGGCAAGGCCGAGGCGCCTGCTGAGGTCTCTCTGCGTGATGCTCTCATCTCGGGAGATCTCGTCAAGGAGGAGCAGGGACCGGTAATCGTTATTAGTCATGTCTTTATTCTTGTTCACAAAATGAACAATAACACCACGCGCGCCTCCCTGTCAAGGGTTTTGTTCATAAAATGAACGCCCTATTCACTTGCCCGCCCTTTTACCTCTGCGCCTCTTCTGAAAGCGCTCCACGGCCTTCTCGTGCTCCCTGTAAGTCTTTGAAAAATAATGGGTCCCGTCGTTCTTCGAGACAAAGTAAAGGTACTTCGTATCCGCGGGCTTCAGGGCCGCGCGCATGGATTCGAGCCCAGGGTTGGCTATGGGGCCGGGAGGCAGGCCGTAATGAGTGTACGTATTATAGGGGGACCTTATATCAAGGTCCTTTTTCCTGATATTCCCGTCAAAGGCCTTGATGGCGTAAATGACCGTGGGGTCGGACTGTAACTTTACGCCCCTGCCGAGCCTGTTATGAAAGACAGACGATATTATGGGCCTCTCCGAGGGTTCGCTTGTCTCCTTCTCTATCATGGAGGCAAGGGTTACCACCTCGCGGGGGTTCATCCCGCGTGAGCTGGCAAGCCCGGATAACTCCCCATCATAGACCTCCCTGAAACGCCTCGTCATCTTACCAATTATCTCATCCACGCTCATGCCTTTTTTCAGGCTGTAGGTATCGGGGAATAGATACCCCTCGAGTGTGGGACCGGGCAGGCCGAGTCTATTGGCAAAGGCGGGGTCAAGGGCCCGGGCAACAAAGGCATCTGCCGTGGCGAGCCCCTTTTTCTCAAGGAGCCCTGCAATCTCTCTTACCGTGTATCCCTCGGGCACGGTGAGGATATACTTCTTGACCTCACCCCCCTTCAGCATCCTTATAATCTCCACAGGGCTCATGGAGGCACTGAAGGCGTACTCGCCGGCCTTTGTATCCCTCTGCGCGCCCATGAGCCAGCCTGCGAAGATGAAACCGCGCCTTGACCTGATGAGCCCCTCGGACTCAAGACACCTTGCCACTGCGCCAAAGGGCGCGCCGCGGGCCACGATGACGGTCTTTAACGTAGCGTCGTGCCCCGCGGGACCGTAAAAACTGATGTACAACTGGCTAAGGATTATTATGAAGGCAATAAAGGCAAGTCCAAGGATGAACCGGGTGCGTCTTTGCATAAAAAACCTTATGTATTAGGGGCGCCCGCTCAGGAGCCGCGCCTCTTCTCAAGATAACCCTCAAGTATATAGGCCGCGGCGTTCTTATCCACAACCTCCCTTCTCTTCGCCCTTGAGACATCTTCCTCAATCAGCGCGCGAGTTACGGCCGTCGTGGAGTACCTTTCGTCCCAGCAATGAACAGGAAGCCCCGATGCCTTCCTGAGGGCCTCGGCAAAGCGCTCCGCGTCTCTGCCCCTCACGCTCATGGTGCCGTCAAGATTCAGGGGCATGCCCACAACAACCTCTTCCACCCCATGCTCCCTGATAATCCCCATAATCTCCCTGATAACTGCGGACCTCCCCCTTACCTCTATTACACAAAGAGGCCTGGCCGTTAGACCAAGTTCATCGCTGATGGCTATACCTGTCCTTTTTTTGCCCCTATCAATGCCCATTATCCTGCCCATCGCTTCAATATACCCTTAGAAGAACGTGCCTTCAAGCAATTCTTGACTTTAAAGTTCCACTGGTATATTATCGACTATCCCAATGATAGGTCTATGAACACAAGGTCTTGACGGAACGCTCATGCAATACTCTGAACGGGCGGTTAACTCAGTGGTAGAGTGCCACCTTCACACGGTGGAAGCCGCAGGTTCGAACCCTGCACCGCCCACCATGGATGTCATTGAGGCCTCATCATATCCACGCGATTACTACCTCTCGGCCTATTCTATCTTAGGGTATCAGATTTTTATCTCTGAAGATAAAACATATTGACACATGAATGTAATCATGATTATAATTCGGCGTCTCAACACGAGGCTTAAAACTTTTTCATACCATATATAACGTATTGATTTACAAAGCATCATGTGTTATTATGAATTTTATAAAGCCTGCCAAAATTTTTTCTACCTGGCAGGTGTCATAACACCTCAAGTTGAAGCGGCCATTAACCGAATATATAAATAGACCGCCGCTTGTCAAGGGGACAATGGGGGGGGGGGAGGGGCATAGGGCGCAAAGTGGTCTCGGGGGCAAGGGGGGGGCAGGGGCATAGGGGAGGCGAAGAGAGGAGAAGGGGCGGAAGCATACTTTTTTAATAAAGGAATAAGGCAATAAACACATTAAAAAGGCACGGCGAGGCCAGTGCCGCATTAAATCCTTAAGGAGGCCCCACGATGGGCGTTAATTATCTTGACACAATCGAAAGAATGAGATGGGCGGGTAAGCTCAAGAACGACTCCGCAGTGGCAAGGGTCCTTGGCGTTACGCCACAGGCGCTCTCGAACTACAAGAAAAGGGGCGAGATGCCAACAGACCTGGTCCTGAGGTTCGCCGATATACACGGGCTCTCCGTTGACTGGCTTATCTCGGGAAAAGGCGATATGTACCGCTTTGGAGCCGAGCAGGAAGGTTATCTCATGGCCGCTGAAGAGGCCCTCTCCTACGGACGGGACCTCTCGCACAAGGGATGCTCCTTCTTCGGGGTGCTTGAGCCTGATGAGATAATCCTCGTAGGCAAGCTTCTTAAAGTCCTGCGCTCTTCAGACGAGAGTATCTCCTCGGCGCTTAAGTGTACCATCGAGGCATTCTGCCAGAAGGTAGATGACAGGGAAGAACGCGAACCGCGCCTTAACGCGGCCAACGAATCAGCCTGAAGCCGCGCGCGGCACCTTCTGCCCTCTTAAGACCTCTCGTAATGCCACCAACCGCTCTTCTTCGTCAGAATAGATTTTTGTTGGCAGTGCCTCGCCCTCAAGCCTGACCTTTTGAAAGCAAGGGAACAGGAAGGCCCTTCTTTCTCTTTCATATATTGAGAGCAGGAACGGTTGCGCCCTCCTTGCCCCCTGTTCAGGCGGCAAAACGGCCTTCTCTTTTGCCTGGCCCGGCCAGGCCTGCTTTTTACCTCTTGCCTGTATTTTTCCCATTCCTCTATTGTCTCTCATTTACAGCACTTTCCTTACCTTATTGACCATTTTCCCCCCATGTGGTATTTTTTAACCTTGTCAGCGCAGAGGATTCTCACTCATAAGGCCACAAATCAATGACAGGTCTCCAGTACACCATACTCCACCCCTGGCTCAGTCTTTCCGCCGGGCGCGCTCCCTTTACCGGGCTAAGCGACTCGGAAGAGCGTTTTCTATGCTCCTCTGACTCCATGACCTCGCTCCTTGAGGGCATATACGGCGCCGGGATCAAGGTTGCCGCAGTGGCGCGCCGGCGAAGGCTCATTGACAACCAGAGTTCCGCCTATCTCCAGGTCAGAGAGGGCGGCGAGGCCCTTGTGCGGGCGGTCTGGATAAAGGCCGCTGACGAGCCCCTTATCTACGCCTTCTCCCTAATACCCCTTGAGGGCCTTGAAGGAGGTCTCCTCGGCACGCTCGAGAGGGGCGACCCCGAGCCCATGGGAAGGACCCTTAAAAAAGAGGGCATTGATTTTACAAAAAAATACATGGAGGCAGGGGTCATACGGTGCACTTCTGTCGCGGAGGACCTCGGGCTCCCTCTGGAGACGGCATTTTTTGCCCGGCGCTATGTGCTTATTGGAGAGAAGGCCGGAGCAACTGTCATCAAGGCGGCAATAACAGAGGTCTTCAGCCCGAGGCTCATATCCACTGAGAATGTTCAGGTCTGAACCACGGCTCGACTTGACACGGCTTAAATTGCACGGCACACGCTGATTTTAAAAAACAGGGAGCAAGCCTTTGAGCGCCACCATGACGAGCGCAGGAAAGATTCATGCCTACTCTGAACTCATAAGGCTGCCGCGCCAGTACGGCACCCTCCTCGTGCTCTGGCCCACGTTGTGGTCCCTCTTTCTCGCCTCCGGTGGAAAGCCCTCTCCGAGGCTCCTCGTAATATTTATTCTCGGCACCTTTTTAATGCGGAGCGCCGGGTGCGCTATAAACGACATTGCCGACAGAAAATTCGACCCACAGGTGGAAAGAACGCGCCTGAGGCCCCTTGCCTCTGGAGCGCTTACCGTGCGGGAAGCACTCCTTGCCTTTATTATTCTCTCGCTCCTTGCCTTTGTGCTCGTCTTGTTCCTGAACCGCCTCACAATAGCGCTCTCATTTGCCGGCATAGGGCTCGCCGTGCTCTATCCCTTTGTAAAGCGCGTGAGCCACCTCCCGCAGGCCGTCCTCGGCATGGCCTTTGGCTGGGGCGCGGTCATGGCCTGGTCCGCCGTTAATAACACTATCTCCATGGCGGCTCTTCTCATCTTCATCGCAAATATATTCTGGTCCATGGCCTATGACACCATATACGCGCTCATGGACATCAAGGACGACATGATGATAGGCGTAAAGTCCACGGCCATACTCTTTGGAAAGCGCGTGTACACCGCCCTTGCCGTCCTGTACCTGGCCTTTGGCGCCACAATGGCTGGCGCGGGCCTTATGCTTGGCCTCGGCCTTCTTTATTACCTCGGCCTCGCGCTCTCAGTCTTTGTCTTTCTTCTCGTTGTCCGTGGGGTAAGGAAAAACCCCGTAAAGGAGACGGCCTTCAGGGGGTTTCTCGCGAACGCGGCGGTAGGCGGGCTCTTGCTGGGTTTCATAGTTCTGGACCTTCTGGCCCGTTGAGCCGGGCCATGTGTTTGATGGGTTTTTTTCCAGCGGCCGGAGGCCATTGGTACTGGTTTTCTTTGACCACTTTCTTTTTTCTAAAAGAAAGTGGAAGAATCTTTTTTTGTATTTTTACATTCACGTTCCCTTTTACCTGAAAGGTTTTTTTCATGGCCGTATTTTCTGACATGCGTGGGTTTCTGGCCCTGCTTGAGGAGCGTGGACTTCTCCGGCGTGTCTCCGTGGAGGTAGACCCGATTCTTGAGGTGGCCGAGGTAATGGAGCGTCTTGTTCAGCGCGGCGGTCCTGCCGTGGTCTTTGAGAAGGTAAAGGGCTCGGCCATGCCCATTGTCGCCAACCTCTACGGCACGCGCGAACGCGTGGCCCTGGGCCTTGGCGTATCCGAGGGCGAGTTCGTGAAAATCGGCGAGTTCATCGCCCTCCTTCAGAGGCCCACTCCTCCAGAGGGGCTCTGGGACGCTGTAAAGAAGATACCCTTTTTTGGAAAGGCCCTCACCCTTGGGCCAAAGACCGTTACAAAGGCCCCATGCCAGGAGGTGGTGCGCGAGGGGTCTGAGGCAAGCCTTTCAGGCATACCTGTCATAAAGTGCTGGCCCGGAGATGCGGCCCCCCTTATCACCTGGCCACTCGTGGTGACGGGGCCTCCAGTGCCATCGGCCACGGCGCCGCAGAACGTGGGCGTATACAGGATGCAGGTCCTTGACGACAAGAGGCTTATCATGCGCTGGCTCCGTCACAGGGGAGGAGCACGCCATCTTGAGGTCTGGAAAAAGCGTGGCAAACCCATGCCCGTTGCCGTGGCACTCGGGTGCGAGCCGGCAACCACAATCGCCGCCGTGACTCCGGTGCCGGAAAATGTCGGGGAGTTTCACTTCGCGGGTGTGCTCCGCAAAAAGGCCGTGGAACTCGTGCAGTGCAGGACCATACCGCTAAAGGTTCCGGCAACAAGCGAGATAGTCCTCGAGGGTGAGATACGCCACGGCGAGACGGCCCTTGAGGGCCCCTTTGCCGACCATACGGGCTATTACAACAGCGCCGAGGAGTTCCCAATCTTTCACTTGAAGGCCGTCACCATGAGACGCAGTCCCATGTATCTTACGACCATTACTGGCCGGCCCCCAAAGGAAGACGCTGTAATCGGCACGGTCTTGAATGACATTTATCTACCCACGCTTCGGGCCCAGTTTCCGGAAATCACGGATTTTTCACTCCCCATGGAGGCCGTCTCTTACCGCATCGCCGTTGTGGCCATAAAAAAACAGTATCCCGGCCACGCGAAACGCATCATGATGGGCCTCTGGGGGGTCTTGAAGCAGTTCATGTACGTAAAGTATATTATAGTAGTGGATGACGACATAGATGTTCACAACTGGGATGACGTTATCTGGGCCATCTCAACGCGCGTTGACCCTGGCCGCGATACGCTCATAATAGAGAATACGCCCATAGATTACCTTGATTTCTCATCACCACTTGAGTCCCTTGGCGGTAAACTCGGCATAGACGCGACGAACAAGACCCCGCCTGAGGTAAAGCGCCCCTGGGGCGAGAAGGTGGAAATGGACAGGGCCATAAGAGACCTTGTAGACAGGAAGTGGAAGGACTATGGCATTGACTGAGCGGGTGTGAGGGGGCCATGCACAGGGGCCGGAACGTCTTTTATAAAGAAGATGAATAAGAGCAAGGCAGGGTTATGACAATAGAATCGGAAAAATTCGAGCCCTTTGACGACGAGTGGTGGAACCCAAAGGGGAAACTCTTTACCCTTCACAGGATAAACCCCCTTCGCTTCGAGTACTTCATGACCAAGTGCGGCGACGTGACGGGCAGGCGCGTCCTTGACATTGGTTGCGGTGGCGGGCTCCTTGCCGAGAGTTTCGCGAAGGCCGGTGCCGTGGTTATGGGCATAGACCTCTCGGAACGCTCCATAGGGGCGGCAAAAAGACACGCAAAGGCCGGTGGCCTCAAGATAGATTATCGCGTCCAGTCCATAGAAGACCTTGCGGCAGAAAAACCCAAAAAGTTTCATATCATAACCTGCTCCGAGGTCCTCGAACACGTAGAAGACCTGCAGGCCTTTTTGACCACGGCCACGGGCCTTCTTGAAAAAGAAGGGTTCTTTTTTTTCAGCACACTGAATAAGACCCTCAAAGCCCGCCTCTTCGCCATCTACGCGGCGGAGAACATCCTCCGCATCATACCCCGGGGGGCGCATGACTATAATAAGTTCATCAGGCCCTCTACCCTTGTGGAGATCCTCGACAACCTCGGCGTGGAGGTGCGGGAACTAAAGGGCATGAGCCTCAAACCACCCTGCATTGACTTCAGAATATCCGACGACCTCTCCATAAACTACCTCGGCTATGGAGTAAAAAGGTAAGGAAAAGAGAAGAGAGAAAAAGAGGGGGGGGGCGGGCTTCGCCCAGCCAAAAGGCAGAAAAGATAAAGACAAAAAGATTTCAAACTTTCTTTTAGAAAAAAGAAAGTTTGACAAAGAAAACCAGTGCCAGCGGCCCTTGGCCGCTGGAAAAAGATCTTGGATTGGTAGGGGATGACGTTAACTCTTTCGGGTAAATATGGCTGGTAAAATGGGCATATGCGCGGCTTTTCTTACCCTTTTCTCATTTTCGCGAAGGCCGAGGCATGGGCGTGCAGGGAAGTTGCTAACCTTCTGAAGTTTATCTCTTCGTTTGGCTCAGAGTAATTGCCCTTAAGGCCTCTTTCGCGGTCCGATAAGATCAGACACGCCGCGTCATATAGACGTTCCCTTACAAGGCATTGACAGAACAATTCGTACCGCCTGGCGTAAGAGGCATCCTTGAAATCTTTAAAAACCTTGAAGTGCGGCTCCGACACCCTTACGGAAGTCTTTGACCTCGGTGAATCCTCAAGGAGCATCAGCCACCCCAGCCAAGGCTTTTGAGATGGTCTGAACGCGCCTTCCCTGTATGCGGTAAGCACATCGGTTGCGCTTCCAAGGGCCTCTTCAACACGGTTGTTGAAGTTGTTGCCAAAAGACGGCCCTACATGGGACTTGAACTCAATGCTTGCAAGGAGTTCGCCATCTATCACCACAACAAGGTCCCAGTCCTTTGTGGGCCGGAAAAAGCCAGGTAAAACGGTCTTCTTCTTAAAGATGGAATGTGACGGTAGTCCGGCGTCTTCAAGAATTAAGGCCAGTAGATCAATGAAGCCATCGAGCTGGGCCCCGCCTGTTACGGCCTTCCTGTTCCCTGTATCTTTCTTGCCACTTACTGCGCCCTGATTCCGGTCCTGCGCAAGACGGGTACGCCAGAAACGCTCTACCGCCTCCCCCACTTTTTTCCTATGGTCCAACATAATTATTTATTCAACGCCCTTGTCTTGATCTCAGCCCTGGAAAAAAGAGAGTCAAGAGACTTCTGTATACGCCTCTGGGCTAACTCAAAATACTCTGGGTCAAGTTCCACGCCAATGCTGTTTCTGCCCCACCGAGCCGCGGCAACCGTTGTCGTGCCCGTGCCCATGAAAGGGTCAAGCACTCTGTCCCCGGCAAAACTGAACATCCTTATGATACGCTCGGCAAGTTCCTCGGGAAAGGGCGCGGGGTGCAGTCGAGTAGACGCCCCTGTAAGACCGGTCCAGATGGACTGGAACCACTGCCTGTGGTTCTCCTCGGATATTATGGAGAGCATTCGAGCGCTCAGGGAGGGGTTGCGGTACCCGCCGGGCTTGCGTTCCATGAGTATGTACTCGATGTCATTCTTTATAACCGCGTTGGGCTCATATGGCTTACCAAGAAAGCCGCCTCCATTGCCGGAGGCCTCGAAGACGGCATTTGCGATCTTGTGCCAGATGATGGGAGAGAGGTTATCAAACCCCATTTTTCTGCAACTCTCCTGAATGGAGGCATGGAGAGGGACCACTGTGTGCCGGCCATTGTTTCTGCGGCGCGATAGACAGACATCGCCTACCACGCAGACAAGCCTGCCGCCGGGAACAAGCATACGGTAGCAGTGCCTCCAGACGCGGTCCAGTTCCCCAAGAAAAGCATCATAGTCAGCAATATCACCGAGTTGGTCCTCATGGTCATGGTATTTTTTCAGTGTCCAGTAAGGGGGTGATGTAAGGACAAGGTGAACAGACTCGTCAGCAATAAACGAAAGGTCGCGGGCATCTGCCTGATAGAGTTCGTGAGATGTGGGTACTTCCTGAAGGGCAGACTCGACCTCCCGCATGAGCGTACTGTCCTTGGCTATGCGCGGGACATCTGTTTTGGGATTTGACAATTCGCACGTCAGACTAAACCCCGGCGGCCCTTTTTTCATCACATTATGCTTCATCGGTTCTCACTCCGCATAACCCATTCTATCCCCATTTACCCCTTCTTGGCAACATCTTTTAAGGCCGTAACGTCCTTGGCCGTGGCGTCATCTTGGCTTTTATGTTATTCTTCCAAAGTTGATAACTCCATTTTTAGAGGAAAAGAAGAGACGTTATTTTCGGAGGTTCTGGCCCTAACCCTAAAAAACCATGCAGTCAAAGCCATCATTAGAAGACAACGCCAGGAGGACAAAAACCCTTCTCTGGGCTCTGGTCCTTGTAATCGCGCTCATTATCTCCTTGCTGATGATGAGCGGCCAACTCTTTTTCGTATTCGGTTTTGATACACCCAACTACATACTCCTTGCCAAATCAATAGCGCTCGGCCATGGCTACGTTGACATAAACAACCCGGCCTTTCCACCCCACACGCAGTATCCCCCGGGCCTGCCGCTCCTTCTGGCCCCTGTCATCTATTTTCTCGGCTACAACCTTGTATGGATGCACCTTATAATAGTCCTCTTCGGCCTACTCTCCATATATCTGATAAGACCTGTCTTTGACCCCATGGACAGGGGATACAGGGGCATTATCATCGCCGTCCTGATGCTTACCAATTATTACTTCGTCTTTTTCACAAGGGAGATACTCTCCGAGATCCCCTACATGTTCTTCTCCCTCGTGGCCGTACTTTTTTTCGAGAGATATTTCGCCGAAGAGTCACGGGTCAAGTACCTATATTTTTTCACTCTGGCCCTTGTTGCCTCGTACTTTGTAAAGATGATCGGCATAACGCTTTACGCAGGGGCCATGGCGGCGCTTGCGCTGAGGGTTTTTGAGAAGAGGGGCCATGGAAGGGGTTCCATCCCAAGGCTCCTTGGCCTTGGAGTGGCCGGTATTCTACCCCTACTGCTCTTCATGGCAAGGGGCGCCATGCTCTCAAGGGATGTGAATACATACGGTGCCATATTCCTCAAGTCCAACTATTACAATGCCGAGAGCTCTCTTACCTGCCCTCTTGCCATATTTTCGAGGATAGCGCATAATCTTGCTACCTACCTCTTCCTGCCCGCGAGGATGCTTGTCAGCTACATCGAGCGCCTCGATGCCTTTCCTCTGCCCCATTTTCTTGCCAATGTCTTGTCGCTCATTATTCTGGGTGTAATTCTTTATGGCCTCTTCAGCGAACTCTACAACAAGAGGGGCGTAAAGGAGTTTTACGTTCTTTTTTACCTCGCCCTTCTCATTATCTGGCCTGTTTACGGCATAGGAGACAACTTCAGGTACCTTACCCCCGTGGTCCCCTTTCTTTACTATTATCTCTTCATTGGCATGAGGCTCGGCGCCTCGGGGATAACGAGGCTTTTTGAGAGGAGGGCTCACGGCGGCGCAAGGCTCGCTGTCTATGTCTGTATCGCGATAATGGTCCTGAACCTCATGGCCAACAGGAAGTTTTTCCTCTCTCTGGAGATACCGGGGCGCGTTCATGCCTCCACTGAGCTTCTGGCAGGAAACCTCTTCAGGAGATTCGAGGGTGTTGATGCCGAGGCTGTGCCAACTTCGGCCCTTGCCGGTGTGCGGCCCTGCTTTGCCCATTATATTTCCTCATCGTATTATCTAAAGTCCATATTACGTCCTGACGAGGTGGCCACGGGACGCAAGCCCTGGCTTACGTCCCTTATTACGGGGGGGTATGTACTGCGCTTTCCCTTCACGGCGGATAGGGAGAAGATGCTCGATTTTTTTATTAAACAAAAGATAAAATATGTTGTACTTGATGGTTGCAACAGGGAGACACACGACTACATGGTCCCATTTATGAAAAAATACAGGAAGTTTTTCGAGGCGACTAAAAAGGAGTACCTTGTCTTCAAATTCAACAGGCCTGAAGGGCTTCCTTGATAATCTAAATCGGGGGGCAGGGCATACCCGGTTCTGTAAGGAGGTGCATCCCGGGCATGGCGCGGCGGGGAGATAATAGAGACCTGATATGGTTGAGACGAATTCAGTTGGAAAGTGATTTAAAAGGTTGGCCTGGTTCTTTTATCAAGTACAGGGGCGGGGCGCGCCCTTCGTAAAGCGGGACACCAGCTCAGTCATCCCAGAGAAAACCCTCTCCCGGCAGTTCAAAGTCATCGAAGACCATGGTCTTCTCGAAAAAATAAACACCCCTGAGATCAACCACCTTCATGGTGGGCGGGTCTGACTTGTCATTAAGCACGCGGTCCTTGAGTTCGTTTCTGAAGGAATCCATGGCCTTTTCCACGGCCTTTGCCGTGTCCTGTGCCTCGACGAAGCGGGCCGCGTAAAAGCCCGTTTTCCGGGGCGCTCCGTCCTCGCCCCTTACAAGGAAGTTCTCGCCCCGGATGCATATCTCGAATTTGCTCATTTCAGGCTCACCTGGAAGTTATCGGTTCTGTCGAGAAAAGAAAAGGAAGGTCTGACTTGTTCAGAGGTTCCCTGAAGATAAAAAAACCCATCCCAAGGGCTCATGACCCGTGGAATGGAAGAGTTCAGTTCGATGATTATTGTGGGTACAAATTCTGCCAGCCGTACCTTGCTTCTTACTGCCCCTTTAGCCCCTTTTAGGCCCCCTGCCCCTTATCCCCCCGTTGCCCCTTTTTAGGCCCCGTTGCCCCTTGCAACCTTACATTATCCAGTCTTCTATCCAGGCGCGTTTGTCCTTTTCAGACCACTGGGCCCACTGCCCCAGGGCCTTGGCCTTTTTCATTGCATCCTGTTTTTCATTGGCCGGAAGGTCCTTGTAGATTATAAGGAGCCGTGAGGTATTTATAATATCGGGCCTGTCGAGGCGCGACTGGTTATATCTGTAGATAAGGGGCCAGAGGGCGGCGTCGCCGTATACGTCTTGTTTGCGGGCTATTTCATCGGGGGTCTCGCCTTTTTTAAGGAGATAAAAGGTAAACTCTCCGCCATCGTTAGTGTATGGGATTATGTCCTCCATGGAAAGCACACCCTTTTCCACGTCCCGCACTATCCTTTTTCTGAGTTTGCGGACGTTTTCGTGTATTTCAGCGAGGGTGGGCCGGTCGGGGCCCGGGCCGTTCTTGGCGAGGTCTTCGAGGGCCGCGTTCAGGTCCTGTATGGAGTTTACTATGTCCCGTAGTTCTCTTGCCTGGCTGGCGCGTTCAGCCTTGCTTGTTCCTGTAGTCCGCGGCTTGAGGGCAGGCTTTATGTCCGCTACCACCACCAGTGGCCTGGCCGAGGAAGGCGCGAGTTCCGTTTTTGCCGGTACCAGAGGGAACATATCATTAGCCGTTTCACTCGACGCTCTGGCGGTCATTAATGGTATGGTCTCCACGCCAGCGGCCCGGCTTGAGGGATCGGCCTTTACCTGTGCTGCCTTTTTAAGGGCTGGTGCTGGTTTTTCGTTTTGAGGGGTCTTTTTGGCAATATTCAGAGCTTTTGTATTCTTTTCAGCGACAGGAGGGACCTCTGAAGTTTTTGCCTTTTGGCCTGCTTCGAGTTCCTGAAGCCGTTTCAGGAGTTCGAGGTTCTGGGCCTGGAGCTTTTCGATGATAAAGCGCGAGGCTTCAGCCTCTGCCATTACCCGTTCAGTCAGTGTGGCCTTGGCTTCGAGTTGGATGTTTCTCTGGTTCAGGGCCGTTATGGTGGTTGCGGCCTTGCGGTATCTTGCAATTATGGCCCTGGTGTCTCTGCTTGCGGGCGCATAGTCTCCGTTATTGTCCATGAAGTTGTCCGAGCGGGCGTTCCTGTATGCGCTCCGCGCCTCGGCGAGCTGGAGGCGCGTCTCCTGCAGTTGGGCCTCGAGTTCAATGTTTCTGTCAATCATTTTTTGAGCGACGTAATTCGATGCCTTGGCCTGAAGGTCAATGAGGTCCTTGCCAAGGAGTTTTGTCTGTATTTCAAGCTCACCGTCAGCTACTTGAGGGGTATTTGTATTGGTAAGCTGTGGGCCGAGGTTTTCAGGCGGAGAGGTCTTTGTCCTCAGGGGCTGTCCTTCCTCTATGCCATTTTTGGTGTCTATCTTTCTTGTCTCAAGTTGCTCGGTCCTCTTGCGTAGGGCCTCTATCCTTGCCTTTGCCTGCTCTGCAAAGGCCTTTTTCTTTTCTTCTGTTGCCTGGAGTTTGGCCTCGAGGTTCTGAATGCGAGCCCTGAGGGCGTCAATCCTATCGCTTTCAAGTGAGTCTCCGGCGCGCTCGGCGGTGGTTCTATTGTCTATATTTGCCCTCAGGGCCTGCTCTCTTGTCCTTGAGACACGTAGTTCTCTCTCGAGTTTGGCAATCTTGCGTACCTTTTCCTCGAGTTTACTCCTGAGGATCTCTTTTTCCTTGTCATCCACGTTTACGTTCTTAACGCTCTGCTCAGGCTTTTTTACACCCTTTTCCATCTGCGAGATGGTCCTGTTCTCCTTGTCCATCTCTCGATGCAGCATTTTTCTTGCCCTTTCCAGTTCTGCCATGAGGGCGGTGGCGGCGTCCTGCATTTTTTTGTCAGACCCAGGGTGCGTGGATATTTTCAGCACCTTTTCCACGGCCTTGAGACGTGCCTCGAGGGCGGCCCTGTTTGTCTTTTCTTTTGCCAGGGCCTCTTCTGCATTTTTGCGTGCCCTGGCTTGTTCCCTGAGGATATTCTCGGCCTTGTCTTTTGCGGCGCGGAGGTTTTCGAGTTCTGATTTCAGGGCCTTGTACTTCATGATGGCCTCGCGTGCCCTGGCCTTTGCGAGTTCTGCCTGAGTGTAGGCATCGCTGTTCTTATCTTGCCTTGCCATGAGCCCGGCGCGGGCGTTCTCTTCAAGTTGTTTTTTCTCGGCCTCTATGGTCGCTATTTTTTCCTCGAGTTTCGCGATTTCCTTGCTCGCCCGATCTTCCACTTCTTTTCTAATCTTCTCGCGCTCGGTCTCTATGTCAACGGCCTTGCCGCTCTCAACAGCGATACGCAGTTTTCTTTTCTCCATGGCCAGGCTGCGTTTCAGTTTCTGTTGTTTCTTGAGTTCTCTCTTTAGTTTTGCCTCGAGGACCTTGCGGCTGGCATCTTTTTCACGCATCTTTACCGTGAGGAGCAGATATTCCTCGTTTATCGCCTTCTGCTTGGCGACGGTCTCCTGGATAGTGTCTTCCAGAATACCTTTTTCCTTATCTCCCGAGAACCAGCTGAGAGATAGGGAAAAGGCAAGAAAAACACTTACTAAGAGGCTTGCTCCCATGGTCGCGTCCTTTGGTGAAGGGCCTTTTTTCCGCCCTGTGGTCCCACTTATACTACACTACCTCATACTACGAATCTATATTATACCTGTTTACATTAAAAAAGGGTTAAAAATTTCATTAAAAAACACTATTTGGCGGTATTTAATCATTCTTCTTCCCATGTTTCTTCGCGGTCCCTGGTCCGGGGTCTTGGATGGGGCTTTTATCTTGACTTTTAGGGATCATTTAAGTATTGATAGGTATGGCCTTTTCAGACCGGCTGAGGGCAGTTCGCGTACCTGTGCAGACATGGCAGGAGGGGCGGCGCAGTAAGGCACGTAAGAGGGGTTTGCCGAAAATATCCAGGCCCCTTGTCTCTTCTTCACTTAGAAAATCAATGATGAAAAAAACCGACCCTCTTTTGTTTAAGCCGCCCTGCATAACGGCTGTCATAGTAGGGCGTATAGAGAAAAGGACTGTAAAACGGGCGCTTTCCGAGGGGGCCGGCATCCTGGAAATAAGGGTGGACACCTTTGCCCGGAGGTCTCCGGCAACTCTCAGGAGAGACTTCGAGAGGCTCAGGGGCTATGACGGGGTCGCAGAGACGCCCCTTATCCTCACCTGCCGCGATCCTGCGGAGGGAGGGGCGAGCGCAGTTGGCGTAAGAGAAAAAAGGCTTATATTCAAGGTCCTTACACCAATCGTAGATTATATTGACATTGAGCTCAGAAAGGCCAATGTCTTTGGCGATGTCATAGACGAGGCCAAAAGTCATGGTGTTGGTGTGATAGTTTCTCACCATGATTTCAGGCGCACGCCTTCACGGGCAAGGCTCAGTGAGGTCATAGAGCGAGGCCGGGCGGCTGGAGGGGATATTGTGAAGATAGCGGCTACGGCAAAGACTGCGGCTGATGTGAGGAGGCTTGCCGGGCTTCTGACCATGCAGGAGGCGGGGCAAGAGGGGCTAATAGTAATCGGCATGGGCGCCCTTGGAAGGGCCACGAGGGTCTTTTTTCCGCTTCTCGGCTCGCTTACGACTTACGGGTCTGTTACGAGAAGTTCCGCTCCCGGACAGATGCCTGTGGCGGAGCTGGCCGAGGCCTTCAGGGCCTATGGCATAAGTAGCGGCCAGGGGGCTTGATTAGGGAGGAGCATATACCCTATTGGTTTTCTTTGTCTTACTTTCTTTTCGGGGGATGATGCCCCGCGTGTCGGGGGGGGCTGTTAAACAGGACTTAGCCTGTAGACCCATTGGTTTTATTTGTCTTACTTTCTTTGATGGGCTGATGCCCGCGTGTCACGTTGGCTTGTTAAACAGGACTTAGTCTGTATCCCTATTGGTTTTCTTTGTCTTACTTTCTTTTTTCCAAAAGAAAGTAAGGGATTTTATTAACTTTTTTAACATACTCAAGGAGGGTTAGAGGATGGCGATACGGGTTGCCATTAATGGATTCGGCAGGATTGGCAGGAATGTTTTGCGTGCGTCGCTGGGTTGTGATGAGATAGAGTTTGTGGCCATAAACGACCTTGCTGACGCCGCGACTCTTGCCCATCTTCTGAAGTATGACTCTGTTCTGGGGCAGATAAAGGCTGATGTGAAGGCCGAGGGCGACTCCATTTTTGTTAATGGGAAGGGCATCAGGGTTTTTGCGGAGCGCGACCCGGCGAAGCTTCCCTGGAAGGACCTTGGCGTGGATATTGCGCTTGAGTGCACCGGGCTTTTCAGGAGCCGCGACAAGGCGGCCCTGCACCTTGAGGCAGGGGCCAAGAAGGTAATAATATCAGCGCCCGGCACCAATGAGGACATAACCATCTGCATGGGGGTGAACGAGGAGAAGTACGAAGCGGGCAAGGATTTTGTCATCTCCAATGCCTCTTGCACCACGAACTGCCTTGCCCCTGTTGCCAAGGTGCTTGACGAGAAGTTCGGCATAGTGAAGGGTTTCATGACAACGGTTCATTCCTACACCAATGACCAGAAGATTTTGGACCTGCCGCACAAGGATTTGAGGCGGGCCAGGGCGGCCTGCCTCTCCATTATTCCCACGTCAACAGGCGCGGCCAGGGCCGTGGCCCTTGTGCTTCCGGGTCTCAAGGGCAAACTTGACGGCCTTGCCGTACGCGTTCCCGTTCCCACGGTCTCTCTTGTGGACCTTGTTGTGGAGGTCAATGAGGGCGTGACAGTGGAGGCTGTGAACGCGGCCTTCAGGGAGGCCTCGGAGGGGGCGCTCAAGGGTGTGCTGGGTTACTGCGAGGAGCTCTGCGTCTCCATAGATTTTCGTGCAAACCCCCATTCTTCGATTATCGACGCCCCTTCGACAAAGGTGATTGGCGGGAACATGGTTAAGGTGCTCTCGTGGTATGACAATGAATGGGGTTTTTCATCAAGGATGGTGGACCTTGTGCGGTTTATAGCCTCAAGGGGGCTGTAGGGGGCGCGTGGGCGGTTGAAGAGGCGTAAGGCATCGACCCAACTGGTTTTCTTTGCCGCACTTTCTTTGAATTTGACGGGTTGCGCCTTGTTTAACCCATCTGCTGGTCTTTAGAGACGCGGGGGCAGGTAATTATTGGTTTTCTTTGCCCCGCTTTCTTTTTTCCAAAAGAAAGCGGGAGGGGAGGGTATACTGTGAGCATGGAACCGAAGTACATAGACGAGGTTGACATCAGGGGCAAGCGCGTCTTCATGCGTGTGGACTTTAACGTGCCTCTTGACGGAAGCGGCAACATCACTGATGACACCCGTATAAGGAGCGTGCTTCCCACCATTAATTACGCCCTTGACGAGAAGGCCATGATCGTGCTTGCCTCGCACCTTGGCAGACCCAAGGGTCATCATGTGCCTGAGATGAGTCTCTCTCCTGTTGCCAAGAGGCTATCGCGCCTCATTGACAGGCCCGTTGTCATGGCGCCGGACTGCGTTGGCCCCGAGACAGAGGCCATTGTGCGGGCCATGAAGCCAGGGGACATCGTGCTCCTTGAGAACCTGAGGTTCCACCCCGAGGAGGAGAAGAACGACGAGGGTTTTGCAAGGAACCTGGCCTCTCTTGCCGATGTGTACGTGGATGACGCCTTTGCCGTAGCGCACCGCTCTCACGCATCAAACGTGGCGATTACGCGGTTTATTGCGGTGCGTGCCGCGGGTTTTCTCATGAAAAAAGAGATGGCCTATTTTTCCATGGCCATGGACAACCCTGTGCGTCCCCTCGTGGCCATACTTGGTGGCAAGAAGGTCTCTGACAAGGTTGGTGTTCTGAAGGCCCTCTGCGACCGCGTGAACAAACTCATACTTGGCGGGGGCATGGCCCTTACATTCCTCAAGGCCATGGGTTATGAGATAGGCGCGTCTTTTGCCGAGGACGATGTGCTTGACGAGGCCAGGGCAGTTGTGAAGAAGGCAAGGGAGCGGGGCATCAGGCTCTATCTTCCCGTGGACTTTGTTGTCTCCACGGACTTTGACCCGGCGAGCGAGACAAAGGTTGTCACCTCTCAGGAGATACCAAAGGACTGGATGGCCCTTGATATAGGTCCGGCAACGGTAACTCTTTTCAGCGAGGTGCTTCATAACGCCAAGACCATAGTCTGGAACGGCCCCATGGGGGTCTTTGAGATGGACGCCTTCAGCCGTGGGACCTTTGCCCTTGTATCGCGCGTGGCCAATAGTTACGCCCTTACCATTGTGGGCGGCGGAGATACGGATGTTGCCGTGCACAGGGCTGGCGAGTACGCGAAGATGAGTTACATTTCCACTGGCGGCGGGGCCTTTCTTGAGATTTTAAAGGGTAATGATCTACCGGGCATAGCGGCCATAAGAGAGAAGGAAGTGAGCGCCGCGGGCCATGGCTGAGCCCGGGAGTCTTGGGGCAATGAGACAAAAGCGGAGGTATCTTCTGTGCGTAGACCCATGATAGCCGGCAACTGGAAGATGAACACCACTGGGAGCGGGGCCGCGGCCCTTGTAAAGGGGCTTATTGAACTTCTTGGAGACGTAAAAGGCGTTGATGTAGTTGTTGCCCCTCCTTTTGTATATCTCCATGAAATTCAAGAACTTATAGCCGATACCCCCGTGGCCCTCGCGGCGCAGGACATGTTCTGGGAGAAGAGCGGGGCCTGGACAGGCGAGGTCTCGGGAGTAATGCTCCGAGACATTGGTTGCGAGTATGTAATTATCGGCCACTCGGAGAGAAGGCAGTATTTTCATGAGACTGATGATGATGTAAATAAAAAGGTCCTTGCCGCCCTTTCCGAGGGTCTTCGGCCCATAATCTGCGTTGGCGAGACCCTTGCCCAGCGCGAGGAAGGCGTAACGCTTGGACTCGTGAGTTCAATGGTGAAAAAGGCCCTTGAGGGCGTGGCGCGCGAGCGTTCCACGGATGTGGTCATTGCCTATGAGCCGCTCTGGGCCATTGGCACGGGGAGGACGGCATCGCCCGAAGAGGCCGGAGAGGTACACTCTGCCATAAGAGAGACGCTTGCCAAGGTCTTTGAGAGCGGCGCGGCAGGCGGGATGCGCGTAATATACGGCGGGAGTGTAAAGCCCGGCAACATAGACGCCCTCATGACCGAGCCCGATATAGACGGTGCCCTTGTTGGCGGCGCCTCTCTAAGCGCCGAGAGCTTCGCGAGGATAGTAAGGTTTAAACCCCTCTCATAATACTATCAAAAAATTCCTCTTGCTTTTTTACTTTAAAAACGTAAAATGCTACATTAACCCTCTGGCGGAGCGGCCTGAAGGCGCCGGGGCTTGCACTTAACCCTACTATACAACGGAACATATGTTTACAGCCATTATAATAATACACGTAGTAGTGAGCGTTGTGCTCATAATAAGCGTGCTTCTACAGAGCGGCAAGGGCGCGAGCATAGGCGCGGCCTTTGGCGGGGCCGGCAGCCAGACCCTCTTTGGAAGCGCCGGGCCCGCGTCGTTCCTAACGAAAATAACCATTGCCTGCGCCGTTATCTTCATGGCCACGTCCATGTACATGACCGTAACCTCTGGAAGGAGTTCCGTATCGTCGGTAATGACAGAGGTAAAGAGTAGCAAGGCAAAGAAAAAGGCCGCGCCTGCGAGGAAGCCCAAGGCAGTAAAGAAAACAGCGGTTAAGAAGACCAAAAAGGCCGCGCCTCTCAAGAAGATAGAGGAAAAGGCCCTCAAGCCCGCGCCCATAGTGGGCAAGAAGACAGTTAAGAAAAAGGCCGTGAAAAAGACGGCTGTAAAGCCCGGGAAGACCACGGCAAAGAAGAAGAGCACGAAGAAGGCCGTGACAACCAAGAAGACAAGTACAAAGAAGGCGGCTCCAGTAGAGAAAAAGTCCGCCCCTCTAAAGAAGGCCAAGTAAGGGGCGCTTCTGAATTCATAAGAGCAGGACAAAGGACCTCTTTTGGTCGATTAAGAATAGGCCCGAGAGGGTCATGCCGAAGTGGTGGAATAGGTAGACACGCTATCTTGAGGGGGTAGTGGGGAGACCCGTGGGGGTTCGAATCCCCCCTTCGGCACCATAATAAAAAGAGGGGCTATCCAGCAGGATAGCCCCTCTTGTGTTTCCAGGCTTTATCCCTCCCCATAAAAGAGGGAGCGATCTTACCTCAGTAGTTTACTGTTACGGTCACGATATCACCATAGGTACCAACTGGTCTGGTGGATGGCCATAAACCAGCATAAACCGTAAGAACCTGATCCGCTCCTGAACCAGTGCCGGTCAGGCCCTGGGGTACGGTTGTGCAGGTAGCGCAAAAGGTGGCGCCGTTATCACCCCATTGGGTTGCCAGGGTGCTGTCCTGGCCGAGTTTGTAAAAAATTATATCCGTGGTAGTGCTGTGTTTGACATATCTGCCTACAGTGGTACTGTTTAAACCGGCATCTATGTCTACCCGGTAGGCCGTGCCGTTACTACAGTTAACGGTGATAGTGGTATTGTTGTACACACTGGCAGATCCGTCATAGGTGCCGAAGTCAAGGGGTGCGGTTGTTACGGTGCAGGCGGCGGTCTTTGTGACACTTATAGCCAGGGTGCCTGTTGTTGTCTGAGTAAATGCCTGGGCCTGACCTGCGAATGTGAGCCCAAGGGCGGCAATTGATAATGCCATTAAGAGCCTCTTCATTTTTTCTCCTTTTCTGTTGTGGGTTAAGTTGAGTTGCCAAAAATACTCTCACGTCATAGGTCCATCCTCATTGGAATTCGTGCGCAGGAAGAGACCAATTCCAGCGATTATACAACAGCGGAACTTACAGATAGAAAAAAAATTGGGATAGGTGCAAAAAAATCAGGAGAATGAAGGAGGGGCCTTACCTATTCATCGGCTTTCATGATTTACCGGGGCCTTTGATGCCCTTTTAGGCAGGCGTCGGAGTCAAGATTTTCATGGAAGCGCTTAGAGCAAGAGGGGAATAGAGGGAATAAACAGGGATACTTTCCCTGTTTTAACCTGACAGGGCTCTGTAACGAGATTAATGAGGATTAAGAAAGGTCTGATTAATCCAGACCTTCCGGCGCGTCTTGGTATGACCGGGGGCTAAAGCCCCGAAAGAGAGGGAATGCCTATTTGCCTCTTAGCCCTTCCTCTACCTCGCGGGCTATCCTCTCAGCCGCGCCTGCGGGGTCCTCTGCCTCTCTTATGGGGCGGCCAACCACGATGTAATCAGCGCCGCCCTGCATTGCCGCGGCAGGGGTCATGACCCGCTTCTGGCCGCCGCGCGCGTCCCCGGCGCTCCTTATGCCTGGGGTTATAATAAGAAAAGACGGACCAAATTCCTCCCTTACGGCGCTGGCCTCAAGTCCGGAGCAGACCACCCCTGCGCAGCCCGCGGCGCGGGCAAGCCTTGCCCTGTGTATGACAAGGTCAGCAGGCTCCTGGTAGGCACTGTCAATGCCCACTCCTTGAAGGTCTTCTTTCGAGAGGCTCGTAAGCACGGTAACGGCCAGGACCTTGAGGTTGGAACCCTTCTGGACCTCTGCCGCAGCCTCAAGCAGGCCAATACCGCCGCCGCAGTGCACGGTGACAAACTCCACGCCAAGCGCCGCCGCCGAGCGCATGGCCCGGGCCACTGTCGCGGGTATGTCGTGAAACTTGAGGTCAAGGAAGATGCCTGCCTCGGGGGCAATCCCGCGCACTGCCGCAACCGCCCCGGGCCCCTCGCGCACAAAGAGTTCAAGGCCAATCTTGAAGAGCCCCACGCGGCCCTTCAATAGACGCACAAAACCCAGGGCCTCGTCAAGGGAAGGCAGGTCAAGGGGAAAGATTATGCGATCAGAAGGGGTGAGGTCAGGCATGAAGAGAACCTTTTAAAAAAAGAAGGTTTTTTGATTGGGAGGCGATGTCCATCTGGATTTATGGCACATGACGCATCATAGGCACACTTTACCAGGAAGAAACCGCGACAAAGAAAACCAATAGGTAAAAGCCCCCCCCGCACGCCCCCATCCGCCCCTCCATTTACTCGTTTTCGCTCTCTTTTTTATGAAGGTCCAGTAGATCCGTCTTTGTGATTATGGCCTCGAACTTGAGGCCCGTGGCCTTCTCGATGTTTTCCTTGCCGCCCTCTTCGCGATCCACAAGGGCCATGGTCTTTCTCACGTTAAGGCCCTCTTCGCGTGCCCTCTCAACGGCCTTTATGATGGAAGCGCCTGTTGTGACCACGTCGTCAAGGACAAGGACATCGGCACCCTTTCTTACCCCGCCTTCCAGCCATTTCCGCGTGCCGTGCTTCTTGGGTTCTTTACGGATAACAAAGGCGTCGAGGAGTTTATTGTGCATGCAGCATACAAGGGCCGTTGCCATGGCTATGCCATCGGCCCCGAGAGTAAGCCCGCCCACTGCGTCAATGGGCGCGTTCTTCAGTTCCTCGTAGAAGGCGTAACCCACGAGTTCCATGGCGACGGAGCTGTAAACCGTCCTCTTGGCGTCTATGTAGACATCGCTCATCTCGCCGCTCGAGAGCTTGAACCCGCAGTCCGGGTCGTACATGAAACTGCGTACATAAAGGGCCTCGATGAGGTTCTGTTTGTATTCCTGTAACATTATCTGCTGATCCGCTACTGTCATGAGGAGACCCCTTTAAGAGATTTTTTCTATACTATATATTATCAAGGTGAATTTATCAAAGAAAAAGGGGGCGGGCCGGGTCAGGGCCTGATGCGGATCTTCATATTGGGCAGGTCCTTGTCGTCCTGAAGTTCGTCAAGGATGTCTTCGAGGCAGATGTCTATGTTCAGGGTGCTGCCTTTGTCGGTCTTCTGAAAAGGGGTGGATAGCCAGTTGAAAACAAAGGCGCGATTGTCCTCCTCAAGGCATGTTTTAGTAAGGTCCTTGTCCTTGATAGAAGCCATTGTTCTCCTTTTTTATACGGTTTAGAGTGGCGTAACACCATGCCCACCCGGCAACTGTGAGTATAATGGGGGCCTTGCCTTAATCTTCTTTAACTTGAGAAACTAATCAGGGACATGCGTAAAATAGTTCCGTAGACGCCGCCCAGGTTAGAGGTACAGGTAAAAAGCCGGCATTGCCCTGAAATGGAGTAAGAGGTTGAGTGTGTTGCCAGCATGAGAGGTCGGTTGAGTATGGGCAATGCTCATTGAAGGCTTTTCTTTGAGAGTATTAGATAACCCGCCTGTCTTGCAGCAGACACGGCGGCGTCCACGGACTCAGTTGTCTTTCTTGGGAATCTCTGAATAACGCGTCCCTGAATTATTCAGAGACAACACCTCCCTGTGTTGCAGGAAAGCCTGAATCAGTCAGGCCTTCCCCCTACGGTCTCTCTTCTTCATGAGGTCCAGTTCAGGGTTTCGGAGTTCTTCCATGGCCTTCTCATAGGCTACCCTGTACTTGAAGCCCTTCTTCAGGTACTTCCAGATGTGCTCCACCTTGATGAGGTCCCTATCCGAGTATTCCCTGAATTCCTTCTCCCCGATCTGTCTCTTCTTCGGGGAGATGAAGCCCTTTTGTTCCAGATAGTAGAGTTTCTGCCGGGGTATGTCTATTCTTGCCAAGAGTTCCTGAGTGCTTATCGACATTCCCGGCTCTGTCCCCTTTTTGCGTAATAAGGCCCCTGGCTCTCAGGGCCTTTTCTTCCTTACCTGACAAGGGCCTTTTTTTAGAGCGGTCAGGTTTTCTCTGACCCCTTTTTCATATTACTCCGCCCCTTTTCTCTGCCCGGCGCGGCCCTGGGACCATATCCACGGCGTTGTTCTTGCCCTTGCCCCACTACCCCAACCGCCCCTCTCTGCAATAATACTCCGGCCATGATGGTGTGAGGACCTTCGCAGGGTCTTGCGTCATATGAGGTTATTCAGTTAGAGAGAAGACGAGTAAAAAACATCTGGATGAATTTAAACTTATATTTATAATAAAACTTACATTTAGTCAAGTCTTTTTTTGTTCTTCCCCTGATTTATTGAGGCGAAAAAAAACGGACAGGAAAGGCTCAGTGGAGAGAGGACCCTGCCCGGCTGGCCAGGCAAGGGGCATGGCCGCGGCATGGGGTTGGGGGATTGATTTCTTCAGGGCTTTTTGTTAGACTCTTAGCGCTTCGTTAACTTTTCCGGCTAAACTTTTCGTTAGCGCCGCCATGATACTGCTTTTGGCGTTAGGGTAAGGCCTCGGGTCTGACCATTGGCAGGGCCTTGCTCTTCTGGCCCAGTACCAACGGGGGCATAGGCTTGCGGCAAAAAACTTTTTGGAGGCAAGCGTGGCCGAAACAGAATGGAAACAGGGTTTTTTTGCCAAAGTCGAGCCCATAAGGCTAATCGATCCCCTTGCCATAGTCCTTGGGGCGCAGGACGAGGGCGGGGAATTTGTCATAAACTACACGGACGTAATCCTCCTTGCCGGGCACTCCTGCCCCGCTGTATCAAGCGCCTTTCAACTTACAAAAAAGGCCCTGAAGGCCCTCTATGGCGATGACACGCCTGTAAGGGGCGAGGTCCTTGTCGTTGTAAAGGGCGGCCCCCGCGACCTTGCCTATGGCCCGCAGGCCCAGGTCATCTCCTTTATTACGGGCTCCTGGGGCGAGACAGGCTTCAAGGGCCTTG
>CAYYJQ010000023.1:0-29487 GCA_964472295.1 uncultured Thermodesulfobacteriota bacterium | reverse complement strand
GTTTGGTCCTCTCAAATTTAGCCTTACTCATCTCTTATCCCTCCCAAAAGTATCTGTGTAATAAGACCAGGTATTAACTGGAGCCCATGAGCGGGATTGAACCGCTGACCTCTTCCTTACCAAGGAAGTGCTCTACCGACTGAGCTACATGGGCGAATCAAGGGGCCTTTACTGGAGCGGGTGATGGGAATCGAACCCACATGGCCAGCTTGGAAGGCTGGAGTTCTACCATTGAACTACACCCGCCTGATAAACCGCATTATTAATTCCACAGCGGGATTTTCTCTTTCAAGCAGAGGAAACCCGCTTATACCCGCTTTGTTTATCCTTCAAGAATATGGTGGAGAGGGGAGGATTCGAACCTCCGTAGGCTGAGCCAGCAGATTTACAGTCTGCCCCCTTTGGCCACTCGGGTACCTCTCCATAGCGCTACTTAAGATATATACTCGCCTTGTTACCGGAAGACGTGAGACCGGCGATTTTGTCGTTTAACTATCCAATTTCCTGAGATTTTTCGGCGATGAGGTCTTTAATGAAACCTTGAAGACAAAAGAACCGCCTGATCAGAAGGACCCGTGCCGTCATACCCGGCCTGCAGGGTTCAGGGCCTTTAAAAGTTACAAATGAACTTGTTTGTACTGGAGCTGGCGATGGGATTCGAACCCGCAACCTGCTGATTACAAATCAGCTGCTCTACCGTTGAGCTACGCCAGCGAAACATGAGGCTCTATGGCCAACGGCCCATGGCCGTTAAAAAGACGTACTCCTCCCCTTAAAGGTAGAAATAGAAACTTAATTTATAGACCAGAACCCCTGTTATTGTCAAGATTTTTTTTATTTTTCCTGATTTTTTTATCCGGCGGGTAGGAATTTGGGCAATCCCCTGGCGTCCAGGTGAAAAAGACGGGCGGGATTTCGTGGTATAGGGCCTTGGCAGTGGCTGGCTCAGGCGCTCTCTTTTTTACCGGCGCTCTGGAAGAGGTAGCCCTCTATGAAGCAGTCTATGCCGCCGTCGAGCACGCGGTCCACATTGCCAACGTCCATGCCTGTCCTGTGGTCTTTCACGAGTTGGTAGGGCTGGAGGACATAGGAGCGTATCTGGCTTCCCCAGGCGATGTCGCGTTTTTCGGACTGGAAGGACTCGATTTTTTCCTCTTCTTCCTTGCGCTTGAGTTCATAGAGGCGCGCCTTCAGGACCTTAAGGGCTGTGGCCTTGTTCTTGTGCTGGCTGCGCTGACTCTGGCACTGCGTGACAATGCCTGTGGGAAGGTGTGTTATGCGTATGGCCGAGTCGGTCTTATTGACGTGCTGGCCCCCGGCGCCGCTTGCGCGGAAGGTGTCTATGCGGAGGTCGGAGTCGAGTATCTCTATATCAATTTCTTCTTCTATATCGGGGTAGACAAGGACCGAGGCAAAGGAGGTATGGCGGCGCTTTCCCGCGTCAAAGGGCGATATTCGCACAAGGCGGTGCACGCCGGACTCTGCCTTCATGTATCCAAAGGCGTACTCGCCTGTGAGTTCAAAAGTGACGCTCTTTACGCCTGCTTCTTCTCCGGGCTGGAAATCGATGACCTCGACCTTAAAGCCCCGTGACTCTGCCCAGCGCTGGTACATGCGAAAGAGTATTCCCGCCCAGTCCATGGCCTCGGTGCCCCCGGCTCCGGGGTGTATGGAGACTATGGCATTGCAGGCGTCGTTCTCTCCGCCGAGCATACGCTTTACCTCCTCGGCGCGTAAGGCCCTTCTCGCCTCTTCGAGTTTTTCACGGGCCTCGATGGCCGATGCCTCGTCTCCGGCCTCTTCGGCAAGGTCGAGAAGTACTTCAGAGTCCTCAAGTAGTGAGGAGATGGCGGAGACGGCCTCTATCCTTGAAGAGAGGAGGGATTTTTTCTTCATAAGGGCCTTGACCCTCGCGCGGTCCTCCCAGGAATCGGGCTCGGCAAGGGTCTTTTCTATTTCCTCAAGTTCATTTTCAAGGGACGTGAGGTCAAAGATACCCCCTCAGGTCTTCAAACCTTGCCGTTGTCTCACGGAGCCCTGCCCTTACATCGTCGTACATGTAGATTTTTCCTCCATTTTTTTCAATATGCGGGCGAGGCCCGCTTCTTTCCCTTTTGGTTCTCTTTTCATGGTGGGCGGTGCCCACCCACTTATTGGTTTTCTTTGACGGAGTTTCCCGATGGCAGGGAGTCCGCGGCCTGTTTAAGAAACATCCGTGCAACAAGCATTGCAACCCAATCAAAAAACTTTCTTTTTTCAAAAAGAAAGTAAGGAAATCTTTTGTCTTTTGGCGGGCGAAGCCCGCCCCCCCTACTCTCTTTTCTTTCCTTTTGCGGGCGAAGGCCGCTCTTACACCCCTTCTTTTTTTCTTACAAGGACGATGACGAGGACGGCAAATGCCATGGCAGCATAGGCAAAGTAGTCACCGTAGCGGGTGTACAGGCCAAGAGGGCCTCTTCTTAGCCCCACGTCTGCTGTAAGGACGTCTTCGGTAAAGAGTTCCGTCCTTTTTTTTATCCTTCCCGCGGGGTCTATTATGGCGCTTATGCCCGTGTTGGCGGCCCGAAGAAGAAAGGTCCTGTTCTCAACGGCCCGGAGGCGGGCCATCTCGAGGTGCTGGTATGGCGCGGAGGTCTTTCCGAACCAGGCGTCATTGGTGATGTTTACGAGGACCGAGGCGCCCTTTCTCACCTCTTCGCGCGCAAGCTCTGGGAAGATGGCCTCGTAGCAGATGAGGACGCCAGCCTTGAGGCCATTCACAACGAGGGGCACTGGGCCCGGACCAGAGGCGAAGTCGCCTGTTCCGGCGGTGAGTTTTTTTATGAATGGCATATACCGCTTAAGGGGCACATACTCGCCATAGGGCACGAGGTGGACCTTGTCGTAACGGCCCTTTACAGCGCCGGTCCTTGAGATGACATAGGCGCTGTTGTAGAGTCTCACCTCTCTATTCTTACTCTTACCATTATAATCATAGGCCGGACTTCCGGTCAAGAGGGTGACGCGGTTTTGTCTCGCAATGGCCCTCACCTTTTTCGTGCCGCTTCTGTCTCTTACGAGGTAAAAGGGCACGGCTGTCTCGGGCCATATTACAATGCTTGCCCCCTTTTGGGCGGCCCGTGCTGTAAGGCGGCTGTATATGCCGAGTGTCTGGGCCTGGTATCTTTTATCCCACTTCACGGACTGGTCTATACTGCCCTGGGCAAGGGCCATACGTGTTGTGGGCCATGCCGCGACGCGGGAGTCTACCTGCCCAATACGGGAAACGCCGTAAGAGACCAGGCCTGCCATGATGATTATGACGGCGAGGATTACGGCCTTTGGCCATGGCCTGCCCCTTAGGCCTGAGGCAAGGAGGAGATAAATAAAGGCGTTTACAAGCATTACGATAAAGGAGAGGCCAAGGACGCCGGCGAGGTCGGCGGATTGCATGAGGACGAGGCTTCCGGTAAGGGCGTAGCCCGAGAGGACCCATGGAAAGCCCGTAAAGAGATGCCCCCTCAGGAACTCGGCGCCTACCCAGAGAGCGGGGAGAAAGAAGAACGCGCCAAGGCGCGAGGCCGGCATACGGGCCGCAAAGAGGGTGAAGAGGGCGAAGAAGAGGGCCAGATAGGCAGATAGGAGCACCATGACTGGCACACTGCTCCCAAGGCCGAGGCCCCCGTAGTAGTGCATGGAGTGCACCACCCAGTACACAGAGCCAAGAAAGAAGACAAGGCCCGTGATAAAGCCGAGGAGTATACGCCTCTTCCAGGGTTCTCCGTCAATGGCGAGCAGAATGGGGACAAAGGCCGCGAAGGCCAGGGGCCAGAGACCAAAAGGAGCAAAGGAGAGGACAAGCATGGCCCCGGAGCATATGGCCGCGAGCAGTCGTCTTGTCATGGCCCTGTATAGAGGAATATCCTGTAGATGATGAGCGTAAGGCCCGTGCCTAGGAGCGCGCCGAGGATTACCTCCATGGCCGTATGTATACCGCCGAGGAGGCGCGAGTGGCTTACCATTACTGCCATTACAAAGGCCAGTATGGCCACAATGGGGCTTGCGGTCATGAGAGTAATGGAGGTAAATAGCGAGAAGGCCACAGCCGCGTGTCCGCTTGGCATTCCGCCATGAAGTGGACGTCCGCTATGTCCCATGGATTTAAGGACCACCACGGCTATGAGGACGAGGAGGAGAGAGATAACCGAGAGATGGCCTGAAAAATCGTGTATGCCCTTGAGGGCAAAGGCCGCTGGCTCGGCCATGTACTTTGTAAAGAGCATGTAGACCATGATGGCGACGCCAATGGCGGCTATGAGGACAGCCCCGGCGGAGATGTCCTTGGCGTTCTTGGCGAGCACGTGATGTTTGTCCTCGATGAGGTTCACCGTCTCCTCGATGGCGGTATTCAGCATCTCGGCGAAGAGGAGGATAATGATGGAGATGGCGAAGAGGACGAACTCGATGACAGGGAGTTTCAGGACAAGGCTGAGGATAAGGGCTGAGGCGGCGATGAGGTAATGGATCTTTATGTGCTTCTGCGTCCTGAAGGCATAGATGACCCCCTCGATGGCGCAGTTGAGGCTTCCGAGCAAGCCCTTTGGTTTCATGACCTCTTGCTGTCTTGACATAAACCCCTCAAACCCGGCTTGAGCCATCATTGCCGGGCATTTTTTCCGCGCCCCTGCCACCTGCATCAGCGCATTTTATCAGCGGTCCGCTTCCTGGGCTGAACCCTTACCCCTAATTCCCCTTCATGGCCCCCTCACCCCCCATTGGCCCCTTGCCCCTTGGCGCCTTTTTATCCCCCGCTACCACCCCAATCGGCCCCCTGCCCCGTGGTTATCTTGCCCCCCCTCACCCCCCCTTCAATCAATAAGCCCCTTGTCTCTCAGACACTGGAGGAGGAACTCTTCTTGTTTCCTCATCTTCGCGGCCTGCCTCCCTCCGTGGACGTGTTCATATCCAAGTAGATGGAGAAGACCGTGGACGAGAAGGCGGGCAAGTTCCTCGTCCTCGGATACTCCGGCATCGCGTGCCTGGGCCCGCGCCCTCTCCATGGAGACGGCTATATCGCCCATGAGGACGCCGTCGTCCATGGGGAAACTGAGGACATCGGTCGGGGCGTCCCTGGCGCGGAATTTTTTGTTCAGTACTCTAATTTCAGAGTCATCCGTAATAAGAAGGCTGAGTTCCTTTTTGCCGAGCCCCATGGCCCTCATGGCGTTTTTTAATATGGCCCTTGCCTTACGGACCTTTTTGCTGGCCGTCCTGTCGGTTACGAGCACCTCTGAAGATGGGGGCATAACCCGTCCTACTCCCTCTTCTCTGTAAGCATGGAACGTGCCACCACGGACCTGTCCCTCTCGGCCTCGTCAAAGGCGCGTATTACGTCCTGCACAAGGGGGTGGCGCACCACGTCAATATCAGTAAACGTCACGAACTCTATACCTTCTATCTTCCTCAGTATGGCGCGGGACTCCACGAGGCCCGAGGCCTTTGCCTGCGGAAGGTCCACCTGAGTTATGTCCCCTGTTATGACTGCCTTTGACTCAAAGCCAAGCCTTGTAAGAAACATCTTCATCTGCTCCATGGTGGTGTTCTGGGCCTCATCGAGTATGATAAATGAGTCGTTAAGAGTCCTTCCCCGCATGAAGGCCAGAGGGGCAACCTCTATTACACCGCGCTCCATTAGTTTCTCGGCCCTCTCGAACTCAAGAAAGTCGTAAAGCGCGTCAAATAGAGGCCTCAGGTATGGGTCTACCTTCGCGGCAAGGTCGCCTGGCAGGAAACCGAGCCTCTCGCCCGCCTCCACGGCGGGCCGTGTGAGGATTATCCTCTCCACTTCTTTATTTATAAGGGCGTTTACGGCCATAGCCATGGCAAGGTAGGTCTTGCCCGTGCCAGCGGGGCCTATGCCAAAGACCATGTCAGAGCGCCTTATGGCATCGATATATCGTTTCTGTGCAACGCTCTTGGCGGAAATCACCTTTTTTCTGAAGGTAATACATGCGGTATTCAAGAAGACATCGGCGATGGATACCTCGTTCTCTCCCATGGCCATGCGTATTGCATACTCAATGTCATGAGGGGCAAGGGTATAGCCCCTTCCGAGGAGGTCGTAGACCTCGAGTATGAGTTTCTTCACGACCTCAACAGAACGTTCACGTCCCCGGAGTGTGAGATGCCCGCCGCGGGCCGATACCTTCACGCCCGTCATCGTGGAGATGGCCTTGAGGTTGGAACCCGCCTCTCCGAAGAGCGCCATGGCCCGGGCATTCTCCTCAAGGACGAGGCGCTCGATCTTCTCTTTTTCTGTATGAGGGGTTCTTATTGTGTTCATCTACACTGTGATTACAATGAGCATAAAAGCGTGGAATGGAAAAAACAACCGCGTGACGCACCCTTACCAGAATTCTATCACAGTGGTATTTTTTTTACAATCAATGGACGCCTTTTGGAGCGAGAGGAGGAAAAACCCGGGTCGTGGGAAAAAAAAGAGGGCCAGAGGCCCAGTGAGATGGTCGGGAGAGTCTGATTTAAGAAGGAGTCTGACTGATTCAGACTTTCCGGCAAGACAGGGACGTGTTGCCCTGGCAAGAGGTTCGCCGGGGGATGTTCTCGTGCCGCCTCAGAAGGCTACTGCCTCGCGGCGGAAGTTGCTGTATACCCTTCTTGATACCGTGCCATGTTCAGCCGGAGCGGCCAGCGAGAGCTCCCACCTTGACCTGTGACGCGCCATCTTCTGCACAAGGCGGTGATTGAGGGCGTGGCCGGACCTGTGGGCAATGAGAAGGCCCCTTACGGGAGCGCCCACGAGGGAGAGGTCGCCCATAAGGTCAAGGGCCTTGTGACGCACAAACTCGTCTGGGTAGCGGAGGCCGTCCTCATTGAGGATATGGCTGTCTCCCACTACCACCGCGTTATTCAGCGAGCCGCCCATGGCAAGGCCGTTGGCGCGGAGCATTTCAATGTCGCTCAGGAACCCGAATGTCCTTGCGTTGCCTATCTCTTCTATAAAGACATCGCGGGTAAGGTGCGCGCTGAAGGTCTGCTGAGAAAGGAGTGAGTGGTCAAAGTCTATGGAATAGTCTATCCTGAGGCCAGGCTCCTTGGAGGGTATGAGCATGAGGTACTTGTCCCCTTCAGAGACCTTGATGGGCCTCTTTACCACGAGATACCTGCGCCTGGCCGAGAGGCTTCGGAGCCCAGCGGTTCTTATCTTTCTGATAAACTCCCCGGCACTGCCGTCAAGGATTGGAATCTCCGAGCCATTGACCTCTATCTCAACGTTGTCCACGCCAAGGCCGTAAAGAGCGGCAAGGATGTGTTCCACCGTGGCGATGGTCACCCCGCCCGCGCCGAGGGTGGTGGCGTAATTGGTATCCACTACGTTGGCCCCAACGGCCTTTATGGAAGGAGAGCCCGGAAGGTCTGTCCTTATAAAGGTGACGCCCCTGTCTTCGCCGGCGGGAAGAAGCCGTACCACAACGTCACGTCCGGTGTGCAGGCCTACGCCAGAGAAGGTTATCTCTTTTTTAATGGTCTTCTGTTTCATTGTGTGAGTTCTACATACAAAAAACATGCCAAGACAAAAACCCTTTAAAAATCAAGAGGTAACGATTGAGACATAAGACATGGCCTGTGTAAAAAAAACAACAGGAACCCCTGAATTCTCTTTTTTGCAACAATCAACGCCTTCCAATGAGATAAAAAAGGAGAGAGAGGACAAGGCTGATAATGATGGAAGTGGTGATTGGAAAGTAGAAGGAGACGTTATCCTTCCTGAAGTAGAGGTCGCCGGGAAGTCTTCCGATAAAGGTTATCTTTGGGACGAGGCCAACGACTACTCCCGTGACTATGAGGATGACCCCGGCGATAATAAGAGCCCTTGGTAACATACTCTTATTATAGGCGTTATCAGAGGGACCTGTCAATGGTGGGGCAAAGTACGAAGGGGGCGAAGGCGCGGAGTTCCTGACGCGAAGGCCCCCTGCCGTGAAGCGGAGGGGCGGCGATACTCAGCCGCCCTTTATCATATTGATTGACTTCTCCACGCTCCTGCCGCCAAAGTAGAATATGATGACTGTCTGCATGATGGAGCGGTGCACATCCGTGAGAGGTATCTGCGGATAGCCGAGGTAGGGCGCAAGGATGGTCCAGCTGAAAACGATTAGCATGATGAAGGACCAGAGGGGCCTGTGCGTCACCTTGAGTACATTGGCCCAGGCAGGGGCTCCCTCGCCTTCTTTCATGGCAAGGGCACGGGCGTTCTGCACGTCCGCTGTCGCGGCCTTTGCCTCTTCCATAGCCATATCGCGGGCCTTCAGGCGAAATTCCGCCTTCTCGGCCTCGCTCATGGAGGCGGGAAGGTATCTATCGGCGAGTCTTCCCACCACCCTGCCCACAGTACTCTCTATGAGGTCTCCCACTATAGGTGTCATCTTCAATATCCTCCCATTATATTTCGCTCTACCAGTCAGGGTGCCCTGCCCATCGCGTTTCATCGGCCCTGGCCGCTCAAGGGATGCCCCTCGGCGGAGGCCGTCCTGTAGAGGTCCACGGCGCGGTTGATCCACCCGTGCATGTAACGTCTCTTATTGAGTTTATTGTAATAGTCGATACGCTCGATGATGTAGCCCTGCCAGACCCCTGTGCGAGAGAGGAACTCAAGGGCGCGCCTTACGCCCAGGTTCACGGCCGTATCAAAGACCACCATGTCAAGTGGCCATGAGAGGCCTTCGCAGCCCGCCTTGTCCCAGTAATCATGCCTGTAGATGTCCGCGGCCTCTTCCCTGGTGAGGCTCTTCACGTCCAGCATGGGGTAGGCCCTCTTGGAGATGCCAAAGTTAGTCTCACCTCCGGGGTCAAGGGGGTCAAAAACATATCCCCCTTCCCACTTGAGGACAAAGTCCAGGGCTTGTTCAAGGTCTGTCTTCATCGAGAAAGGCCTCCATCTTTGTGGCAATCTTTACTATGGCGTTCTTCATCTGCTGAATATCCCTGCTGTTCTCGGCAAGGGTCTGTTTTATCTCACTCAAGATGCCCGTGTTGTTGCTACGAAAGAGCGTGCACTCGGGTTTGGGCACACCCTGGTGCTCTAATTTATCCATCCTCTGTCCAAATGCACGAAGCGTATAGGAGAGCATGGCAGACCAGAGGGCAAGGAGACCTCCGCTAAGGGCCATCCATAGATTCGCGTCTCTCTCGGGGCTCATCTCGACCTCCTTGAAGTGCCCGGCGGGGCACCGCCATTTTTGATACAAGTTATTGAAAAACTGTGTACGGTAAAGGAAAAACCACGCTTTTTCTTTCCCGTCTCTCCTTAAATCAGGGACGAATTATTCAGAGGTCTCCTAATCGAGTATTACGGTGGACTGAAAGTTGTGGTCAGCGTAGAGCCTGAAGTTACGCACATAAACCCGGTCGTCTATGCCGTTGCAGACATAGTAGAGCTGGACAAGGTCGCCAGGCATTAGGCCAGACAGTGTCTCCGTAAAGGTCTGATAGGCCGTGGAAAAGGTGCGCGATGCGCCGTAGGGTATGGAGTTTTTGTATATCCTCGCCCCCGCCGAAGTCGGGGGACCGGCAAAGACGGAGACCATGCCATCAAAACTCATCTTCAGAGATCCGCCTCTGCCTATCTTGAGTTCCTTTATCTTTGTCCACGTGCCATTGACGTCGCCGTACTTCCACTGCTCCGTATCAGCGGCAAGTACGAGGTCTCCCGCACCTCCTGTGGTGGTATAAGAACCTGTGGCACCGGGTAGCGCGCTATTCACCCCGTCGTGGTTATGGTCCATTGCGGCGGTGTAATTAAAGCCCATCCATTCGCGTAGATGCACAAGGTCATCCCTTATCTCCGTAAGGAGCGTAGTGTCCAGCGGGCTGTCCGCGTCTATAGCCGTATCAGGTATGTCCGTCCAGTTCTTGCTTGGCGCTGCCATATGATGACCTCCTCCTTACCAGATTACGTATCCGTCTTCAGTTCCACCATTAACCATGTTGGCGCTGTCTCCTATGTACGCGCGCTCGCGCTCCGCTTTAGTGGCCGCCCCGTAATCGGGCTGTCCCGCCGGTGCCACAAAGCCGTATCTTCGGTACATCTTCGTCTCAACGGCCTCCACGCGTACCCTGTGACTGCTCATGTCAGGGCGCACCTTTGTAACCATGACACGCTCCTTTGTCCACGAGGCTGTGCCAAACTCAGAGGCCTCATCTGTCGTGATGTCCTTGAAGTCTGCTGGTCTTATGAACTCGCCTCCGTAGACCATGTTACTCAAGTCCATCTCGAAACTTATGGTAGAGACAGGGTCGCGGTAGCGGTTAAGTATCTTCTGCGCAAGTTGCGAGGCCATGCCAAGGCCGTTAAGGGGCGTTATGGTTATGGTATCGCTTGTTGCCTGCGTGGGAAGGCCGCTGTAATCCACCACTACCTCTGCCCACTTGTTGGTGTTTGAGGAATTGAGTGTGTACTTGCCGGCTGAGGAGAATACCACCGGGGCCCCCGCGGCCTCTCCCGGAGCGGCCCACTTAAGAGAATGTTCTCCTCCGGCGCCAGGGGTGAATGTAAGGGTAGCGGAGCCGGCTCCGTTGCTCCTGGAGAAATGGCTCACAACAACGCCCGTTATGCCCACGGGCTGGGTATGGGTAAAAGACCTTATCCACCTGCTCTTTATGGTCTTTGTGGAGATCTCGTTCCACTGTGACGGGTCCTGCGATGCCGCGTCCGCGGCTATGACGGCGCTCTCGAAGTTATCCGTGCTATCGCCAGATCCCTTATGGTCGAAGTAGACAACCACGCGGTTGAAGAACTTGTCCCTGTAGCCAGAGTCCTGGGTAAGCGAATTCTCAATTATATGCGTGCCTTCCCGCCACTCTTCCACCACCGTGCCTGGGGGCGGGGGGGCGAAGACCTTGAAACTGACGCGGAGCCCGTCATGGACTATGAAGGAGTTTGTCTCAATTTGGAGTTCATTGAGTATCCTGTTGGCCTCAAGGGGCTCGGTAAGGACCCTGCTGAAGGTCCATCCGTTAAGCCAGAGCGAGCCCTCGGTGTCAAAGCGTAAAGTGTCCATAATGGAAGCCTCAAGGCCCAGCCTGTTGACGAGAAGGTCTTTCATTATCTCCACGGGGTGGGTGTTTGTATAATCAAGCCACTGCGCCCCGCTGGCGCTGCTCTCTGGGAGCTGGAGACTGCCCACATCAGCAAGGGTATCGGCGATGGTAAGGGTCAGCTCGTCGCCCTTGCGGCTCCAGTTGGAAATTACGCCCGAGAAGGTCTCCGCATAATCACCGTATGTAAACCCTGGCGCTATGAAACCGTCCTTTCTTACAACAGGGGTGTTCTTCAGGAACTCGTCGCTGATAAGCGAGCGGAAGTTCTCACGCCCGACGATTACAGCCTTGAGTTCTCCCCTCGTGGCAAAGCCCTTTGATGGGTCTATCCTGTTCTGAAGCGATGATATGGACTTCAGGACTGGGTCTATGAAGTGCAGTGTGTCCGAGCCCACGGCGTTTATGTCGGCGTCGGCGCGGTACTTCGCGTCAGCGCGGTAATGTATCACCTCGGGCCTGCCCCCATGAAGACCAAGAAAACGGGTCCCACCCTTTAACCTCAACTCCAGCACAACGTTGGGCCTGTTATCGCCCTTATTCAGTTCTTCAATGAATCTCTCTGTTACCATCTTGGCCCCCGCCCATGTATCAAACGCTGTTCACCATACAGGCCCACTGCGTTCCCTGAAAAACACAGTCCAGAAAATCGCCCGCCTTGCCCGTAAAATTAACGCCTCCATTGCCCTTGAGGTTGCTCCCGGCAAACTGAACAGTGGTGTTGCTGTCAGCGAACCTTATATGAACCCTCTGACCGATATAGCCGTCGTTGAACATGGTAATGGTGGTAGGCTGTGTGTTGGCTGTCTGAAAATACTCACCGCCAAGGACCGAGGGCGTAGAGCCAGTGGGAAGAGACCTGAAGAGGTTCTTCTCCACGTTATCCCTGATGCGAAGGTTCGTGATGTTGGATGGATTGACGATCTTAATCGAATCAATTGTCACCATCTCAAGGTCATTACCCCTTATCTCTAAATTATTCATGGCAACGTTGCTGGCATTAAGGTAGATGCCGTACCGCACCCTCGCGCCCTCGTCCACCACCGAATTATTGAGAACCCGAAGTCTTGTCCACGCCGAGGCAGGGGCCGAGGCGGGTCCTATGTAGATACCGGAACCAGCGGCGTTGTTGCTCTGGTTGGGATTGTATATTATGTTGTTTGCAATAATGGTGTCCTTCCTGTTCGCGCCAAGGTCCCCGGCAATGACAATGCCGTGCGTTGCGGCCCTGGAGATGAAGTTGCCCGTGACTATGCACTGACCCGTGGCGTCGATGCCAAAGCCTCCGGCAAGGGTTACAACGTTGTTGCTGATGACTATGGACTGGAATATGGGGTCAGTCGAGGAGCTCGCGCCAACGGCAATGCCGTCGTCTCCGGCTCTGCTGTTGTCATGGCAGATATTGCCGTCCACGACCATGTAGAGGCTACCCTTGCCGAGTATTATCATCATGTCCTTCTCGACCTGCCCGGTAAGAACAGTAGTGGGCGCCACAGAGCGGTTGATGATGTTGCCGGAGATAACCACCCTTCGGCTCGAGTTGGCGCCCACGGTGGAGCCCTCGGTAACGGCTATGCCCTGGCTACCGGTGGAGAAGATATTGTTTCTGGATATAATCCCCGTATCAGCGTACTGGACCTGTATGCCGCGCCACCCGATATTGACGAGCCTGTTCCCCACTATCGTAAAGTTCGTATGGGGCAGGGTTGTTGCGGCGAGGAATATGGCGTTAAAGGGCGTATTCCTGATGAGCGTATCCCTGACTGTGAGATAATCCGTATTCTCACCGCGTATCGCGGAGTAGGTGGATGTGGTGTTGTTATCAGCGTTTCCATCAAGATGGAGGTCGCGTATGGTGACATTGCCTGTGCCCGTTGCGAGGAGAAAGATGGCCCCATAACCGCCTGCCTGAAGGTCACCTGCCCCTGACTGCACCATGATAACGGATGATTCACCCTCGCCGCGTATGACGAGGTCGTTCTTGTTGATGTTGATGACGCCCGTAACAATATAGGTGCCCGAGGGAAAGTAAAGGGTGCGGACCCCGCCTGTAATTGCTACGGCGTCAAAGGCCGCCTGTATGGCCGTGGTGTCGTCCGTGACCCCGTCGCCCATTGCGCCAAAATCCGGGTGCGTCACATCAAGCCACTTGTGAGAGCCGTCCATGCCGTGCTCGGCAAGCATTAATCTATTCAGGGTATCGGCCTTGGCGGGGTGCCCGGCTCCAACCATCTCGTCCTGGTACTGAATCCTGAGGTCAGACATATCTATTCCTTTCTCCCCTTGAGTTTTATGTTGATGTCCCTGTAGAGACCGGTGTTCTTGAGCGGGTTGGTAAAGGACGAGTCCGGGTACATAAGAAAGACATCGTCGGGGTTATTACCGCGCTCCCAGGCAAGAAAAAAATTCTTGAGGCCTGAAGTCTCCCACCAAGAGCGGACCTTACCGTAGAGCGCGGCATCGGCCCCTCGAAAGGTAAGGTTCATGCGACGCTCCGAGTATCTCTCGTGCACGCCCATGAGGAAACCAGCGCTACTTATGTTAACGCTTGCCTGAACCGCCTCGGCGTAAGGGTCAAAGGCTGTGCTGGCATAGTCGAGGATTGTCTTGTCTCCCCAGACGCAGATGCTCATTCGCGGGGCGCTCATGTGCCCCGTCATCTTGAGACGCCAGTGCCGTCTGCTTACGGCGCCGGGCGTAATGTAATCCGAGAGGTCCCCTGCCTGAAGCGAAGGGACCGCCTTCATGACGGCGCTGTCAAGGTATGCCGTGGTGGCAGGTCCTGTTGAAATATGACACCTTGCCGAGAGAGAAGTAAGGCCCGGCCTCAGGGTGCGTGTAACTGTAAGAAACTGCCATGTGCCTCCCCCTGTGTGCGCCGCGCCCTCGGTGAACTGCGCTCCAGTGCCGTCGTCGTCATATATGCGGAGCGTTACGCGGCCAGAAGTACTGGTATTAACATAAACGCCAAAGGAGATGGTCCTGCCCGATAGATAGGCAAGGTCAAGGGGGTTACCCCTCTTATCCGCCTCCAGATAGGCGGTCTCATTCTGAGCGCTTGCAAGGCGCGCGCTATAGAGGCCATCAAATACAATAATACTCTCTCTTCCAATGGCCGCCGAGGGGCCGCCTCCGAGGGTCCAGCCCGTGGGCGCGGCGTTTGGTCCCTTATCCCAGACCTCGAAGCCAGGATTTGCAAGAAGCCGCGCCTCGGAGACAAGGGCCCTGTTGGATGTGGGGCGAAGGGAGAGCACGGTCTGAACCTCCGAGACAAATCCGTCATCTGAGGCCTCAAGGATAAGTGTACCCCCTGAACCATGGAAGTCGTGGCCAAGGACGGCAAGGTAATCAGCGCTCTTTCTTACGCCCCCCGAGGCACCGTCAAAGAAGACATCTCCGTCCGTGCCCATGACCTCAAGACTTACCGCAAGGCCAGTCGCCCCCGCTGATACCTGTAGTTCGGTCTCAAGAAATTCCCAGCCGCCGCCTCCGCTATGCCAGACAGAGTAAGATGTCTTTACATTGTCCGTAATAGAGAGCCTTGCCTGGCTGGACGCCGTTGCTAGGACCCAGACGCCGAGGCTGAAGATCTCGCCGATATGGTCCATATATGAAGTTATGTCCTGCGTAAGCGAGCAGTCAACGCCGACGCGAGTCACCTTTGCCGAGGCGGCGCCCTCCTTGATGGTGATGTTCTCGGGGGCCACAAGAGCCCCTGCGCCCGAGAGCGTCCAGTAATCGGGCGCCGCGCCTGCCCCGCCTGTCCAGGCCTCGAAGTTGCCGTTTAAGAGGAGATTGGCGCTCCACGTAATATACTGAGGGTCCGTTGCGTCGGCGGCCTCCCACCTGTTGACCTCGAGCATGTTATGGATGTTAGTGACATCCGTGCCGGCAAGCGTACTTCCTGCCGCAAGGGTCGAACCCTTTGCACCGAGCATGGTTTCGTAGAAAAATTTTATCTTCTCCCAGGTTGCCATCTCTACCCCGCTACTTTTATGTTCAGGACAACATCCCTCTCCGAGAGGCCCTCAAGGGCCGGGGCGATGTTGTCTTCAACTATCTTGTCCCAGTTATCGTCGCTAAGTGGGTTATAGACGTTTACCGTAAGGGTCTGTCCAACGTTGGATGTGCCCTCCTGAATGGGGAAGGCCTGAGTGGAACCTCCCGTAAAGGGCGTTGTGACTGCCTCGCCACCAGCGGTAACGGGTGTGCCGCCCCCAAAGGGGGTGCTTCGTATCTGCGCAACGCGGGCAAGGCCAGCGGCTATGGCCGAGGCCGCCGCGGCAACGGCAAGCCCGGGACCCACAATGGGTATACCCGCGAGGGCCTTGTACGAAGCCTGCGCCGAGGCGTATGTGTCTATTACGGTCTGCGATATGGCCGCGGCCTTCATGACCTCGAAGATGGCCCTGTTCTTGGAATCCGTTGCAACAAAGAGGTTCTCCATGAAGTTAGCCACCGCGCCGAAGGACTCGCCGGCGTACTGTATCCTGAAGTCGCGAACCTTTCTCGCCGACTCTATGGAAAGATCAGAGTAGGCCGCTTCAATTGAGGCCTGGGTCTCATTGGCCCGTATCATCTCGGTAATAACGCTTGTGTTGTACTCCTGAAGCGCCGCGAGACGGCCCTCATAATCGGCATAGGCCCGGGCCACCTCGGAATCCACGGACGCGGGGTCTGGCGCGCCGTAGGGACTACTCTCCCTGAGGGCCGCAAGTTCGGCCTCTGCGGCGCGTCTTTCCCGTACAAGCCCTATCCTCTCGGACTCAATGCCAGCGACGCGCTCAAGCCCGGTGGCGTAACTATCAAGCGTGGCAACGTCGGCATCTGTCAGCAGGCCCTCGAAGTTGTCCTTTATGACGGAGCTTGAATCAACAACTGACTGGACTATGCGCTCCACCACGGAAGAGAGTTCCTCGGGCGCCTTTATCACAACCTCTACGTCTCTATTGTTCGACATTTTTTTGTCCCTTAAGATATTCGTATCTCTCCCTCTTGTATATCCCGTAGGCCTCCACGAGCCAGTGGGGCTGGTCGGCCCAGCCGCCACCAAAGTAGAGGGTACCCGAGGACTCGGTGAGATATACGATGCCTATGACCTCAAAGGTATCAGCCGAGAGGGCCGTAAGGGGACACTCGTAAAAACGTATGTCTCCAATGGAAAAGACCTTTACGGCGCCGCTCCTTCCTATCTCCTCGGCAAGGGTCTCGGTAAAGCCGTCCACTATCCTCGCCTCATCGGATAAGCCGAGGCGGTTTGAGCAGTTTCGCGCCGCCCGCATCTGGCCATCACACTCATCACAGGAAAAGGGGCTCCCGTCGGTTGTGGCAAGAAAGGTCCAACGGAAGCCCGCTATCAGTTTTTTCGCTGGCCCTCGGAGAGTCTCTGCATATTCTCCATGGCGCGGATTATCTCGGTCACGAGTTCCGTATCCGCCGAGTCGTAGAACTCCTCGGGGTCGCTTACCTCGCGCTCGCCGATGTAGTACCCCTCTATGGAACTAACATTCTCGACGAACTGTTTTTTCTGAACGCCCTGCGTAAGGTTAACGGTCTTCGCGGCGTCTCCCGCGCCGCTGGACCTTGCCGCGAGAAGACGCGAGTATTCCTGAACCCTTGAGTAGGGCACGAACTTCAGACGAACCACGCAGGGGTCGCTGGAATTGCGGTTGCCGCCATAGGCGGGAATATAATCAATGAGCGTGTCACGATCGAAACTTATGATAGCCATAAGACCTCCGGTCTGAGCATTGCTATTTAATGGTCCCTTATACTGTGGGAGCCGTATTCTTGAGTATCAGGCCTGCCATGTACTGCGTGAGAGAGCCATCAAAGACGCCCTCGTACTTGAGGGTTATCATGGGGTCCTTTTCAAGGGAGAACTCCGGAGCCCCGCCCGTGCGCTCCATTAGCGGGAGGTCAATATAGAGGCCGTGGTTATCGCCTGTGCCGGCCTGCGTGCCCGTGTCCCAGTGAAGGACAAAGTTTGTTGTGCCCGCCGAGGCGGCCCAGGCATTAAACTCGGCAACAGACGAGAACCCAGAGGCCGGATCTTCCCAGTCAATGGTCATCTCAAGGCTCACCTTGAACCTCCCCATGCGGGTCCTGTCCGGGTAGTCAAGGCCCGATAGACGTAGGACATCGCTCATGCCGTTCTCGAACTTCACGCTTATCTTGTCGGGCCTTATCTGCGTGGCCGCCATGAGACCGATGTCCGTAAAGTCAGGGGCCGTGCCCGTTCTCGTGACTGTGCCTGTATAGACCTTGAGGTTATTGTAATCGCAACGCAGGTTCTCAGGAGCGAATACAGCGCCGCCAATCTCGGCCACGGGCGCGTCCCTGAACTGGCCGAATAAATCCGCAGTGAGTTTGAGGTTCTGGCCCGGCTCCTGCGTAAAGCCGAGGGAGCTCACGCGCCCTCCCACAAAGGGCCAGTTTTTCACAATGGCGCCCTCTGTAAGGTTCATGTTGAGGGTAAGGGCCTTTGCGCCAAGGGCCGTGGTGGCGAAGGGATCGGCAACAGGGCTGAAAGAGTGTGAGAACTGGCCCGTAGCGTTGTTTTCAAGGCTACTGACATGGCCGAAAAAATGTTTTATAAAGGTGCCCATCATTCCGGAAACGCCGCCTGCCTCGGTGAAAAAGGGTATCTCAAGCGAGGCGCTCCACTTTCTGTCCATGCGCCTGAAGGGCGCGCCGCCCTTTATAGTGTCTTCACCTCGAAACTCATCGCGCCTCGCCTCGTTTATCTCCATCTTGGGAATGCCCGAAGAGAGGAGCGGTATAAAGCCAACTACCCCTGATTCCCTCACGCCGCGCGCGGCCTCTTCGCCGAGGCCAAGGTATAACCTGTTCTCCGCCATTGTTCCTTCTCCTTTTTTTTATTAAGGAAGCCCTATTAATTCAGAACTTTCAGAGCCCCAGGGGACATGCTGCCGTTTTTACAACTGTAAGTTGGTGAAAATATAAATATTCAAGAGAGGCGCGCAAGGTGAGCGGCCTACCTGTACCTGACGACAAGGCTGTAATAGAGCCTCGATATATGCCCCTTTCGCTCCACCTTCACGGACCTGGTCTGGACCCTACTAACAGATTGCAGGGAAGCGAGCCTCCCGGTATTAAGGGCGTTCACCGTTAGTGCCTCCCGTATCCTGTGGGCCCACATCTGCTCGTCTTTGGTCATGGTCTTAAGATCCCTATTTCTGAGAGAGACACTTATTGTGAAAGCCGCCTCAGCGTAACCGGCCGGGCCTCTGCCCATGCGTGTACTCGAAGTCCTCGCCATCGTAGGAGAGGACTCCATAGGGAAAGAGGCTTGACGGGGCGTTCTTCTCGTCGCCATAGTTCTCGCGCGCCATGTGAAGGCCCTCTTTTTCAAGAAGTGCGCCGAGGTTCTCTGTTATGGCCCCAATGGTATCGATACTGTTCACGAATTGACTCCTTCCTCCGGGCATGTCAGGTCCTTTCGCAGGACTCCCTTAAGGCGCCTCATCTCCTGCCAGTCCTTAGAATACCCATGTTCCTGCCTGTCTCGGAACTCGATATAAGACCATCACCGCTGGCGTCGTACTTGAAGCGCAGCGACGAGAAGGCCTCATCGGCCCTTGTCTCATAGTCCTTCCATATATCCCACCAGAAAGAACCCTTCTCTGTCACGAGCCCCTTTGAGACCTCGGCAACGGAAAGATAGATGTGCGTCTCCCTGAGGTCCACGGGGTCAAGGATAAGGTCCGGCCTCTTGCCAAGTCGGATTATCCTATCCTCCATCTTCTCGAATGCGCGCCCTATCTCGCGTGTAAAGGACCTCTGGACCGAGTATCTCTCGCCGACAACTATGGGAGAGGAAAAGGCCGTTGTGGTAAGCCTTCCCGTGGCCGAGGCAAAGGCAATAATCTCCCGGGTCTCGGATTTATCGAGGGATATGGCGAGCCCTCCGGTAAAGTACTCGTCCTCGTACCTCTTTAGTTCCCTATCCGTTATGCTCGTACTCGAACCTCCCGTGGCAGTGCCGGTAAGGCGCCAGCCGTTGTCCTTTAACTGCGGGAGTTCGTTTATTATGTCCTCGTCAGTCACGACCTTTACAAGACGGCTCCGCACAACATCATAGAAGAGCGTCACATAGAAGGTCTCGGCGCCAAGGGTGTAGGTAATCTCAGCCTTGTAATCAAGGGCAGGCTTGGCGTTGTCCGCCGCCGTAAGGGCATGGGACAGAAGCCCGTCCGAGGCTATGGTCATGGGGGCCGAGTCCACGAGTTTCACATCTGAATTTGGCCTGTAGATGGTTATTAGCGCTGACGCGGGTATGGCCTTTACGTTGTTCTCAAAGACATAGGCGCGAAATGTCTCGGCAGTATTGAACCTGAACTGTTGTTTCATCTTGTCACCCTGGTATTGTTATTTTTATCTGCAAGAGTCTTTGCATTCGAGTCCGCCTTTACAAAGGCCCGGCCTCCACCTCCCTGTCTTCCTCCCTCAAACCTCTGTGGCGCGGGGCGTGATACATTAGTCCTTAACATGGCCGTACCGCCCCCGGGCATATGGACTACCCTTGGCGAAGCCGCAAGGGTAGTTGCTGATGGCGGGGCCAGGATAGATGAGACCCCCAGTAGATTCGCCCCCCCTGAGAGCGCGCCCCAGAGAGAGATCTCCCTCTTGAGTCCACCTGCAAGAATAAGGGCCGATGGGGATACCCCCAGGGCTCCATATACTGTAAAGGCCCCTCCTCCAAGGGTGGAAAGCACTCCTGTCTGTGCGTATATGGACCGTCCCAGAAGAGGCGTGGCTGAAAAGGAGGTCATTACACTTGCCGACCCGGTCAGCATCGCCAATGCGGAACCTGTGAGCACTGCCGAGGCCGCGGACATGCCCTTCAGAGATCCCTGAAGGCCCCTCTGAAGAGATGCCCCCGCCGAGCCCGCGGACATCCCGGATGTGGTCCCGAAGAGGCTGTGGTCAAGCCCGGCAAGCGCCGTTACGGCTGAAGAGGCCGTTAGCGCGCCTCCCGGCCCAAGCGTAAGTGATGGCATGACAAGGAGGTCCGTGACCCCCGCGCTTGCCCCGGCCTTGTAGAAACTCACATAGTCGATATGGACGACGCTGCTGTCATAGTTCCCGAGGTTGAATTCCAGCCGAGCCTGGTTTGTCGTGGTGTTGGCGGTGAAGGTATAGGCGAATGTCTGCCACGCAGTTGTTATGGGGAGAACATTGGTGGTAAATCCGAAGTTCTCGTAGGGGCTTCCATCCCTTATGAGCCTTACGAGGATATTTCTATTGTAACTCGCCCGCACCGCGAACCTTACGGTGTACTCCTCACCGCTTACTATGGAGAGGAGATGGGCGGGCCTGTGAGCGAATTTAACGTTGCTGTAGGCCCCGCCGCCATTTGTAATGGCAACAACTGCCTTGCTTGTACCGCTGTAGGGGAGGCTCGAAGAACGCGAGAGCGATGACACACCAGTGGCGTTGTCCCAGTTGGTCCAGTCCCCTGAGAACGGGGCCTCAAAGTCGCCGTTGAAGAGCATCTCGGAGAAGGGCAGGGCGGAAACCGACATATCCAGAACAGGAGACGCGCTCAGGGTACCATAGGCAACAGAGGAGCCTTCGTCATAAAGACTAACAGAGTCAAACTCCACGCCAGTCGTATCACCGCCAAGCCGGAGTGAGAGTTGGGCATTGGATACTGTGGCATTGGCAATAAAGGCAAGGGTGAAGACCTGCCACGAGGTCTTCAAATTTATGGTCGAATTTAATCCGTAATTTTCAAAGGGCGTTGTTGTATGCTCAACAGTTACCCTGATTGTTCTGGCCGCATCAGCCTTTGCCGCAAAACGTAAGACATAATTCCGTCCCGCAGTAATACTTCGGTGGTTCGATAAAAGCTGAACATGCCCATCGGCGGTTCCGCCGTTGGTAATATCGACACGCGCCTTGTATATTCCCTCATAGGCCAGTGTGGAGAGGACGCTATTAGAGGCCGCCGCTCCTGCATTGGTGTTTACCCAGAATGACCAGCCAGTGAAGTCGCCTGTCTCAAAATTGCCATTGGTGAGGATCTCGGAGAATGGCATTGCGCCCACGGGCAGGTCAAGAGATGAAGAAGCACTCAGGGAAGATACAGCGGTAATGGCCCCTGAGAGGACAACCTGGCCTGAGATAGCAATTGACGCGGAATATGCGGATGTGCCGGATAATGCACCAGTAAGAGACTCGGCCCTTGCCATACCGGCGCCTAAAGAAGATGCTCCAGACAGACTTCCAGCAAGTGCGCCAATGAGTATAGCGCCAGCACCCAATGAAGATGTAGAAACGTATGATCCAGAAAGTACGCGCGAGGCTCTCGAACTTGCGGTGAAAGAAGACGTAGATGTATATGCCCCTGAAAGAGCACGAGACCTCACGAAGTATGCGCTCAGGACGCTATTGCCGGCAACGCCTCCGGCGGGGTTCAGGTTCATCTGGGGCTTCGCGGTTGTCAGGCTTATCCCCTGCATAGTCCCCGCAAGGAGCATTGTATGCCGCGTAACTCCCTGTAGCAGGGATGTTGCGGGGAATAAGCCTGAAAAGACCTTGCCAAGCCCGACTGCGGCAGATATGGTTGATAGGGAATTCAGGCCACCGCCTACGGAACGGACGAAATTTACCACGGATTGTGGCGCCGACTGCGCGGAAAAGGAACCGATGACAGGGGTATTCCGGGCCAAGGGGGCTGTAATGGAACTTATGCCATTAAAAGCTCCCTGTATCAGATAAGTCCTGGAAGATGAACCGGACAGTGTGGATAGGCCTGAGGAAGTCCCGCTGACAAGTATGAAATTCCCGCCGCTGCTGGCAGGGTTAAGGGTAGCCGCTCCGATCCCCCAAACACCAGATTGACTGCTGTCCCAGGACATGGGGATAGAACTGCCTACCTGTCCCTCAAAACTTTGACCGCCATAAACAGAGTTGATTCCAGCGGCGACTATCTGTATCTGCCCTGCCCCGACAGTTGGAACCGTACCCGTGAAGTATAAGGCACCGTCAACAGCCGTCGTCCCAGTAGCCACATTATTTAGAGTTGCAAGCGCGGTAGTGGATTGCCCAGATGCAGACGAAGCAACATCAAAGGGATTGCCCTGGGACACGCCAGACCAGTAAGACACGCAGACAACTGCAATAATGGGACCTGTGAAGTTTACTACTATGGAACCCACGGCATTGGGGTTGACCATGTAGTAATAACCAAGTTCATTATTGCCGCCTCCGCCAATCACGGAAGCCGCACTGAGTTTCGTCATGGCCACACCGTTGAATGTGACCGAGTCGATTGACGTGCCCAGGTGTCTCGCCACGGTTACTATCAAGAGCCCGTTTGCACCTGTCGAGGCATCAAAGGGATTAATGGTAATAGAGGCAACTTCCTTGCCCGTGGCCGAGCGGCTATTTAGGAGAGCGATTCCCATTAAATTAGTTCAGTGTCGCTGAGAGTTGACCTATGTCGAACTTCACCGTGTCTCCGCTACCAACGGCCTTGGCCGTAGTAAGGGCGCCGGAGGCCAGCATATTGCCAAGCGTAGCCGCGTCAAAGAGCGCGAAGTGAGTAACCGTGCCCCAGGAACCAGTCGCCTGCGCGAAAGTCAGGGCATTGGCGTTGCTTATGGCCCCTGCCGCCGCGGCATTCCAGTCCGCTCCCGTTGTGGCCACACGGGCATAGGCGCCTCCCGTGGGCTCGGCAAGGCCCGCGCCCGAATCGAGAGGGTCCGCCGTTGAGAGACCCACGTACACAGTGGGCATTGTATAGGCCGTCTTGCCAAACACATGGTCGAGCACTTTGTTCTCAAGATAATCTGAAAAACTCATCTCTCTTCTCCTTGCTTGTGTATGTTTTTAGGGGCCTTGATAACCCCGATAAAGGGACCTATCACGCCTTTGCTCAGGCCTTCTTCTTTTCCAGAAGGACCGCCCCGCGGCGAACCTTCTTCTCTATATCTCTCAAGGTCTTGCCCTCGGGGGCCCTGCCTGTTTCGCGTTCAACGTGTCTGCATACCCGTGTAATGACCCTCTCTATGGCCTTTCTCTCCTTCATGCTTCACCCCCGCTTCTCGCGCCAATCTCAACCCATCCATCAAGGCATGGACATTAGGGAGGCCTATTTTTTTCCTGTACCCGCCTTTTTGGCGGCCCTTGGGGCAGGCCTTTTTTTATCTTTCTTTTTCTCCTCAAGGGGCCTGAGGCCCTGCCTGAGGCACTCCTCTATCTCGAACTCGCTCCTTGCAACTATGGTAATGGGCGTTCCGTCCTTCATGAAGGTGCCGCTATGAAACCACGTCTCCATCTCTTACCTCGTTCTTTGATTTTTTGTAAGCGGCCATGGCCCTCTTACCAGGCCCTGACCTTTGAAGAGGTCTCTTCTTCCCCTCTGTCCTTGGAAGACCCATGTACGCCCTCACCTCGCCGCCAAGAGACTCTTCTGGTATGGGCTCAGGCATGGTGAGAAACTCAGTATCAGGAAACCTTACGCCAGCGTCCCTGAGGCCACGATGGGCCCTGAGACAGGCTTCCATGCGCCGGAGGAGGTCTTCATCCACGGGTTTAAGGGGCACCCATCTGTCGCGCCAGTAACGTATTGCCGCCTCCTTCAAGTCAGTAACCCTTACTGTCTGAATAAGACGAACTCCGCCCCTATACTCCGTGTACTGCCTGTTCCACATCCAGAAATCACGGAGGAGTTCGCCCTGCCAGGCTATGCCGCCGCGAAGGTCTGCGGCAAGGTGATAAAAACCATCTTTACGCGGTAAGGCAGTTCCGGCCATATCCAACTCCACGGTTTGGAAATAATAAGGGTGTGGGAGGGGCTTTTGGCCCCTCGCCACTGGTTCCGTATAGGGATCAGTCCTACTCGTGAACCGTTATTATCTTTACCCCGCCGCCGGCGGCGGTATCCACGCAGCCGTGGCCATAGACCGCGGTTACGACTATCTCTGTCGCGCGGAGCGAGGCGTCTCTCTGGAGCTCTGTCTTTGCCCCGGTCTTGAGGACAAAGGCAAGGCCCGACTGGTTGCCCATGGGCATCATCACGCCCTGCCTGTCAACGTTGAGATTGACAGAGGCGCAGTTAGTGGACTGGAATATGTCCACGCCGTAGAGGCTCGCCATGGCCCCGATGTCACTTGCAGGGGCCGAGGCTCCGCCCCAGACAGCGCCCGTGGTGGCCGCAAGGGCCGTCCTAAGGCCATGGACCTGTATGGGGTGAAGGACCGCCACAAAGGGCCCCTTGGCGTTGCCAAGTTCCAATGTATAGAGGGCCTGGAGAAAATCGGCCTCTGTAATTGGAGCACCCGATGTGCCAACGGCATTGGTGAAACTCGACGCGGCGAAGAGCAGATCGCTGTCTATCTTGCCGGCAAGGGATTTACCCAGCTCCGCGGCATAGGGCTCGAGCCCTCCAAGCACGGAACTATTAAGGAGCATATCCGTCACCGTAATCATGATGCCGGCCTCGTCGGCGGTGATGCTCGTGGAGGTGGTGTTCACGGCTGTATTGCTCATGTCCGTGGCCTCTGTGAGGTCAGCGGCGGCAAGCATGGGCCACTTGGGGAAATCCACCGTAAGGGTGCTGTCTCCGCTTATGTCCGCAAGGCGCACAAGGGGCGGCATTACGGAATCGGCGTAGGCCGCGTCTATTACGAGCCTTGAGACAATTTCAGCGGCTATGAGCTCGCCCGCGCTGAGCGCTGCCGAGGTTACTTCATTTGCCATCTCTTAACCTCCTTGAAAAAACAAAACAACTCCAAATACTTCAACTTACAGGCCGGCAACCTGCCGTGGGGTTACCCTTGAGAAGCGCCAAAGCGCCTCTTTCTCGCGTCGAGAAAGGGGTTCTTAACGTCCCTGAACCTGTATACCTGCCCGGCGGAACCGTGAATGTTTATGCCCTCGCGGAGAATCCTGTCAAGGTCTTCACGTGCCATGGTCTTCCATGCCGAGGGGTCGGCAAGGCTCGGGCGGCCAACCGCGGCGTGGCCAAAACCCGCGCCAGTGGAGCCCGCGCCGGGCGATGCCGTGGAACGGAGGTGATGGGGTCTCTCGCTAAGCCAGTTTGAGAGAAACTCGTCCATTCCAACGGGGTACCCGGCGTCGTTTATCTTTGCCGAGCCCGAGGAATTGACGACCACCACGTGCCCCTCTTCATCCATCCTTACCCTGTCTTCAAGGAGTTTTACTATCTCCTCGCCGTCCACGACGTTGTACCTGGAGACAGCCTTAAGAAGAGCGAGTCTCTTCTTCTCCTCCTTGAGGCCCTCTATCTCGCGCCTCAACCCGTCGACATCCTCAGAGGCTCCGCGTGTCCGCTGGGCCTTTTGAAAGGCCTTTCTGTAGGACTCGTCAATGAGTTCCTGCACCCTTCGCTGTTGCTCGGGCGTGAAGGCCACCCTGCCCGTGGAACCATCTGAACCACTCCCCCTGGCCTCGCTGTTTTCCGGCATATTCGTCTCAGTACTCTGCATGAAACTCCTCCTCATGTCTTTTCCCCCGTCATGACCCCCAAAATAAAAAGGGGGCAATCCTGCCGTGAACTCTCACAGGCCGCGCCCCGGGGTAGAGGTGCGGCAAAGGGCAGTCTTAGAGCAACGACTTCGTTGCCCCGCTCAGGAATCCGAGCGTCTTCTTCCTGTCAAGCAGTGCCCTTACAACCGACTGACAAACACTGGACCGCTCGCTGAATGAGAGTTTTTGCCAGTCCTCTTTGTCAATGGCAGTAAGTATGGCCCGTCGGGCCTCGTCCCAGATAGTACTGGTAATCCTGTAGGCCTCGGAAAACTCTATACCATGGGAGGCGGAGAGTTTCCTCGCTGTATTGAAGGCATCTCTGTCAATGTATGTATTATTCATTGTCACGCTCATGCGGTTCTCCTCTCTTATGAAGCGCTGGCTCCGCCCTTTTCTATCTCCCTGACGACCACGGCCCTTGTATCCTCGTCCATCTTGGGGAGCACGGTGCTGGCTATCTTCTTCTGGAGTTCCTTTCTGAAGGTCGCCGAATCCACTACCGCTGACTGGGCCTTTATGGCGTTATCGAGGTCACGGGCCATGTCCCGCACCGAGAAGTCATCGGGGTAGTCCACAGCCCCGTCAAAACGCCCGCCATACCACCTGGCCCAGAGGTCAAGGACGCTCGCCTCTGCCTGCTCGATGTTATCGGCCTTCTCGCTGAGAGTGGCGTAGAGTTGCTGGTACTCGAGCTCTATGGCAACACCAGAGCGGACCCTTGAAAAATCCTCGGAAGACTTCACCCCGCCGAGTTTAGCTATCCTCATAATCTCGGCAATGTCCTGGCGCACCCATTCGCGTATCTCCGTAAGTGAAGAATGCGGGGCCTCGAGCCAGCAGGGCCGGGCATTTGGCTCCGCGGGGTCGAACTGGAGGATATTACGCGGGCCTATTTCCTTTTCCTCTTCGCCGGCGCCCTTGGAATATGGCATGGCGAGCATGGGAAAGGCCGTGTTCTCGATAATCTCCTTGGCGTCGCTACAGAGGTAGTAGATGTTCTTGTTTATGTCCGCTATGTCCTGAAGGTCCGAAGCGCCTATCATCCGCATACCTGAACGCTTGTTGTAAAGGGTTACAACAGGCACAACGCCAAGATTATGCTCGCCAAACCCCTTGAGGCTCACCTCGCCGGACTCTGGCTCGGCCTCCCAGAGTTCCCAGAGGTCGCGCGTCCAGATGCGGTACCTGTTCTTTTCTTCCCTTATCTTCACCCTCTCAAGGACAGGCTTGCCTGAAGCCAGCCTCGTAAAGGACCAGTCAAGGAGATTTTCAGGGGTAATGAGGCTCACGTAGGGGCGAATATCATCGCCAATGGCCTCGGCTCGCGTAAGGGCATAACTTGATGGGTTATCCACCACAATGGAGACCCTGCCGTACACCGAGGCAAAGCGCTGGGCTTCGCGCATGAACTGAGTAAAGCTTGAGCCCTCGTGGTCAGCGTCTTTAAGAAAGGACTTGAAGAGCGGGTCCCTGGAGAGGGTCCCGTACTCGCGGCGCGCTACCTTTCTGAAGAGGTGGGATACGAATATATCCACAATAGGTCCGCAGTAGTTGTAATAGTAGGCAATCTCCTTACGGCGCATGTAGTTGGCGGAACTCTCAAAGGGGTGCTGAAGGAGATAATCGGCCCTCTTGTAGAGCGCGCCGCCAAGATAGGACCTTATGTAGAAGATCCATTCATTCAGCCAGGCATCGTAGTCCGGGTGTGTCCTCTCAATCTCTTCTAAAGTCACCACGTAACCTCTTCTTTTTTTGTTTGACGGCCCCTCTTAAGGCAGGGACCCTACTTGTAAAATCTCATAGACGGATCGAACCTTGTGGCGCGTAGCGGAAAGTCATACTCTATGTAGTACCCGAGGGCGTCGGCGGCATGGGTGCGCTCATGGTTTGATTTGTCTATGGACGCCCCGTCCCCGGTCCAGATAACGCTCTCAAGGTCTTTCTTCAGATACAGGCACCTTGGGTGATGAAAGAGCCGCCGTTCCTCACGCGAGTTCTCGAGCATACTGTTAACGGCGTTTACCCTGTCTTTAACCGGCGGGTTACTGCGCCTTATCCTCTGCCTTGAAAGGCCAAGCTCAGATAGGATTACGTAGTCCGTCTTTCCCGTGGTGCTCCGGGCCGAGCCCGCCGAGTCTCCGTAGACGATTACGCCACCCCTGTGCCCTCCGTACCTTCTTAAGAACTCGCGCCCCATCTCAATGGTGTTGGTATTTCGAAGCGCTATCTCGTCAAATACAAAGACCTCTCTACCATTGGTCTGGGCAAGGACCCAGACGCAGGGGTCCACGTTAAAGTCGCAGGAAAGGATTATGGGGAGCAAAGGGTCGAGTCTTATACTGCTATCCATGTGCTTCTCGGCCTGGTACGCGTAATAGACCCTGCCTGTGGCGCCCTCGAAACTCGCCTCAAACTCCTGACGGAAGGTACGGGCGTCGAGTGTGCGCCGCGCCGACTCTATCTCTTCGGACGGAAGGATGTCGCTTGAGTTCCAGTGATAGAAACCCCAGTCCGGGTCATCGCCTGTGCGCGCGTAGTCTGCAAGGTCCTTAAAGTGGTTGAACCCGTCGGGAACGCCGATGAACCAGCACCAGCCGCTTCTATCGGCGAGCGCGGGCCTTATGTTCTCGCTCCAGGCCATTGGCTTCATATCCGCGTACTCGTCAAGCACGCCTCCGTCCCAGGCAATGCCCTCTATCCTCTGCGGCCTGTCAAGGCCCACCACCCAGAGTTCACTCGAAAAGCGCGTCTTTATGCAGAGGTCTCCTTCGTACACCTTCTTCACCCATCCACGCGGCACCAGGGCCTTAAGGTCCTGCCAGAAGACCCTCTTTGCCTGGTCCTTCGTAGGGGCCGCGGCAAAGTAACGCGCGTCTTTCCATGGTTTTTTCCCGGCCAGGGCAATGACGAGCCGCCTCTTGGCGAGTTCCGTCTTTCCAGAGCGTCTGCCAGCCGTAACGACTGCAAAGCGTTTACCCTCGGTCCAGAGCCTTGCCTGTTCTTGATGGGGCCGTAAGGCATGCCATCTCCTCGATAATCTCCTCTGTATCATCGGGCGGGAGACCCCCTTCAATTGCCTCGAGTCCCCATGCCTGTCTCTGCCCCCTGACCACAACACTTAAGATGTCTCCTGCAAGTTTCACCGCCTTGAGGTGTTCAATACTCTTCTTGGGGTCTCTCTTCCTGAGACCGAGTTCCAGTTTCCGGCTTATAAGTCTCCAGAGCCGCCGGTGCTCGCCCGTAATCTCCTCAATGACCAGAATAGGGTTATTAAGGGACAGCGGTTCTTCCTCTTTTTTTCCTCCCAACCTCCCCCTTCGACCATTACCCGTGCCTTCAGTGGCGCCATCTCCGGGGTGCCCGGCACCATCTGAAGGAGAAACGAGACTTGAAAGAAATCCGTTATCCTGTCTCGTTAAGCCAGCTTCCGGGCAAGGTGCCCGGCCGGGACCTCGCGCTTCCTCGGCGAGTTCTATCAACACCGTTTATATCTCCTCAAGTCCGCTATGGTCCGCGCACTTAGAGAGCGGGTAGAGGCTTATATAGACATGACCGCACTCAATACACCTCTCAGGTTCTCTCAGAAGGACCCTGTTTCTCCCTGAGCAATGCTGCCTGAACCAATGGAGCCCACCTGTGGGTATTGAATCGGTACCACCTCTGCCGGGTTCAAACATCTCTTTCATGGCTGCGACCTCCTGATGTTTTTTTTTCGCGCTATACACTATGGTGTTTTTTTTCTACCCCCCTTCGCTCTATTCACTTGTTTTATAAAGATAAAAAGGACTTAATTATTCTACCCCCCCCGCTATTAGAGATCGGGTAGGAGGCGGGGTTGCCCCCGCCGTCCTCCCACACCACCGTACGTAC
>CAYYJQ010000022.1:0-29493 GCA_964472295.1 uncultured Thermodesulfobacteriota bacterium | reverse complement strand
GCAAGACTGGCAGTCTTGAGGTCAGGGGTTCGATCCCCCTCAGCTCCACCAGTAAGTTCAAGGGGTTACTTCGTAGCCCCTTTTTTGCGCCCGGAGATTGTAACCAGATTGTAACCGGGAGCGCGTAACATTGAAGGGCCGGTAAGGTAAAAAGATATAAGATAGCCCCCCTTTGGCATGTAAGCCGAAGGGGGGCTATCTTTGTATGAGTTGTAAATTCCCATGGTTTCCAAGCCTAAGAACTCATACCTTCACAAATGAAATGTATGTGCCCTTGGAGAGGCTTCGGTGGAGAATTATTTCTTTATAGCCTCATAATATTTTTTTTTCAATTCTCTGAAGATGCGAGCATCGAGGCGAACGTGGGGACGACGATGAGCGTGGCCGCCACGCTGCTGATGAGGCCGCCGATTACGGTGATGGCAAAGGGTTGAAAGATCCTTGACCCCGTGGTCATGCCCATGGCCGCAGGCAGGAGGGCGGCTATGGTAGTAAAGGTCGTCAGGAGTATGGGCCTGAGGCGCACGGATACCGCAGAGGCGAGGGCACCGGGTACGTCCTTACCGGCCCTGAGTTCCTTATTGAAAAAATCCATAAGCACAATGGCGTTATTTACGGCGATGCCGGCGAGGGTTATGGCCCCCATGGCAACAGATACATCTACGCCCTGGCGCGTGATAAAGATCGCGAAGAGCGCGCCCGTGAAAGACAGGGGTATGGTAAGAAGGATTACAAGGGGTTGCAGAAGGGTATGGAACTGCATGACCATTATGAGATAGATGAGCACAAGGGCCGCCGTAAGTGTCAAGGCCATCTCAAGGGCGGTCTTCATGAGTACGCGGTACTCGCCTGCAAATTCCAGGCTGTAACCGGCGGGAAGTTTAAGGGTATTCATCCCCCTACGTAGCCTCTTGACAACCCCCGGGATATTGCCCTCTACCTCGGCTATGAGGGTAATCTCCCTCTGGCCGTTGATGCGTGTAATGGCCGCGGGAGACCTGATTACGTTTACGCTTGCCACGCGCCCGAGCGGGACAGCGGCCTTGCCGCCAAGGGGAAGGGCTCGCATATCATCAGGGGTGAGGGCCTCACCTGCGGCAAGTCTTACGATTACCCTCGCCTCTTCCCTCTGCTTGATGATTCGCGTAGCCTCTACGCCGAGGCGTGTTGCCCTGAGCGAGGCAAGTACGTCTGCAGGCTCAAGCCCATAGCGCGCAAGGCTCTCGTAGTCAAGCCTCACATCCACCTCCGGGGATCGTACCCTGGTGTTGTTTATCACATTACCTATGGCCGGGTCCTTGGAGAGTACCTTCTCCACCTCTCCTGCAAGGGTCCTGAGTTTATCCAGATCTGTGCCGTATACGGTTACACCGAAGAGGGCCGGAAGACCCGAGAAACTCTCGTCTATCTTTTCCTGAGTGGGCTGGTGGAATAGGAAGACCATGCCCGGCAGTCCCGAATATGACTTCTTGAGAGAAGCCATGACTCGGGCGGCGTCTCTACGCCGGCTGGCCCTGGGCCTGAGTTTTATGAAGAGCTCGCCCCTGTTGACACCCTCAACCTGATAACCCGCCTCCGGCGACCCTGTCCGTCTGTATACGGTAGAGACATCAGGGTCCTTCATGGCGATACGGTCAAGCATCTCACCTATGCGGTCGCTCTCCCGTAGAGAAGTGCCCGGCGGCATTATGTACTCGATGAGAAGGGCCCCCTCGTCTATGGGCGGAAGGAGAGAGGCCTTTGTGCCAGGGAGTGTCAGCCCGGCGAGTCCAAGGACTGCGATGGATGTTATTACAACCCACCACCTGTGTCTTAGAGAAAAACCGAGGGCGCGGCTGAGACCCCTTCTCAGGCGGGCAAGAACTCTCTCACCGGCATGATCGCTTCGTGCATTGAGGGCCTTTTTCGCTCTGCTGAAGAGCAGGGGCACAAGGCTAAGGGATAGTACCAGTGAGACAACGAGGGCCGAGGCGATTGTGAGGGCAAAGGGCCTGAGGAAAATGGCCGCCATGCCAGTTATCATGACAAGTGGGAGGAAGGCCGCAACGGTCGTAAAGGTCCCCGAGGCATCGGGACCTGCTATGCCCGCGGCGCCGCTTATGCTTGCCTCCAGGGGGTCGCTGGTGGTCTTTTTGTATCGGAAGATATTCTCGGCTACGACTATGGCGTCGTCTACTATCATGCCTATGGCAAGGGTCAGGGCCGTCATGGTAATGATATTGAAGCCAAGTCCGAGTAGGTGCATGAGGGTGGTGGCGGCAAGGAGCGTAAGGGGGATGGTGATGGCGACTATGAGCGTAGGCACAATGGAGCCGAGAAAGAAGTAGAGGACAAGCACGGCAAGAAGGGCCCCTGCGATGAGGTTCTGGATAATCTCATGTCGCGACTCGGAGATTATCTCCGACTGGTCGTAGAATTTTTTTATTCTCGACCCCTGGGGCAGAATATCCTTGAGGTTTGATATTGCCTCATCTACACCGGATACCACGCGCGTGGTGCTTGCCCCGGGTTGTTTTCTCACAATGATAGCCACGGCCGGAATGCCGTCACCCCGTACCGCGTAGTGCCGCGGGGCCCTGCCACTGCTCACTTTTGAGATGTCTCCGAGGAGGACCGTGGCGCCTCCCTGGGCCCTTTTTATCGGTATGGCACGGATGTCTTTAATATTCCGGAGGCGCGCATCTGCGCGTATGAGATATTCCTTGCCGGAGCGCACCATGAAGCCGGCGACAGCGCTCCTGTTATGTCTCTTTATTCCTGATACTACGGCTGGGATAGTGAGTCCGAGCCTTGAGAGCGTTGCGGGGTCCGTGGTGACATAGTAGGCCCGCTGGTCTCCTCCGAGGACCTCTATGGACGATACCCCATCTACGCCCCTGAGGCGTCCGGCGAGCTCGCGGCTGACGATGGTCCGTAGCCTCACCGGGTCGCCCGCGCCGTATACTACATAACCCGAAACCTCCTGGAGCGTTGTCCCTATGCTCTCGATACGGGGCTCTACGCCGGCGGGAAGGTTGCCGCCGAGACGCGCGAGCCTTGTCTGCACGAGTTGCCTTGCTTCTCCTATGCCCGTACCCTCGTTAAACTCCACGGAAATGAGCGATACGCCCTGCACAGATGTGGAGGCCACTCTCTTTACACCTGCTATGGTGCGTATCTCATCCTCAATGGGCCTTGTTACGAGGAGTTCCATGTCCGGGGGCGCGGCCCCGGCATAGTGGCTGATGATGTTCACAAGGGGAATATTTATGCTGGGAAAGAGGTCCACGGGCATATGGACCATGGAGTATATGCCCGCGAGTCCAGTCATGACAAGGACGATGACCGTTGCCATGGGATTTCTCATGACCCTTGAGAGAAGACTTCTCATCAGTCCGCCACCTTGAAGAGACTGCCAAAGTCCTGGTAAAAGAGCTCAAATGCCCCGCTTGTCACTACGTCATCAACTTCGCTCACCCCGGCAATAATCTCGACCCTCCCCGCTGATTCGATACCTGTCTTCACGGCCCTCTTCTCGTAGTCCTTCCCCTTTTTTACGAAGACAAAGGGCCTCTCCAAATCGTCTCGGACAACTGCGTCAGCGGGAAGGGAGAGCGCATCTCTATGCACGGCCACGATGACCTCCCCTCCAACAGGTTCGCCGGGCTTGAAAGCGGCGTCTATTCCCGGGCCCTCAATCCATATAACCGTGGCGCCGTCTTTCGTGATGCGTGGAAGGACCCTTGTGACTACGCCCTCAGCCACCACTACTCCACGTTGTTTTATCAGGGCCTTTTTGCCCTTGAGATTACCCCTTTCCCGTAAAAAAACGCTTGCCCTCAACCGTAGGGCTCCAGTGGAGATGACCTCTCCAAGTAGCGCGTCCCTCTCAACGAACTGCCCCCTGCTTACCCTCCGTCCCGTGAATACGCCCCCCACAGGAGAGCGCACCTTGAGCCCTCGGCGAAGGTATGCGTCCGCTTCTTTAATATCCGCGAGTTCGGCCTTCAGGAGGTTGAGCGAATCCTCTGCGGCCCTCTCTTCCGCGCCCCTTATCATCTTCTGCCTCACTGCCTCGCGCTTTACGCTAATGTCCTTTTCTGCTATGACAACCCTTTTCTCCATAAGCCGTTTTTTTTCACCGAGGGCCTTGAGTCTCGCCTCTATCGTTGGTCCGCCCATGGTGAAGAGCACATCCCCCCTCCTTACGTAGGCTCCATCCTCGGCCCTCTGAGAGATAATGCGTCCCGACACAAGGGCAAGGACCTTTACATCGCTTCTCGGCACCACAACACCGGACCACCGGACCTTACGCATGAAGTCCATCCTCTGGGGCCGGGAAGTAGTGATATGAGAGGGCGTGACAGGGGAACTCCCCTGGGGTTTCGCTTTGCCAGAGACGGGGGTTGCGATGGTTGCACCTGTGACCATTATGATTACAAGGTAGATAACAATACCTCTTCCAACAGGTCTCACTTCAATACCTCCACTTTTTTTGTTCTATCTGGAGATTGTCCCGCGTTCTTGCTCTTCCTGAAGATATATCTACCCGAGGCTGTCTCAAGAGAGACGGCCTCAAGGGCCGCCTCTTCCTTGAGGTCGAGCATCTGGAGCCTCCTTGAGTCAAGGTCTGAGAGGAAACGGTAATAATCAAGGGCGCCAAAGGCGCCGCTCTTCAGGGCCTTCTCATAAAGAGCGGCCCGGTCCTCCATATTCTTTACCGCCCCCCTGGCCTCTTCTATCCTCGAGACCATGGAGGTGAGTTCCGCCGCAAGGCGGGCTACCTCAATGCGCGCCTCGAAGAGGCGGGCAATGTACTCGTCAAAGAGCCGCTTCCGTGTTGCCCGCTCAAGGGCGATTCTTCCCTGATTGCGGTTAAAGAGGGGGACCTCAACGTCCAGAAGCCCCCCTGCGGTCTTCACACCGTCTGTGTCCTTGGCGCCTATTGGTCCGATTTTTATGGAAGGGAACTGCGAGAGTATGGCCGCCCGGAGCCGCGCCTCTTCGCTCTTGTAGCCGAGGCGAAGGGCCTTGATGTCGAGGCGGTTGTCTTCTATGCCTTTCATGAGTGCCTCAACAGCGGGCATTACGCTGAATACGCCGGTGTCCAGGGACATCTCCGGGGTTATGCGCGTTTCCCCTGGGAGCCCAATCGCGAGGTTCAGCCCAAGGCGTTTTGCCTCAAGGTCCGCCCGTGCCTTGATGAGAAAGGAGCGGACCTCTTCAAGGGCAAAGCGCGCACGCGCGAGATCTTGCGAGGTATTTACCCCGAGCCCTACAGCCCTTTTTGTGAGGGCGTATATCTTACTTAGTCTCTTCTCGCGCTCAGCGACGGCGACCGCTCTCTGCCTTGCGATTGCGTACAGGTAGAGGCCGAGTTTCGCCTTCTCGGCTACCTGCCATTCCTTCCACGCTATATCAAGTTCCACGGACCTGAACTGCGCCCTTGCGGCGTCGAGCTTCGCCTCGCGGGTTACAAGGGCCCCTATGTCCCAGCCGAGACCTAACCCGTAGGCATTGATTGTATCTGGTTTTATCCCCCCGACTGGTATCTCGAAAGAATAGGAGAGGCGCGGGTTTGGGAGTATTCCAGCCCTGATTGTCTCGGCCCCGGCAATGCCCTTTCTGTCGCGCTCGGCCCTGAGGGCGGGGTTCAGTATGACTGCAAGTACGGCGGCCTCGTCAGGCGAGAGGCCGTCCGAGGTATCGAGGTCCACGGATTCAAGCACAGGGTGAGTGATGGAGGCGGCGCGGAGGCGGAGTTCAGTCTTGCCGGGTGGTGAGAGGTTCTCCTCTACGGCCTTGCCTGTAATGGGCATGGCCCTGTAGGTGGCACAGCCGCCTAAGAGGAGGGCCGCGAGCACGAAGATGAGGGCATATCTTATCTGCATGAGAATGGTTCTTGCTTGATATATTACGAAGGCAGGTGGCTTGAGCCTACTATGTTTCTTATGAGGATTATAGCAGGGCGTGATTACCAGGGGCTTACCTGAAGATTACTTTTTGGTAATCTTTGATGGTATCTCACAGTGGGGTGGAAGAGTGGAGAGGGAGGGTGACATTAAAGACGCTCCCCTTGCCGGGCGTACTCTCTACGGTAATATTACCTCCGTGGGCACGAACGATGGCAAGGGCGAGGCTCAGGCCGAGGCCGCTTCCCGGTGTGGTGCGGCTCCTGTCACCGCGGTAGAAGCGCTCGAATACGCGCGGCAGATCCGCCTCACCGATGCCTGAACCCGTATCAGAGACCTGAAGACGCGCCTGCCCTGACTCGGCACAGAGAGAGAGGCGCACAAGGCCGCCGTTTTCGGTGTGCTTTATGGCGTTGTCGAGGATATTGGCAACCACTCTCTGAAGGCGCGTTACATCGCCGCTGATAACAAGGGCAGTGGCGGGGATTTCTGTTTCAATCCTTACCCCCCTGTCCTCCGCGAGGGGGCCGTAGAGGTCCGCGGCCTCTCGGACTATCAAAGAGAGGTCAACCTCTGCTACGGCCACGGCGTCTATGCCTGAGCCGGCCCTCGCTATCTCGAGCATGGTGTTTATCATCTCCACGAGCCTGTCGCTCTCCTCTATTACGGCCACTGCCATCTCCTCGTAGTTCTTTATATCCTGCGGCCCGGCAAGGGTTGTCTCTGCAATACCGCGGATGCGGGTGACAGGGCTTCTGAGGTCATGGGCCACGTTGTCGCTCACGGCCTTTAGTTCAGTTATGAGGGTCTCGATGCGTCCGAGCATGGCGTTAAAGGCCTCTACAAGGTCTTTTATCTCCTGCCCTTCCCTGCCCGGTGGTACCCTTTTTCGTAGCTCACTCCCGCCAATCTCTGCGGCTGTCCTGGTTACCCTCTGCACCCCGGCCATGGCACGTCTCGCAACGAGCCATCCCAGAAGCCCCCCTGCTCCGAGCATAACGAGTACAGCGTAACCAAAGGTCTCCCTGTATCTCTCCATGAGGAGTTCGTTACCCGTAAGTGTGGTCCCTATCTCTATGAAGTTGCCGTCTCCCGTGGCCCCGATAATAATACGGGCCCTGTGATGAAGGCCAGGTATCTTCATGGTGGTAAAGGCGGGTTTCCCGGAGCGGGCGGTCTCTGGCCAAAGGCCGGGTCGCCCAAGCCCCTTCCATGCGCTGAGGTCGGATGAGGCAAAGACCTTACCAGATGAAGAGACGAGCCTGAAGAATACGCGCTCAATGCCACGGGACTGGGCCTCGCGCCTGAACTCGGCCCCAAGGGCCTCTGCCCCTTGGCTCGCGTAAAGGGACTTGAATTCATGAAGCGTATCGATGAGCTCAACATCAATGCGTTTACCGAGCCTTGAAGTGAGGGAGACATAGACAAGGACAAAGACAACGAGTGAGAGCGCGCCGAAGAGGAGGGCGTACATGAGGGTAAGGCGAAAAGTCACTGTGGCGAAAGGGTTAATCCCTTTCTTCAAGTACATAGCCGAGCCCCCGTATGGTGTGGATGAGTTTTTTCTTGAAGGGCCTGTCTATCTTGTCACGGAGCCTGCAGAGGCGCGCCTCGACGACGTTGCTCTGGGGGTCGAAGTTATAGTCCCATACATGCTCCATTATCATGGTCTTCGAGACCACGCGGCCCGCGTTCCTCACGAGGTATTCGAGGAGGGCGAACTCCTTCATCTGGAGATCTATCTCTCTTCCACCTCGAAAGATCTTCTTGCTGACAATATCTACCTTGAGATCGCTGACCGTGAAGACAGTCGGCTCACCTGCGGACCCGGCCCGGCGAGTGAGCGCCTGAAGCCTCGCGACGAGCTCTGAGAAGGCAAAGGGCTTTACAAGGTAGTCGTCACCGCCTGCCTGAAGACCCTTTACACGGTTATCCACAGAGGCAAGGGCGCTGAGGACGAGCACAGGGGTCATTATCCCCTCTGCGCGAAGTTCTCTTATGAGCGAGAGGCCGTCAAGTTTTGGTAGCATTACATCGACAACCCCCACGTCATAAGCGCCGTCCAAGGCGAGTCGAAGGCCCTCCTCGCCGTCTATGGCATGCTCTACGGCGTAGCCTTCTTCCTTGAGCCCCTTTGATATAAAGGATGCCGTTCTCCTGTCGTCCTCAACGAGAAGGATCTTCATAAACTTACCTCAGGACCTATATTACCATGAAAAGGATTACAGTTCAGCGTACTTCTTAAGGGCCATTGCCAGTTGAGAGAACCTGTCGCCCGGGGAGGAACAGGGAACGATAGCACGCCATGGTGCGCACGGGACCATATTACCGTAGACTTTTTAAGCACTTTCTGCTAAACTTTCACAAATCAGAACCTGGTTAACTCTGCATCTTACGCCCTTGCCGCAGTGCCTCCCTCATATCATCAAGAGGTACTTGGCCGGTGAGGACGTTTAAAAAAATCTTTAAAGCTCAAAAGGTTATATGAGAAAGTGCATCCCCGGCTTACTGGCCCTTCTCTCCCTGTTTTTTATCATAACGCCACTACAGGCCGCCGGGGCCGCTATTATACGTGTACCCGGCGACTTCGCCACAATAGCCGATGCCGCCGAGGCCGCGGAACCAGGCTCCATGCTCATAGTCGCGCCAGGCTCCTATACCGAGAATATAATCATCAAAAAACCCCTCTTCCTTAGAACTTCCAGAGGCGCCCAAAAAACAATCATCAAGGCCGCCAACCCCGACAAACCCGTTATCCATATAACAGGAGCCGAGAATGTAACCATACTTGGCCTTACGCTTAAGGATTCGCTCATCGCCGGGGTGCTCGCCGAGAAGACAAAAGGCCTCAAGATAATGCTGAACACAATTAAGAATAACGAGAACGGAGTAATCATCCTGGCCTCCAAGAAGGGTATAATCTTTGGGAATATCATCGACTCGAACAACTCCTATGGCCTCTATATCAACGAGTCTTCACGATTTCATGTGCGGGCCAACTCAATAAGTCGAAATAATGACAAGGGACTCTTCCTATTCGACTCACATGACAACAGGATCCTGAAGAACAAGGTAAACCTCAACACATGGAACGGTATGCTCATATGGTCATCCGATAATAATGTCATCAGGGGCAACAAAACGCTCAGAAACATGTTCGGCTTTGTCACAGGTGAGTCAAAGAACAACGAGGTCGCTGACAACACATCACTGCCCGACCTCTTTCTCATACTCCCTGTCTTCCTTATATATATAGGGTTCCTCTTCTACCTTATACAGATGTACTTCTTCAGGGTAATATACGGTAACGTTAGGTAAAATATGCTCAGTGACTTCCTGCCACTCATAATAGGCTCCATAGGCGTAATTCTCGCTACCTCAAGCTTCATAAGCGGAATGCAGCTCGTGAGGACAAAAAGAAGAAGCTTTGAGGGAAGAATACACAGGCTGAACGGCTACGCCTCTATCGTGCTCTTCGTAATCCTCTTCCTCGCCTCTTTCGTGGGAAGCGGATATAACCTCGTAGTGCTCCTGCTCTGGCTCTCGGGCTTCTCCGTAATACTCATGAAACTCAGAATAGTCAGAAGAAGACGCTGGGCCTTCAAGTACGTCTGCTGGTTCGGCGTGTCCATAATCTGCATGTGGATATATATCATCTACACGCATATGCCGCTGTAGGAATGGGAAGATAGAGAAGAGAAGAGAAGAAAGATTTCCTTACTTTCTTTTTGAAAAAAGAAAGTAAGACAAAGAAAACCAATCGTTACGGACCTCAGGCGCTTAAATCAAAAAAAACCCGCTCCCTTCGCACGATGGGAGCGGGTAAGTATTATCTGAGAGGAAACACACCTGCAATCATTCGCTTGGGGCCTCGTGGCAACAGCCGCCGCCGCTCGCCGCGTCGGCAAGCCTCGCGTCCCTTGCCGCCGAAGCCGCCTCGTCAAACTCCGAACGCTCCTTTGCCGTTGAGCGGTGCTTGGCCTCTGCCCTGTCACCAGCCTCGACAGGTACAAAAGACTCTTCCATGTCCTTCATGCCCTCGAGTATGCGTTTTCTCGTCTCAAGATCAAGGTATCTATCAAGAAGATAGAAAAATTCCTCGTCTTCCTTCCTGATGTGACTCCTGAGATTCACGATTATGGAACGGGCAAGACCGTCAAGGATGTCTCCATCAACAAGGGCGTTCCTGAATGAGAAGAGAAGCGTCATGAACTCCCTGTGGTCTTCCTGCACCATGGCGATGAGACCCTCGGCAAGTGGCATGATGTTATTCACAATAGGGAAGAGAACCTCCTCTTCCTTCTGCACGGAATGAAGCGTAATGTCATTCTCAAGGGCATTGGTGGAGTCCCAGAGTCCATCTACATCACGCTTTCTTATCTGCCTCTCTATTACCTCGAGTTTCTCAAGCACCTTCTTGTGCTCGGCCGCGAGTATCTCCAGAGGGTTGTCACTCTCCATGGATGGCTCGTTCATCTCAACCGCAGCAACTGCCACGGCGTCTTCTTCAGTGCTCTCCACGGCCTCGGCCTCAAAGTTCTGCGAAAAACCAAGGCGGCATGTCTCCTTGGGGCTTCTGAAGACGTTCTCACCCTCCACGGACTCGCTGAGCTCCCTGTAGACATTCTCGTCCATGGTAAGAATGCCCTCTCTGCAAAAGACAACACAGGAAGGATGAAGGCACCTGTATGTGACTCTCACCTTCTTTTCAGACATGTTTTTTACCTCCTGTAAAGACAACTAACTCCAATGACCACAAAAGGTCATGGCTTATCAGGCGTTCTGAGGGGCCTGATTATCCTGAGGCGGACTTGGCAATTCAGGGACCCCGAACCTTTCATTGAACTTTGTTACTATGTAAATGAGGGTTCTGTGATTGAGGAGCAAGCCCTCGAAAAGCCGCGTTTTTGTAAGGCCGTCAAGATAGAACTCATAGGAGAACTGTATCTGCTTGGCCACGCCCTCTTCATCCATGTTCATATCATAACTGTTCTTGAGAAAGAGGAGGTCATTTCGCATCTCACCGTAAAACTTCTCCCTCTCTTCACGAGAGAGTGCCTTCAGTGACTCTATATGCTCCTTGGCAATGGAAACACCGTTCAGAAGCACTATAAGGCCGGGAAACTCCGTGGGTTGTAGTATCCTCTGGCGCTTTAGAGAACCTATGGGATAGTCAATCTCAAAATGAAAGGATGAATTCTCGTCGTTTACAGCCTGGGCCTGGTGGTGATTCTCGTCAAGCCACTTTTTTATAGCCTGTGATGCCTGTTCTACTGTGGTGATGTCCATCTAATGTCTCCTTTAACTCTATTTTTTTTGTTTAAAAGGGATTATAAAACTATACTATATATACAGATACTTGTCCAGTCTAATAAAGAGTCCAGAGAGGGAGAAGAGGAAAAAAAATACCTTAAAGCCGGCTTTAAAGCGAGAAACCACCTCTGCGGAACTCTTGTGAAGACGTATAGAGAAAAGCGCCCGGACTGCCGCAAAAAGGCCGGCAGACCAGGCGCCTGAAAGGCTTCTGACCATATGCTTAATCAGGGAGCGTCGCTTACCTGAGTCTTCATGACCTGACAGAACTCCGAGCAGCGAGTACAATAGTGGTTGTTCTCAAGGGCATATTCCTTCCAGATGTCGCAGGACTCGCAGATGCAGTCTTTCTCCCACTTTATATTGGCGCTTGTCCCAATAAGTGGGAAACAATACCCAATAGTGGCGTCACCCTCCACATAGGTTGGGCATCCCTTGCACTTGCACTTACTCACTACGTATGCCTGTTTCTCTCGATGCTCCTCACCTGACATGGTTTCGATATCGAATTTGTCCATACTGTCGTAGAGTCCCATGTGACACCTCCTCACACAATAAGGTTAATAGATGTCTCTCACAGGTGCGCTGTGACGAGAGGATGAAATGGTATGAAATAAGAATATCACAAAAACACCTGCTGTCAATGCGATTGTTTGACTTTTTTGGCATTGCGGAAAAAAAAACGGGGGACCATAGGTCCCCCGTTTTTGTCTGACTTACAACTGTACCTTAAGTACTGACTAAGGGTTTTTGTACTGTGCCCCTGGCCGCAGATACACAAGGTAGTTCAGTACGACGCAGAAGGCATAGAACGCGGCAAAACCATAGAGCGCTCTCTGTGGTGTTGCGGCCTTGATCTGCTCACCAAAGACCTTGGGCATAACGAAGGCACCGTAGGCCGCGACAGCCGAGGTCCATCCAAGCACTGGTCCTGCCTGCTCTTCGTTGAAGACCTGGGATATGGTACGGAAGGTAGAACCGTTACCTATGCCCGAGAAGGTGAAGAGGAGGAGGAAGAGAATGAAGAATGGAAAGAAGAAGTCCTGCGGCGTTGCCGAGGCATAGGCCTTCTGCATGTAAATGGATGTGGCCAAGGCCGAGAGCACCATGCCAATGGAGCATACCTGTGTCACAAGGGCTCCGCCGAGTTTATCGGAGATCTTGCCTCCAACAGGCCTGATAAGGGCGCCTATGAAGGGGCCTATCCAGGCGTAAGTAAGGGCGCTGGGGCCAAGCGGATTTGGTGTGTTATGTGTCATGAGGCCCGTAGCCGGGTCCACAAGGTGCTTGAAGCCGAAGATGACCTTGATGGAGAGCGGGAAGGCCGCGCTATATCCGATGAAGGAACCGAATGTCATGGTATAGATGATCGTCATGTACCAGGTATGTGGGTTATTGAAGATCTTGTACTGACGCTTCAGGTTCTCCTTCAACTCACCTGGCGACGCGTACCTCATGATAATGACCGTGGCTACGATGACGCAGGCAAGGATTACCCACTTGTTCACACCGTGGCCTATGGGAGGCGGAAGGAGGAGCCAGAGGCCTATACCCGCTGTAAGGAAGCCGCAGCAGAGAAGGAAGACTATCTTTCCAAGGGAACCTATGGGACCGCTTATATGCGGGGATACCGCAGGGGTCCTGATGTTATTGAGGCCGAACCATCCGGCAAAGGCCAGAGGGATGAGCCAGAACATCCATACAGCGCCTGCGTGCTGGATCCACGTGGTGGAACCAGCGGGTATCTTTCCGATGAGCGTGCCGCTTGTGTTGATAAGGGTCATTCCCGAGCCGCTGAAGGGGCCGAGGAGTTTGAAGGTCATGACAAGGGGGATAAGGACCTGCATGGTCGTGACGCCGAAGTTGCCGAGACCGGCGTTAAGGCCAAGCGATGTGCCCTGCACCCTCTTTGGGAAGAAGAAACTGATGTTACTCATGGAAGAAGCGAAGTTTCCGCCGCCAAAACCCGAGAGGAACGCACATATCTGGAAGGCCAGAAGCGGTGTATTCTTGTTCTGTAGGAGGATAAATGAGAAAATTGAAGGAATCATGAGCATCGCTGTTGTCCAGAAGAGAGTGTTCCTTCCGCCCGCGATTCTGATAAAGAATGTACTTGGTATCCTCAGTGTAGCGCCCGTAAGGCCTGCGATGGCCATAAGGGTAAAGAGGCTGGCTTTAGGTATGGGGAAGCCAAGGTTCAGCATCTGAACCGTGATAATACCCCACATCAGCCATGTAGAGAACCCTACGAGAAGACTTGGAATAGAAATCCAGAGATTCCGATTCGCTATCCTCTTACCGGTTGAGTTCCAAAAACCTTCGTCCTCAACCTTCCATTCAAAGATGTCTGACATACCCCGTTATCTCCTTTTGTTATTTTTTTTTGCCTATACGTTACTTTGTAGCCAGTATTCAGGCAAAAAAATTTAAGTGATGGATAGATGTATATTAATAAAGGACACCATAAGGCGCCTTTAAGGCTCAACTTATTTTTGAGTAATGTATTGTGCTTTGTGTGTATCTTTTTTCGCACAAACACCACTCATAGTCAAGCAAAAAGTATCTTTTGTATCCACTGTATCCACCAGCTGATTATGTCCCGATTCACACATCTGCCTGTCAAAGGACTGCAGACAGTATAATTCCCAATCACCGGCACCATGGTGGCGGGCGCAAAGCTCCCGCCACCAGACCGGATCGGATTACTTGGGTTGGACTATATTGGTTGTGGGCCCGGGAGACCTGTACCACCTTACAACCTGATAAGGCCTTGTAAGGTACTTGTAAGGATTGAGCACCACAAAGTGAGCGAGCCTTGAGAACGGTATGAAGGCTATGAATATAAGTGCATTGAATATATGCACCTTCGTGTTAAGAGGCAGACTCGCCACGTAAGTCGGGTCAGGGTTAAACCTGAAGAGACTCCAGATCCACGGAACAGCCGAGGCAGCGTACCAGTTGGAACCCCACCTGTAGAGGATGGCATTACCGAGGCCGGTAACAACCTGGATGAGAAGGATAATAAGGATTATCACGTCCCATGAGTTGGTAAGGGCCTTTATCCTCGTGTTTGTAAGCCTCCTGTATATAAGGGCGAGAAGGCCAAAGAGTGCGAGGAACCCGAGGGACAGGGCCGTGAGCTCAAGGATGTAGAGCCTCACAGGCACTGAGTTCCACCAGAGAAAACCACTTGGTATTATAATCCCCACGATATGGCCAAGAAGAAGGATTATTATACCATAATGCCATGGGAAGGAGCCGAAGAAGAGGACCTTGTTCTCAAGGAACTCGGACGACTGCGAGCTCCAGCTGAACCTGTTGTAGTTGAAACGCCAGAAGACGCCAACTATTGCTATGGCAACAAGCACATAGGGCATTGCGCCGTAAAGAAACATGTACATACTATTTACCTCCTTTAACGTCTGTGTCTACGACATGATGTATTGCTTTAATCAGGTGACAAAATAGATTGCCCTTGTTCTTCTCGAAGTTCTTATCAAGTTTCTCCAGGGCCATTATAAGGAAACTTTCCGTAACATCCTGCTTGAGTTCCTTGTTCTCCAGTGTACCGAGAAAGGTAAGGAGCACAGGCATATGGTCTGGTAGTTCCCCCTTTGCCACCTCATCGTAGGGAAAGCCGTTCTCCCTGTACATAGCCTTGAGAGAGGCCAGGTAATTCGACCTCTTGAAACCATCGTAAAGGAAATGTCCGAGGTCAAGAGTATATTCGGCGGTCAGCTCGAAGGTATAGGAATATATACCCTGCAGGTCATCGAGGGGAAGACTCTCGACTTCCTCGAGGAACTTGCCCATCTCTTCAGTGGCCTCTTTCGGATACTGGGGCTGTTCCGAGAGGGCCTTGATGGCCACCTCTATCTTGCCCCTCATACCCTCGTCGGGAAACTGAAGGATGTCGGCGAAATACTCGTATAAACTCTTGACCTTAACGGACATAATCTTTACCAGGACCTCCCGAGAAGCTCTCTATTGTGCTGCTTCTTGCCGAAGCCCACGGTGCCTCTCTTCTCGTACACGGTCCGCGGGTCAATGGTGGTCTCGGACTCACGATGAGTCTCAGGGATAACGAACCTCTCCTCATAGGTCGCAAGACTCAGGAGAGTGTATATCTCATCCGCGTCCTCTGCGCTGAACCCTACCTGCGCAAGGGCGTTCTTGGCCACGTCGGCGGTAACGTCACCAACGGACTTGTGCCTCTGGTATATCCTCACTGCCATCTGCTTCTTGAGCGACTCAATGACGAGTTGCTCGTTGCCGGCGGAGAGGAGACTTGCGAGGTACCTTACAGGAACCCTCATCTTATCGATATCATTAAAGAAATCAGATGAGATGGGGTCAAAGGTGCCGCCAGAGTCCGACTTCGCGTCATGGAGTATGGGCGAGAGCGGCGGCAGATAGAAGTTCATGGGCAGGGTCCTGAACTCGGGATGGTTCGGCAGAGATATTCTCCACTGCTTGAACATCTTGTATGCCGGAGAGTTCTGGGCCGCTGCTATCCAGTTGTCGGCAAAGCCGGCCTTCTGGGCCGCCTCGACTACCTTGGGGTCATTGGGATCAAGTATGATGTCCCTCATGGCCTCGACTATCCTCTCGTCCGATACCTTTGCCGTCTCCTCTATCCTGTCGGCATCGTAGAAGAGAAGACCCACGTGGCGTATCCTTCCCACGCAGGAGTGTGCGCAGGCATTGGCCTGTGTGGTCTCGACCCTCGGGTAGCAGAAGATGCACTTTTCGCTCTTACCGGTGGCCCAGTTGAAGTAGGGCTTCTTGTAAGGGCAGGCGCTCACGCAGAACCTCCAGGCACGGCATGTGTCCTGGTCAATGAGGACGATGCCGTCCTCACCCCTCTTGTAGATGGCGCCCGAGGGGCACGAGGCAACACAGCCCGGGTTCAGGCAGTGGTTGCATATCCTCGGGACATAGAAGAAGAAGAGTTTGTGGAACTTGGTGAGGCACTCTTTCTGCGACTCCGAGAGGACCTTCATGTTGGGGTCGTTCGCGGCATAAAGCGGCGAGCCGCCCATGTCGTCGTCCCAGTTGGGCCCAAGGACTATCTTCTCCATGAACTCCCCTGTGATGAGGGACTTCGGACGCGCCACTGGCTGGTCATCGCCTGCCGGGGCGTTGAAGAGGTTCTGATAGTCGTACGTAAAGGGCTCGTAGTAATCGTCTATTGTAGGCAGGTTCGGCTGAAAAAAGATGTTGGCAAGGGACCTGATCTTGCCAGGTCCCTTCAAGAGTTTCAGCCTGAGACTGCCGCCGGAGACTTCCCAGCCGCCCCTGTACCTGTCCTGATCTTCCCAGGTTACGGGATAGCCGGTGCCGGGTTTGGTCTCCACGTTGTTCCACCACATATACTCGGCGCCCCGTCTCGTGGTCCAGATGTTCTTGCAGGAGACGCTACAAGTGTGGCAACCGATACACTTGTCCAAGTGAAAGCTCATTGAAAACTGTCTTCTGATATCCATTACCACTTAACCTCCTGGTTTCTCATTTTTCTGACATAAACGGTTGTATCCCTGATGATGGGGATAGGACCCCAGGCATTGAACCCGTATGAGAACTGACCGTAACCACCGGTCATAAGGGTCGGTTTGAGACGCTGCCTGGTGAGACTGTTGTGGAAGCCGCCACGTATCTTGTTACGCTGCTCCGCCTTGGGAATGTTTACCGTCCTCTCCTGTGAGTGATAGGCGAAGGCGGTTCCCGCGGGGATCCTGGCGCTTACTACGGCTCGGCAGACGAAGATGCCGTTGTCGTTGTAGGCCTCTACCCAGTCATTGTCCTTAATCCCCACGCTCTCGGCCTCTGCGTCGTTTATCCAGATCGAGTTGCCGCCCCTTGAGAGGGTAAGCATGCGGAGGTTATCGTAGTGAGTGGAGTGTATCTGCCACTTACCATGAGGCGTGATGTAGTTGAGCTCAAGGGCGTCAGTCTTATCACTCTTTACGAGCTCGTTCATCTTCGCCGGGTTGAGTTTGTACTTGTGGGTACAGAGCCCCTCACCGAACTGGAGGTATATGGGATGGTCCAGGTAGAAGTGCTGCCTGCCCGTAAGGGTCCTCCAGGGTATGCAGTGCTCTACCTGCAGGACGTAACCGGAGTATGCCCTTCCCTTCCTCACGTCACCAGTCCAGAGCGGGCTGGTTAGCCACCTTCTTGGCTGTGCCGCGATGTCATTGTAGCAGATCCTCGTATCCCTTGTGGGAGCGGAGATCTCCTCTGCGAGGTCGCGGGCATCGCTAATCTCTATCTCGTCGCCGAGGACAGATTTCACCTGCTCGCGGGCCTCTCTGTAGGCCTGACCATGGAGACCGGTGTGATGAGACTCAATCTTCCACTGCTTGTAGTTCACCTCGCCGTTGGTAAGACCGGAGAAGCCCATGACCACGTCTGCCGCGGTCTTCTGGTCCTCGAGGGCTATGAGACGCTCGCCGTCCACTATCGTATCGTTAGTGTGGGCGCTGTTCACATAGTTGTCGAGATAGTCCTCATAGGTCTGTTTGCCGTCAACGAGGATTCCGTGGAAGCCGTACTTGGTCTTCATGAGAGGACCAAAGGCTCCGTACCTGCCGTAGTGGTTGGCAAAGTCCCTTGTCACGACCTTGATGTTGGGCATGGTCTTACCTGGTATGGCCTCGCACTCGCCCTTCTTCCAGTCCTTTACGCCGTCAAGGGCATGCTGGCTGATCTCGCCTGGCGTATCATGGCCGAGCGGGAAGGTAAGAACGTCCTTCATGGGTTTCGGGAGGTGCTTCTTGGCCAGTTCCGTGAACTTCTTGGAGAGGAATGCGAAGGCCTCCCAGTCGGACTTGGCTTCCCAGTTGGGCCTTACGGCCGCGCCCATGGGGTGTATGTAAGAGTGCATATCAGTTGTGTTGATGTCTTCCTTCTCGTACCAGTGCGCCGTTGGGAGGACTATGTCCGTGTACGTCGGCGTGGTGTTCATACGCATGTTGAGGTCAACGAGGAGATCGAGCTTGCCAAGGGGAGATTCCCTGAAGTTTATCTCCTTGAGGAAAGGCTTTGCGACCTCTTCGGCACATGTGTTGTGGTGAGTTCCGAGAAGGAACTTGAAGAAGTACTCCTGACCACGGGCACTTGAGCCAAGGGCGTTGCCTCTCCATATCATCCAGACCCTGGGCCAGTTCTCCGGGGCGTCGGGGTCGGTGATGGAGAAGTCAAGTGAGCCCGATTTCAGCTGCTTGACCGTGTAGTCAACTATCTCGGCGTCTGTCTTGGCACCGTTCTTCATGGCCTCCTCGGCAACAACAAGACTGCTCTTGTTGAACTGCGGGTACCATGGGAGCCAGCCCATGCGAACGGCGCGCACGTTGTAGTCCGCCGTGTGCTTGTACTCAAGGGCCGCCGGGTCCGGCACGTTGTGATAGTCTGTTATGGCCGAGTCGAACTTCCACTGCTGAGTGTGGATGTACCAGAGACTCGGTGTGTTCTGGAACCTTGGAGGACGGACCCAGTCGCCGCCATGGGCGAGGAAGCCCCAGGCATCGAAGGGAGCGAGCCGTTCCTGACCCACGTAGTGGTTCATGCCGCCGCCGTTACGTCCCTCGCAACCGCAGAGGTTCAGGGCGTTGATGTAGGCCCTGTATATGAGGTTAGCGTGATACCAGTGGTTGATACTGGCGCCGCAGATGACCATGGAACGTCCCTTGGTGACCTCGGCGTTGGAGGCGAACTCCCGGGCAACCTGTATGACGGTATCGCGGCCAACACCTGTGTACTGCTCCTGCCAGGCAGGGCTGAAGGCCTTTGTGTCGTCATAGCTCGAGGCGTAGTCGCCGCCAAGTCCAGGACGGGCAACACCGCACTGGGCGATATTGATGTCAAAGACCGTGCAGACAGGGACTCTGCCCTTGGGTGTCTCTACATACTTGACAGGGACCTGCCTCTTGTACCTCTCGGGCTTGTCGAGCTCGTAGAAGACCACCTCGAGCGCGTCGTCCTTGATGTCATAGACGCTGAGGGCGGGATCTACCTTGTCACCGAACTTACCGTCCTTGAGTATGGTGTTCCACTTGCCGTGGCTCTCTTCTTTCTCGGGATAACGGTATCCCATGCCACCGTTAACAACCCTCGCCTTGTCGGTATTCACGTCCCACATGGCGAACTTCCACTCAGGGTTGTCCTCGTCGGCATAGTCGGCGAGATCACAGGCGCGAAGATACCTGCCCATCTCGTACCCGTCCTTGCCCTTCTCGAGTTTCACAAGATGGGGAAGATCAGTGTATGCCTTTACGTATTTATCGAAGTAAGGCACGGTGCGGTCAACGTAGAACTCCTTCAGGATGACGTGGTTTACGGCCATCCAGAAGGCGCCGTCAGAGCCTGTCCTTACGGGGACCCAGAGGTCGGCGTACTTCGTGACCTGGGAGAAGTCTGGGCTGAGATTGACCATCTTACTGCCCCTCATGCGGAACTCACTGATAAAGTGGCAGTCAGCGGTCCTTGTCATGTTGAGGCAGGCGCCCATTACGACGGTGTAGCCCGAGTTGTACCAGTCGGCGCTCTCACCTACGTCTGTCTGCTCACCCCAGACCTCGGGGGAAGCGGGCGGAAGGTCTGTGTAGTAGTCGTAGAAGCTGAGGCTTACGGCGCCCATGAGCTGATGATACCTGGCGCCAGCGGCGTAGCTTATCTGGCTCATGGCCGGTATGGGCGAGAAACTGATGTTCCTGTCCGGGCCGTAGGTCTTAATGGTGTAGACATGGGCCGCGGTGATTATCTCAGCCGCCGTGTCCCAGTCAAACCTTCTGAAACCGCCCTTGCCCCTGGACCACTTTATCTTCTTGTGGAGCTCTGCGTTGTTGACTATGCTCGCCCAGGCGTCCACAGGGTCGGAGTGCTTGGAGCGGGCTTCCTTCCAGGCATCGAAGAGCGTGCCTCTGCAGTAAGGATACTTGATCCTTACAGGGCTGTAGACATACCATGAGGCCGAGCAACCCCTCTGGCAACCCCTTGGCTCGTAAGGAGGCAGTGTGGCCTCGAGCTTGGGATAGTCAACGGCCTGAAGTTCCCATGTTACAACACCGTCCTTGACATAGACCATCCAGGAACAGCCTCCCGTGCAGTTGTTGCCATGGGTGCTCCTTACGGTCTTGTCATACTGCCAACGGTTCCTATAAAATTCCTCCCACCCTCTTTTGGCGGGGTTCACCTCGTCTTGTATCCAGCGTGTTGCCATTACCTACCTCCTTTTCCGCCGTAGTTTCTCCAAATGGCCTCATGAGCGGTACCTCTGCACCTGCTCCTGTATCTTCCGCTCCAGATTATATTGAAGACGATAAGGATACCTATAAAGCCGCCTATGCCGATGATCGTAAACAGCCCCGTAGGCGCGGCCCTTACGGCGCCCTGACTCTGGCGCTCGAAGAAGGCCCTGATGTTTGCCACTTCCTCGTCCGTAATCGGCCTGTCACGGAAAATGGGACCCATGGTGGGGGAACCGGCGTTATTGATCCATGCCGCGTTGATGAAGGGGTTCTTGGAAGGATCCGCGTAGGCCTTGGTAAGATCCGGCCCAAGAGAACCACCGCCAAGCGCTCCAAAACTCACGTTGTGGCACGAAATGCACGGAGGACCACCGTTCTTGAACCTCTTCTGTCCGGTGTAGTACTTGAGCCCTGTAGCGTAATCCCCGGACTCCTCTGCCTGAACCGAACCGGTCGGCAGCATGCCCGCGACGAGAACCGCCGCCAGCGCCACCAAAAAGGCTCTACCCAGGACCTTTCTGCATCTCTCAAAAACCATCCCTGCACCTCCTTCTTTTTTTACAGCTTTTTTCAGTACCGTCTTTTGTTGTTACGTTACCCAGTCTTCTTGATTGTTATAGCCGTACCGACCCAACATGCAGTTCACCTCAACGCAAACCCCTTTTGCCTGACAACCAACAAAAAGAGATATACGCCGGGGTCTCCCGCATGCCATGAGAGTCGGGTGTTAAAAAACTAACGACGCCTCAAGGTCATCTCTCGCGAGGCTGAATGTCTTTCTCGGACGTTCAAGCCCGGACATGTTAAGCCACTCAACTCTCTTTTTATTGGAACTGGGGCAAGAGGGTCTCACTGCTGTGCTCTTATCGGATATATCGGTATTGAAAGTCTTTTTGAGGTATTCGAGGCCAGGGAGGCCTTTCATGATGGCAGGGGGTACAGGTTGGCGCCGGCATGGGAAGGAAGCGCATAATGTCCTCTTTATTATAAGGACACCAGTCCCGGCCAGCCTTCTGCCGCGACATGACAGGGATGAGGTCACGGCGTGATGGAGGGGTTTGCTTACAACCATGGACAGCATCTCACGCCGTAAAGCCACTGTCCTGCATATACGAGGGGTTGTATATGACAGCAGCGAACGGTAGATGCGTCCGATCTTTTTTGCGACCCTTACTCTCACAAGCTCAAGGTCCCTTTTCTGATGATGTATATGAGTAGATGAACCGCCTGAAGACGTGCGAAAACCTGACACGCTTGCAGGCGAAAATTTTCAAGTTGTCTTGGCGTTCGAATGGAAGACCGCTGAAAGATAACAGATACTCTACGGACTGTCCAGTATTTTTTTCACCAGATTAAAAAAAAACGCGTTGCCCTATTCGCTTTTAATAGTATGCGGTGAATTATAGTATAAAGATAAAATCCTGTCTACAGAAAAATCGTCATTTTTATCATTTTCTTTGACCCTCAGCCAGAGACAATGAGCCTCTGGCACGCAACCGCTTGAAAAGAGAGAGATTTAAAGATGCGCCTCTATCAGTCAAAATCTTTAAGAGGCCCGCCCGCCCCTCTTTTCCTCCACTATGCGCTCAACCTCACAGGCCATCACCTCTATTATATCCTCTTCCCTCACCTTTCTCATGACCTTGCCCCCAACGTAAATAAGCCCCACGCCGTCTCCCCCGGCCACCCCCACGTCAGACTCCACGGCCTCTCCCGGCCCGTTCACCACGCACCCCATTACTGCCACTGTAAGGGGCTCCTCCACATGCGAGAGGCGCTCCTCAAGGCGCGAGGCTATCCCGGCGCAGTCAAACTTCACACGCCCGCAGGTCGGGCACGACACGATATTCACGCCCCTCTTCCTGAGTTCAAGGGCCTTGAGTATCTCCCACCCCACCCTTACCTCGTCCACGGGGTCACCTGTAATGGAGACTCGGAGTGTGTCACCTATGCCCCCGGAAAGAAGGGCCCCGAGCCCAACAGCGGACTTTACGGAACCCGCGAATAGCGTCCCCGCCTCTGTGACGCCTATATGAAGGGGGTAATCGACCCTCTCCGAGAGAAGGCGGTAACTCTCGATGGTAAGGGGCACGCTCGATGCCTTAATGGAGATCTTTATCCGGTCAAAGTTCAGCCCTTCGAGTATGCGCACATGCCGCATGGCGCTTTCCACAAGCCCCGTAGCCGTGGGCGCGCCGTCTCTCTCAAGTATGTCTTTCTCAAGAGAGCCGGCGTTCACGCCTATTCTTATGGGTATGCCAGCGCCTCTGCAGGCCCGCACCACCTCGGCTATCCTCTCCCTTGACCCGATGTTCCCGGGGTTGAGCCTGAGGGCGTCAACGCCCTCGTCCACGGCCCGGAGCGCCAGTTTGTAATCAAAGTGAATGTCCGCTATGAGGGGTATGCGGATATTCTTCTTTATGCTCCCAAGCACGCGGGCCGCCTCCATGTCCGGCACGGCAACCCTTATTATCTCGCAGCCCGCGGCCTCAAGATCAAGTATCTGCTTTGTGGTGGACGAAACGTCCACGGTCTTCGTATTGGTCATGGACTGCACGCTCACAGGCGCGCCTCCGCCAACGGCCACGCCGCCTACCCTTATCTTTCTCGTCTTCTTTCTCAATGGAGTTCTCTCTCTCCCTCTCTCTGTCTCTTTCAGGGGGCCACAAAAAAAAACCGCCGCGCCCCGGCATGTAATGAAGACCCTTACTGTAACAGAAAAGCAGGGCCTAAAAAAACCTAAAAAAAAGAGGCTTGCCTCTTAAGGTCCCTTTTCTGCCGGCGCGGGCCGCCCTTGACCACTCCATTAAAAGCATATATCCTGAACCAATGAGAGAAAACCTTTTATCCAGCGCCATCCCTGCCAGGAGGTCCCCCTCTGTCAGGCCCTCAAGACTGAACCCGACGCCCCTGCGCGCCTTCAGGGCCATATCCAGCATGGACCGGCCCTTTATCCTTGGCGGCGCTCCATGCAGAGGACAGAGATACAGCGTTACAGGCTCTGCCCCCTTCATGACCCTTGACCTCGGGGCCCGAGGCGGCAAGGCAATAGTGCGAGACGCTCCGCCCATTATACAGGACATGCTCGGCTCCATAAAAGACTCAAACCCCTTTGGCCTTCTCTCAGAGATTATGGCGGGGTTAAAGGACAACTTCCTTCCCGGGCCCTTCCCCTTCAGCGGCGGGGCCCTTGGTTGCTTTTCCTATGACCTCAAGGACTCGCTCTTCAACCTCGCGCCCGTGGCGCCATCAAAAAAACAAAGAGCCCTCGGACTCCCCCTCATGTCCCTTGGTTTTTACGATAACATCTATGTCTATGACCACGAGAAGGAAAAAGGCCATATTGTCTCTCTATCTCCAGATGACGAGAGGGCCATGCGCTTCAAAGAGCGTATCGAGTCTGCTCCCAAGGCCACTGGCCCTGCCATCTGTCATGGCCAGAGCATACAGCCACTATCATCCAACATAAAAAGAGAAGATTACCTCCGCGCCGTTCTGAAGGCAAAGGAGTATATCGCCTCTGGAGACATATACCAGGTAAACCTCTCGCAGAGGCTCGGCGCGCCCTTCACCGGAGGCCCCTTTGAGCTCTACGAGGCCCTGATGGAGGCGAATCCAACGCCCTTTTCTTCGTACCTCGACCTTGGCGATTTTCAGATTATTTCCAACAGCCCGGAACGGCTCTTAAGTATACGTGGGGACGAGATGGAAACGTGCCCCATAAAGGGCACGAGGCCCAGGGGAAGAACTCCCGCAGAGGACGCGCTGATGATCAAGGAACTCGCCGCAAACCCCAAGGAACGGGCCGAGCACGTAATGATAGTTGACCTCGAACGTAATGACCTTGGCATGGTGGCGCTACCGGGCACTGTAAGGGTCGAGGACTTTCAGGAGATACAGACCTTCAGCAGACTTCACCACATGGTATCCACTGTGCGCGGCAGTGCGCCGCGCGGCACGGACGCCGTAAAGGTCCTTGAAAAAATATTTCCCGGCGGCTCCATTACCGGGGCCCCGAAGATACGCGCCATGGAGGTAATAGAAGAACTCGAGACCGTGCCGCGCGAAATATATACAGGAAGCGCGGGCTATATTGACTTCTCTGGAAACGCGGACCTCTCCATACTCATACGCACGGCCATCATAAAAGATAAAAGACTCTTTCTACACGTGGGCGGCGGAATCGTGGCTGACTCCGACCCAGTTGCCGAGTACGACGAGACCATACTGAAGGCAATGGACTTTTTGTCGCTCCTAAACCTGACGCCGGGAAAACTTGAATGAAGAACCATGTCTATCTTAACGGAAGGATTGTCTCCGAAAAAGAGACCCGCCTATCTCCCCTTGACCGGGGGCTTACCCTTGGCGACGGAATATTCGAGACCGTCCTCGCGCGCAAGGGTCGTCCCGTCTTTCTTGACAATCACATGGGGAGACTTTGCGCAGGCCTCAAGGCCCTTGGATTTGAGAAGGAAAAACTTGAAAATTTTTTCGCTGATATTGAAGGAGGAATAATCACGGAACTCCTCGGGGAAAATAAACTCGACGAATCGACGGCCCGCGTCCGCATTACCATCACGCGAGGCCTTGCCGAGGGCGGCCTCTCAGCCATCAGGGACGCGGACCCCACCACCATCATAACCACGGCGCCGGTTGATATGGAAAAGATAAGAGAGAAACGAGAACAGGGCATAACGGCCATCACCATAAAGGGCATACGCCCGGCCCTGCCCGGTGTAAAGACGACCAACTTCATGCCCAACATCATCGCCGCCGTGATGGCGCGGGGACGAGGAGCCGGCGAGGCCTTCTTCCTCGGCACGGACAACAAGACCGTCCTTGAAGGAACAACATCAAACGTCTTCATCGTAAGTGGCGGTAGACTTTTCACACCGCCGGCGGCAACCAGACCAGCGGGCCCCGGTGCCCTTGCCGGAGTCGTCCGCCAGACAATCCTCGAACTTGCAAAGGAATCAAAAATAAATGCAATGGAAGACTGGTTCACTGTAGACGAACTCTACCACGCGGGCGAAGCATTCATCACAAACTCCATAAGCGGACTCGTGCCAGTAGTAAAGACAGACGACTGTAAGATTGAAAACGGAAGGCCCGGAAAAACAACGCGCACCCTACAGAAAAAATACGAAGAAAAAATAATGATGGAAAGATAGAAAAAGAGAGAAAACTTACTTACTTTCTTTTAGAAAAAAGAAAGTAAGACAAAGAAAACCAATAGACTTATAGGATGGGTGGAGCGTAGCGTAACCCATCAAAAAGGTAGGGTGGGCACTGCCCACCGAAAAAAGAAAGTTTTTTTAATTGGGTTGCCGAGTCCTCCTTTACTCCGGAAGGGTAAGTCCAGAGAGGAGCCTTTCGCGGTTCAGGATACCAAGACAAATAAAACCAGTTCCAGCGGCTTTCAGCCGCTGGAAAAAACTTACTGTGATAGCCCCTGCCGCGCCCTTTGGGCGCGGCAGGGGAATTGGTTTTCTTTGTCAACTTTCTTTTTTCCAAAAGAAAGTTGAAATCTTATTTCGTCGTCTTTTTTTTCAGCACTCGGAGCGACAGATCAAGGAGTTGTTTCTCGTCCACCTCCGAGGGCGCCTCGGTCATGAGGCAGACGGCCTTTTGCGTCTTTGGAAAGGCGATTACATCCCTTATGGACTCCGCGCCTGTCATAATGGCAAGTATCCTGTCAACGCCAAAGGCAAGCCCGCCGTGCGGAGGCGCGCCGTACTTGAGCGCGTTCAGGAGAAAGCCGAAGCGTTTCTCCGCCTCTTCGTCGTCAATGCCAAGAAGAGAGAACATCTTTGACTGCACAAGCGTCTCGTGAATCCTTATACTCCCGCCGCCTATCTCAACGCCGTTAAGCACCAGGTCATATGCTTTGGAACGCGCCTTCAGTGGGTCGGTATCAAGGAGGGGCACGTCCTCGTCCATGGGCGCCGTAAAGGGATGATGCACGGCGCTGTGGCGCTTTCCCTCTTCGTCATACTCAAACATGGGAAACTCCGTTACCCAGACAAAGTTATAGACCCCCTCAGGGATAAGACCGAGTTTTTTCCCAAGAAAGAGCCTGAGCCTCCCAAGGGCCGTGTTGGCCACGGCCGGGCTGTCGGCCACAAAGAGAAGGAGGTCTCCAGCGCCCGCCCCAAGGGCCTTCGTGATTGAGGCCCGTTCGCCCTCGGATAGGAACTTGGCTATGGGCGACTGCCAGCCATCGGCCGTCATCTTCACCCATGCAAGCCCTTTTGCGCCATAGGTCCCGGCAACCTCGGTAAGGTCGTCAATGTCTTTTCTGCTCATCTCGGCCCCGCCGGGCACGCTGATGGCCTTTACCATCCCTCCGCCCTTGACAACAGAGGCGAAGACCTTGAAACCGCACCCCGCCACAAGGGGGCTTATGTCCCTGAGTTCCAGGCCAAAGCGCGTATCAGGCGCGTCAAGACCAAAACGCGAGACCGCCTCTTCGTATGTGAGGCGCGAAAAAGGAGGCGTCGCGGTGATGCCCGCCTCTTTGAAGAGGACCTCCACGAGGCGCTCCATGACGGCCATTACGTCCTCAGCGTCCACAAAACTCATCTCAACGTCTATCTGCGTGAACTCGGGCTGACGGTCGGCGCGAAGGTCTTCATCGCGAAAGCACTTTACTATCTGAAAATATTTTTCGAACCCCCCTATCATGAGTATCTGCTTGAAGAGTTGGGGGCTCTGCGGGAGGGCATAGAACTCGCCTGCGTTGAGACGGCTCGGGACGAGAAAGTCCCTTGCGCCCTCGGGCGTGCTCCTTGTAAGAACAGGCGTCTCCACCTCGATGAAGCCTTCTTCGGACAAAAAATTCCTTGCCGCGAGCAGGACCCTGTGGCGGAGCATCATGTTGTTCCTGAGCGTGGGCCTCCTTAAGTCAAGATACCTGTACCTGAGCCTCAGTTCCTCACTTACGTCGGTCTCGTCCTCTATGACAAAGGGCAGGGGCGAAGATGGGTTTAAGACGCGCAGGCGCTCGGCCACCACCTCTACGTCGCCTGTCCTCAGGGCCGGGTTCTCCGTGCCCTCCGGCCGAAAGCCCACGGTTCCGCGCACTGCGATGACGTACTCGCTCCGTAGGTCGTGGGCCTTTGAGAAGGCGTCCTTGCCGGAGTCGGGGTTAAAGACCACCTGCACCACGCCTTCTCTATCGCGAAGGTCCACGAAGATGAGCCCGCCATGGTCTCTTCTTCTCTGAACCCAGCCCGCAAGTGTCACTATCTTGCCCACCGAGTCTTTTGTTATATCAAGAGAGGAACAGGTCCTCTTCCCTGAAAACGAACTTTCCGGCAAATCAACCTCCTTTAATCGGCTTCTACGGGACCTGGCTTTATAACATAGAGAAGAGGGTATTTCAAAACAAAAGTTTGGTTAAAAAATCTTAATTTTTGTCTTGACACATTCCCCCCGCCTATATATAGTAGCACTAATATAACCCCAATCCCAAGAGTTTTATATCACTATTACGAAGGAGGCCATCTGATGAAGAAGAAGATCTTCGTGATTCTTCTTGTGACTTGCCTGGCCATCTCCGCGGGTATCCTCTCCTCGAGGACTGTCAACGCGGAATGGGGGGACATCGTCCTCAACAGCAAGTCAAAGAGCATGCACAAGGCGGGAGTCAAACCCGTTGTTTTCCCACACTGGTTTCACAGGATAAGGTTCAAATGCAAGGTATGCCATGAGGATATCTTCATTATCAAGAAGGGCGCCAACGACATAAACATGAACAAGATAATAAGCGGTAAGTACTGCGGCAAGTGCCACAACGGGCTTATCGCCTGGGCCCCTCTTTACTGTGAGAGGTGTCATTCGTACACCGGTAACAAGCCTAACGCACCTACGAACCAGAACTAATTGAAAGAAATCCCTTAAGGAGGATATAATGAAGATGTCTTCAATGAAACATAAATTGATCATCCTCTGCTCTCTCCTTGTGATTCTGGCGTTCTCTGTCACAGGAATACTCACAGAGGCCCAGTCTGCCACCAGGCGAGGCAAGAAGACTCAAAAGAAGGTAAACCCCGAAGACCCGACGAGCGTTATATACCTTGGCACCAAGGGTCAGCTCGCAGGCCGCGGCGACCCCACCCATCCGCCGGGAATCGGCTACAAAAAGGGCCGGGCCTGGCACCCTCAGGCCCTTGAGGCCGCGGGGCTTCCGAAAGATAAGTTCGGCCTCATTGACTGGGCCAAGATTGTCCGCGAGGGGCTCATCAAGCCAAGGTTCTCCCTTGACCCCAACGCGACAGACGAGTTCCCGCCCTTGCAGATGGATGTTATCATCCACACCAAGAGCGACTACATCAATGATGTGCTCTATCCGCACGAAATACATACATGGTGGCTCAAATGCGAGGTCTGTCACCCAAAGATATTCATACCAGCGGCTGGCCAGAACAACATAACCATGCAGGGCATAGTAAAGGGCAAATGGTGCGGCAGGTGTCATAACAAGGTCGCCTTCCCGCTCTCCAACTGCACGCGGTGCCACACTGTACCGAAGAAAAAATCCGCAAAGAAGTAAGGGGCTCTGCTAATGCTTAGAAAAACCCTTGGCACTGCCATTGTGGTTATGACGATCATCGCCCTGCCCGCCCTCTCCAGGGGCGGGCTCGGCAATATGGTGCTTGACAGGCAGAAGGCAAGCAAGGCGAAGGTGGCGGACATAGGCCCCGTGGACTTTCCCCACACCAAGCATGAAAAACGCTACAAGTGCAGTGCCTGTCACCCAAAAATCTTCAAGAAGAAGAGGGGCGCCAACAACATAAACATGCAAAAAAACATCAACGGACAGTTCTGCGGCTCTCCTAACTGCCATAACAGCCCAAAGGCATTCCCGCTTTACGAATGCAACAAGTGCCACCGGAAGAAATAGGCAGTGGGAGCAGGCGTAACTTCCCGTGTTCGACTCTCAAGACATCTTAATAAAAAAAACGGTCCCCTGGGCCGTTTTTTTATTAAGGAACCTCTGAATAATTCATCCCTGAATTAAGGAGAGAGGTCAAAGAAAA
>CAYYJQ010000021.1:0-31918 GCA_964472295.1 uncultured Thermodesulfobacteriota bacterium | reverse complement strand
GATGAGATAACGCATTTTCTGGCCATTCAGGAAGACATCACCGAAAAGATTGCCTCGCAACATACGATTGAGTATATATCCTCTCATGATGATGTAACGGGCCTCTTTAACCGTGTGAAGTTTATAGAGATGCTGGACCGCTGGATCCTCGGCGCAAAGTCAAGGGGAGATGAAAAAGGCGCTGTTTTTCTAATGGACATCGACCGCTTCAAGTCCATAAATGAGACCTATGGCCACACCACGGGAAATACCTATCTAAAACGTATGGGCAACGTCCTCAGGGATGCCGCATTTTCCCTGCACAAGAGATATGTATCCGATGACTTGCACAAACCCTTTATCGCCAAGTTGAGCGGTGATGAGTACGTGGTCTTTCTCCCCTCCATTACAGGAAAAGAAGCCATTGAGATAGCGGAGACAACGAGAAAAAGGGTGGAAGGGTTTCATTTTTTAGGGGACCATGTTTCCATGACAATAAGCACAGGCATTGTTCTTTACCCTGACCATGGCACTGTAACCAGTGAGCTCCTTGTAAGGGCCGACGCCGCCATGTACAGGGCCAAGGAACTCGGCAGAAACAGGTCTCATCTTTTCATTCCCGGTGATGTGGACCTTGAAAAGGCGCGATCAAGTATCCTGTGGAAGAATAGGATACTAAAGGGCCTGAAGGACGAGAGGTTCCTGCCCTACTTGCAGCCCATACTGGACCTCAAGGATAACAGCATAACACACTACGAGGTCCTTGCGAGGATGGAGGATGAAGGTGGGGCCATTGTCTCGCCCGGGGCCTTTATCAATGTGGCTGAGAGGAATGGGCTCGTAGGCTCCATAGACAGGATGATTATAAGAAAATCTTTGAAATTCCTGAAGAGGATGAGAGAGAAAGGAAAGGATGTATGCCTGAGCCTGAATCTCTCAGGCATCGACCTCGGGGATAAAGACTTCCTCTCCTTCCTGCGCGAAGAGCTTTCCGGTCAGGATTACCCCGGCATAATATTCGAGGTAACAGAGACAGAGGCCGTCAGAAACATCGATGATGCGGTGAAGTTTATAGATGAACTGAAGAGACTGGGGTGCAGGTTTTCCCTTGATGATTTCGGTGTGGGCTTTACCTCATTTGTATACTTAAAGGAGATGGATGTTGATTTTATAAAAATAGACGGCTCCTTTATCAGGAAGCTCTATGAAAACCCCCATGACCAGCTCTTTGTCAAGGCCATGATAGACGTGGCCCGGGGTATGGGCATAAAGACCATTGCCGAATTTGTCGAGAATGCGGAGAGCCTTGAGATTCTCAGGGATTACAACGCCGATTACGCGCAGGGTTATTACATAGGAAGGCCGAGTCCGGAAGCGGATGTCTTCGGGGCCGAATTTAAGTGAATCGACACTAGCTTCTCCTCAGGCCAGGGCTGCCCTTAACCACTGGAAAATGGTGGAAGATTTATCTCCAGTAAGTCTGAAAAACTCACGCCTTTTTTATCCTTTCAAGATTGCCCGCGGCCCCAGTCCCCCCACCTTACCATCATACTCACGGAACAAGCGATTTTTCCTGTATCAAACCACGGGACAGCCATTCTCTAAAGCCCCCTTGAGAGCAAGGCCACAAGTGTTACTAGTTTTTTTACGTTCAAATGTCACATCCCTGTAATAATCCTGTAATAAAGGAGTTGTAGCATTGTCTCATCAAGGGGGGAATTACTTCCTTGATAATAGACAGGGTCGTTGAGCTGAGCGGATGCCTCTGGCCCCATAACGGCGTAGAGGGAGACAATGCACAAATACCGCGATAGCGGGCTTTCACGTAGCCCCTGTTGCTTGCTTTTATTCAAGGGTGGCACGGTAAGCAATCCGTGCGAGACATCAACAGCCATGCACGGGCAGGATCATCTGGCCGGGCACAAAAAAGGAGATAATGGATTATGGAAAAGGTAATCTTTCAAGGTGGGTACAGAGCGCTTAAGAGGGCTCCCCTCCCCGAGGTGCGAAGACGTGAAAGAGTGGACAGGATGGTCATGCACTTCGGCCTGGGGCTTAATGCGCTGGTAATTTGCATCATTATCCACGCCTTCGTCTTCCTTGTTTAATAGGGAAGAGAGGTTGGGATTGTAAGGGCCGGCACAACCAGAGGTTTGGTTGGTGCAGGATTCAAGAAAGAAGAGAAGTCTCCGGGGTCGCAGGAAGTAATCTGTGCCCCGCTTTTTTTTTCAACGGCCTTTGGCTATTAGGGAAAGCCTGATTAACTCAGGCTTTCCAGGAAGAGAGGGACGTGCCAATTTTTGAGGGCTGTAAGTTCTTGAAGATGTGAGTCAAAGAAAAACCGTGTTTTTCGCTTGCCCACTCTGAATAATTGAGGGACGAATTATTCAGATAGGTCTTGTACTCAAGAAAAAAATCAGGCCCCTTTTTTAAGCCCGTCAATGCGAGTTAGGAGGTCCTCCATCTCCTCGTATTTTTTGTCAATCTCTGACTGCGTCTTTCCAATCTGCCTGTAGAGTTTTTCTATCTCCACGCCCCTGCCGCCTTCCTGCGCCAGCGCCAGTGCCTCGTTGTTCTTCTCAAGTAGCTCTGCCTCAAGGCCCTTTATCTCTTCTTCGAGTTCCTCGTATTCTCTCGTCAGTTCATTTAGCCGCCGTTTTTCCTCCCGCGCCGGGTCAGTGGCACGGCCCTTCGAGGGTTTTTTCTTCCCGGATTTTTTCCCCTTTACCACGCCCTGTCTGTGGGGAGTTGGCGAAGCAGTGCCCTCTTCTTCCCAGCCCCTCACCTCAAGGAAACGCTCGTACCCGCCCTCAAAGAGCTCGGCATGTCCCTCATGGAATACTATGAGCCTTGTGGCAAGTCTTCGGAGGATACCCTCGTCATGGGTCACGATGACAACGCCGCCCTGAAACCTCTCTATCTCTTCAGTCATCACCTCGATTGCCTCCATGTCAAGGTGGTTTGATGGCTCGTCGAGTATGAGGAGGTTGGCGGGGTTGGCGATAATCTTTCCAAGGAGCACTCTGCTCTGCTCGCCTCCCGAGAGTACGCTTATCTTCTTCTCCGCCATCTCGCCGGGGAACATCATGGCCCCGCAGACGGCGCGCACCTGCGAGGTAATGAGCCCGGGGCAGGATTTCTCGATCTCTTCGACCACCGTGTTGCAGGGGTCAAGGTCCTTCCTGTTCGTCTGTTGATAATACCCTGTAAGCGCATGGGGCGAGAGGCTTACAGCCCCCTCCGTTGGGCTCATGACACCGGCAAGTATATTAAGTAGTGTTGTCTTTCCGCGCCCGTTCTGCCCGATTACGGCAAACCTGTCGCCCGGGCGTATATGAAAGGACAGGCCTGAAAAGAGGTTGTCTCTTTTGTCTCCTGTGTACGAGAAGGCAAGGTCCCGGACCTCCATGAGGACTTTAGCGTGGCTGGCCTTGTAGTTGAAGCGAAAACCCAGTTTATACTCCGGGGCGATTTCATTAAGGACCTTTATTTTTTCAATCTGCCTTGCCCTGGACTTTGCCTGAGCGGCCTTTGTGGCCTTGGCGCCAAACCTGTCCACAAAGTTCTGTAATTCCTTTATCCTCTTTTCCTGCTTGACGCGCGTCCTCTCATGGACCTCTTCCGCCATGAGTATCTGGGCATAGTACTTCTCCGTCTGCCCTCTTACCTTCATGAGGCGGCCCCTGTGTATGCCCATGGTATGCGTGGTGACCGAATCCATGAATTCCCGGTCATGGGATATGATGATGACCTCGCCTCGAAAGGACGTGAGAAACCGCCTGAGCCACCGGAGACTCAGGATGTCGAGGTAGTTTGTGGGCTCGTCAAGGAGTAGGAGGTCGGGCCTCTTAAGGAGGGTCTTTGTGAGGTTTATGCGGAGTTGAAATCCGCCGGAAAATATTGTCGGAGGTTTTTTGAGGTCTCCCTCATTGAAGCCGAGTCCAAAGAGTATCTTCTCGGCCTTGTAGTGGTCGTACTGTTCTTCAGGGGAGAGGGCCAGAGAGCACTCCTCAAGCAGGGTTTTCTCTGTAAAATGGATATGCTGGTCCAGATAACCGAGTCTGTAGCCCTTTGGGGTGGTGAAGGTCCCGGCGTCGTAGTCCTCAAGGCCTGTTATTATCTTCAATAGCGTGGACTTTCCCGAGCCGTTCCTCCCAACAAGGCCCACGCGCTCGCCCCTGCCAAGAGAGAAGGTAACGTCCTCGAAAAGCGGCACGTTGTGATAGGACTTTGAGAGTCTGTTTACCTGTATCATGGTTGATAGTCAGAGCCCGCCCTGCCTGAGTGCGTGAATGCCCCATTGAGTTATCTGAGAAGGCTTGGCACGCACTCCTCGGCGTTGCCGGATTCCCAGGACCTTACGTCTATCTTCGTTGTTCCAGTGGAATCCTCAAAGATCTTCTTCCCTGTCGCAGGGTTGCAGGCAAGGATTACAAGTTCATCGTCCTTTGCGATAAAGACAAGATACAAGGCCCCAAGGTTGCTCAGGCTCTTCTTGTCCGAGGTATACTTACCGGCGATCCTTATCCCCTCTGGGCCGGTGATAACAGCAGGGAGGGGCTGCTCTCTATCCTCAAAATCACCGATTATCTGGTTGGCCACTTCCTCGGCGCGGATGGCCAGCGGAGGAATATCTTCCTTTGCCACGCCTCCTGCCAGCAAAGAGTTACAGCCGGCCAGGGCAATGAGCGTAAAAAAGAGAATTGCTATGATATGCTTACTTCCAGAAATAGGGTGTGGCATCTTGTCCCTCTCCAAGTATTATGCCTGTATCAAGGCTCCAGTCTTTAACCCAGTCTTCAGTCCAGCCCGTATTGTTCTTGTAATCATCGAGAAGGCCGCTCCAGGCCTCTATAACCTTGTCTGTAGCCTTTTTGAACAAGTCGTCGTAGTGCCAGCGCTCCACCGTACCGGGCACCTTTAATTCCTCGATGTATCTTTGGCGGTTTTCAGGGGTTGTCTCATCTGTTGTGCAGTAGAGGAGGGCCCTCTCCTGGGCCATGTGCCGGAAAAGGGCGATGCGGGCGTCGGCTACATCCATCATGTTTATATAACGCTTGTGCCATAGGTTTATCCTCGGTGGAAAGTCCGCGGCATAGTCGCCGTGTACTGTCTTGAGCGTCTGTCTCCAGAGCCTCTCCACTGATGGGTGTATCCTGTCGTCATTATCCGGGTCGGATACGTTCCACAAACGGTCCGAGTACTCGCTCGATGTAACCTCAAAGCCCTTGACCTTCTTGAAGATATAAGTATCTTCTGTCATCTCGCAGAGGCGGTGCGCCGTCATGTTCTGAGCATAGGGGCCGACTATCGCGTTGACAACGGGGTGAATTACCACGTCCACGACAACGTGGGCGACGTAGCCAAGGAGCCACGCGAGGGCCATGTCGTCAGGGGCCTGGCGAAGCGTCTCAAGGGCCGTGCAAATAAAGTCTTTTGTCCGCCGGTGGTGCATCCTGTTGGCCCATTCCTTCGCCCTGTCCGAGACCAGCACCAGATAGGGGTAATCAGGCCCTACGGCTCCGGCAAGTACATAGGAAAAACGGGTGCGGAGCACCGTCCTCTTGGGCACGGAAGCGTCGCTCTTTACCTTTTGCCGTGCCTTCTCGGATACCATGAAGTGCGCGTATGTGCCAGCCATCTTGACCTTCCTCTTTTTTTGTATGTTCGAGTTTTGTAGAGTGGATAGCCTGCCCCTATTATCCTACAAATCTAACCTCTTTGGTTAAAAGCCTTGTAGGGTGGGTACTGCCCACCAAATGAAACTACAAATCTAACATCTTTAACTAAAACGGTCAACATGGCGGTGCCCTTCAGGGCATCTTGAGTGGCGTCTATTGTCAACCTGTCACAACGGGCAAGGTTGACAATGCCCGTCTTCCCATGTTATTTTCTGTATACTAAAAATTTCCATGCAAGAGGGGTAGTTCATGACCAAGATACTTGAGAGGGCCCTTGAAAAGGGCCTCTCCGGCGAGGGGATAAAGAGCGGAGAGGCGCTTGAGCTGACGGCCTCTTACACTGATTTCATCTACGAGATACTCCCCATAACAGATAAGGTGCGAAGGCGCTTCCACGGCAGAGAGGTCAACCTCTGCTCCATTGTTAACGCAAAGAGCGGCCTATGCGCCGAGGACTGCTCCTTCTGCGCCCAGTCCGTAAAGTACAATACAGGCGTTGATACCTTTCCGCTGGCAGGACCCGAGACCGTGCTTGAGGCCGCCCGGAGGGCCGAGGCCCGAGGGGCCCGCGAGTTCTCCATCGTCACATCCGGGACAAAGATAGAAAAAGAGGGCGACGTGGCGCTCCTTGAAAAGACCCTCACTGCCATGCGCGGGGCAACGGCCCTTGAGCGTTGCGCCTCCATTGGCACAGTTGGCAGAGAGACGTTGAAGAGGCTCAAGGACGCTGGCCTCGAGTCCTTTCACCACAACCTCGAGACCTCGCGGACCTTTTTTCCAAATATCTGCACCACTCATGATTACGACGAAGACATCGCCACAATCCGCGCGGCAAAGGATATGGGCCTTTATGTCTGCTCCGGGGGCATCTTCGGCCTTGGAGAGGACTGGGCCGACCGCGTGGAACTCGCCTCTACGCTCAAGGACCTTGACGTGGACTCAATACCCGTGAATTTTCTTAACCCCCGGCCCGGCACTCCCCTTGAGAAGGCGCGAAATCTCAACCCCTGGGAATGCCTTATGATAATAGCGCTCCTTCGTCTCATGCTTCCCCAAAAGGACATAGTCGTCTGCGGTGGCCGCGATGTGAACCTCCGCGACATGCAGGCCCTCATCTTCACCGCGGGAGCAAACGGCATGATGATAGGAGACTACCTTACAACGCCGGGCAGGGACGCGGAAAAAGACCTCAAGATGATAGAGGACATGGGCCTCCGGCCAAGGGCCTCGTGCCGCGGATAGAGGAAGAGAAAATAATAATAGGACGCCTTCTCCCGCTTTCTTTTGGAAAAAAGAAAGCGGGGCAAAGAAAACCAATAGGTGGGCTTTGCCCACCAAAAAAAAGAAAAACCGGTGGTTGGATGGAACATAACGAAACCCAACCAATCACGAGAGGATCCCCCCGTATGCGTTCTTTTATAATTGAAGAGATTGAGAGGTTCCAGAGCGCGGGCCTTCTGCGCCAGACCCGCCTTGTGGATGGCCCCGTGGGGAGAAGCGTCACCATGGAGGGCGGGGAAAAACTCCTCTTCTGCTCGAACGATTACCTTGGTCTCGCCAACAATGAAGAGGTAAAAAAAGCGGCCATGGAGGCCGTGGCCCGCTATGGAGCAGGCGCCGGGGCCTCGCGCCTTGTCTCCGGCACCCTCGCCTTGCACGAAGAACTTGAAGAACGGCTTCGCCGTTTCAAGGGCGCGGAGGCCGTCCTTCTATTTAACTCGGGCTATGCCGCGAACCTCGGGGTAATAACAACGCTTGCGGGCCGGGGGGCCGAGATATTCTCCGACCGCCTTAACCACGCCTCCATAATAGACGCCTCGCTCCTATCACGGGCGCGCCTTCGGCGTTACCCCCATCGCGACGTGGGGGCACTTGAAAAACTCCTCAAATCATCCTCTGCGGGACGAAAGATAATCGTCACCGAGGGGGTCTTCAGCATGGACGGAGACCTGGCGCCCCTTGAAGATATAATCTCGCTCCTTGAGCCCCATGGCGCCCTTCTCTACCTCGACGACGCCCACGCATTCGGCGCCATCGGCCCCACCGGGCGCGGCACCATGGAGGCACTCGGCCTGGCCCCCAACCCCCGCGTCATCGAGATGGCCACCCTGGGAAAGGCCCTCGGGAGTTTTGGCGCCTTTGTGGCCTGTAGCCCGGAACTCAAGGCCCTCCTTACCACAAGGGCCCGCGCCTTTGTCTACACAACAGCGCTGCCGCCGGGCGTGGCCGCGGCCTCCATAAAGGCCGTTGATGTTCTCGATGAAAACCCCGGCCTCGTGGCGCGTCTTCAGGCCAACGCCGTTTATATGAGGGACGCACTTGGAGCGCGGGGAATCTCGACCATGAATAGCGCCTCTCAGATAATCCCCCTCCCTGTGGGAGGGGCCCAAAGGGCCATGGAACTAAGCAACGACATATTCAATAAGGGCGTCTTCATACAGGGCATAAGGCCGCCTACCGTGCCAGAGGGGACCGCGAGGCTTCGACTTACTCTCTCGGCGGCCCACACTCGTGAAGATATGGACAGGGCCGCTGGAGTAATCTCAGATTGTTTTAACGCGCCCTCGGGACGCGGCGCGTCTGAGGCGGGCTTGTCTTGCGGTGAGGGCGGTAGTGGCTAAAAAGATATTTATTCACGGCTGGGCAACGGATAGCAGGGTCTGGGACGGCGTTGCCAGGGGCCTCTGTAACGGAGAAGAAGAGGCCATCATGCCCGACCTTCCGGGCCACGGCTCTTCTTCGCGCTGGCTCGAACCCTCGCTCAACCCGGCCCTCGCGGCCCTTTCGCGACTGATAAGGGCCGAAGAGGCACCCCTTGCGGGTCTTGGCTGGTCACTTGGGGCAAAGGTCCTCTTGAGCCTTGCCGCAAGTATGCCCGGAAAGTTCTCGGCCCTCGTGCTCGTTGGCGCCACGCCATCTTTTGTAAGGCGACGGGATTTTTCCCACGGCCAGCCGCGCGCCCTTGTGCGCCGCATGATAATGGATATGAAAAAAGACCCACAGGAGACGCTTAAGAGGTTCTATCCACTGAACTTTACGGAAGAAGAAGGCAAGACCAGAGGCGCGGTCTCTTTTTTGAGCCGCTACGCACCGCCCGGGCCCGTTGTATGCGACAGGGGACCAGCCTGCAGGCAGGCCTTTAATTACAGGGATATGGCAATTGCCCTCGAGGCACTTTACAACGCCGACCTGCGGCGCCTTATCCACGCCATAGACGTGCCGACACTTATTGTTCACGGCAAGGCCGACAAAGTCGTGCCCCTCGGGGCAGGCGAGTTTCTCGCCGAAAACATGAAGAACGCGGAGATAGAGGTCTTTCCCTCTGCAGGGCACGCCCCATTTATTACTGAAGAGAAGAGGTTCATAGAGGTTACAAAAGATTTTCTTGGAGATGGCGCGGGGTAGCAAAGGCCGGAAGATGGCTCTACAAATTTTTAAAAAAAGGGGCAGGGGCTTTGCATTTACTCTATTTTGGTGTTATAAATGATTTCATATACAAACATAGTAAAAGAGCGTTTCAGCAACGCGGCCCCTCGTTATGACAGAGAAGCCGGGCTCCAGGAAGATGTCGCCCTCGAGCTCATGGACTTCATGAAGAGGGCCCTCGCGCCGAAGGACTTTCCTCGCGGCATGGAGCACCCAAGGGTCCTTGATATTGGCTGTGGAACAGGAAGGCTCATGATAAAGATGAGAGAGGCGCTAAGGGGCGTCCCTGTCTTTGGTCTTGATATTGCCCTGCCCATGCTCAAGGGCGCCGCACTGCGCCCCGGCCTCTGGGAGAGCGCCCACGGCTTTGTGAACAGCGACTGCGCGGCCCTGCCTTTTCGTGACAGAACCTTTGAGCTCATAGTCTCTAACCTTGCATACCAGTGGGTCATGGGCATTGAGAGGGCCTTTTCCGAGGCAACGCGGGTCCTTGGCCGCGGCGGGGCCTTTGCCTTTTCAACACTCGGCCCGAAAACACTTTATGAACTCTCTTCATCACTTGCCGGGGCCGGCTATGGAGGAGAAAGGTTCACCATAACCCCCTTTGCCAAGACAGGAGAAATAGAAAAGGCCCTGAAAAGAGCGGGCCTCTACATCATGGATATTAAAGAAATGACTATGGTCCGTTCCTACGAGAGCCCGCTTCACCTCTTGAAAATACTTAAAAACACAGGGGCCACGGCGCGCGGTAGGATATACGGAAAGGGCCTCTCAGGAGGCACCTTTCTCCGAAAGGCCATGAACATATACGAAAAAAAATTCCCCGCAAAGGAGGGCGGCGTGCGCGCCACCTATGATGTGATACTCGTTGCCGCAAAAAAGGCGGGGTAAGAGAAAAAGAAAGGTAAAAGAAAAGGGGGAAGGGGTGGGCTCGCCCACCAGAAGATAAAAAAGAGCAAGAAGCGGGCGATAGCCCGCATACTAAAAAATCTTACTTTCTTTTAGAAAAAAGAAAGTGGAAAGTTCTTTATCTTTCTTTTGTTCAGTCTGGTTGGTTGGGTAGAGCGGAGCGAAACCCAACAATAGATAAAGGCGCTTGACGATGTCCAAAGAAGAGAGTCGACACACAATAGACCTTGATAAAAAGTTCCTCTGGCACCCCTTTACGCAACAGAAGGACTGGACTGGTGAGCCCCAGCTCGTTATCGAGCGCGCCGAGGGTAACTATCTTATCGATACCGAGGGACGGCGCTATCTTGACGGAGTCTCGTCCCTCTGGGTCACGGTGCACGGCCACAAAAAAAAAGAGATAAACACCGCCATAAGGGCGCAACTAAACAAGGTGGCCCACTCGACACTCCTTGGCCTGTCCAACGTGCCCGCCGCGCGCCTTGCCGCCCGCCTCGTGGAGATAACGCCGCCCGGCCTTGCAAGGGTCTTTTATTCAGACAGCGGCTCCACTGCCGTTGAAATAGCCATGAAGGTGGCCTTCCAGTACTTGGAAGAGGCGGAGCCTGACAAAAAGAAGAAAAAGTTCATCTCCTTTACAGGGGCATACCACGGCGACACCATAGGGGCCATGAGCGTTGGAGAGATAGGCGCATTCGTAAAAAAATTCCGCCCACTGCTCTTCAAGTCCCTTCGCGCTCCATACCCCTACTGTTACAGGTGCCCTCTTGATAAATCGCCGCGCGACTGCTCCATGGCCTGCCTCGGCGTCTTTGAGAAGATACTCGAAAAACGCGCGGATGAAATTGCCGCCTGCATAATCGAGCCGCTTGTGCAGGGCGCGGCAGGGATGATAACGGCGCCGCGCGGGTTCCTTCGCGGCGTCAGGAGGCTCACTAAAAAGCACGGCGTCCTTCTCATCTGCGACGAGGTGGCTACAGGATTTGGCCGTACGGGAAAGGTCTTTGCCTCGGAACACGAGAACGTGAGGCCCGATATACTCTGCCTTGCAAAGGGCATCACAGGCGGATACCTCCCTCTTGCGGCAACGCTCTTTACAGAGAAGATATACAGGGCCTTTCTCGGCGGGGCCGGGGAAAACCGGGCCTTTTTGCACGGGCATACCTATACGGGCAACCCCCTTGCATGTGCCGCGGCCCTTGCGAGCCTCGATATTTTCGAGAAGGAAAAAGTCATGGAGGGCGTTCAGAAGAAGGCCAGGACCCTAAGGCAGCGCCTCAGGCGTTTCAAGGACATGGACCATGTTGGCGATATAAGACAGAGGGGGCTTATGGCCGGTATTGAACTCGTTAAGGACAGAAATACAAAGAAGCGATTTCCAGTGGCGCTTCGCGCCGGGCACAGGGTCTGCATGGAGGCGCGAAAGCATGGCCTTATTATAAGGCCCCTTGGAGACACCATTGTGCTAATGCCGCCCTTGAGTATAAGCGAGGGCGAAATAGAGATGATGACAGAGGTCATCGCCACGTGCATAGAGAGGGTGGTACCATGAAAAAGGCGTGTTTTATAACAGGTACGGACACAGGGGTAGGAAAGACAACAATAGCCGCGTCCCTGGCGATGGGATTCAAGAAGGTTGGCATAAGGGTGGGTGTGATGAAACCCGTTGAGACGGGCTGCGAACCGCGCGGAAAGGCCCTTGTCTGCAGGGACGCCATCTGTCTCAGAAAAGCGGCCTCCTTTGACGTTCCCCTTGAGTTGATCAATCCCTATTCTTTTGCCCCACCTCTCTCCCCGGGCCTTGCCGCGCGCCAGGAAGGCAGAGAAATAGATTTTGACCTTATCAGGGCCGCTTACGAGGAAATACGCAAGAAAAGCGATGTAATCATTGTCGAGGGCGCGGGCGGTCTCCTCGCCCCCCTCGGCGAGGATGAAACAGGCGTGCGCACAATGGCTGACCTTGCGTCCTATCTTAAGATTCCGCTCCTCATAGTAGCCCACTCACGCCTCGGTGTTATAAACCAGTGTATGCTTACCGTAAGCGTGGCGCGTCAGATGGGGCTTTCCATTATGGGAATCGTATTAAATCAGCCCTCGCGCCCGGACTCCGAAGACATGAGCCTTGAGTCGAATGTCGAGGAGGTTGAGATTAATACAGGCGAAGAGGTCCTCGGCGAGATCTCCTACGCAAAAAAGAAGGCCCCTTACGTGGACGTAAGAGGCCTTATCAAGCACCTGATAAGTGGAAAGTTCAGCCGCGCCTCTTTAAGAGGCCCCGCCTGATACGGTGTAGTTCAGCCGCCCGCCCGCCTTTATCATGGCTATCTGCAGGGGCGAGTAGTCGTGGCGAAGGGCTATCTCAGAGCCCTTTGTCACGTTCCTGAGCACAAGGCCGCTTCCAGGTGTGAGCCCGGTGGTAAGGTCCTTTATCTCCAACTCGTCACCGTCGTCAATGGAGTCATAGTCCGCCCCATTCTCGAAGACAAGGGGAAGTATGCCGAAGTTTATGAGGTTAGCCTTGTGTATCCTCGCGAAACTCTTGGCTATGACGGCCTTTATCCCAAGGTACATGGGGCAGAGCGCCGCGTGCTCACGGGACGAACCCTGTCCGTAGTTCTCCCCGCCAATGACAAACCCGCCGCCCGCGTCAAGGGCCTTCTTGTAAAAATCAGGCTCTATGGCGGAAAAGACGCTTTCCGCGTACTTTGGCACATTGCTCCTGTACTTGAGCCACGTGCCGGCAGGGGTGATGTGGTCGGTGGTGATGTCGTCGCCTAGTTTTATGAGGACCTTGCCCGTGAGCGAATCCCCAAGGGGAGGCTGTATGGGAAGGTCTTTTATATTGGGGCCCTTGAGCACCTCTATGTTCGACGGGTCCGCAGGCGGCGGTATTATCATGGAGTCGTCTACAAGGAATTTTTCCGGGAGTTTCACCTCTGGCGGGGTGCCGAGCTTTCTCGGATCAGTCACCACGCCGTGAATGGCCGCCGCCGCCGCGGTCTCTGGACTGCAGAGGTATACCTTTGCGTTGGGCGTGCCGCTCCGGCCCTCGAAGTTCCTGTTAAAGGTGCGGAGCGAGACCCCTCCTGAGGGCGGGGACTGGCCGTTGCCTATGCAGGGTCCGCAGGCCGACTCCAGAATCCTTGCCCCGGCCTTTATGAGCTCGGCAAGGCCCCTGTTGAGGGAGATCATCTCAAGGACCTGGCGCGATCCAGGCGAAATGGTGAGGTTCAGCTCCGGGCAGACCTTGTGCCCGCCCTGCTCAAAGGTCTCGGCAACGAGCATGAGGTCCCTGTAGGATGAGTTCGTGCAGGAGCCTATGCAGACCTGGTCCACCTTGAGGCCCTCTATCTCCGAGACCTTCTTTACGTTATCGGGCATATGGGGGAGCGCTATCATGGGCTCCAGGGTCTCAAGGTCTATCTCCACCACATCATCATAAGTGGCATCACCGTCGGCCGTAAGTTCCACCCAGTCAGATTCCCTGTCCTGAGCCTTCAGGAACTCCCGCGTTACCTCGTCGCTGGGAAAGACAGACGTTGTGGCCCCGAGTTCGGCCCCCATGTTGGTAATGGTGGCGCGCTCAGGGACAGTAAGGCCCGCCACGCCCTCGCCGCCGTACTCGAAGACCTTTCCAACGCCGCCCTTGACGGTGAGACGCCTCAGGAGTTCGAGGATAATGTCCTTAGCCGAGACCCAGGGCCTGAGCGAGCCCGTGAGTTTTACGAGCACCACCTCGGGGTAGGTGAGCCCAAAGGCCCCGCCGCCCATGGCAACGGCAACGTCAAGGCCGCCCGCGCCTATGGCCAGCATTCCTATGCCGCCGCAGGTGGGCGTATGGCTGTCAGAGCCAAGAAGGGTCTCGCCGGGAACGCCGAACCTCTCAAGTTGCACCTGGTGGCAGATGCCGTTACCGGGCCTTGAAAAGTATATGCCGTGTTTCGCGGCCACGCTCTGGAGATACTTGTGGTCATCGGCGTTCTCGTACCCCCCGTACTGAAGGGTGTTGTGGTCCACGTAACTAACGGACCTCTTTGTCTTTACCCTGTCCACTCCCATGGCCTCGAACTGAAGGCAAGCCATGGTGCCGGTGGCGTCCTGCGTAATGGTCTGGTCGATCCTGATGGCTATCTCACTGCCCTTCTCGGGCTGGCCGGACATGATATGGCTGTCCAGGAGTTTTTGCGTAACGTTCTTGCCCACTTTACCCTCCTTATTATGATGACTAAGCCGTTAAGACCAGGCCCAGGAGACATATCACCTTGACTGGTCACCTTGTTTAAGAGCCAGAAACTAAAGACATATGCACTGTCAGCTGGATTATTTAGGATATAAAACCGTGAAAAAAAAGTCAAATATAAAAGAGAGCGGCCCCTCCACGGGCGGGTAAGGAAAAGAATAAGAGGGGGTATGGCCGTCCGCGTCCGAAAAAAGAAGGCAAGAAGAAAAATACTTCCTTACTTTCTCTTCGAAAAAAGAAAGTTTTTTGATTGGGCGGCAATGTCCATCTGAATTTTCGGAACATAATGCATAACAGGCGTAATTCACCAGTTGGGTAGAGCGTCTGCGAAACCCAACAAAGACCATGGCACGCCATACACCGTGAAAAAAAAGAAAGTACTCCACTTAACCCCCAGTTCTATTGACTAAAATCCCCGCCCTGTGTTACCCTGAACCTCTTATGGAAAAGGGCAGGTATTATCCATCATTAGAGGACTTCCAGGGCCTTGCCGAGGGCCACAACGTGGTCCCTGTGTACAGGGAGATACTCGCTGACACCGAGACCCCTGTCTCGGCCTTCATAAAGATAGACACAGGAGGCGACGCCTTCCTTCTTGAGAGCGTCGAGGGCGGCGAGAAGTGGGGCAGATACAGCTTTCTCGGCGTGCGCCCAAGGATGGTCCTGAGATCAAAGGGCGATGACGTAGAGGTTATCGGACCGGGTAGCGAGACAAGGCGCGGGACAGGCCCGCTCAAGGTCCTCAAGGAACTCGCTTCTTCGTTCAGGGCCGCGTCAGTAGAGGGCGCCCCAAGGTTTTTTGGAGGGGCAATAGGGTTTATCGGCTACGACGCCGTAAGGCACATGGAGAGGCTTCCTTCCACGGCCCCTGATGACCTTGGCCTTGATGACATATACCTCATCTTCACGGATACTCTCCTTGTATTTGACAACGTGGAGCACAAGATAAAGGTCGTCTCCAACGCCTTTATAGGAGAAGGAGACGATACCAGGGCCCTTTACAGCCAGTCAATAGAGAAGATAGAGGCCCTTGTCGAGGCCCTTAGGACCAGTTCCGTTGACGCGGGCATGGCGCCAGCCGGGGAGGGCGTTCACCGGACGGCACGCCCCCCCATAACCTCCAACTTCGAGAGGGGCGATTATCTACGGGCCGTGGGCGCCATAAAGGAGTACATTCGGAGCGGCGATGTAATTCAGACCGTTCTCTCCCAGAGGTTCAGCGCGCCCCTTCCCGCCCGGCCCTTTGACATTTACCGGGCCCTCCGGGTGGTGAATCCTTCGCCCTATATGTTTTTTTTGCGTCTTGACGACATTCACCTCGTGGGCTCCTCGCCTGAGATACTCGTGCGCGTCGAGGATAGGGACGTGAACGTAAAGCCCATAGCAGGCACAAGAAAGAGGGGCAGGGACGAGGCCGAGGACTTGGCCCTTGAGAGAGAACTCCTCTCTGACCCAAAGGAACTGGCCGAGCATATAATGCTCGTGGACCTTGGGCGTAATGACGTGGGCAGGGTGGCGGCCCCCGGCACTGTGAAGGTCTCTGACCTCATGTGCGTGGAGCGCTACTCTCATGTCATGCACATCGTGACAGACGTGCACGGAGAGATGAAAGAGGGCCTTAAGGAACTCGATGCCTTTTCCGCCTGCTTTCCCGCGGGAACGCTTACTGGAGCTCCCAAGATACGGGCTATGGAGATAATAGAGGAACTCGAACCCTGCAGGCGCGGCGTATACGGCGGGTCCGTGGGTTATATCGGATATTCCGGCAACATTGATATGTGCATAGCCATAAGGACCATGGTCATAAAGGACGGCGTGGTGTACATACAGGCCGGGGCAGGGATAGTGGCTGACTCGGACGCGGAAAAGGAGTTCGAGGAGACGGAGAACAAGGCCCGCGCCCTTGTAAAGGCCATTGAACTGGCCAGTGATTTTTAGTACTGTTTTTTTAGGGAACCGCGCGGGGCCTATAATGCCGGTAAAGAGGTTGCGGCCTCTTCCCCGTTAGTTTTCTTGTCTTACTTTCTTTTTTAAAAGAAAGTAAGAGGTCTTTTATCCTGAGATAAGGGTTTTTCCATGCTTTTGATGATTGATAATTACGATTCCTTTACCTACAACCTTGTCCAGTACTTCATGGAACTCGGCGAGGAGGTACGCGTATACAGGAACGACGCCGTCACCATTAAAGAAATAGAGGCCCTCTCCCCGGAGAGGATAGTCATCTCTCCAGGCCCCTGCGACCCTGAGAAGGCCGGCATCTCAGTTGATGTGATTCGCCATTTTGCCCCGCTCGTTCCCATTCTCGGCGTCTGCCTCGGTCACCAGTGCATCGGCAGGGCCTTTGGCGCCGAGGTGGTGCGCGCAAGGCGCCTCATGCACGGCAAGACATCAATGGTATACCACGACGGCAGGACCATCTTTGACGGCATAGAGAACCCTTTCCGGGCCAACCGGTATCACTCGCTCATACTCGAAAAACAAGACCTTCCAGAGGTCCTGGAGGTGAGCGCTTGGACAGACCAGGACGAGGTCATGGGCATACGCCACACAAAATACAGGGTCGAGGGCGTGCAGTTTCATCCCGAGTCAATTCTTACAGACGCGGGAAAGGACATAATGAAGAATTTTCTGTCGAGCCATGCCTGAGAGGGCCCTCCCGTTGGAAGGAAAGTCATGGACATCAAGGACGCCATAAAAGAGGTCGTTGGAGGCGGGCATCTAAGCGAGTCCGAGATGGTCTCTATTATGGAGGCCATAATGGAGGGCCGTACCGGGCCCGCGGCCATGGCCTCGCTCATTACCGCCCTTGCCGTGCGGGGCGAGACCGTCGAGGAGATTACGGGCGCGGCGCGCGTAATGCGCAGGCACGCGACAAAGGTGCGCGCCCCTGACGGCCCTGTGGTGGATACCTGCGGCACGGGCGGCGATTCCACCGGAACCTTCAATATATCAACGGCCTCGGCCTTTGTTACAGCGGCCTGCGGCCTTATTGTGGCAAAGCACGGCGGAAGGGCCGTTACATCAAAGTGCGGCTCCGCCGATGTGCTCAAGACCCTTGGAGTGAATATAGACGCAGGGCCCCTTCGCATGGAGGAATGCCTTGGCGAGGCAGGCATTGGCTTTCTCTTCGCGCCCACACTCCACGGGGCAATGAAGTTTGCCGCCCCTGTCAGGGCGGCCATTGGCATAAGGACTATATTCAATATCCTCGGTCCCCTTACAAACCCCGCCGGGGCAAGGCACCAGGTCCTTGGCGTGTACGGCGCCCACCTTACGGAACTCATGGCAAAGGTGCTCCGTAACCTCGGCGCGGAGCGCGCCTTTGTTGTGCGCGGAGAGGATGGGCTTGACGAACTTACCCTTACCGATAGGAGCAGGGTCTCTGAACTCGATAACGGCGTGATAAGAACATATTATATCTCGCCAGAGGACGTGGGCCTTGCAAGATGCGCCGTGGAAGACCTTGCCGGAGGCGACGCCGATGAAAACGCCGCCATAATCCTCGATATTTTCAAGGGCGAGAAGGGACCCAAAAGAGACGTAGTCGTGCTTAACAGCGCGGCGGCCATTACAGCCGGGGGAAGGGCCGCCACAATAAGGGACGCCTGCGCCCTTGCGGAAAAGGCCATTGATTCAGGCGCGGCCCTCGACAAACTCAGAAAACTCGTAGAGGTCTCGAACAGGGACTGAATAGGAGCGGCGGTAATATATTGGCCCTGCAAGAGATATTAAGAATAAAGAAAGAGGAACTTCGGGCCCTGAGAGAGGGCGGAAGATACGCCGAACTACTTGAGAAAAAGGCCGCCGAGGCAAGGGGCGCGCCCCCTCCAAGAGATTTTCTTGGGGCAGTCTCCGCCGAGGGCCTCAGGATAATCGCCGAGGTCAAGAAGGCCTCGCCATCAAAGGGCGTCATTCGCGAGGACTTTGACGCAGTGGCCCTTGCCAGGGAATATGAGCAAAACCGCGCCGCCGCCATCTCCGTGCTTACGGAAGAGGCCTTTTTCCTTGGTAAACTCGAGTACCTTGCCCTGATAAAAGCAGAGGTGAATCTGCCTGTACTTAGAAAAGACTTTATCCTTGATGAGTACCAGGTATTTGAATCAAGGGCCGCAGGGGCAGACGCCGTGCTCCTGATCACTAACATACTCGGCGAAAAGCGCCTGAAGACCCTTATAAGCCTTACCGAGGACCTCTCCATGACCCCCCTTGTGGAGGTGCATGACAGGGCGGAACTCCACATGGCCCTCAGGGCCGGGGCAGGGCTCATGGGAATAAATAATAGAGACCTCAGAACCTTCAGGACGTATATATCAAACACTGAAAAACTCGCGCCCCTTGTGCCAGAGGGCACGGTGGTTGTCTCAGAATCGGGCATTAATACGCCCGGTGATATAAAGAGACTCATGAAGACCGGCGTACACGCCTTTCTCGTGGGAGAGGCCCTTACCCGCGAAAAAGACGCGGGAGCGAAACTCCGCGAACTCATGGAAGCCGGGGCGTAGAAGGAAAGAAGGGAAAAAAGAGAAAAGAGGGGGGCAGGGTGGGCACTGCCCACCAGAAAGAAAAGAAGGGGTGAAGGACGGGCTTCGCCCGCAAAAGAAAGAAGATTTCCTTACTTTCTTTTGGAAAAAAGAAAGTAAGACAAAGAAAACCAATAGGGTGCATAAGTCGAGTGGTTTTTAAAATGCTCAGCCTGGTGGGCACTGGGCGCCAAAAAGAAAAAGCCTGGTAGGGTGGGCACTGCCCACCAAAGGACTTGTAGGTTGGGTAGAGCGTAGCGAAACCCAACAAATATACTCATGCAGGAAGACTGCCCCGTAAGGGTGAAGATATGCGGCATCACAACCGTTGAAGACGCCATCATGGCCGCCGGGGCCGGGGCCGACGCCATTGGCTTTGTCTTCCACGAGAAGAGCCCGCGTTACATAGGCCCACCTGAGGTGCGCGATATTGTGATGAAGTTACCGCCCTTTATCACCACAGTGGGTGTCTTCGTCAATGAAGACCTTGGCCGCGTAAGGGAAATCGCCTCTGAGGCCGGGCTCGGCGCCGTGCAGTTGCACGGCGCCGAGACACCAACTTATTGCGCTTCAATGGGAATAAGTGTTATAAAGGCCTTCAGGGTCCGGGGAGAAGAAGACCTTGAAGCCCTGGGTTCCTATGAGGGCAAGGTCTCGGCCTTTCTCCTCGATACGTATAAAAAGGGGCTAATGGGCGGCACAGGCGAGACCTTTGACTGGAACCTCGCCCTGAAGGCGAGTAAACGTGAGATTAAAGGGGCCTTGAAGCCCACGCCCCTTATCATATCCGGGGGTCTTAAGCCCCATAATGTCGCCATGGCCGTAAAAAAGGTAAGGCCCTATGCCGTTGACGTAAGTTCAGGGGTAGAGTCCGGACCCGGAAGGAAGGACAGGGATAAGGTGCTGAGATTTATAAGAGAGGCCAAGGGCCTCCACTCCCCGTGATAGGGCGCGCGGAGCGTCCTGAGGCCCGAGAAAATACCCCCGGCCATACATAAAAAACCATGCCCCGTAGAAAAGGTGCGTTGAATATGAAAAAAATGCCAGACAGATTAGGACACTTCGGCCCCTATGGCGGAAGATACATCTCCGAGACCCTCATGCCGGCCGTAATCGAGCTTGAGGCCGCCTACAGCCACTGGAAGAAAGACCCTTCCTTCAAGAAAGAACTCGCCTATTATCTCCGCGAGTACGTTGGGAGGCCAACGCCCCTTTATCTTGCCGAGAGGCTCTCAGATAAAGTCCACGGCGCGCGCATTTACCTTAAACGCGAGGACCTCTGCCACACAGGGGCACACAAGATAAACAACACCATAGGCCAGGTGCTCCTCGCCAGGAGGATGGGAAAGACGCGAATCATAGCCGAGACAGGCGCCGGACAGCACGGCGTGGCAACGGCCACGGTGGCGGCCATGTTCGGATTCAAGTGCGAGGTCTACATGGGCTCCGAGGACATCGAACGTCAGGCCCCCAATGTCTTCCGAATGAAACTCCTTGGCGCCAGGGTCAGGAGCGTTAGTTCCGGCTCCTGCACCTTGAAGGACGCCATGAACGAGGCCATCCGCGACTGGGTCACCAATGTACGGGATACCTTCTATATCATCGGGAGCGTTGCTGGCCCCCACCCATACCCAATGATGGTGCGTGACTTTCAATCCATAATAGGAAAAGAGGCAAGACGCCAGATAATCTCCCATACAGGCGGCCTCCCTGATCTGCTCATCGCCTGCGTGGGCGGCGGAAGCAATGCCATGGGGCTCTTCTATCCATTCCTCAACGACAGGAACGTGGCCATGACAGGCGTCGAGGCCGCGGGCTCTGGCATCCGCACGGGCAAACACGCGGCCTCCATCACAGCGGGCACACCCGGTGTGCTTCACGGCAGCAAGACCTATCTATTGCAGGATAAATTCGGCCAGATACGCCACACGCACTCCGTATCCGCGGGCCTTGATTACCCCGGCGTGGGCCCGGAGCACTCATATCTTCATGATACGGGCCGCGTGACATACACCACTATCAGGGATAAAGAGGCGCTCTCGGCCTTCCGGGAACTTTCCCTTGAAGAGGGCATCATACCTGCCCTCGAGTCTTCGCACGCCCTTGCCTATGCCCTTAAGGCGGCGAAAAAAATGGACAAAAAATCCACCATAATAGTCAACCTCTCGGGCAGGGGTGACAAGGACCTCGGGACTGTCTCGGAGTACTTCAGGGACGACCTCGATAACAAGAGATGAAAAAAAGAGAGACCATGAAAAAAGAATGTTCAGGCCGGATAAAGGGGGCCGCGGCGCAGATAGGCGGAAAGGGGCCTGCCAAGGGGCCGAATACCAGGGCCAACGATAGGGGTGCCGTAAGGATAGAGCGCGTCTTTTCGGGCCTCAAGGAGAGGAACGAAAAGGCCCTTATTACCTTCATAACCGCCGGAGACCCCACCATCGCCGCGACAGAAGATCTTATCCTCGCCATGGAAAAGGCAGGTGCCGATATAATCGAACTCGGCATCCCCTTCTCCGACCCCATGGCCGACGGCCCTACCATACAGGCCTCGTCAGAGAGGGCGCTCAAAAATGGCGTGCATATTAGAGACGTGCTGGCCCTTGTCAGGAAGGTCAGGAAGAGGAGTTCCATACCCATAATCCTCTTTGGTTATTATAACCCCATATACGCCTATGGCCTCGGAAAGTTCGCAAGAGAGGCGCGTCGGGCGGGCGTGGACGGGGCCCTCGTCGTGGACCTCCCCCCAGAGGAGGCCTCGGACCTTGGGGCAGTTCTAAAGGACGAGGACCTTGCCCTCGTATTCCTCCTTACCCCTGTAAGCGATGAGAGACGCATGCGGCTTGTCGCCTCCAAGGGCTCTGGCTTCATTTATTTTGTAAGCCTTACGGGAGTAACTGGCGCAAGGGCCAAGATGAGGGCCAATGTGGCAGGTCATATAAGAGAGCTCAGGAAGTTTACAAAACTCCCCGTTGGCGTGGGCTTTGGCGTATCAAACCCGGCCCAGGCGCGGGAAATAGGCGCCCATGCCGACGGCGTGATAGTGGGCAGCGCCATAATAGATATTATCGCCAGGAACAGGGCCGGGAAAAAGGCTGTGGCAGAGGCCGGAAGGTTCGTGGCCTCCCTAAAGGACGCCCTCCGGGGCTGATAAAGGCGTTAGAGTCTCACTTCAAGGCATATTATGGGTTGGTTCAAGAACAGTTTTTTCTCCGCCGAGGGCAAGAACGTAAAGGTCCCGCAGGGCCTCTGGGTAAAGTGCGACCACTGCGCCGAGATTATCTACAAGGACGAGGTGGAGAAGAACCTCGAGGTCTGCCCCAAGTGCTCATACCACTTCAGGCTCTCGGCCATGGCCCGCGTGAACATGGTCTTTGACAAGGGCTCCTTCGAGGAATTCGACCCCCTTCTCGGCCCCACCGACCCCCTTGGCTTCAAGGACATGAAGAAGTACAGGGACAAGATAAAGTCCTACCAGAAGAAGACCGGGCATCAGGACGCCCTTGTCTCGGGCATGGCCCTCCTGAGCGGGATAAGGGTGGCCACGGCTGTCTTTGACTTCTCTTTCATGGGCGGCTCCATGGGCGCTGTGGTGGGAGAGAAGATAGCGAGGGTCTTTGAGAGGGCCGTTGAGAAGAAGTGCGCGGTAGTGACCTTCAGCGCCTCGGGCGGGGCCAGGATGCAGGAGGGCATACTATCTCTCATGCAGATGGCCAAGACATCCGCGGCCGTGGGAAGGCTGAAAGACGCCGGCCTGCCCTTTATCTCCGTACTCACTGACCCCACCATGGGCGGCGTTACGGCGAGTTTCGCCATGCTTGGCGACATCATAGTGGCCGAACCCGGCGCGCTTATAGGTTTTGCCGGTCCAAGGGTCATTGCCCAGACCATTAAACAGACCCTGCCCGACGGGTTCCAGCGCTCCGAGTACATTCTCGAACACGGCATGATAGACATGATAGTCGAGAGGAAGAAGATGAGGGACTCGCTGGCAAGGCTCCTTGAGTACCTCGGCTGAAGCGCCGGCCCGCGCACCTTGAAAAACCCCTTCCCAAAGCCCGTGACCATATGGCGCGCGAGCGCTCCTTTCCTGACTTATGCTTTATACTAAACGCCATGCGCCCAAGAACCCTTGTGAAGACGGACTATGAGCCTTAAATGCCAGGAGACACTGAAAAGACTTTACGCCCTCAAGAGGCTTGGCATCAGGCCGGGACTCGAGGCCATAAGAGGGCTTCTTAGGATACTTGGAAACCCGGAGAAGGGTCTTTGTGCCGTGCATATCGCCGGAACAAACGGCAAGGGCTCGACAGCGGCCATGATGGAATCCGTAATTAGGGCCTCGGGCTACAGAACAGGGCTCTATACCTCGCCCCACCTTCAGGTCTTTAACGAGCGTATCAGGGTCTCGGGACGGGCCATACCCGACGACGACCTTGCAAGGACAGCAGGTGTTGTCCTTAAGGCCTCCAAAAGATTAAGCGCCCATGGAGGCCCTGAGCCCACCTTCTTCGAGGCCGCGACAGCCATGGCCTTTCTCCACTTCAGGGAACGGGATGTCGAGATAGCGATCCTTGAGACAGGCATGGGCGGGAGGCTCGACGCCACAAACGTTGTGGACCCCATTGTATCCATTATCACGGGCGTGGCCATGGACCACAGGGCCTTTCTTGGTGATAATCCCAATGATATTGCCTCGGAAAAGGCGGGTATAATAAAAAAGGGCGTTCCCGTTGTTTCCGGTGTGCTTGAGCCCCGGCCAGCCCGCGTCATCGAGGAGCGGGCCGCTGAGTTGAATAGCCCTATTCTCAGGCTTGGCCGGGAGTTCTCTATTGAGGAAGCCCCAGATGGGAAGGGTTTCGATTACAGGGGGACGCGCGGTGCCATTAAGGACCTTGAGACAGGGCTCATTGGGGCGCACCAGAAGAGGAACGCGGCCCTTGCCCTCGCGGGTCTTGAGGTCCTTGTGGGGAGTTATCCGGCTATTGGCGGGGCTGCGATTAGAGAGGGGCTCCGGGGCGTAAGGTGGCCCGGAAGGTTCGAGGTAATAGGTGACGACCCAGGGGTAATCCTTGACTGCGCCCACAACCCGGAAGGCGCGCGCGCCCTTGCCGAGGCGCTTGGCGGGTTCCTGCCTCCGGGCTCTCCCATTACCCTTGTTCTTGGCATCTCAAGGGATAAGGACATAAAGGGTATCCTCGCCAGCCTCCTTCCGCTGGCAAGACGCGTCATATTCACTGAGGCCTGTCCCGAGAGGGCGGCCCCCACGGCAGCGCTCATTGAGGCCGTAGGCGAGAGGAGAGGAGACTGTATCGAGGAGCCCACGATGGCGGGGGCCCTTGGGGCCGCCTTTCAGGGGCTTGCGCCTGGCGAGGCCGTTGTTGTTGCGGGCTCCATATTTGTCGTGGGAGAGGCGCGGGACCTCTTCAGGCGCAGGGCCGGGAAGGGGATAAAACCCTTCAACGCCGGAGTTGTGGGCAGATCCTTTTAATTCCTCCTGGAGGGGAGACGAGAACACAGGGGATGATGACTCAATCCAAGACATCGAAGAGGCTCTCGCGCCTCTTATATATAATTCTTATCTTTTTCTTCTTCTTCCCTGGTTTCCCGGACCTTTCCGCCCGCGCCGCCGGAAAGGCCGCCGGCCTCTTGAAAAAAGACGCCCCTGTGGAGATAACGGCTGATTACCTCAGTTATGACAGAAAGGCGGATACATATTACGCCAACGGCCACGTCATAGTTACGCAGGAGGGCGTGACCATGAAGACCGAGGGCATTATCATGAACGTTGCCGCCGGTAAGGCCCGCACCGCCGGCGCCACGTTCATATACGACCTCGACGGCAATACGCTCAGGGGTATGGACCTCTGGATTGACCTCAAGAAAAATACCGCCGTAATAGCCAGCGGCAGGATATATTACAGAAAGGACAACGTACATATAGAGGGAGACCCCCTCAAGAAGACGGGGAGGAACAGTTACTCTGGAAAGAACGTCTCCTACTCCACCTGCGATTGCTCTGAAGATGAAGGCGGTGAGCCCGGCAAGGGCAGGGCCTGGAGTTTTTACGCAAAGGAGGCGGACCTTACACTCGGCGGATACCTTACAGCAAAGCACGCCTTTTTCAGGATAAAGGACTATCCCGTCCTTTATACGCCTTACCTGAAGGTCGGTATCCAGCAGGAGCGGCAGACAGGGTTTCTCATGCCTTCTCCAGGGTACTCGGAGCTCCGCGGGGCCGTCCTTGACAACGCCTTTTTCTGGGCCATATCAAGGAGCCGGGATGCCACCTTTTATCTCGACATAGAGACGGCGCGCGGCTTCGGCGGGGGCCTTGAGTACAGGTACGTGCGCTCCCCATCAAGTTACGGCACATTATATTACTACAACTTCGTGGAAAAGGACATTGACCGCGTAAGGGAGTTCAGGAAGAATAGCGGCAACCTCTCGCGCCCTGCGAGCGCCTCGAGCAACAGGTGGCAGTTGAAGTTCGACCACACGGAGATACTCTCCACTGGCTTCAATATCAGGGCCCATATCAACGTGGTAAGCGATGACGAGTACCTTGTTGATTTTGGAACATCCTCGCAGAGGAGCGTCGAGAGCCTTGAGAGCAATGTCTCCATAAGCAAGAACTGGTCTGTCTACAGCCTTGTGGCCCAACTCCGGCTCTTTGACAACCTGCTCATTGACGACGACTCCACGACCCTTCGAAAACTTCCCGAGATAAGCCTTACGGCCTCTGACAAGAAGATACCATGGACGCCCTTCTACCACTCGCTCACCTCGTCCTTCATAAACTTTTCGAGGTCCGAGGGCACCACTGGCCAGCGCCTTGACCTTCAGCCAAAAATATCCCTGCCCCTCAGCCCTGGCGGGTACTTTGACTTCAACGCCTCTTTTACCCCGAGAGGGACCATTTATCTTCTAAAGGAAAACGCGGGCGGAAGATACGTGGACAGGTATCTCTACACAGCGGCCTCGGATATTACCACAACCTTTGTGAGGACCTTTCACAGGGAGGGCGGGAAAGTGGACGCCTTCAAGCACACCATACGGCCCAAACTCAGTTATGTCTACATACCCGAGGCCAACCAGGACACGCTCCCAAGTTTTGACTCCGTTGATTTTATCGCCGCGAGCAACACGGTTACCTATTCGCTTAACTCCATACTTACTGGCAGGCAAGTATCCGAGGGCACGACGACTTACCATGACTACGTGTACCTTGAGCTAAAGCAGAGCTATGATATACACGAGGCCACCAGGGCCCGCACATCGGCCACGGACAAAAAGAGGCCTTTCTCGGATTTTTCAGCCGAGGCCATACTTAAGCCAACGCTGAACTCCCAGATTACGGGAAAGGTCCTTTACAATGTCTATGACAACAGGGCCTCCAATTATGATATAAACTTCGACATAAAGGACCAGAGGGGCGATAGTTTCTCTCTCTCCCACAGGTTTGTACGCGGCTCGACGAACTTCATAGAGGGCAACGTTAACCTCCATATCAACAGGGCCTTTGACGTATCCTACCTTGAGAGGTATTCCATTGACGAGATGAAGGCCCTTGAGTCGACCTTTGTCGGCGCCTATCACCACCAGTGCTGGGGCATGGAGATAACCTTCTCCGATACGCTGGAGGAGAACATTGTCTACATATCCTTCAGCCTAAAGGGTATCGGTAATGTGGGCGGTTTCAGGGCGAAGTAAAGGCGTCGGCATCTTTTAATTACCCTTTATTTGACAACTGGCCTTGACTTAAGTTAAATTAAAAAACAGGCCGCGAGACGGCCATACTTCTTCTTTTCAGGCGCCATTGCGCGGCACGGTTCACCCCCCCGGAAGCAGGATACTTTCATGAGAGAGAAAAAAGAGCCCCTTGAGATAGAGTGCGCTGACTGCAAGGCCCGTTTCAGGCTCTGGATACCCCTTAAGAAGGGTTCCGAGTGGGAGAGGGGCGCGCGTATAAGCTGTATAAGGTGCGGGGCCGCCTATTTTGTAAGGAAGACAGGGAATGGTTTTCACGTGGAGGCCCAGGCCGCCGGTGCCTCTACGCCGGAGCAGGGCTTTGCCATAGAGAGGGGAGAGGAGCCCGTGCCCCTTGTAGAGGAAGAAGAAGGAGAGGGGCGTCCTGCCGGGGAGATGGCCCCCGCCGTAGAGGCGGTATCTACCGAGTCCGGAGAAGGCCCTGCCACAGTACTTGTTGTGGAGGACGACGCGCTATCTCGCAAGATGGTGGAGAACAGCCTCGGTGAGAACGGGGGCAGGCTTATACTTGTAAATAACGGCGAGGCCGCGCTTGAGACCCTGAGGAGCACGAAGGTGGATTTATTGGTTGTGGATCTCTATCTCAGAAACCCCGATGACCCTCTATCTGCCATGGACGGCGAGCAGGTACTCGAGGAGGCCGCCAAGATGGGGAAGATACCGGCCATTGTTGTCACTGGAAAGGAACTCGTTGATGACATATCCCTTGACCCCAAGTGGTTTGACCTTCATGTGCGGGATTTTATCCAGAAGGGCAATCCCTTCTGGGTGGATGAACTCAAGGTGAAGGTAAGGGATATAATAGCAAAGAGCTGAGACTGCGCGCAGGGGGGGCGTGGGGGGCAGGGGGCAGGGGCCGAGGTTCCTTAAAAGAAAGCGGGGTCTTTCAATAGGCGGCCAGAGGCCGCTTCTTTTCTCTTTTATTGCTTTCGTTTTTAGCGGCCAGGGGCCGCCCCATCCTCTTCTTTCTTTCCCCCTTTTTTCCCCTTTTCCCCTCAGAGCGTCTTTTCAAGGAAGGCGTAGGCGCTGTGGTTGTGTATTGATTCAAGGTTTTCCGCCTCTATGGTGAACCACGTTATCTCCTTTACGCCCATGAGGTTAAGGGCTGTCTCCCTTACAATGTCCTCGACGAACATGGGTTTGTCATAGGCCTGCTCTGTAAGGTATTTCTCGTCCACCCTCTTTAAGAGCGAGTACACGGGGCTTGAGGCCGAGTTCTCCACCTTTTCTATGATGTCTTCTATCCAGACAAAGTCCCTGAACCTGAAAGAGACCTTGATAAGGCCGCGCTGGTTGTGGGCGCCACGCTCGCTTATCTCCTTTGAGCACGGGCAGAGCGTTGAGACGGGCACTATGACCTGGAGCATGAGGTCTCTTTTGTTGTTTTCGCCGAGGGTCCCGCTGTAGCGGCACCTGTACTCCATGAGCCCCTTTGCGCCTGATACAGGGGCCGTCTTTTCTATGAAGTATGGGAATTCCACCTCGAGATGCGCTGTCGAGGCGTTGAACCTCTGGCGCATGCGCTTCAGTATCTCGGGAAAGTTCCGTATGGAGACTTCCCTCCTGTATTCATTGAGAATTTCGATGAACCTGCTCATGTGCGTGCCCTTGAAGTTGTGGGGCAGGTCCACGTAGAGGTTGATCGAGGCGGTGGTGTGCTGTGTCCTGTTGTTCTTGTCAAGGACCACGATGGGGTAACTTATGTCCTTTACGCCCACCTTGTCTATGTGGATATTTCTCGAATCAGGCTCTGCCTGAACGTCTTTTAGAATGGCGTTCTTGCTCATTATCCTATCAGTCCTCGCTGTACGTAGCCGCCGCGCTATCAGACTCCCATACCCGCACCCTGGATACGCAAAGCCCTTTTTTGTCTCTCAGGAGCGCGGAGGCCTCGTTGTGTATATACCTTGCGATGTGCTCTGCCGAGGGGTTTATCTCTGTAAAGGGCGGCGTCTCGTTAAGGTATCTGTGGTCGAGCCTCTCGATGATAGCGGCCACATTGGTCTTGAGTTCCTTGAAATCAATGACAAAGCCCATGGGGCCCGTGTCCTCTGCCTCGACTGAGACCTCTACCTTCCAGTTATGGCCATGAAGCCTCTCGCAGGCCCCGTCATAACCGCGGAGGTTGTGTGCAGAGGAGAACTCTGTCTTTATGGTAAGTTCAAACATGTTCTTGGTCCATGAGGTTTGGTATTTTTTTATGACGTAAGGAAATCATATCATAAATAGAGGGTATCGGGAATATTTATCCCATCTGGCAGGGGCGGGCGGGTGTGGTGAAGGGGCCGGAGGCCTTTGAGGTTTGTTCCCTTTAAGAGCGGGGGGGGTGGAGATGGAACCATGGAGCCTGGAGCCGTCCATGACGCCTAGTTTCCCGGCGGCCCCCTTGCCGTAACATAGGTGGATGCCCGGCTGGATTAAATCCTGAACCTTCTCTTGTTCTCGCTCCTTGCGCGGCCAGGGCCTGGCCAGGCGTTCTCAATGGCCCCGGGGGAGAAGTCCTCGATGACCGCAAGGATAAAGGCGCCGCAGAAGGGGCAGGTTACGATGATGTTCTCATGGTATGGGGCAAGATACCATCTGAAGGCGCTATCGCAGGCGTTGCACTTTATATTCAGGCCCAATGCGTTGTGCCTGGGGCTTGCTTCGGCCATAAAAGTGGTCCCTCAGTCTGTGCCTGGGTCGCGCTCCATCAGCCGCACTCGGTATAGCCGCAACCCCGGCAGACAACGCAGCCATCGGCGTGTTCCACGGAGCCCCCGCAGTCCGGGCAGGCCCCGCGCTTGAAGACCGTTGGGGCGGCCTGAATGGAGGAGTCCGGGTTTATTGCCGATGCCATACCGCCGTCCATGTTAAGGGGCGAGTTGTTGCGGTTCATCTTGAAGAGTATGTACCACTCCATGGCCTTTGCCATCGCGTCGGAGCAGGACGTAACCTTTCCAGCGCCATAGCCCACAGGGAGGTGGCAGCTTATGCCGCGCATCTGTTTTATTATGTCCTGGGGGTCAACGCCTGTGCGGAGCGCCAGAGAGGTCATCCTTCCCATTGCCTCGCACTGCGAGGCAACGCAACCGCCTGCCTTGCCTATCTGTGTGAATATCTCTATGGGCCGCCCCTCCTCGTCCTCGTTGATGGTGACGTAGAGGTTTCCGCAGCCTGTCTTTATCTTCCGGGTAATGCCAAAGGCTATCTCTCCCCTGGGCCTTACCGTGGGCGTGGTCTGCTGTGGTTCTATCTCCCCGGCCTCTGTCTCTCTCGCCGGGGTCTCCTTGCCCCTTGTAAGGACCTGCACGTCCCTTGAGCCGTCGCGGTACACTGTTACGCCCTTGCACCCAAGTTCATAGGCAAGGGTGTATACCCTGGCCACGTCCTCCACAGTGGCGCTGTTGGGGAAGTTCACGGTCTTGCTGACAGCGTTGTCCGTGTACTTCTGGAAGGCGGACTGCATCTTGATGTGCCACTCGGGCGTTATGTCGTGGGCCGTTACAAAAACCCTCTTTACATCCTCTGGTATGCCCTCCACATCATGAAGCGAGCCCTTCTCGGCCACCTGCCTCATGACCTCCTCACTGTCAAAGCCTCTTTCGCGGGCGATTTCCTTGAAGAGGGGGTTTACCTCAAGGAGCGCCGTGCCGTCCATCACGGTGCGGGTAAAGGCCAGGGCAAAGAGCGGCTCTATGCCCGATGAGCACGAGGAAATTATGGAGATGGTCCCTGTGGGGGCGATGGTGGTTACAGTGGCGTTGCGTATGGGTTCGTTTTTTTTCTCGTATATCGAGCCCTTGTAGTTGGGGAAGAGGCCGCGCTCGGCGGCAAGTTCCGCCGAGGCCTCGTGGCCTGTCTCCTGTATGAGGCCCATTACCCTCTCGGCCGTCCTGATGGCCTCTTCGGAGTCATAGGGTATGCCAAGCATTATGAGAAGGTCCGCGAAACCCATTACGCCGAGGCCGATCTTCCTGTTCGAGCGCGTGGTGACGGCTATCTCCTCTATGGGGTAGCGGTTCATGTCAATTACGTTATCAAGGAAGTGCACGGCCTTCTTCACAGTTGCGCGCAGGCGCTCTTCGTCTATCTCAAAGGCTGTGCCGTCCCTGCCCTCGCGCCTCTTTACCATGCGCGATAGGTTTATGGAGCCGAGGTTGCATGATTCAAATGGAAGAAGGGGCTGCTCGCCGCAGGGGTTTGTGGACTCCATGGGGCCAAGCTGAGGCGTTGGGTTGTGCTCGTTTATGCGGTCGAGGAATATGATGCCAGGGTCGCCGTTCTTCCAGGCCATGCGGACTATCTTGTCGAAGACCTCGCGGGCGTTAAGCGTGCCAACGGCAAGGCCGTTTCTCGGGTTTATGAGTTCATAGCCGCTATTCGCATCAAGGGCCTTCATGAATTTTTCAGTGAGGCTTACGGAGATATTGAAGTTGTTGAGCTTGTCGTTCTCTTCCTTGCAGGAGATAAAGTGCAGAATATCCGGGTGGTCTACGCGAAGTATGCCCATGTTTGCGCCCCTTCTCGTGCCGCCCTGCTTTATCGCCTCGGTGGCGCCGTCAAAGACGGTCATGAAGGAGATGGGACCAGAGGAAATGCCTGATGTGGAGCCAACGGTATCGCCCGAGGGGCGGAGCTTGGAAAAAGAGAACCCTGTGCCGCCGCCTGACTTGTGTATAAGGGCCGTGTTCTTCACGGCCTCGAAGATGCTCTCCATGGAGTCTTCTATGGGCAGGACAAAACAGGCCGAGAGTTGCTGAAGCTCGCGCCCGGCGTTCATGAGCGTGGGAGAGTTTGGCAGGAACTCAAGAGAGGCCATCATCTCGTAGAACTCGCGGGCCACGCTACGGGTGTCGGCGTTCTCGTCATAGAGTTTTTCGGCCTCGGCGATGTTGCGGCTTACGCGCCAGAACATGTCCTCAACGGTCTCGGCAGGCCTTCCGTCAGCGGCCTTTCTGAGGTATCTCCTTTCGAGGACCTTTCTGCTGTTCTCGCTTATCTCGACTGTCTTGGCGCGAAGATCCGGTACCCGCTCCGTGGTCTCTTCAATGGTCTGGCCCGAAGGGTGGTCTAAAACCTCTTGGTCCATAATCGTGGCTCTCCTTTTTGTCCTGTAAAAGTACGGGTGAATACGCTGCCGCGCACGCCAATTAAGAGGGACCTTTCCGTAGCAGGGAAGAGGCACCTGAGGTTAATCTGGCTGTAAGGTGTGAAAAACGAGTAAGTCTTTGAAATATAATGCAAAACTACTTAATGTTGTATGTGAAAAGTATTAGACCACAATATATAGTGCCTGTCAAGAAAAAAATAGGGGAAAAGGAGGGCCTTAAAAGGCCCTGAAATGCAAGGGGTTTTTCAGGGCAACGCCCATGGGTCAAAAAAGCAAGGGGCCCGAAGGCCCCTTGCTTTTAGTT
>CAYYJQ010000020.1:0-35252 GCA_964472295.1 uncultured Thermodesulfobacteriota bacterium | reverse complement strand
AAAAGTACTCTAAATTAGAATGGTAGATGTCTCAAAATCATTGACAGATTCCGGAGGCGGTCAAGGTTTCAAAATATTCTCTATCACATCAGAGACGACCTCGGGGATAGGGTAGTCAAAACGCACGCCGACATTCTTCTGATTACCAGAATCCTTTATCCAGACAACCTCGGAGAGTGTGACCACATGTTTGTCGCCAAGGTTCCAGCCTATGCCAATCCTCTCTCCAGTGCTCACATTCTCCATGGTCCGGAACATGAGCCCTGTGCTGCTCAGGTTCTCGGTGACAGCCTCAAAGGCAGCGGTATCCCTCAACGAGGAGACCGTGGACTCCTGGCCAAGGAGGCGCACCTCCACGGGGCAGTGGGCCTTGAGACGCAACGCGTGTCTCTCACCCTCTGTCTGCGAGTTGTTAAAGACGTCGAGTTTTTCAAGGCTCTTTGCCGCAAGGGGACTTGGCGAAGTACGGCCCCGTTCCCAGCGATTTACCGTGCTGAAACTCACGCCCAGTTCTCTTGCGAGTCTCTCCTGAGACCAACCAAGACTCAAACGTATCTTTTTAATCCTGTCCGGGTCCATTTCCCTTACCTTTCTCCACCATTACCGGCTCAACAATTCCAATGGGTGGCATAACAGTGTGAATAAGAAGAAGAATCGCGTGTAATTGTCGCTGAGCAAGTATTTCCCAATATGAGTATCAGTTATGTGACATATATCACAAAACCGCTTGTTTTTTTTTGGCCCTTCTATTTATATTCTATCCTCCCGGCTATCGTAATACCGTGACTTAAGACATCGCGCAGTAGTGTTGTGGCCCCCCTCTATCCCCCCGTCTATTCCCCCTCTCCATTCGTTCCCCTCAAATCCCGCCATGCTCTCTGCTTACCACGCTCTCACTATGTTGCCCCACAATCCCTGCCCCCCCTTTTACGCCTCCAAGTCACCCTCTGCCATAGGCCATAGGCCATCCCCCTGACACCCTTAATGGCCCTGTTTGGCCCCTTCTGGTATCTTTCCATCCCCGTAATTGCCTTGAAGAGCCCCTTTATGACAGGCCGCGCAGTTGAAAAAACCTTTGATAGAGGCCCTCTTATATACCTTGGCGGAGATGCCCGCGTGTTTCTTCTTTATATATGGTATCTCCCCGATGCTCTCAGGTGTTATCCCGCGCACGCTCCTGAGTATCCTGAGGACCCATTCGTTCCTCGGTTTTATCCTGTCCGCGGCATAAGATTTAAGGTATTTTTCTATCTCATTGGCGTCTTTTTCGCCGAGTTTCAGGTCCTTGCCAAAGTGCTTGCCAGTATTGTCCATAATGGCCGCCCAAGAGCGCTCCGGGAGAAGCCATGGCTGAAACATAAAGTGACAACCCTGACATTTTTCACTATATGTGACGTTCTTCGGGACCCCTGGCCGCGGTATCCTGTCGTACCTCGAACGCCATTTATTCCAGTCGTAATTCCCCTGCCCATGGCCGCGCATGAAGAAGTCCGACTCTGTCTCTCCCGCCATGCCGCGGGAAGCCGCGAAGACAAGGGCAAGGAAGAGGATTAAGGTTATTAAGAAATTATATCTCGGCTGATATAGCATAGCATATGCCCCGCCCTGTGGCAATGAGTTTTCAAGTAAATGTGTCATTTTTTTTGCCATCATTTCTCTTCTTCCCCGGCAGGGGGCTTTTTAGAGTCCTCGATGAGTTTTTTGAGGCTCTGTAACTTAAACTCAAGTTCTCCCGTTGCGGCAAGGGCATCGTCAGAATTTGAAATAACACGAGGAGTGAGAAGAATTACAAGTTCTGTTCTGTCATTGGTAAGAGTTGTAAACTTGAAGAGTTCGCCAAGAAACGGGATACGGCTGAGAAGCGGTATGCCCGAGTGGATCTTGTTCTCCTTCGTATCTATGAGCCCGCCGATAGCAATGGTCTGACCGTCCTGTATAACCACCGAGGTCTCGGCCTCCCTGTTCGTAAATGAGGGGAATGTGCCGTCGCCAACGGTCCTGCTCGTTGAGACGTCGCTTATCTCCTGGTGCAGTGACATTGCCACGAGGCCGCCCTCGGTAATCTGTGGCGTAACGGTAAGTATTATGCCTGTTCTTCTGTACTCGATACTCTGTATGAGGCTCGCCGTCGTGGTTACGGCTGTCTGAGTGGATTGAGTGGCTATGGGCTCATCGCTCCCAACGGATATGGAGGCCTTGGCGTAGTTCTGCACGAGAATATGTGGGTTACTCAGCACGTTGACCTTGCCCTTTGAGGCAAAGGCCTGCAGAAAACCAAAGAAGTTTTTCGTATCCGTGGCCAGGACATTAAGGCCCCCCACGGCGGCAAGGCCTATTGGCGTTGATATGGAGGAGTTCGGGCTGTCCAGGGTTGTGGAGAATAGCCCTGTATTGTTCTGTATACCTACGTTGCCTGTAATGGCGGACCACTGTATGCCGTACTTGGTGCTCTCGTCAAGGGCCACCTCGATGACAAGGGCGTCTATGAGGACCTGCTTGGGTGCCCTGTCGAGCTCCTGTATGGTCTCGAGAATATTCTGGTAATCCATCTCCGATGAGCGCACTATGATGGCGTTGCTCGGCTCGTATATCATAATATCAATTGCCTTGTCCCCGCCCGTAGGAGAGGCGTAGACCGGGGGGGCGGCTGTGGTAGTGGCTGGAGCCGTAGTCTTCTGAGCGCCAGTCTGGTCTGCCGCGGTAGTGTCGCCGGCCGCCGCGTCCGTTGGCGCCGTCTCCCCTGTATCCGCCGTGCCGTATAGTTTATCGAGGAGGTCCTTAATATTGGAGGCCTTGTCGTTCTTCACATAGTAGATATGCGTGCTTATCTCGTTAGTCGAGGACTCCTTGTCCAGTTGACCTATCCACTCTTTGGCCGAGTTCAGTATCTCCTTGCTCGAAGAGAAGAGAATGAGGCTGTTGAACCTCTCTATAGGGATAGTATAGAACTGCCCTGTCTCCTTGCCGTAGCCAAGGACCTTGAATATTTCAATGAGTTCCTTGGCCATGGTTGTGACGTCCACGTTGTTTATATTAACAATAGAGACATTGAACTTCTTGAAGAGGTCCACATCGAGCCTCTTGATGAGGGCAAGGAACTTGCGCGCATTAGAGGCGGTCTCTGTAATGATAAGGGTATTGCCCTTTGGATAAACGGCGATGTTTCCCCCTGGAGATATGTTCGATTTAAGAATCGTTGCAACGTCGTTGGCGGATATGAACTCTATGGGCACAAGGACGTTTATCATGCTGTCGCCTGGCGGGATCTTACCGAGGTTTTTTCCGCTATAGAGGGCGAGGCCGCGCTGTTTTGCAGACTTTGAGGGCACTATTGTGTAATAATTCCTGCCCCTTACGGCTGTGAGGCCATTGACGGAGAGTATGGTCTCGAAGATGCCGAATACGTCTTTCTTTTTTATTGGTTTCGTCGTCCTAATGGAGATCTTTCTTCCAAGGACCTCTGGGGAGAGGATAAAGTTCTTGCCCGTAATCCTTGAGATGGTCATTACCACGTCTTTAATCATGGCGTCCGAGAAGTTAAGAAGCGCCATGCCCTTTTTCAGTTTGACCTCCGGGGTGGTAGAGGCGCCCGTTGCCCGTGACCTTGTGCTTGCGGCGCGTCCTGGCGCAGTGAGCCTTCCCCTGCCCTGACGCCAGGGATGGGCAGGTTGCGCTATCTTCTTATCAGCGGTCCTCGTGGCAGGGTTATCGGCGCCAAGCGAGTCCTTCGCCGTACTAACGGCAAGGACCGTGACCAGCAGAACGGCCAGCATCATAAAATGCCTGGCAAAGCGGCTGAATCTATCTCCAAGATACTGAAATGACATATAATCTCGACTCCAAACTTTTATTTCCATGGCCGCATATTAAGTTATTCGGCCCTCTTTTGCAAGCAATCAAATCCAAGGGCCACGTTACACGCCCATGTTGTGCCAGACTCCCACCCCCTGCCTTTCGCCCCTTCATCACCCGGGGAGGGCCCTTCCTACCTCCTTGGCATAAATCCCGGCCCGACTCTAAAGGGCCTCTGCCTGGCCCCTGGCTTGGCGGGTTTACTCATGGTAACCTTCAGGTCATTATTCCCCTTTCTCAGAATAACAGCGTCCCTCTCTATCTTCTTTATGGTATAACCCTCTATCGTCTCGCCTGTCTTATAGAACCTGGCATCGTTTTCCATGCCAAGAAGGCTCATTATGGCGGCCCTTCCGTCGTCGAGGATAACCGTGCCGAGGAGCGAGAGGTTAGGGGGCCTGACAATGGAATTTACCTTGCCTGCCTGGACTGTTGCACCGGGGCCCGGCGGTGCCACGTACCTCTTGCGAGAGGCCCTGAATATGTCCTTGTTGGATATTATGTTGTACGAGGCCATGGACGACGGTCTCGTCTGCCGGCGCGCCTGTGACTCTCTTGCCACAGGGGTGGCCCTGGTGGAGGGCACGGTCTCAGTGGCCGTCCATATCCTCACTGTCCAGGCCGCGAAGAATATGCAGGCTCCGAGCAGGAAGACGTTAAGTATCCTGGGGTCAAACCTTGTTGTAAGGCCCTGCCCATAAAAACTCATGTCCTGGCCCCTCCTTTTTTTATTACACCTTCGAGCACCAGGGTCACGTTAATCATGGCCTTGTCACCAGAGTAAGGGACCACCACGTGCATGGACCTTACGCGCATTATGGCAGGCGAGGCTTCTATTTCGTAGAGGAGGCGCGTAAGCTCCCGGAGTGCGGCCTTCAAGTGAAACTCCACGGGTATCTTCATATACTTACCGGCCTCCTCGAAGCCAAGGACGTTCTCCGAGCTTATGGAGATGTTCTTTCTTACGATGAGCCTCTTGAAGGCCTCCTGGAGTTCGGCGGCGGCCATTGAGGGTTCCGAGGCCTTCAAGAGGCCCCTCTCAAGGGCCTTGAGCCTCTTCTGCTCTCGGGCTATACGCTCCTTTACGTCGCCGCCCCGGGCGAGCATCTCGGAAGAGGTGGCGAGGGCCTCCCTGTACGCCGCTATCTCGGCCCGGGCATTCATGTGGCGCGAATACCCCCATTTTACAATAAGGAGGAGCACGAGCACGCCGATAACGGCCATGCCGGGAGCGAGCCTCCGGTTCTCGAGCATCATTATGCGGAGTTTCTTTATCATCTCACACCCCCCGCCTTACCTCCGGCCCCGGCGTTGGCCTTGAGTTTGAAGTTCATCCTGAAACGCTCCTTGCCGTTAGGGGTCTTGGATACAGGTCCCGCGAACTCAAAGTCCTTCATATACTCTGATTTATCCATCTGTATGAGAAGGCGCGAAGCCCTTGACGAGTATCCGTCAATAGTGACCGAGCCGCCGCTATAATCTATTCCAGTAAGCCACGTATCGGGTGGAAGGAGCAGAGCGAGTTCCTTGAGGACTTTTAGCGGACCTGGCGAGCGCCTGCCGTCGAGCTCTTCAAGGGTATTTATCTTCCTGAAGAGGCTGTTCTCTCTCTCGCTGAGGGTCTTTACAGCGTCCTTTTTCACCTTGAGACCGCTCATGGTGGACTCAAGCCCTCTCATTGTAAGGAAGTCCTTCACGATATATGAGGCGCCAGTAGAGAAGGCCAGGACTGCGAGGATAATAACAAGGGCCATGGTGTTCATGAAGGGCAGGCCTTTTTTCACGGTGGCCGAGTCGCTGGCAAGGTTTATACTCACCCTTCCCTTGCCAAATACAGAGAGCGCTGAGCCGAGGGCCGTGGCCGCCGTGCCAGGGAGCCCCAATCCCTTTAAGCCCTGAGTCTTTACGGGCATGGCCATCTCGTCGGAGATATGCCTCAGAAACTCCTCGCCAGGGTCCTCATCGGATATGAGTATCCCCTCATCGAGGCGTCTTCTCTCAATAGGCCCGGTCATGGCGAGTATTGAGCGTTTAAGCTCACGTTCTATGACATCAAGTCTCTGCTCCGGGTCTTCATTACCTTCGTGAAGCATGACACTCTTGGAGTACACTGGCATGAGGTCTGAAAAGACGTCAAGCGTAAGGGCATTATCATTAATATTAATAAAGGCGACATTTTTCTCAGGTCCGATGTTATTGGAATAATAAAGTGCGTTAAAGAGCGAGACGTGCCATGTGGTCACGGCAGTAGGGGCGAGCCCGGCGAGCGTAAACCTCTCCACCATGGCCTCGACAAGGTCTTTTTTCGCGGCGGCAAGGAGAATGGAATACACGCTCCTGTCTTTTTTAAGGACCTGAAAACCATGACAGAGGTCCGCGGGGTCAGAGGGGACGTGTTTTTCCAGCTCAAAGGCGAGTATCCCCTCGATGGCATCAGGTCTCGGGGCCGGGATCCTCAGCACCATGGAGAGAGACGACTCCCTTGGGAGCCCGATGGCTATGCGCGCGTTCTTAAGCCCCTTCTGGGTGACATAGGCCTGGAGCGCCGCTATCCTCTCCTCAAAGCTCTCGCCTGCAAAGGACAGAAAGCGCTTGACCTCCACCTTGAAGGCGGATGTCTTCATGTGCACTACTGACCAGACCCTTGGTCCTGTCTCTATACCCAATACATCCATAAAAAATAACCTTGAATAAGATTAAAACCCTCAGTTAAACGCCATGGCGTTATCATCAAGATATATTATCCTTGCCTCTGCCCTGTCTGGAAGCCTCTCGGCAATGGCCTTCATCACAACCCTCATGCCCCGGACCTCGGCCTCGGAACGGATTGAGAAGAACCTGCTTGTTACAGAGCCCCCGTACATGGGCCACTCAAAGTACCCTTCTGTCTTCCTGCGAAGGAGTATCTCCATGGACCTGCCCTTGCCGAGTATTGCCTCGAGGACCATGGGCAGGGCAGTGTTGATATTAATCTTGCCGTCGCCCTTTACGGTGAGATAGGGCCTCAGGCCCGTGAATTCCTCGGTAGAGGCCCCGGGCGACGGGGTCCTTGATATTGCGTACTCAGGGGGCACCCTGCCTGTGCCGTAGAATATCTCCGGGCTTACACCCTTTACGAGGAGGAGTTCGCCGGTGGTATCGAACTCGCCGTCTTTGGCGCCGTAGGGATGGGGAAGTGAACCGTAATAATCGTCCTCGGCGCCGTTCATATGAAACTCGTGGTTAGTGTCCCTCCAGTCAAGTATGGAGTCTGCTATAACGTCTCTTGTGGCAATGTCAACGCCTGTGGAACGTAGAAGATCAACCACCTCCTGCCTTGTCGCTGTATTGATATTAAGCCTTGCCGCCTCGTCAGAGATGGTGTACTTTACGCTCCCCTCGCCAAGGGTGAGTTCTCTCTTTACATCTACCGGCCTTATGTCATGACCGTCCTTTTTTCCAAGTACAGTCTTCCCGTCTTTATCAAGAAAGACAATATCGTACTTGGAACCAATCTCCGCAAGTCCCATGTTCACGCCCGCAAGGGCAAGAGACCTTGCCGATGTCTCATCCTTCAAGTTCCTCACCGACTCTGTCTCAACGCGCATGGTATAGGAGAACTCCACGACAATGAACATGAGAAAGGCCAGGACCCAGAGTACAACTATAAGGGCCATGCCCCTCTGGCCGGCGCGTCCCGCGCGCCGTCTTATCGTCCGTCCTCTTATCACCATTATCTCCATATCAGACATGCCCGTCATTCCGCTCAGTATTGCCAGTGCCCCTGGGCGTATCATCGGCGGACTCATGGGAGGCCCATACCGGCGCGGTCACCACCAGTGGTTCTGTCCTGTCCCTGAAGAAGAACTCGGCCCGCACGGCCAGAGGGAGCCTCTTTTTAACCTTGGCGTCCCACTTCCTGTTCCACCCGCTATCGCCGAGATAACGGAAGGTAACGCGGTTTATATCCGGGGCCAGCACAAAGGACCTCGCGTACCCTCCTTTATCGCCCTCGGCAAAGGGCACGGTCTTCTCAGTAACAACAAGCCCCTGTTCCCCTGTTGAGTACAGCACATATGAGACACCGCCCCAGGGCATGCCCATTGAGCCCGCGTGATGGCTCGTGACAAAACCCAGTTTACCCTCACTGCCGTAAAAGAGAAAACCATCAGTGCCGTTATTGACCTGTCTGTAAAGGTACATGGAGGCCACGTCTGAAGAGACCCGCTTTACTACGAACCTCCTTTGCGCGGCGTCATCCATGGCATGTTCGCCCTTTTCCCATGACCTCTGCCCGAGCCTCATGGCCGAGAGCACAAGGCCTATCATGACCACGAGTATGGAGAGCGAGAGTATGGTCTCTATGAGCGTAAAGCCGCGCTCATTGCCCCAGGGGCGTCTCCCACTTCCGGGGACCTGGATTATGCGGGTCAAGAGAGGCATTTTTACTTATTATTCCTCGTCCACCCAGGTGGACTTAAGTGATGTAAGCGTATAGGCCCCCTCGTGGCCCCTGCCAAATCCCCTTACGCTCACGACTACCTTTTTTATATCAAGGGAGAGGTTATAGCCGTAGAGGGTGGTCTCAAAGGGCGTGACCCTGACCTCCCAACTTAGCCCCTTTTCTTCCTCACCCCTGGTGGTTCCGGGCTTGAGCTCGCTCCTTGCGAGGACCTCGTCCATCTTCTCCCTCGCAAGGAGCACTGCCCCTGTCTGGTCGCGCGCGGCCATGGCAAGGCCAAGCCCGCCGGAGAAGAGTTGAATGACCATGAGGACGCCCATGCTGAGTATGGCGAGAGAGGCCATTACCTCAAGGAGCGTAAAGCCCTTCTGGCCGCCCCCCTCTTGGGGCGTCTTTCCATTCAGGACGCCTTCCCTCTCTATATTCTCAAGCATGTTCATAACCATATTCATAACCCTGCCGCCGCCTATCTCCATCTCCTGCCATACCGTCCCATCCCCTGCCTGTCACCCCCCCTGCCTGCCCCATGGCCTCATCCCCCTTTGCCCCTTGTCCCAACTGCCCCCCCTTCGCCCCTCTTACACCTCCTCCCCATAACACCTCTTCTCCCCTTTGCACCTGGTCCTCTACCCCCCCTTACATAAGGGAACTTACATGCACCCTTCCCGTGGAGGGTTCCACACTAATGGTATAAAAGGACTGGTCCTTCACGTTGCTCACCTTGAGGACCCCGCCGCTTGAGCCACCGCCGGGGTAAAAAATAATGGCCGCTCCGTCAGTTGATGCGACCTCTGTATGTTCCGCGCCCTCTATCTCAGCCTCGGGCTTCTTGACGCCCGCGCGCCGTATGACGAGTCTACTGCCCCTGGCCTCCACGTAAAAGACGGTCCTTTGTCTCAGGGCCTGGTTTTTTGAGTACTCAAGAGAGGCGGCCATCTTCCTTGCCGTTGTCTTGAGCCCCGCCTTTCCGAGCCCTGAAATTATGGACGGAAAGATGAGCGCCACGGAGAGGCTTATAATGGCAAGGACCGCCAGTATCTCGATGAGCGTAAAGCCCCTCTCTTGCGTGAGGGGGCCTCTCATCTAAGGCCCTTCCATGAGACTATGTCCTTGTTCTTGCCCTCTCCGCCCTCCATGCCGTCTGCCCCGAGGGATATAAGGTCATAGTCGCCGTGCTTTCCCGGCGAGGTGTACTGGAAGTCATGGCCCCAGGCATCCACGGGGAGCTCCTTCTTAAGGTACGGGCCGTTCCACCCCGCCTCCACGGCGGCCGGTTTTTTTCTAAGGGCAATAAGCCCCTCGGATGTGGTTGGATACTCGCCTATGTCGAGGCGGTACATGTCAAGGGCCGCCCCAAGGAGTTCTATCTGCGCATAGGTGGTCTTGACCTTGGACTGTTCCACCTTGCCGAAGAACCTTGGCGCAACGAGTGTGGCGAGAAGCCCAATGATTATGACCACAACGATTATCTCGATGAGCGTAAAGCCCCTCTCATCGGAGAGGCGGCGTGTAAGCGCGCCCTTTTCTCTTCCTCTATCTTTTCCATTAAAAAATTTCATCAAGTTGTGACTCCTTACATTACATGGGAATATCATTAAGACTGAAGACGGCCAGCAGGAGCGATATAACCACAAAGCCGACTATAACGGCCATGACAAGTATAATAAGCGGCTCAAGGAGCGAGAGGAGCCTCTTTACGGCAATGGATACATCGCGGTCGTACTTGTCGGCAAGGCGGAGAAGGGTCTCGTCAAGGCGCCCGGTCTCCTCTCCCACGGCGAGCATGTGCACGGCAAGGGCGGGAAAGGACGCGACTTCCCCAAGGGAAGCCGAGAGGCCCCGGCCCCTTCTGACGCCATCGGTCACTGGCTCCATCTCAAAAGAGAGGAAGGCGTTGCCCATGGTCTTCAAGGCTATATTAAGGGAATCGAGTATGGGAAGACCGCCCTGGATAAGGGCCCCGAGGGTCCTCGCGAACCTCGATACAGCGGCCTTTCGGAGTATGGGCCCGAAGAGGGGCAGGACGAGTTTGAGGCTGTCGAACTTTTTTCTGCCCTCTTCCGTCCTTATCATGAACCTGAAGGCAAGGACGGATATGGCAAGGACGCCGAGGATTATGGGCCAGTACGTTGTGAGCGTACCGCTTATGGCAAGGAGGACCCTCGTTGGCAGGGGCATTACGCCGCCCATGTCAGCGAGTATGGCCGAGAACTTGGGTATGAATACAAGGAGCATGAGGGCCACGGCCCCGCCGCCTACAAAGGTGAGGAGAAGTGGGTAGATGAGGGCGGATTTTATGTCTTCCTTGAGCCTGCGGGCGTCCTCGATGAATTTCTTAAGGCGCGCGAGGACCAGTTCAAGCGAGCCTCCGGCCTCTCCGGCCCTTACGGTATTGATGTATATCTCGGAGAATATTTCGGGGTGTTTCTCAAGTGACTCGGCAAAGGTGCCTCCTGAGAGGATATTGTTGAGTATCCCCTGTATCACCTTTCTGAAGGTCTCGTTGGACTCAAGTTCCACGAGAATGGAGAGAGACCTGTCAAGGGGGAGCCCTGCCTCGAGCATATCAGAGAGTTCCTGCGTAAAGTCCACAACGCACTGGGCCGGAACCCTGCGCCTGAGGAAGGAACGCCTCTTCCCTGTAATGTCGGCGGTCTTTGCCTCCGCGGAACTGCCAACGCGTATGGGAAAATACCCCATGTCCTGGAGCCTGTCCACAAGGGCCTTCTTGTCCCTGGCCTCAAGGGTGCCCTTAACGACATTCCCGGAAGCGTCAGTCGCATGATATACAAAGAGAGCCATAAGTCTAAATCTCCCGCTTACGGCGCAGTGCTATGTGAGAGTGACCCTCACCACCTCTTCTATGCTGGTAAGACCGTTTATAACCTTATCCCAGCCGTCTTCTCCAAGGGTGAGCATGCCGCTGTCCATTGCCCTGCGCCTTATCTCATCGGAACTGCTCTTCTCCACGATGAGGTGCCTTATTTCGTCGTTTATCATCATGAGCTCAAAGAGACCGGTCCTGCCGTTGTAACCCGTATTGTTGCAGTTCCCGCAGCCTGCGCCCCTGTAAGTCACGACGTCTTCTTCTTTAATCTCTCTTACCCGCTTGAGCTCCCTTGCTATGCGTTCGCGCATATCCCTCTCCGGCACATAGCGTTCTTTGCACCCGGGGCATATGACGCGCACCAGCCTCTGGGCAAGGACCCCTATGAGGCTCGAGGATATGAGGTAGCCCTCGACGCCCATGTCTATAAGCCGCGTTACAGCGCCGGGGGCGTCGTTGGTATGGAGCGTTGAGAGTATCATGTGCCCGGTAAGGGCCGAGTGTATGGCTATATCCGCTGTCTCGGTGTCCCTTATCTCGCCGACAAGGACCACGTCAGGGTCCTGCCTTACTATGGAGCGAAGCCCGCTACTGAATGTAAGCCCAATCTTGGGCTTGACCTGTATCTGGTTGACCCCTTCGAGCTTGTACTCCACGGGGTCTTCTATGGTGATTATCTTCTTGCTCGATATATCGAGCCTTGAGAGCGCGGCGTACAGGGTTGTGGACTTTCCGCTCCCAGTGGGGCCTGTGACAAGGACCATACCGTGGGGCTGGTTTATCATCTCGGCAAAGGCCTTTCTCCGTGCCTGTGAGAACCCGAGTGCCTCAAGGGACTTTACCCCCTCGGGGTCCAGAAGCCTCATGACAATACTCTCGCCGTAGAGCGTGGGTATGACAGAGACCCTTATGTCCACTTCCTTTCCGTTGAGCCTGAGTTTTATCCTCCCATCCTGGGGGAGGCGCCTCTCCGCGATATTGAGTTTGGCCATTATCTTTATCCTCGATGAAATGGCCGGATGGAGCCTTCTTGGCATGGACTCCACGTCGTGCATTATGCCGTCCACCCTGTAACGGATATGAATCTTCCCTTCATAGGGCTCTATGTGTATGTCACTGGCCTTTTTCTCAATAGCGTTGCGAATGAGCATATTAACGAGGTTGATGACCGGGGCCTCGAGGGCCATGTCCTTGAGGTGTTCAACGTCCTCGCTGTCAAGGTTCCCGGTGGGGTCTTTCTCGTCAATCTCCTCTATAATCTTGTCCATGGTCACGGGGCCCGTGCCGTAGTACCTCTCTATGGCCTCGAGTATCTCGTCCTCTGAACCAAGGGCGAGGTCTACCTGCAGGCCGGTGGCAAAGGCCATGGCCTCGGCGGGTATATGGTTGAGGGGATCTGATGTGGCAAGCGTGACTACGCCGCCCTCTTCCATAACAGGCACGACCTTGTAATACTTCATGAACTTGAGAGAGGGGGGAGTCTCTAACGAGGGTGGGGCCTGGGGATAATCTTCAGATAATATATACGGTATCTCGAGCTGCATGCCAAGGACCCTCAGCATGTCTCTCTCGGTGATACAGCCCTGTTTCACAAGACGTACGCCCAGTCTCTCGCCTGTGCCTGCCTGCTCCTCGAGGGCGGCATCAAGGGCCTTCTTGTCTATCAACCCGTCATTTAAGAATAATTCGCCTATAGGTAACGCTTTCATGGTTGCCTTCCTCTCCATGGTGCTTGTCAAGGGCAATGAGAGCGAATAATATGGATTTTACCCTGCCTTGTCTACTTTTCGCAAGTTCTTTCGTGGATAAAAGGGAGGTTGCCGGCGGCCTCGAAGAGGCCGCCGGTTTCCCTTTATTTATCCGACGGCTCAGGGGGCGTCGGGGTGGAGCGTTGTGGTGCCGGGTACGGGCATATCGATGAGACCGAGGAGCTCCGTTGGGATGCGTATCACATTAATCGGAGTTGTCCTGTGCTCATAGGCGCCCATGTCGGCCTTGCAGTCCCCTGTCCTGTCAATGAGCTCGATGTCATTGAAGGGGGCCTTTGTGAAGTCCGCCTTGCCCACGACTGGCGAAGAGGTGTTGAGGATATGCCAGTCAAGGTTCGCCGGGTCCACGAAAACCGGGTCCTGGTTGATGTTGTACTCTCTACCCGGGGCCGTGCCCGAGGAGAAGAGCGGACCATTGAGGTCGTTGTACTTTACGAGCGAGAGACTCTCGGAGTTCTTGTCCGTCTCCCAGGGCTGGTTAAGGGCCGGGTTATCGACATGGATATTGTCGATTGTCCAGACATAATCGGTTCCCTGGGTGTAGTCGAAGTCCTCTCCAACATTGGTGTGGAGTTTGTAGAAGAGGCGGTAGTTGTTCCAGATGATGTTGTTGTAGACCTTCACATCACTGAAGTATGGCGGCTTGGGCGAGGCGCTCGTGGCGTCATACTCATGGCCGTGGCGCTCGCTGTCTATGGCGCCGCCCGTGGGGTCGAATGTGCCTGCGACGATGTTACCGGTGATGGTGTTGTTGTAGACCTCGGCATAGAGCGTATCGTCAAAGGCCAGGCCTCCGCCGCGGGCCCTGTTCTCGCTCCTGTCGTCGGCGATGTTCTCGGCGATGAGGTTATTATAGACCTTCACCGTGGAGATGTCGTCGCCTACGTCCTCGAAGCTCACGCCGCCGCCGTCGTCTGTCGCGTAGTTGCGGAGTATGACGTTGTCATAGAGGTCCACCGGGCCTGTATCCTCGAAGAAGATGGCGCCGCCGTGGTCGTCGCTCCTGTTCTCCATGAGCACGTTACCGTAGACATTCAGGTGGTCCTTCACCTCGTAGAGCGCTATCCCGCCGCCGTAGTCAGGCGAGTAGTTGTGGTAGATGAGGTTGTTGAATATGGCGTACGTGCCTGGAGGCGTGCTGTAGAGTTTATCATCGAAGGTATGGTCGAGGGTGGGCTCAGCCGGGCCGTACTCTGGCTCGTCGTTTATGCTGATGCCTCCGCTGTATCCTCCGAAGTTGCCGTTGTCACTCATCATGTTACTCCAGATGCGCACGTTGTGGTTACTCTTGTGCATCCAGATGGCCCCGCCGTACTCACCACCGTTCTCGGAGATGATGCTGTTATTGATGTCCAGGTTGGTGTTGCCGTAGTCGGCGAATATTCCGCCGCCCGGGCCGTCTTCACCGGGCGTTCCGCCGGTGATGGTGAAGCCGCTTATCATGATGTTGCTAACAGACCCGTTCATGCCGCCCGCGCCTATGTAGAAGGTGGGTCCCGCGGTGCCCGTGTAGTCGCCCTGCGGTGATATGCCGAGGGGGTTCATGGTGTCTATCCTGAGCCCGTCGATCATGGACTCAAAGGGACCTGTGCCTATGATCCGTATATCAGACTCATTGATGCGGACGTTCTCGTTGTAGGAACCCGGCGCCACCATGACATATACGGGCCTGTCCACTGGGAGATTATTAAGGGCTTCTGTAATGGTGGCGAAGGGTGATGCCGCGCTCCCGTCGCCCGCGCCCTCTACCGCCGCGGCGTCCACGTAGACGGTGCGCGCCGCGAGGTAGGCCTCCCAGGCCGGCGTGGTGGTGAAGTCGGCCAGCGTCACGTCAATGGAGTTGGATATGCCGTGAGTCGTGGCAACTATCATGGGACCAGGCACAGCGGTCTCGGGTATCTGCACCGTTATCGAGGTGTCAGACCAGGCGGTTACGGGGAGTTCCTGCCCGCTGAGAGATACGGTGGAGTGACCCTGGGCGTCGCCGAAGTTGGTGCCCGTGATTACGTAAGGAGTTGTCGCTCCATTGGGCACGGCCTTCTTCTGCTTTCTGGCCGCGTTGGCGCCGCAGAGTCCGCCCATTAAGGCCTTTTTGTTACGAAGGAAGCGTTGCCTGTCCTTCTTTGAGATCTTGAGGTTCTTATTGCCTTTTGCCTTCTTGGCAAGTTTTCCCTTCAAGTTCTTGCGGCCGCCGGTGAACTGGAGGTCATAACCGCCATTCGCGTTGTAGACCGCCGGCAGATAGCGTCCAGTTCCCCTGGTCTGGGCATTGTTCAGGGCAAGGGGGTTGCCGCCTACTATGACGGGCCCATTGGCCGGAAGTATGCCTGGCTGGGCACCGCCGCCGGGGCCGGGGAGTTGTACAAAGGCCACGGGGAGGTGAGACCAGTCTGCCTCGAACTTGAACTGGCCCTGGCCAAAGGTGTAATTAAGGGCCAGCGGTACGTAATCCGGGTTATAGCCGGGGATGGCAGGGTCGTTGCCGAGGTAGATGTGCACGCCAGGCGCGGCCCGCCTCTCTATCTCTGGCTTCTGCCCAAGGGGCTCGCCCGCGGGGCAGACCCTTCCGCCGATGGAGGCCGGTGGTTGCGGCGAGTAGCAGAGCGGGTTACCCATGAAGCCCCTTCCGAGGAAGTACCCGAAGTGATCGTAGATGCCCACAGGTGCGCCCACGATACCCTGTTTTTCGAGCCAGAGTATGCTCTGGTGGTTGTTGTCTATGAAGACGTCGTCGAATACGCCGCCTTCTATCTCGCCGGCAAGGGGCACGAGGGTGTTGACGCCAAAGTCAACGTTGTTCCTCTGGCCGCCAACCACGGTGATGGCCTGTGAGTCAGTGCCGGCGGGTGAAGGCGAGAAACCAGCGGGAACCACTATCTGCACGGTATAGTTCCCCGGGGCCACGCCCCTGAACTCGAACTGGCCGAACCGCTCGCCCTTGAAGATGCCGCCCCACTCGTCCACCTCGAGATCTCCGACGTTATAAGGCGGCTCGGGCGTAAGGATAAAGCCCTTTGGTGTGTAAGGCCTGATATGGCCCTGGGCCACGGCGCGGTCTTCCGTAAAGTAGCCCGTCTCAGTGGTAGCGACTACGGCACCCGTGGAATCAATGAGGTTTACCGTGACCTTGGAGAGGAGCCTGTCCTCTTTCTCATCGAGGACGCCGTTACCGTGCCACGTTCCCGTGGTAGCGTCATAGGAGAGGTGGTCGTTAAAGACAGAGCCTATGATGTAGCCCTCTGTAGGTGGTATCTCCTCGAGGTGGAGTTCAGTCCTGTAATTGGCCGTAAACCACCCGATGTCCCTTGTGCTGAGGTCGTAGTTCTTGCATATGTGAGTCGGAGGGGTGGTGCTCATGTCATCAAAGCAGAGGGTCTGCGTGTCGATGACACCCCTTAAGTTACTTGGCATGGTGTGGTAATCAACGTCAAGATAGGCCGTAACCTCTATCTCGGCGAGTTCATCGAAGTTGAAGTAACCGGGGCGCAGGGGCTCACCGCCCACGGCGCTCGTGCCAGGAGCGGTTATCTCGCTCTTCCAGACGCCGCCGTCCTTGGTGCGGAGGTTTACCTTGATATTGTCAAGGGTGGCTCCTGTAGTGTCGTTTACAACATGGCCGTTCAAGCGCGCGAAGAAACGGGGTATGTAGAAGTCCATGTTCGTTACGTTCACGCCGGGCTGAACCGTTACCTGTCCCTCTACCCAGATGTAGTCATCTGGCCAGTCAACGGCGAATATCTTGTAGGCCCCGGGAGGCACGTTATCGAACTGATAGGTTCCTGTTACGGGGTCCGCAAGTACAGTCGCTATCGGCACTGGAGTCACGGACTCGGCGTCCCAGAGAATGAGGTAGCCCCTGTCCGTGGTGACATTGGGCCATACGCAGTCCTCGGGGGCATTGGGGTCAGGCGTGGTGCCCGGTACTGTTGTGCCAATTTGACCGAAGTCCGGGTGGTAGCCTGTGTTGAAGTCAATGAAGAGTTGACCCTGGTGCTCGTAGTAGCATATCTGCGGGACCTCGTGGTTGTCTATGACCTCGGCGGGGTCTGTTCCGTCGGCATCCCATAGAGTTCCGCTGATGGATGCCGTGGTGGGAATAACTGGAAGGCCGGCCGCCGGCCCGGCGGAGTTTGCAGGCGCCGCCGCTACGGCAGGTAGCGGTCCTATATTCTCGACAACGGCAAACCAGGCAAGATAACCTCCAAGGATGGTGCCGGGGTCATTGGGACGTAGGACTATCTCCCAGCACTGCGTGCCCTCCTCAGTTGTAAGGAGGAAGTAGCCGCTCGTGGCCGGGTCTACATGGCAATCCATGATGGGGTTGCCGGCTCCGTCCCTTGGGGCCGTTCCGCCGGGGTCCACCATTACATGGTGCTCACCGGGCTTCAAGTTCCTGAAAAAGTAGAGTCCCTGTATGTCGGGACCGAAGAGGGGAGGCATGTCCGCGGCAGTCTGTGTACCCGTTACCCCCTCCTGCTCAAAGTTGCCGTCCTCGTCAAATACATAAAGGTGTGCGCCCGGGAAGGCCGGGTCAACGGGAAAGTCGTCCTCGCTGTTGATGTAGTTGTCATAGTGGACATAGATAAGGGCGTTGCCCCTTGGGAGTTCACCTGTCACCGGGTCTCTCGGGGGGATAAAGGCGTCCTGCATCATATCCGCCGCGCCCACGGCAGGAATTACGAACTCGCGGCTCGTAACATCATGACCGGGCGCGCTGAACATGACGACGAACTCTTCGCCAACAGGCACAAAGGCCTCGTAGGTATTACCCGAGACCGAGGCGTAGCACTCAAAGGCGCCACCTTCTTCCATGTTCTGCACCATTACCTGGGCGCCTGAAATGGCCCCGGCGCCAGGCGGCGGAAGCGGCGCCCCTGTAGTGGGGTCCATGCCTGCCGTGTAGATGGAACCAAAGATGCGGACCGTCGTTACTCCGGCGGCATCCGCCGCGGCCTGCGTCTGATAGCAAGCCGCTCGCGCGCTCGAGGCCACGAGAAAGACGGCCATGACAGCGAGCAAGGCGAAGAGCCACGGCACCTTGTTCTCAATGTGAATAGCGCTGGACTTCATCCTCTTATCCTCCTTTTTTATTAAATTAAACTGTTGTCAGAAAAAAGACTCGTTGATTTTTATCTGGTGTGTACGGGGTAATTTATCTTAATTGGCTGAAGGCACGTGTATACCGGTCTCAACGCCTCAGTCATATTGTCACGCATGTTCTCGCCAAATAAGCCCTGGTAATGGTTGTTGAGATGGATGGGATGAATAACAGACCAAGGTTCTGCAACACCCTTCCTGCTTAAGACCTCCTGCACCCCCTTATCACGATATTAAACTCCAGGGTCCATAAAACTCGGGGCAGGTGAAGAGAGTACTCCAGCCCCCATGTTCTCCACTCTGAAACCCCTTGGGATATATATGGATGTTCCCTTTATTCCGCCTCTTTCAAAGAGGAGAATCGATAAAAAACCCTGTTCATTTTTAATTTCAAGAGTAAATCTTAGCATTATATATAGCACATGCTATTGCATATGTCAACTAAAATTAAGAAAAGATTAGAGGATTTTAAGAAAAAAATCTCAACATGGTATGTAAATTAAGGAGGGCAACTTCCATAACTCTTTGTTTTTACATGGGAAAACAAGGTGTTTAAAGCCCGGGGATGCTCTTTTGGGTAAAAATGTGCGATGAATGATAAAAAAAGGCGCCAGAGCATGATGCTCTGACGCCTTTTAACAAAATAGCCGGACCAAAGGAATGCCGGACTAATTAGACTTGTCTTGAGGGTCTTCCTGTCTCCTCTCCAGGGAATCAAGATATGCCCTTACGACGATGGGGTCGAACTGAGTGCCCGAGCACCTCTTGAGTTCGTCTATTATCTTATTACGCGGCAAGCCCTTTCTGTAGGGCCTGTCGGCGCTCATGGCATCCACTGTGTCGGCAACGCTCAGTATGCGTGCCTGAAGTGGTATGTTCTCGCCGCTGAGGCCATCGGGATAGCCAGCGCCGTCAAAGAACTCGTGGTGACCCCTGATAACTGGCAGAAGATGCCTCATCTGACGTATGGGCCCAAGTATCTCCGCGCCCCTTGCAGGGTGTTTTCTTATCTCGCTCATCTCCTCGTCAGTAAGTCTGCCGCGTTTATCGAGAATGGCCTCATAGGTCCCTATCTTCCCTATATCGTGGAGGAGACCCGCAACCTTCAGGTCCTTGAGTTCATCCTCGGAGAGCCCGAGTTCCACTCCTATGCTCAGGGCGATGCGCGTGACCCTCTCGGAGTGTCCATGAGTCCAGGGGCTCTTTGCGTCTATTGTCCTGGCAAGGGTTGCTATTGTGCCGAGGGAAAACTCCTCGAGGTCCTTTACGAGCCGGGCGTTGGCAAGGGCCACGCCCACGTGGTAGGAGAGGTCCTCAAGGGTAGCGAAGTCCGATGCCTTGAAGGCCGAGACGCGCCTTGACATAAGACCGAGCACACCCGCCACCTCGTCCTTTACTATTATAGGGATACGGAGCACAGACCTGTAGCCCTCTGCGGCGAGGTCTCTTTCAAGGCCAAGCGGAGAGTTCATCTTCTGTAGGTCCGGGATATACTCCGGGCGCCGGGTATCGAGTACAGAGGTGAGGCTTGTAGAAGAAAAGGGCATTACAATGCTTCTCATTGCCTCGTACTCCCCAAAACCGGCGGTAAGTTTGAACTCCCCTGCCTCCCTGTCTATATCAATAATCCTGAGCCAGTCGCAGGAGACTATCCTCTGGACAGTCCTTGCCGTGAGTTCCATAATGGCGTCAACATCAAGGGTAGAGAGAATGGCGCGCGAGATCCTGCTGAAGGTCTCTATGGTCTCCACCTTGCGGGATAGTTCCATGGCCGTGACGAGCGACTCCCTGTAGTGACGCGCCTCCTCAAGCGCTATGGAGACCTGGTTAGCCACGGCCTGCATAAGGTCCCTCTTTCTCGGTGAGAGGCAATCGTGGTCATCGCACTCATTCCCATTGCAGACACAGATGATAAGACCCTGGTACTCGCGCTTACCCACCAGGGGAAGAAGGGCGATTATCCTTGGGTCCTTCACCCAGTCACAGATACCCCCCTCCTGCAGTGCCAGAGATCCGTCGCCGTCTGCCTTCGAATCAACGAGGACCTTGCCCGAATCCATGGCCTCTTTAAGTGGTACTATATCGAGTTTCATGGTCATTGTCTTGAATAACGGGAGCGCTGCGCTGTCAAGTCCCGAGGCGGCAAGGGGCCTCATGGTCATGGTCTCAACGTCCCAGACATAGGACATCACAAGGTCCACCTTGAGGATGTCCCGCCCTATCTCCACGACGTTCTTCATGAGTTCGTCTATATCGCTTATCCTGAAGGTAGCCTCGGAGAGGCGGAGGAGGTTCTTTGTGGTCTCCATCTCACGGTGGGCCTCACTCTGCGCCCGCCTCCGGTCAGTAATGTCCTGAACCGTACCAAACATCTCCACAACTTTGCCACTCTCATCAAACTTCAGGCTCCCAAGGCCATGGACCCAGCGCTTCTCCCCTGTCTTCTGATTTATTATGGCGTACTCCCTGTCAAACTTGTCGTGGTTCTTAAGAACCTCATTATTGAAATAATCCCTCACATCCTCTCTGAAGTCGGGATGGAGCAACTTGAGCCAGCCATCGATGTCCCTCTTGTAGCCACTGTCAATGCCGAATACCTCGTCAACAACCCAGGAGTTTGTCCATGTGCCTGTCTTGAGGTCAAGGACATAATACCCGAGCCCTGCCACACGCTCGGCCTCGCGCAGGAGTTCCCTGCTCTTCTCAAGTTCCGCCTCCGCGCGCCTGCGTCTCGTAATGTCCATTGTGGCAAGAATGGCCCTGTGCCCGTCTGGCCCGCTCCTCACGATGCGAAGCCGCATGAATACGTCCCTGTGACTCCCTCCAAGGGTCGTGATCCTCGTCTCTGTCTCGTACTCCGTTCCGCCAGAGGCCACGATGATGAGACCCTCCCTGAAGGTTTCGTAGGAGGACTCGGCAAATATCCTCCCAAGGTCGCCAAGGAGCTCACTCCTGTCCCTTGCCTCGTAAAGCTCCACAGCGGCCTTGTTGGCGTCAGTTACACTTATCCTCGCGGCGCAGGCCTTCAACTCCGCAGGATTCTTCTCAAGGTATGCCCTGAAGTCCGTAACCCCGCCTGCCCTGAGTTCATCGAGGTAGGCGCCAAGGGCACTGAAGTCGTACTCCAGGAGACCAATAGGCGAATCAGCGAAGAGGGCCCTGTAACGGTCCTCGCTTGAGTGCAGGGCATCTTCGGCCTCTTTTCTCGCCGTAATATCTTCCTTCACGGCTATGAAGTGGGTTATCTCTCCGTGGGCGTCGGTAATTGGAGATATGGAGGCCTCTTCCCAGTAAAGTTCCCCGCTCTTCTTCCTGTCATGGAACTCTCCCTTCCATACCCTGCCCGAAAGAATGGTGTTCCAGAGGTCCCGGTAAAACTCGTCTGAGTGCTCGCCTGATTTAAGGACCCTGGGGTTCTGCCCTATGACCTCCTCAAGCCTGTAACCCGTAATCTCCATGAACCTTGGGTTCACGTACTCGATAACGCCATTTCTGTCCGTTATGACTACCGAGACAGGGCTCTGCTCAACAGTGAGGTAGAGTTTCCTGAGATGCTCGCTCGCCTCCCTGTGTTTTTCCTCGAACTCCTTAAGTTCCTCGACACGGCGGCGCAGAAGGTTCAGTTCTTCCTTGAGGTCGTCTCTCGACCTCTTATCATCTTTCATTCATATGTCCTTGATAAAGAGGATAATTTCAACTTGAGGATTAATTATCTCACTACAGGCAAATACACCGGGAATGGTCCGCATTGGTTTAATCTTCATGGACATAGCCCTTGAGAACGCAGTTGCAGGCAGTAAAAACCTCAGAATGGCGAAGTGTTAGAAAATTGTAACAGCACATATGAGGACAATCAAGGAAAAAGTAAAGCCGCAGGTAAGATAATTTGTGTAACATATTGAATTAACATCATAAAATTATATTAAATATCCTTGAAATTATAATAAAAAAGAGTCCACGGCTATTTAAATGCAGGAAAGTCTGATTAATTCAGACTTTCCTGCAACACAGGGATGTGTTGCCATTTTCGCCAACTGTAAGTTGCTGAAAATGTGAGGGAAAGAAAAACCGCGTTTTTTCTTTCCCGTCTCTGAATAATTCAGGGACGAATTATTCAGAGGTTCCTGAAGATAAAACCTCTTCAAGACCTTTTTAAAGGTACTATAACCCTCTTCCCCTGCCATGGACAGGCGTTCCACGCGGGTACTGACCTGGAAACCAGGCTCGCCTGACCTTGAGAGCGCCCTTGACAGGGTCCCTTAAATAATATCTATTATACTTGGTATATACTTGAGGAAGACCTGATTAATCAGACTTTCCAGCGGCGCGGTGACGCGCCGTCATTTTCAAGGCTCTTAAGTCCTTGAAAGATAATAAATGGAGGGGGCTTGGAAGGTCCCCCTTTTCAGGAGATTTGATCATGTTGGGCATTAAAAAAACTGTCTTCTTAATGGCGGCCGTCCTGGTCCTCGTGCCCACTGCCGCAAGGGCGAAGGAAGTTCGCCAGAGAAGTGGCGAGGTGAGACTTGAGATAACCGTGGAAGCGGGCAGGAAGAGCCATGAGACAAGGCTCTGGCTCCCCTACCCCACCTCAGGCCCCTTTCAGACCATAGAAGATGTTCGGATTGACGGTAATTTCTCAAGTAGCGGCGTATACAGGCATAGTGGTAACGGAAGCCTCATACTATACGCCAAGTGGAACAAACCCGTTAAGAGGCCCCGCCTCCTCGTGACCTACAGGGCGCGGGCAATGGAGAGGGTCAGGAAAGATTTTCCAAAAAAGGCAGACATTGCCATGCCCCTTGAGGTGAAAAAATACCTCAAGGGCACCGCTTTTGTGCCAGTTGACGGCAAGGTGCGTGATATTGCCCTCAAGGTCACGGCAGGAAAGAAGGGCACTCTTGAGAAGGCCCGCGCCGTATATGACTGGGTGGTAGAAAACCTCAGAAGAGACCCCCATGTGCGGGGCTGCGGCCTTGGCGACGTGGAGGTGACGCTCGCGAAGAGGAGCGGAAAGTGCGCTGACATAAGTTCGGTGTTCGTTGCCGTTGCGCGGGCCGCCGGCGTTCCCGCAAGGGAGGTATTCGGCCTGAGGCTCGGAAAGAAGGACAAGGAGGATATTACAGGGGGGTATCACTGCTGGGCAGAGTTCTACCTTCCGGGCTATGGCTGGGTCCCCGTGGACCCGGCGGACGTAAGAAAGATTATGCTCAAGAAGGGGCTAAACCTCAAGGAGGCCCGGAAATACCGCGAGTACTACTTCGGGGCAGTGGACCAGTACAGGGTGGCCCTTGTCCACGGGAGGACCGATTACCTTGTTCCAAAACAGGAGGGCGGCCCCGTGAGTTACTTCATGTACCCCTATGCAGAGGTAGACGGAAGGCCCCTTGAATGGCTCGCCGCGCAGAAGGGGCTTAAATACAAGAACACCTTCACGGCCCTTCCATGAAGCGCCATGCCCCGCGCCATCCGCGCCAGGGGTCTTGACAGAGAGAGGCCCCGGGGTGTAGAGTCAGGGACAAGGAACTCCCCATGAGTGTATCGCCCCTAACAACAGACCAGTGTGCCGAAGCGCTAAGGGCAATGTCCGACGAGACAAGGCTCCTTATACTCAAGGCCCTCTTTGAGGGCGAAAAGTGCGGCACAGAACTTGCCCGTGAGCTTGGGCTGAGCCAGCCCCACGTGGCCCACCACCTTGGCATCCTCAAGAGGGCGGGACTTGTTGATTCGCGCCGCCTTGGAAGAAAAGTCTGCTACCACCTGCACAGGGCCGTGTACGAGGCCATGAGCGGAGAAAAGGGGCGCACCATAGACCTCGGGTGTTGCGCCATGACCTTCAAGGACGAATAGACTGCCCTGTTTTTTTTAGGCCAATATATAGACTTATTTATATAGTTTAATACATTGTGCGAAGAATGAGATTGGAGGGGTAATGAGACGTAAGGCTTTTTCCTCAATTATATTTGGAACGATTCTGGCATCACTGTTATTATCCCTCACAGGAGTTGCCCCGGCGGGGCAGGTCAGAACAATACGCATCGCCGGCTCCACCACAGTGCTCCCCGTGGCAGTGAAGGCGGCTGAAAGATACATGGCCTCGCACCCCGGGGCCAGGATAACCGTGAACCCCGGGGGCTCGGGAGTTGGCGTAAAATCCCTTGGCCGGGGCCTTGTGGACATAGGCATGGTCTCGCGCGAAATTACGGAAGAAGAACGCAGGTACTTCAAGGATATTGACTTCCGCGTGCTCACCTTCGCAAGAGACGCCGTTGCCTGCGTGGTCTCATCAGAGGTCTTTGACGACGGCGTCAGAGCCCTGTCAAAGAAGGAGATAAGGGGCATATACTCTGGCAGGATAACCAACTGGAAAGACCTTGGCGGCCCGGACCGCGGGATACTCGTCATAGACAAGGAGGCCCACCGGGGCACGCGGCACGTATTCATGAACTACGTCTTTGGCGATAAACTTGCCGTGGCGCGCGGCGCGCGTATCATATCGGGCTCAAACAACGAAGAGCAGACCCGCGTTGCCATGAGCGGCTCGGCCATTGGAATGCTCTCCATTGCATGGATAAATAAAGACGTACGCGGGGTGGGCATTATCGAGGGCAAAAAGGTCATAGAGCCAAGCATAGAGAACATAAAAAACAACTCATACCCCATATCGCGCGGACTTACTTTTGTTACCAATGGCCCTCCAAGAGGCAGCGTTAAGGCCTTTCTCGACTTTATAATGGGGCCTGAGGGCACAAAAATCATCAGGGAATCGGGTTATGTTCCGGCAAGATAGAGACCTCTGGCCCGGGGCGTTGCTGGCGCTCTTCCTTTATCTTGCCGTGGGGCTCTCAGTCGTTATCCTCACCTTTCTCATCCACGGAAGCCTGCCTGCCTTTTTAAGAGAAGGCGCGGGCTTTGTTGCCGGCAGGGAGTGGAACGCTGGGGCAGGCCTGTACGGGGCCCTTCCCATGCTCTACGGGACCCTTGCCGTCACCATGATAGCCCTTTGCCTTGCCCTTCCCCTTGCCATGGGGAGCGCGATCATGACATCTGAGTTTCTCCCCGCAAGGCTGCGCCTTCCCGTAAAGACCCTCATGGAACTCCTTGCCGCCATTCCCGGCGTTGTCTACGGCCTCATCGGAATGGTGACCCTAACGGGCCTTGTGCGCGATATTTTCGGCCTCATGGACGGCAACACCATCGTAACGGCAGGGCTCCTCCTTGGCGTTATGATACTGCCCACCATAACGACCCTCACGGAAGACGCCATGCGGGGCGTTCCGGGCATACTTCGAGAGCAGGCACTTGCACTTGGGCTTACCCGCGGGCAGACCATAAGGCGCGTGGTCCTTCCCCACTCCCTCAAGGGTGTGGCTGGCGCCGTGCTCCTTGGCATGAGCCGTGCCATGGGCGAGACCATAGCCGTTATGCTCGTCATAGGCGGCATTGACCGCCTTCCCCGGCCCATCTACAATGTCTTCAGTCCCGGACAGACCATAACGAGCAAACTTGGGCGGGAGGGCGCAGAGGCCCTTGGCATGGGACTCCACTGGAGCGCCCTCATGGGCCTTGGCCTCCTCCTCTTCATAACAGTAATGGGACTTACCCTTGGGGGCAATATCATCAGAGGCGGCGGACTCAAGAGAAGAAGACAGGGAGCGGGGCCATGAGAAAAAGCCCCATGGATATTGTATTTTTTTCGGCCTGCGCCGGAGGGGCCGCCATTACGCTTGCTCTACTCTTTATAATTCTCGGCCTCATCGCCCTTCGCGGCGCCGGGGCCATAAGCCCTGCCTTTCTCCTTGAGGCCTCAGGGGACTTTGGGGCCGCAGGCGGCATCTTCTACCAGATAATGGGGACCATCTTGCTCATGATTACAGCAGGCGCCCTCGCCCTGCCACTTGCCCTCGGGGCGGCCCTTTACAGAGTAGAGTACATGGGGGCATCATTCAGACATATTGCGGACCTCTTCATATACGCCCTTAACGGCGTGCCCACCATCATCTTCGGGCTCTTCGGGTACATGGTCTTCGGCGCCTGGCTCGGCATGGGAGTATCATGGCTCACAGGCGCCATCATACTCTCCATAATGGTGACCCCCACCATGATTGTGAGCGCGGGTGAGGCCCTTGAGGCCATACCCGATGAATACAGGCAAGCGGGCCTTGCCCTTGGGCTTGGAAGGCCGGCCCTCATGAGGCGGGTTCTCCTGCCACAAAGCATTCCCGGCATCCTTACGGGGCTCTTTCTGGGGCTCGCGCGGGCCGCGGGCGAGACAGCGGCCATCATGTTCACGGCAACGGCCTTCTCGGGCGTGGGGCTTCCACGCGGGCTTGGTGAGCCTGTCGCCACGCTCCAGACACATATACTCGTCCTTGCAGGCGAGGCCCTGAACCCCTCTGCAAAGGAGAACGCCTGGGGCGCGGCCCTTGTGCTCGTGGGCCTTGTCATGGCGCTTAGCCTCGGGGCCATGGCCGCGCGGTCACGAACAAGGACAGAGGCGGAGAGATGAGCGATATTTTTACCCTTGAAAAAACCTCGCTGTCATTTGGGCAAAAGACCGTCCTCGATGAGACGGACCTCCATATAAGAGAGGGGCGCGTAACGTGCGTCATAGGCCCGTCCGGCGCGGGAAAGACCACGCTCCTCAGGTCCCTTAACAGGCTCAACGACTCAATGCCTGGTTTTCGTCAGAGCGGGAGGATACTCTTCAGGGGTGAGGATATTTACAATGGAGGCATGAGGGCCGAGGACTTGAGACAGAGGGTGGGCATGGTCTTTCAGAAACCATGCATGTTTCCGGGATCCATTGAGGATAACGTGGTCTTCGGCATAAGACACATAAGGGAGAAAAGACGCGAGGGCCTTGGAAGGATTGCAGAGAGGACGCTTCGCGCCGTGGGTCTCTGGGCAGAGGTGCGCGGCAGGCTCAACCACGAGGCAGGAAGCCTCTCGGAGGGGCAGAAACAACGCCTTGCCATTGCCCGCGCCCTTGCCGTTGGACCAGAGGCCCTCTTACTCGACGAGCCCACATCATCCCTTGACCACAGGTCCACGGCAGGCATAGAAGACCTTATCCGCGGCCTTGGGAAGAAGATGAGCGTTGTCCTCGTCACGCACAGACTCGAGCAGGCCCGTGCCCTTACCGACGACGCGGTCTTTATCTGCGGCGGCAGGGTATGCGAGTCAGGCGAGGCAGGGGCAATATTCGAGAACCCCGAGAATATCGAGACAAGGTGCTATGTGGGGGGAGGTTCCTCGTGAAGGGTTGTTTTTCGTAGTTTTTTGGCGGAAGAGAGAGAGGGAGGGATAAAAAAAGAGAGAAAGAAAGAATAATCCACTTTCTTTTAGAAAAAAGAAAGTGGAGCAAAGAAAACCAATGGTAAGCAAGTTATTTGATGGACAAATACTTTTGCCGGGTTTCGCTCCGCTCTACCCAACACAAGTCTCTTTCCGTCTCCTGCGGGCGGAGCCAGCCCTCACCTACCCGTTCTTTTTACCTTTTTCCTCTTTACTTCCTGCCCGGCAAGTATTTGGAGGAGGAATTCGAGAAAGTCTTTTATTTCGGTCTGGTTCTTGAGATAGAAGTCTGATTCCGTGCTCGTGCCGATGGAGACAGAGACTCCCTGGCCTTTTATGGCCCTGTAGGCGTCTTCGTCCGTGGTGTCGTCTCCAGTGTAGAGGACCACGCGGCCCGGGAGCAGTGTATCTGATACCCACTTTATGGCGTCGCCCTTGTTCCAGATGTCGCGGGGACGGATTTCAAAGACTTTTTTCCCTGATGTGACCCTGAGGGCGTCCTCGTGGCCCGTGACGATACTGAAGAATATATCGAAAAAATCCGCAAGGTCTCTTGTCTTTACCTCGCGGTAGTGTATGGATACGGTTACCCCCTTGTCCTCTATGCGCACACCGGAGATATTAGAAACCGCCCCGGCGAGCCTCTTGAGAATATCCTCGATGAGGCCCCTGCTTGAGGTCACGCTCTGTGTTACGGCCACTTTCGTTCCGTCCCAGATTTCGGCGCCGTGGTTGCCCGCGTATATTATGCCGGGTATACCCACGCGTTCTCTTATATCAGCGAGGCTACGTCCGCTTATCACGGCTATCTCTGTCTTTCTGCTGAGCCTTAGAAGAAGCGCGCGTATCTCTTCGGAGAGCTCAGCCATGTCAGGAGAAGAGACTATGGGCGCCAGCGTTCCGTCAAAGTCGAGGAATATGACAGGCAGGCCCGCGGCACGCGAGGCAAGGACCATATGGAGGTCGTCCCTGTAATCAAATACATAGCGGAACCTCTCGTCCATGGCCGATGAGAGGCGGAGTATCTCGCCTATTATATCGAATATCCAGCGGTAGATGTCATGGTGGCTAACCTGCTGGCGAAGCGTTGACATGCGGGCCTTTTTCTCGGCCCTTGAGAGCATGAGGGCCTCTTTTATCTTGTCGGCAAAGTCCTCGACATCATAGGGGTTTACGAGCATGGCCCCGGCGAGTTCCTCGGCGGCGCCGGCGAACTCGCTGAGAATGAGCACGCCTTTTTCGTCCACCTGCGAGGCGATAAACTCCTTTGCCACGAGGTTCATGCCGTCATAGAGAGAAGAGACCACTGCCACGTCGGCAAGACGGTAATATACGGAGAGGTCCTTTACCTCGGCCTTCTTGTCAAGGTAGACCACGGGACGCCACCCCTCGCGTGAAAAACGCCTGTTAATCTTGTTAACAAGGGCCTCGACAGCCTCCTTGTAGGTAATATAGGGCTGACTCATCCTTGTTGGCACGGCTATCTGCACAAAGGTGAATTTTCCGCGAAAGCGCCTGTATTTTTCAAAAAAGAGGTTTATGGCCTGAAGGCGTTTTATGAGGCCCTTTGTGTACTCGAGGCGGTCAACTCCTATGCCGAGATAGCCTTCAAGTTTGAACCTCTGGCGTATCTTCCTGATGGTGTTCTCCGTACGCTTCGAGGAGGCGTGGTTGTTGAACCTCTCATAGTCTATGCTTATTGGAAAGGATTGCAGTTTGGTCACATGTCCCTTGTAGGTGATGGTGCCCGCATCGTAATCCACCTCGGCATCGAGGCACTCACGGACGCAGTCCATGAAGTTCTTTGTAAATAGAGGTATCTGAAAACCGAGGAGATCGTTGCCGAGAAGACCCTCCATGAGTTCCTTTGCCTGGGGACAGACGCGGAAGGAGAACCAGTTTGGCCAGGGGATGTGCCAGAAGTGCATGAGCGGGAGGTCGGGCTTTTTCTCCTTTATCATGGCCGGGGCAAGACAGAGGTGATAGTCGTGGAGCCATACAATGGAGTCAGGAGCGGCCTCTTCAGTTACGGCGCGGGCGAACTTTTTATTCACCTCAACGTAATCGGTCCAGAACTTCTTCATAAAAAAAACCCTGTCAAGGGAGAGATGACAGAGCGGCCAGAGCATATGGTTGGAGTAGCCGTTATAATAGTTGTTCACCTCGCGGGAGGTGAGCCAGACACGCTTGAGGGTATATGATGGATGATCCGGCGGAACGGCCACACAATCATTGACCACGGTCTCTTTGTCGGCGTTTCCGCTTCCCCAAGCCACCCATGTGCCGCCAACGGCCCTGAGCACGTCGTCCATGGCCGATGTGAGCCCGCCCGCCGGCCTCTCAACCCTTATGCCCGAGGCGGTCTTCTTGTGCACATAGGGCTCCCTGCTCGAAACTACTATAAGGGAACGGTCGGCAAAGTTCTCTTCAACAAGTGCCTTAAGTCTATTTACGCTCATAGTTCAAAGATGTGTCTGCCCTGGTTCTCCACCGAGTACCAGACGCCGAGATAGTCGCGTATCTGGCGGGTTATGAGAAAGTTATTCCTTACGTATTCCTTTGCCTCCCGGCCCATGCGTTTGGCCATCTCTGGGTTATTGAAAAATTGCCTTATCCTGAAGGCCGCGCCCTGCACGGAATGAACGAGAAAACCCGTAACGCCGTGGTCTATCTGCAGGGGTATGCCGCCCACGGCGCCGCCCACAATGGGCTTGGCCTTCCACATGGCCTCGCTCACCGTAAGGCCGAACCCTTCTTTCAGGGACTTTTGCACAATAACCGTGGCCGCACGCTGGAGGGCGTTTATGTCCTTGTTGCTAAAGGGCGGGAGCATGAGTATGTGTATGTCAGGGTCACCGTTGGAGGCCACTCTCACCTCTTCGAGCACGGCGTCGGCCTCGGGGTCGTCTGTAGCAGGGCTCCCGGCGAGGACGAGTATGCAGTCGTTGTATTTTTTCACATCGCGGTAGGCCTCTATTACCCCCACGGGGTCTTTAAAGCGGTCGAAACGAGAGACCTGGAGTATGATGTTCCTGTCCATGGGGAGGTTGAACCTCTCCATGGTCTCGGTAATTTCTTCTTCCGTGAGGTCACGGTTCTTCTCGCTCAATGGGTCTATGGAGGGCGGTATTATGAACTCGTCCATGTCAAGGGGCTTTGCGAACTTGGCGACAGAGAATATGGAGGCATCGTAGCGCCGGCAGTACTTCTCGATTCCGGCGAATACCTCTGGCATGGGATTGGACATATCGATGTGGCACCGCCAGATCCAGGTGCCTCCATTCCTGTACTCAACAAGGGGCACGGGCTGGGGGTCGTGTATCATCACGGCATCGGCCTCGAGGTCGAGTTTGGCGGCGTTCTTCTTATTTATTTCATAGTGGTGCTGCCACATCCCGGGTGTAATATCTTCCCTGTTGCCCTGGAGCGCGTTATGGACCTTCTTTGTCATGTCAAAGAAGGCGCCGTCGCCCTCTATGGCCTCCCAGCGCACGTCTATGCCGAGATTCTTGAGGAACGGGACCATCCTTACGAGGATTTCGGCCACTCCACCGCCTGCGCGCGTGGAGTTTATGTGGAGAAACTTTCTGCCGCAAAAGATATTACAGAGTTTTTTCAAGAGTATGAGGTCGCCCTGCGGGGCTATGCCCGTGTACTGTTCAATCATCTGGCCATCATCTCCATATCATTATGAACTTCTTCCTCCACAAACTCGATGATGTCGTATCTTATCTTCTCTATATTAAGCATAAAGGGGTCTATGGAAGAGAGTTTCTCGGCAAGTTCCTCTTTTTTCAGACTATCCCTGAGCCAGAGCGAAAAATCATCGGCCCCCATGCCGAGGCGTTTTCTCGCAAGGTAGAAGTGGTAGTATATGCACCCGGGGTCTACGTACTTTATGGCCATGAGAAACTCGGCAAGGTTTCTTGCCCTCATGCCCACGGGAAAGACAAAGGTTACGGTCTCGTTGAAGTAGAACTCGTCTCCCTGTATGGCCTCGCGGGGCTCGGGAAAGGTCTCGAGGTAGGTGTCAATCTGCCGGAGTATCTCGGCGCGGAGATCATCAATATCCTTGAAGGCGAAAATATCGATATTGGATAGATACTCGGAGAGGGCCCTCTCCTCAAGATACTCGCCCGCCCAGTGGCCAAAGTCGTTTGTGTACTCAAGCCCATGCCCCTTGAGGAAATACTGGTAGGTATGATGAAAGATGCACTCCGTGCTTACCGTGGCGATGAGTTCGCGTAGTTCACGGAGCGTCCGGGCCCTCTGCCCCGTGGACTTGGTTATGTTTATGCACTGGCGGAACTCGAAGTCACTGCCTGCTTCATTCATTCTTCTCCTCCCTCACATGAACCGTCCTCTGCGGGAACGGTATCTCTATTCCCTCCTTGTTGAAACGCTTGAAGATACGTTTTCTGAGTTCGTGTTGAACAAGGTACTGGTCAACAAATTCCCGCACCTTGCAGATAAGGGTAAAATCAAGGGAACTCTCTCCAAAGCCGGGTATGAAACGCACAAAGGGGTTATCTGCCTCCGGGGCCCCAACAAGCCCGGGTATCTCGCCGAGGGCGGCCATGGCCTCCTCGGTTAGGATACGCTCCACCTCTTCGGGGTCCGCCGAGTAACTTACGCTCACGGGAATCAAGAGGCTCATCCATTTTTCAGGGAGATAATAGTTGGTCACAATGGATTGACTCAGTTTGCTGTTGGGTATGATAACCTCGTTATTGCCGAGCATTCTGACGCGCGTTGTGCGCCATGTAATGTCCTTTACATATCCCTGCTCGCCGGACTCGAGTTTTATAAAGTCTCCAACACGTACGGACCTCTCAAGGAGTATATGCAGACCGGCGAAAAAATTGGCAAGAGAGTCCTGCAGGGCCAGGGCAACGGCAAGGCCTCCGACGCCGAGGGCCGTAAGGAGCGGGGTAATGGAGATGCCGAGGAGCGATAGTACGATGAGAAAGCCCACTACGAGGATAACGCCCTTCAGGACGGCGTAGGTGAGCCCCGTGGTGGGCATGGGCACCTTGCTCCTGCCAATGTAACTCTCGAATATCCTCCCCGAGAGGTTTGCGGCCACAAGGGTCATGGATATTATGATGAGAACGTATATGCCCTTTGTAATGTAGTTTACATACCTTGGGGGCAGTGTTGAGACGGCGATGCCGACATAGAGGGAGATGGCAATGGACCAGTATATGGAGGGTGACTTTACGGCCTGGAGAATTACGTCGTCAATATTGGACTTTGTGCGCGAGGCGCCTCTTCGGAGGACCCTGAAGGCCACTCCACGCACTATGAGCATGATGACAAGGGTAAAGATAGTAGTTGCGGCGGGTATGACGAACTCCTTGAGTTCGCCGATATTCCCGAGGTACTGCTCCATGGGCGCTCCACGAAAAAAGGGTGCCTGCAAGGGGCCAGGCGGCTCTGCTTCTCAGTCCCCTATAAGATAATATCTGTCAGTAATTTTTACAAGCATTAACTCTGGTTTTCCGTCACTGAGGACTGTCATGGAAGGGTTGCTCAGGCTGGTTGGGCGGACTCGTGAAGGTAATGCGTGTACATCTGGCCGTTGCGGGTATCCTCATTCCAGGTGCCCGGCCCTATCTTGTGAGCATGGCCGCGGCCTCTTCGTCCACAAACCAGCGCACCCTGCCCTGCGCCATCTGCGCCATACTTGCCGGCGTGGCCCTGGGGTCAAGGGGACCCTCGATAGCGGCCTTAAGGGCAGGGGCCTTGCCGCTTCCGTGCGCAAGAAAGATAATTTCCCTGGCCGCGAGGATTACGGGAGGAGTAAGGGTAACGCGGAGGGGCGGCGGCTTTACGGCGCTTACGCAGAGGGCCATCTTCTCCTCTTCAAGCACTGCTGGTGAGCCCGGAAAGATAGACGCCGTGTGGCCGTCCTCTCCCAGGCCAAGGAGCATGAGGTCAAAGGAGGGGAACTCTCCGGCCCCGAGCCCAAAGGCCTTCTTGATCTCAATCTCATAGGCCCTGGCCGCGCCCCCGCCGAGTTCCCCCTTTATCCTGTGAATATTTGTCTCATCAACGCCTATCTCGTCAAGGAGGTTAAGGGCCGCGCCCCGGTAGTTGCTATCCTCGTCTTCAGGCGCCACGCAACGCTCGTCAGACCAGAAAAAACGCACCCTATCCCACCTGACCTTTTCCTTTAAAGAGGGGGACGCGAGGAGCCCGTAAAGGGGTAGCGGCGTTGACCCTCCCGAGAGGGCAACGTTGAAACGCCCCTTCAGCCCGATAGAGGCCCCGGCCACGGCAATGAAGGCAGAGGCTGCCCTGCTGTAAAGACCGAGGCTGTCGGAAGAGATGATTATCTCAGGCCTATTTTTCTGCAAAGCCCACCCCCCCCCTCAACCATTACGCCAGAAGCGCCTCTCTCTTGTAAGGAGTTCATCTGCGGCCCCGGGTCCCCAGGAGCCGGGCGAGTAGTTTGGAAAGCCCTCCGGCGGGGCCTCTCGCCAGGCATCGAGTATCTTTGTAATATAGGCCCACGAGGCCTCTATGCCCGCCTTGTGGGGAAAGAGCGTGGAGTCCGAGAGCATGCAGTCGAGTATGAGCCTCTCATAGGCAAGAGGGAGGTCCTTCTTGAAGGTCTCCCTGTAGGAAAAGTCCATGGTAACCTGCTCCATATGACGCGAAGAGCCGGGACGCTTCACATTGAACTGAAAGGCAATACCCTCGTCGGGCTGTATCTTGAGGACAAGGGTATTGTTCTCCGGGCACCCTGTAAGAGACTGGGTGAAGAGGCATATGGGCACACGCTTGAAGTGTATGGCTATCTCTGTCACGTCCTTTGCGAGCCTCTTTCCTGTCCTCAGATAAAAGGGCACGTCTGCCCAGCGCCAGTTGTCTATAAATAACTTCATGGCCACAAAGGTCTCTCTAATGGAGTCATCGGGTATGCCCGGTTCGTCCCTGTAGCCAGGGACCTCGGCCCCGTCCTGTACGCCTGCTCCATACTGCCCCCTTACCGTGTGGGTCAGCACCTCGTCGCCCTCAAGGGGCCTCAGGGCCTGTATGAGTTCAATCTTCTCACGCCTTATCTTTCCAGAGGTCATGGAGGCCGGGGCCTCCATGGCGACAAGGCTGAGTAACTGCATGAGGTGGTTCTGCACCATGTCCCGAAGTGTCCCGGCCTCCTCGAAGTACTTGCCGCGCTTGCCGACCCCCCCTGTCTCCGCCGCCGTTATCTGAACATGGTCAATGTATCGCCTGTTCCATATGGGCTCGTAGATGCCGTTTGCGAACCTGAAAAACAGGATGTTCTGCACCGTCTCCTTGCCAAGATAATGGTCTATCCTGTAGACCTGCTCCTCGTCAAAGTAACGGGTAATGGTGTTGTTGAGTTCCCGCGCGCTCTCGAGGTCCCGCCCAAATGGTTTTTCCACGATGACCTTTGGCGGCTCCGGGGCCCTGCCGTCACCGCGCGTAAGGGCCGCGCCGTCGAGACCCTTTATTATGGTTCCGAAAAAACTCGGGGGCGTGGCAAGGTAGAATATCCTTGACGCCGGAGTAGGGGCACCCTCATCAAGGGCATCGAGAACACCGGCAAGTCCATCGTAACCGTCCTTATCCCCAAAGGAAGAAGATACAAAACGGGTATTCTCAAGAAGGGACGTGAGCTCTGCCCTCTCCGGAGCCTCTCCTGAGAACTCCTTTATTGCCTTCATGGCAAAATCCCTGTAGTCATCATCGCTGAACCCGCGTGTGGAAAAGCCCACGATATTGAAACGCCCGGGCATGAGGCCCAGGACCTTTAGCCTGTAAAGCGCTGGAAGGAGCTTCCTCTTCGTAAGGTCGCCAGTCGCCCCGAATATCACCATTGTCGTGGGAGATGGCGTGGTTTCAGCCATGATAGACCTCCAGTGAAAGACTAAAAAAGTTTTTTAAGGAAAGTCTGATTAATTCAGACTTTCCAGCAACACATGAATGTGTTGCCATTTTC
>CAYYJQ010000019.1:0-35754 GCA_964472295.1 uncultured Thermodesulfobacteriota bacterium | reverse complement strand
CCAAATGGATAGCCCCGCTTTAAAATTTGGTGGAGGCGGTGGGAATCGAACCCACGTCCGGAAACGCCTATCCCGGGCATCTACATACTTAGCCTGTCTTTAGATCTCACCCCGTGAACGCCTACAGGCGGGCTTTCACAGAGCCAGTCCGGTTAATCTCGCCATAAGGGACTTCGGACGGAGCCCTCACGGCCATCCTGCTGTGTGTCGTCCATATAATCCCGCAGGAAAAGACCATATGGACGCTGACTGGGATTAAGCAGCCAGAGCGTAGTTATAGTCGTTGGCGACTATGAGTTCCACCTGTTTAACGAGGCGATGGACCTCGGTATGCTTCCCTGGGACTCGGTCCGTCCCGTCGAGACCGGTCGCCCCCATAACATTATCTTAGCACCTTTTAACGGCATAAACAATCTTTTGCTTAACCCCCTATGAGACGAACTGGCCCGTCATGAAGACAGGTCATCTCCCTCCCCCTCTCCCCCTTTTTTCTCCCAATAGCAGAGATAACGCTTTCGTACCACTTAGGGCCCCTTACTCCTGCAACGGGCCGCTCCCGCTCCCCCCCCGTCCTTTTTCCCCTCAGGCCCCCTTTACACGCTTCATGGCGCGCTCCATCTCGCGGTCCGATTCCTTCCGTTTTATGGATTCCCGCTTGTCGTAATGGGTCTTTCCCCGCGCAAGGGCTATCTCCACCTTTACCTTGCCGCGCTTGAAGTACATCTTCGTGGGCACAAGGGTAAAGCCCTTTACCTTTGTCTTTCCTATGAGCCGCTTTATCTCGCGTTTATGAACAAGGAGTTTTCTCCGTCTCTCGGGGTCTTCGTTTGAAAAGCCGTCGGCCATGCGGTAAGGGCTTATGTGGACGTTCAGGAGAAAGAGTTCGTTATTCATGACGCGGGCAAAACTGTCCTTGAGGTTCACCCTTCCAAGGCGTATGGACTTGATTTCATTGCCAGTAAGGACGATGCCCGCCTCGATGGTCTCCTCGATATGATAATCAAAGAAGGCCTTGCGGTTTTTTGTAATGACCTTGAGGCCCAAATCAGACCTTCCTCAGTATGCGCGCCCTGAAAGCAGTCTCACGGGAAAGGCGTCTATTATAGAGTTTGAGACCCACAAAGGATACGATAAGGAGAAAGGCCCCGAAGAGCCCTGATATGAGGTCAGGATTGGTATGTGGAAATAGGCCAGTCAGGACGGCCTGCCCCAGGACAACGCCCACTATGAAACTCAGCACAGGCACAAGATAAAATAAGACACCCGCCTTTATGACGCTCCCGGCCCCAACGGTAAATATCACGTCCTGGCCCACCTCGGCCCCGATGGTGTTATCCACCTCTATGAGCATATCGTTCTGCTCAAGGGGCTTGCAGGACTTCTTGGACGAGCAATTATCGCAGGACGAGCCGCGCCGCGTCTTCACAAGGGCCGTCGCGCCCCTGCACTCAACTATGATTCCATGTTCTTCCATTCCTTAATCTTATCAAACCCAAAGGTTTTTTTCAATCTCGCGCCGTGTTTTCAAGGCCCTCAGGCCTCTGGCAAAAAATCACGGCTGGCGAAAGCCCCCCTTGTCTGATACCCTGAAGGGGTTATGAAAGACAGAAAAAAACCTCTTAAAAGAGAAGCACGGGAGGCCCCGAGGCACGGGCCGAGGCGGGCCGCGGCTGGTGTCCTTGGCCGCGTTTACGGGCAGGGCGCCTACGCGGATATAACACTTTCAGGGGTTATCGATGACCTACGCCCTGAAGACAGGGGCCTTGCCACGGAACTCGTCTACGGCGTATTAAGGCGCTCCATTACCATTGACGCGATAATCGAGGGCATCTCCACGGTGAAGATAAAGAAGATGGAGACCGCCGTGCTCATGGCCCTCCGCATAGGGGTGTACCAGATTTTTTTCCTCTCCCGCGTGCCGGACCGCGCGGCCGTGGACGAGTCCGTGCGCCTCGTAAGGGGGTCGCAGAAAAAGGGTTTTGTCAACGCCGTTCTAAGGAAGGCGGCGGCGGAAAGAGAAAAACTCGCGCTTCCCGGCAGGGACGTGGACAGAATTACTTGTCTCTCAATAAGGGGCTCGCACCCGAAGTGGATGGTAAGCAGGTGGCTCTCACGCTACGGCGAGGCCGGGACCGAGGCCCTCCTTGAGGCAAATCTTGCCACCCCGCGCAGGACCCTCCGCGTAAACACCCTTCGCGTCTCAGTGGAAGATCTTTTATCGAAATTAAAGGACCTTGGCGTCAGGGCCCATGCCTGCGCCCATTCTCCCTATGCCGTGGATATTGAGTCAGGCGCGCTGCCGCCGTCTCTTCGCGGCAGGGGCCTCTTTGTGGCTCAGGACGAGGCCTCACAGATTGTGCCCATGCTCCTTTCGCCCCTGCCCGGTGAAACCATACTTGACGCCTGCGCCGCTCCGGGCATGAAGACCACGCATATGGCCGAAATGATGAGAAACAAAGGGACAATTATGGCTGTTGATAAGTACGCGGGAAGGCTCCGGGCACTTAAAGACCTTGCACGGGACCTCGGTATTACCATTATAAGACCCCTCCTGGCCGATAGCACGAAACCGGGTTTTCTTAAGATGGCGCCGGCCCCCCTCTTTGACGCCATACTCGTGGACGCGCCGTGCTCGGGCCTCGGGGTCCTGGCGCGGACGCCGGATATAAAACTGCACCGCAAAGAGAGCGATATTTCCGAACTCGCGAAGACGCAGAAAAGCCTCTTAAAAAACCTCTTGCCGCTCCTTCGGCCCGGCGGAAGACTTGTGTACTCTGTCTGCACGCTTGAGCCCGAGGAGACAGACGATGTGGTGGAATTTTTTTTAAGAAAACATGACGAAGTATATCTTGAGGACGCGGCAACTCTTCTGCCTGAAAACTGCAGAGGACTCGTAGATAAGGAAGGGTGCCTCAGGACCCTGCCGCACCGGGACAATATGGACGGATTTTTTGCCGCGAGGTTTATAAAAAAGAAAAGAGCATAAAAGGGAAAGAAAAAGATTTTCTTACTTTCTTTTTGAAAAAAGAAAGTAAGACAAAGAAAACCAGTAGATATAAGGAGCAAAGCGCGGCCCGGCAAAGCCTTGTAGGGTGGGCACAGCCCACCAAAAAAGTTTGCCTCTTCTCAGGGCAGCCAGTCGTAGAGTTTTTCCTCTTTTTCCTCGCCAACATACCTTGGCAGGGTATCAAAGACCGAACTCGTAAGGCGCTCTATGCGGGGCTCGTATATCTCGATAATGCTGAGTTTCAGCGACTCCTTGTCAAACCTGAGGTCTGATTCTCCAGTGGCGTAGACTGCGCTCCATAGCGTCACGGAGTTTCTTGTGTAGAGGTTGTACTCTGCCCTCATCTTGAGGGCCGCGTAGTTGGCGAATGTGCGTGTCTTCCATTTATCAACGTGTATGAAGAGCACGGCGTCAACGCCGAGGCTCGATGCTATGTCGCCGGGGTCCTTGTCAGCGAACTCCTCGAGCCTCGCGTCCACAACCTCGAACCTCGCCACCCTGTAGCCCCGCGAAATCAGGCTCTCCGTGGCAATGCGTCTGAAGAGCCCGCTTATCTCCCTGGACCCCTCTGTCTTATCCGCGTCCCAGAGTACTGGCATTACCGCTACGGTGCGGGCATGTTTCGTAAGAAAGCCCTCGGAGAGCATATAATTCACCTTCCCGCCGCAGCCCGTGAGCATGAGGAGCAGTATGGGAAGGAGGAGGAGTGGTAAGGCATGTTTTTTTCTCATTCTTTCTCTCTTCAGTAGGCGCCTCACGGCGCGCCCGGCCCTGGAAAGGCCTTTATTATTATAGTGTTAACGCCATAGGCGGCGGCCACGAAGTCAGGGCCCGCTTCGCGGCCTATCTCGCCCGCAAGGGTTGCCGGATCCATAACGGTCCTTACAGTGGCCACAAACCTGTCCCGTGTAAACGAGTCATAGGAGATCTCCTCGATAACGGATATGCGTTTAAGCGAGGCCATTAAGGCCCTGAAGGTCTCGTAATCGCTTATGTCCAGCATGACGAGCCTCATGAGGCCTGATTTTTCCGCCCCCATTACACGGATAACGGCCTTTCTGATGGCGCCCATGTCAAGGGTGGCGTTAATAAGCACATGGTATGTCGGGGGCTTTGGCGGCGCCGGGGGCCCCGGAGGGGCAAGGGCCTCATTGGCCTTTTTATCCGACCCGGGTGTGGTCCCGCTGTCAAGGCCCCCTTCGGCCCCCTCAAGCCCAAGGTCCGGTGTCTCGCTAATCCATCTCTCGGAGAGTATCTTGTAATTAAGGACAAAACTCGCGGCGTGCGAGTATATGCCCGTTGCAAGGGCCTGCTCATCGGCCTCTATGCCGTGGAGCGCAAGATAATCCTTTACGGCGGTAGATACGGCGTCGCGGATGGCCTCGTCAAGGGCGGCCTCCCGCGTCTTACCGGAGTTGCCGCTGTTTATGGCGCTTCCATAGGCCTTGACCTCAAGCCTCCCCTTCGCCGCGCCCGCACTGATGGGCATGAGCAGGATAAGGGCAAGGCTAATTACGGCAAGATGCCGGTAAGCGCCTCTTATTCTTGTCATGAGAATATCTTTTCCTTCAGGGTCCTTATTCGGATTCGGCGAGAAACCCCGCCATAAGGGTCATTATATCCGTCTTTTGTCCTGGATTAAACCATTTTATCCCAAGGTCACGCCTGAACCACGTCATCTGTCTCTTGGCGTAATGCCTTGTATTCCTCTTTATTAGCCTTATCGCCTCTTCAAGGGTGATATGCCCACGTAGATAGGCGAGACACTCCTTGTAACCAAGCCCGCCCATGGCCCCGCACTTTTCATCATATCCCCTCTTGAGAAGCCCTTCCGTCTCCTCTACAAGGCCATCTTGTATCATCTCTTCCACCCTCCTGTCTATACGCTCGTACAGGAGGGGCCGTTCCATGGTGAGCCCTATCTTCAACGCCACGAAGAGAGGAGCGTCAGGGAGAGCCTCCCTGTGAAAGGCTGAGATGGGCCGCCCGGAGAGGCGAAAGACCTCAAGGGCCCGGATAACACGCTTTGTGTTATTGGGGTGTATGGCGCGGGCGCTCTCTGGGTCCACCTCTCTTAGCATTTCGTGGAGGCCTTTCCTGCCGCGAAGGCGCGCCTCCTCAAGGAGTTCCTCCCTTATGGAGCGGTCCCCGGACGGCCCATCAAAGAGCCCCTCTGTAAGGGCGCGTATATAGAGTCCCGTACCGCCGGCTACAATGGAAAGATGACCCCTCTCTGTAATCTTCTCAATGGCGCGGGTAGCGTCCATGCGGAACCTTCCGGCAGTGTACTGTTCACAGGGGTCGACGATGTCAATAAGGTGGTGCCTTATCCGCTCCCGCTCCTCTTGGCCGGGCTTTGCCGTGCCAATGTCCATGTGGCGGTACACCTGCATGGAGTCGGCGTTGATTATCTCGCCGCCAAGTCCAAGGGCCGCCTCCATGGCGAGCGCGCTCTTCCCCGTTGCCGTGGGTCCAAGTATGATGATTATGCGCTGCTTCATAAGTATTGCGATAGGGGGGCGCAGGGGGGGCAGGGGGGGCCGTGAAAGGGCGCCGTCCTGTCTAACCCCTGTCTGCCCTGTACCCCCTCCCCCCCCTGCGCCCCTGTCCGCCCCCTATCTATTGAAAAAGGCCTCCACTTCCTTTCTCGTGAGCCTCTTTACAACGGGCCTTCCATGGGGGCAGTACCCCGCGAAGTCCATGCGTGCGAGGTTTTTCAGTAGTTCTTCGCCCTCTTCTGTGCTGAGTTTTCTTGGCCCTCGTATGACGCTGTGGCAGGCAATGGTCATAAGGGCCTTATCAATCCTTTCCTCCACCCTCGCGCTCCCCCCTTCCGAGGCCATCTCAACGGCAAGGGTCTTTATGAGCCGGGCAGTCTCTCGTGGCGGAAGGATGTGGGGCACGGACTTTATGATAAAGGTCTCGCCGCCCTCGGGCGAACTACCAAAGGGCGTTATCTCAAATCCCAGTTTATCGAGGGCTTCCATGGCCCCACTAAGGGCCTCGGCCTCTTCGGCCGTACTCTCCACGCGCTCGGGCATGAGGAGGAACTGCCTCTTGACGCCCCCACGGTAAAAATCTCTCTTTATCCTCTCGTAGGCCCCCCGTTCCTCTGCGCCGTGCTGGTCTATGATGTAGAAGACGCCGCCTCCGTCCCTGCTCTCGGCAAGGAGAAACTCGTCCCAGACCTGCCCCCTTACCTTGAGACCAAGGAACTCGGGGTTTTTTATCTCTCTGCCGGGCCTCTGGTCAAAGAGCCCCGCTCTTTCCTCTTGAACCGGCGGCAAAGGTTCGCCGCCCGGCCTGTATGCCGGCCCTGCCTCGCCCGCCATGTGTCTCGAAATAGCCCCCCTGTATTCCCTCTCATAGTCTGGCCGAGGCCCTGCCCCCACGCCTGTGGCCCGTCCGCCAAGGGCCTTGTTCACGGCCCCGCGCACAAGGGAATATACGGCCCCGGGGTTACGGAAGCGGACCTCTGTCTTTGCGGGGTGTATGTTAACGTCCACGTCCGATGGCAATATCTTCAAGTTTATGAGGGCAACTGGGTACTGCCCCCTCTCGATGAGTCTGCCGTACCCGTCGGAAATCGCCCTTATAATGGTGCGGTCTCTTATGGGCCGTCCGTTAAGGTATGTATGGAGGGCCTTTGGAGAGGAGAGCGCCTCGCCGGGCCCGCCGATAAAGCCCTCTATGTGAGAAGAGGTTATTGGAATCAACTCTCTATTTTTCTCTCTTCCAAGGAGCGAGATAAACCTCTCTTTTGGTCCTGATGCCGGAAGGTGAAGGTCCTGTCCCGTCTCGCGCTCAAGGCTGAACCTTACGCCTGGATTCACGAGGGCAAGGGCGCGAAAGACATGGAGAACGCGGCCAGATTCTGTCCGGGGCGAGCGCAGGAACTTGAGCCTTACAGGGGTATTGAAGAAGAGGTCTTCAACAACTACAATAGTGCCCTCTGAAGAGCCCGCGGGGGTTATGAGGGCCTCGCCGCCCCCTTCGACAGTAAGCCTTACGCCAGAGTCTGCGCCGCGCTCGCGCGTGGTGATGGTGAGCCTTGATACGGCGGCTATGGAGGCCATGGCCTCGCCCCTGAACCCGAGGGTCTCTATCTTGAGGAGGTCTTCCTCTTCCTCTATCTTGCTCGTCGCGTGGCGCAGTATTACAAGACTCAGGTCCCCGGCCCTTATGCCAGAGCCATTGTCCTGAACACGTATTAGTTCGCGCCCGCCCTTCTCAATTCGCAGGGTGATGGACGTGGACCCGGCGTCAAGGGAGTTCTCAAGGAGCTCCTTTACAACAGAGGCGGGCCTCTCTATGACCTCTCCAGCGGCTATCTTCGAGGCCACGAGACTATCGAGCACCTTTATTCCCTTCATCGCGTCCTACCTCGCAATAACGCCAAGTTCATCGAGCCTTGCAATGGCCGCGTCCCTGTACTTCTCCATTCCCTTGGGGGCGGACCTTATAAATCTCCTGTAATACATAATTGCCTCTTTCTGCCGCCCGGCCTTGTCATAGGCAAAGGCAAGGTTATAGTATACCTCTACCTTGCCGGGTTTTTGGAGAAGAATCTTTTCATACTCCCTGATGGCGTCCATGAACCTGCCCTGCGCCACGTATATGTTGGCAAGGTTGTTTCTTGCCTCTATATTCGAGGGCAGAAGGGAGAGGACTACCCTGTACTCTGTCTCGGCCTTTTCAAGGAGGCCCTGCTTTCTGTAAATCCGGGCAAGGGCCAGGTGGGCCTCAAAGTCGCGCGGGTTGGCCTTTATGGTGGCCCTGTACTCCTGGGCCGCCCCGGCCATGTCGCCCTTTCCCTCAAGGGCGCGGGCGAGGTTCTTATGGGGACCAGGGTACCGTGGGTCAAGTTCAAGGGTCTTTCGGAACTGGACTATGGCCCTCTCGGTCATGCCCCTTGAAGCATAGAGGGCCCCGAGGTTGTTCCTGGCCCGTGCCTTCTCGGGGCTCTTTCTTACAATGTCCTCGTAGAGGGTTATGCCGTCGCTCCAGACAATGCTTCTGGCAAGGGCAAGGGCGGTAAGGGGCGTTATGATAAGAAGGGCCGCTATAAGGACGGTGCGGCCAGAGGGCATGGCCACGGGGCGTCTTGCGAGGAGAAAGACAACGAGCGACGCCACGGCAACTTCGAGCCCAACTCCGGGGAGATACATCCTGTGCTCGAAGATGACGTCCCTGATGGGTATGATTGTTGACTCGATTGAGAGTGTTATGAAGAACCAGAGAACCCCTGTCGAGGCCAGAAGAAGGAGGGGCCTGCCCTGGCGTCTTGCAAGGCGCGCGGCGCCAAGTGAGACGAGGAACACAATGCTCAGAAAGACAAACCCCGCCATTACGCCCACGTTAAAAAAGGAGTGATAAAGGGGGTAGTCGTAGTCGAGGTTAAGGGGCCAGGAGATAAAAAATAGTCTTATGTACTTTGGTATGACCGTGAACTCTGTCATGAGGTAGGAGTACGAGGAGAGTTCCTTTATGTCGAGTATCTGCTGAACCCTCGTAAAGCCGTCGTCAACAACGGTCTTTCCGCCCCAGAGCCCGAGTTCCGGGCCGAAGATGGAAAGAGGTATTATGATGAGGACAATGGCGTAGGGGATGAGGGCGAGGAGCCTTCTTCTTTCCGGCAGTCTGCCCTCTCTTGCAAAGAAGACATACTCGGCAAGGAGTATTACAAAGGGCAGGGTGAAACTAATCTCCTTTGTCTTCGAGGCGAGTATGGCCGAGATGATGGAGAGGATGTAGAAGACCGGCCCCTCTAGCCCACCATCGCGGTATCTCAGGTAAAGGTATAGAGAGAGGAGATAGAGAAGAGAGGCGAGGAGAGTAAACCTCTGCGTGATGTATATGACTGCCTGCGTGTTGAGGGGGTGCGTTGTGAAGATAAGGGCCGTAATGAGGGCGATGTGGCTTGAGAGTCCTTCAGCCTTGCCCGCATTTTCCCCTCCCACAGCCCGAAAGCCCCTCATGGCCGGCGTCCTGAACATGGCACGCACGAGGCCGTAGAGCGTGAGCGCGGAGAGGATATGCAGGACCATGTTTACGAGGTGATAGCCCGTGGTGTGAAGTCCGCCTATTGCGTAATTGAGGGCAAAGGTGAGGTATGCAAGGTAGCGAGAACCCGCGGGGGGCCAGAAGTTGGCAAGGTCATGAAGCCTCGTGTTACGGAGTATGTTCACCTCGTCGTCAAGGATAAAGGGGCCTCTTATCGAGGGTAGATATATGATGAGGGCGAGGATGGTTATGAGAAGAAGGGCAACAAGGGGCCCGCTCCCGTAGTACCAGGGCTGGTTATCTATCTGTAGGTATCCTTTGTTCTTATCTTCCATGGTCTTTTAAAGATAGATGGACTCTGGTGGGTCAGCCGGGGAGGTAAGCCTTGAGGGGGCAGTCCCCGCAGAGGGGCCTTCGGGGCCTGCAGTAGTCTTTTCCAAGCCTTACGAAGAGGGCATGGTACTCGTTGAAGAGTTTAACGTCGCGCGGGAGGTTATCCATGAAGAGGTCCTTTATCTCGTCATACCCGGCCCTCTCATGAACAAGGCCGTGTCGCGTAAAGACGCGCCTCGTGTAGGCGTCCACCACGAACTCGGGCCTCTTTCCCGCGTAGAGGAGGATGGAGTCGGCGGTCTCGGGGCCTATGCCGTTAACTGAGAGTATGCGGCCTCGAAGCCCAGGGGCGTTTTTTTTCCAAAAGAGGCGGGCAACGCTCCCGCCGGCCTCATTGAAGAGAAACTCAAGAAAGTTCTTGAGCCTTTTTGCCTTGATGTTGAAGTAGCCTGAGGGACGTATTAGGCGGGCGAGTCTTTCCATATCCAGATTATATAGCCCCTCTGGTGAGAGAACGCCCTCGGCCTTGAGGTTCGCTATGGCCTTTTCCACGTTACTCCAGGCCGTGTTCTGTGTGAGTATGGCCCCCACCATGACCTCGAACCTCGTGCTCCCGGGCCACCAGTGTTGTGGCCCAAAGGCGTTGAAGAGGCTATCAAAGTACTCCATGAGGACCCTGCCCCTGTCCTCACTTTTTCTTTTTATTGCCGCCCTTCTGGCCAATCCTCTCGAGCCTCTCTACCTCGTGTTCAGTTAGTTTTCTGTATGCGCCGGGCGCAAGGCCGCCGAGTCCAAGGCCCGCGAACTCCACTCGTTTCAGTTTTGTCACGGGGTGGCCAACGGCCATGCACATCTTCTTAATCAGCCTGTTACGTCCCTCGCTCACGATGATTTCGAGCCATGCGTTGGACTCGGTCTTCCTGATAAACCTCACCTTTGCGGGCCTTGTCCGTCCGCCCTCGATATGAACGCCTTTTCTGAGTTTCTCAAGGGTCTCGGCAGAGGGGTGGTTACGCACCTTTACGAGGTATCTTTTAGGCACCAGATAGCGCGGGTGCATGAGGCGGTTGGCGAGTTCCCCGTCGTCAGTGAGGAGGATGACGCCCTCGGCGTCATAATCGAGTCTGCCTATGGGGAAGACCCTCTTCTCAGTGCGGATAAAGTCCGTTACAACGGGCCGGCCTTCGGGGTCGTGAAGCGAGCTTATTACGCCCTTTGGTTTATAGAGGAGATAGGAGGTCTTGCGCCTTGCCGGCCTGGGTAGAGGTGTGCCGTCGACAATAATCTCATCGCCTGATGGGTCAACCTTCTCCCCGGTCATCGCCACATGGCCGTTCACCGTCACCCGGCCTTCCTGTATCAGCGTCTCGGCCTTGCGTCTCGATGTGAGGCCCGCCCGTGCTATCACCTTCTGCACCCTCTCCAGAGGGTCTGTCTTCTTCTTGTCCCGCATCTTGTTCATCTTGTGTGAATTCATCCTCTTCTTCAGGGGCCTCTATTTCCTTGAGGCCAGGCAAGCACGAGAGGTCCTTCAAGTCAAAGACCTCGAGAAATTCCCTCGTCGTGGAGTACACCGCCGGCCTGCCCGGGGCGTTCTTTCTGCCTGATATTTTTACGAGCCTTCTGTCCATGAGCGTTGAGAGTACCCCGCCCGAGTCCACGCCCCGTATGGCCTCTATCTCGCCGCGCGTAAGGGGCTGGCGGTAGGCCACCATGGCAAGGGTCTCGAGGGCCGCCCGGCTAAGGCGCCGGGGCCGTGCCTGAAGCAGGGCCTTGACCCAGTCCGAGAACTCGGGCCTTGTCCTGAACTCGTAGCCACCGGCTACTTCCTCGAGAAAAAAGCCGCGCTCCCCTTGCCCGTACTCGGCAATGAGGTCACGGAGCGCCCTGCGTATCTGGGCGCGCTCGTGCCCTGTAATGACCTTGCAGAGGGCGTTCAGGGTGACTACGCCGCCAGAGGCAAAGACAAGGGCCTCCACAAGGGCCTGGAGGGGGGCCCTGTCCTGCGTGGTGTCTTTTGTATCCCCATAGGCCTCTTGTGAATCCACAGGCGCTTCTTGCCTATCCCCCCCCGCCTCATTTTTATCCCCTTCGGCCTCCTGTGAATCCCCTTCCCGCGTTTCTTGCGCCTCTTCCATCATCTCTTCCCCGGTACTTGTCTCTTCTTTTTCTTCCATTACCTTCACTCCACCGCTCCGGGCAACTCTCCCTTGCCCTCTTTTTCACCCTCAAGCTCTGGTGAATAGACCCTTATTATGCCGTCCTCTGTCTGGTGTATCCTTATGAGAAGGAGTTTCACGAGTTCAAGGACAGCAAGAAAGGTTACTATTATCTCGCCCCGCGGCGCGCCTTTCGTAAAGAGGGCCTCAAAGGTGGCAGTGCCCGAGGGAGCGATAACCTCAAGGACGTGGTTTATCTTCTCTGCAACAGAGAACCTCTCGGAACTTATCTCAAGGACAGTCTCGTCAGGGGCCCTCTTGAGTATGTCCTTGAGGGCCTCCACAAGTGCGAATATGGAGACATCAAGGGGACGCTCTCTCTCAAGGTCTTTTGTCTCGGGAGAGGCGCCCCTTGGGAATACGTCTCTGCCGAGCATGGTCCTCCCTGCGAGGGTCTCAGAGGCCTCTTTGTATCTCTGGTACTCAAGGAGCCTCTGTATGAGTTCCTCGCGCGGGTCAGGGCCTTCGTCCTCCTCGCCGGGGAGCTCGGGCACGGGAAGGAGGAGGCGGCTCTTTATATGCACAAGGGTAGCCGCCATGACGAGGAACTCACCGGCAAGGTTGAGGTTCATCTCCTTCATGAGCTCAATGTACTCGAGATACTGCCCGGTTATTACAGAGATGGGTATATCGTAGATGTCCACCTCGTTCTTCTTGATGAGGTGGAGGAGGAGGTCCAGGGGCCCCTCGAATATATCGAGTTTTATCTTGTAGTTCATCTTGCCGGCGTTGCTTTTTCCCTCTGGTCAAGGGCCATGGCAATCCGCACCTCTTCCATCATGGCCGAGGCCTCTGCGCGTGCACGGTCACGGCCCTCGTCGAGGACAAGGGCCACGCGCCGAGGGTCTTCCTCAAGGGCGCGTCTTCGCTCCTGTATGGGCCGCATCTCTTCTATGACCTCGGGTATGACACTGCGTTTACACTCTATGCACCCGATGAGGGCCTTGCGGCACCCCTCATCCACCCATTTTTTACGCTCAGCGTCGGGGTAAAGGGCGTGGTAGGTCTGGTAAAAGGGGCAGAGATCAGGGTCGCCGGGGTCGGTCTTACGCTTTCGCGCCGTGTCCGTAACCATATGCAGGAGTTTTTTCTCCATTACCTCGGGAGGGTCAGAGAGAAATACGGCATTGTCATAACTCTTGCTCATCTTCCGCCCGTCCGTGCCAAGGACCTTTGGGACCTCTGTAAGAAGGGTCTCGGGCTCGGGGAAGACGTGGCCGTAGAGGTGGTTGAATCTCCTCGTTATCTCCCGTGAGAGCTCGAGATGGGGGGCCTGGTCAATGCCCACGGGCACGAGACGCGCCCTGTAGACGATTATATCCGCTGTCTGGAGCACGGGGTAGCCGAGAAAGCCGAATGTACGTATGTCCTTTCCCTCTATCTCCTGAAGTTGTTCCTTGTACGTGGGGTTCCTCTCAAGCCACGATAGCGGCGTAATCATGGAGAGGAGCACAAATAGCTCGGCATGTTCCTTTATCTCTGACTGGGTGAATATGGTGGCCCGCTTGGGGTCTATGCCCACGGAGAGCCAGTCAAGGACCATCTCGCTGATATTACCCTCTATGTCGCCTGTCTCCGCATAGCCCGTTGTAAGGGCGTGCCAGTCAGCGACAAAGAAAAAGCACTCGTACTTGTCCTGGAGCCTGAGCCAGTTCTTGAGCACACCATGGTAGTGCCCGAGGTGGAGCTTGCCCGTGGGCCTCATGCCAGAGAGAACCCGTTTTTCTTTCATCAGAAACCTCCGCCAGTAAGAAATCCCGCGGCATAGTAGACCACAGGGGAGATAACCCTTGGAACAATACCCGTTACAAGGAGCCCGATTAGTATTATGAAGCCATAGGGTTCAAGGCGCGCAAGGCTCAGGGCCTTCTTGTATGGGAGCAGGTTAAGGAGGACCTTGTTCCCGTCAAGGGGCGGCACGGGTATCATGTTGAATACAGCAAGGCTTATGTTTATGAGCACGCTTATCTGGAGCATTATGAGAAGCGGCCCGTAAATGCCAGGCATGCCTGATATGACAGGTATGGCGACTACATCGCTAATCCTGAGCAGGAGGGCCGATATTGCGGCAAGGGCCACGTTGGAGAGGGGACCGGCGAGGCTCACCCAGATGACGGCCCTCGGGGGATTCTGGAAGTTAAGGGGGTTTATGGGTACAGGCTTTGCCCAGCCAAAGATGCCTGATATGAAGAGGGCTATGGTTCCAAGGGGGTCGAGGTGGCGGAGCGGGTTCAGCGATACCCTGCCCATGGACCTCGCCGTATCATCGCCGAACCTCGAGGCAGTCCATGCGTGTGAGCACTCATGGAGCGTAAGGGCGAAGAGCACGGGCGGTGTAAAGAGGAGAAGCCTTAATATGTATGTGTTTATCATCTCTTATATCTTTGAAAGCACCGGAGAATCCGCCCTGGAACGCCCCGGTGACAGATGCCTCTTTCAGCGTAAGGCCAGGATAAATCAGCCCTTCACCAATCATTTTCCTTAACAATTCATAGTAACAGAAGCCTTTGGAGGGCGTCAACTCCTAAAACCCAGTGCCCGCCCCGGGGTAAGGGCTATTTAAAGATATTGAAAATAAATCTCATTCTGATAGATTGAGAATACTTGACTCTTGATAGGGAGGTATCTTAAAGGCATGAAAAGAGATGGAGGAGGCGAACTTCTCTTCGAGATAGGCACCGAGGAACTTCCGGCAGGGTACATACCCCCGGCCCTCAGGCGTTACGGGGAAATACTCTCGCAGAACCTCAAGGCCGCAAGGCTCGGTTTCAGCGGCCTGCAGGCCTACGGCACGCCAAGGAGGCTCGTATTCATTGTGCGCGGCCTCCCGGAAGGGCAGGAAGACCATACGCTTGAAGTAACTGGCCCGCGCGTCGAGGCCGCCTATGACAGCGGGGGCACGCCCACAAAGGCGCTCCTTGGCTTTGCACGGGCGCAGGGCGTGGACGTAAAGGAGATAAGGCGCGTAAAGTCAAAGAAGGGCGAGGTCGTTGCCGCTGTAAAGACCATAAAGGGCAAGAAGACAAAAACTCTGCTACCGGCAATACTGGAGAAGACCATGGGAACCGAGGTCTTTCCTAAACGCATGAGATGGGGCTCATCAAGGGTCGCTTTTGCCCGCCCTGTTCGCCGCCTCCTTGCCCTCTTTGGCGGTGCGGGCCTTGAGGTGGCCTTTGGACCGGTGCAAAGCGCCCCCTTTACAGTGGGCCACAGGTTCATTAAAGAGAACGCTCCAATAAAGGTCACGGGCTTTGAGTCCTACCTTAAGGCCATGGAAGATAGGCGCGTGGTAGTGGACCAGGGAAAGAGAAAGGAAATTATCGAAAAGGGCCTTGCCGAGAAGGCCAGCGAGGTAGGTGGCCGCGTCCTTCCCGACAGGGCCCTCATGGAAGAGGTCGCCTTTCTTGTCGAGTATCCCGTGGTAATCCGCGGGGCCTTTGACGAGGACTTTCTCTCCATGCCCCGCGAGATAATCATAAACGCCATGCGTTCGCACCAGAGGTATTTTTCCATACTCGATAAAGACGGCAACCTCCTCCCCTACTTCATAACCATTGCCAACACCCCGGCCCCGTCCATGGAGAAGATTATAAGGGGTAACGAACGGGTCCTTCGCGCAAGGCTAAATGACGCGAGGTTCTACTATGACAGGGACCGAAGCGTACCCCTCTCTTCCCTTGTAGAGGGCCTCAAGACCGTTGTCTTTCAGGACCGCCTCGGGACTTCTTATGAGAAAGTCCAGCGTTTTACCCGCCTCGCGCTTTACCTTGGCGAGAGGGCCGGGCTGATTCCCACAGGGAACGAGAGCCCCGGGGACTTTCTCTCTGATGAGAAGAACCCCGCCTCCCTCACCGGCGCCGAAGACGCCGCGCGGCTGAGGCTCGTAATAGGCAGGGCGGCCATGCTCTCAAAGGCCGACCTCCTCTCTGGCGTTGTCGGCGAGTTCCCCGACCTTCAGGGCATAATGGGGGGCATTTACGCCCGCCTTGGCGGCGAGGCCGAAGACGTTGCCCGCGCCATAGAAGAGCACTACAGACCCACATCATCAGGGGGTGAACTCCCGGCAAGCACGGCGGGCCTTATCGTAAGCCTTGCCGATAAACTCGATACCATAGCGGGCTTCTTTGCCATCGGAAAGGTGCCGACAGGCGGCGTTGACCCCTACGCGCTCCGCCGCGGCGCTATAGGCATCATAAACATGCTCATGGACTCAGGCCTGGACCTGCCCCTTGACGAGGCCGTGGAAGAGGCCCTTATAATCCTCGGCAAGGACATCTGCAAGGACAGGGCCGTGGTAAAAGACGCCATACTCGGATTCTTCGCCGAGAGGCTCCGTAACAGGCTCCTTGGCGATGGGCTGTCCTTTGACTCCATAGACGCGGTGCTCGCCACAAGGTGGTATAATATAAGCGACGCCGCAGCGCGTATCAGGGCCCTCGAGGGCTTCAAGGATAACCCCGCCTCTGCGGACCTCGCCCTATCCTTCAAGAGGGTCTCGAATATCTTGAAGGGCTTTAACGCAAGGGGCAAGACCCCGGATAGTTCCCTCTTTGGCGAAGGGGCTGAGCAGGGCCTCTTCGAGTCTGCCAGGGACCTTGGCCCAGAGATCGAAAAACTCTGGAAAGAGGGCGACTATAGCGGCCTCTTCGAGGCCCTTGCCTCCATAAAGCCGGAGATCGACCGTTTCTTCGACGACGTGATGGTAATGGTGGATGACGCGAAGGTGCGTGAGAACCGCCTTCTCCTTCTCGCCTTTGTACGGGATATTTTCTTCAAGGTTGCCGACATCTCGCGCCTCGCGGTCTAAAGGGGCAGGGGGGCGGAGGGGAGCAAGGGGGAGGATGCAGATACAGAAGAATCTCGAGGCCAATCACGCCATATAGGACAATAAATAGGCTCATCATGAAAAAAAGTATTCTCCCGATAGCCCTCCTCCTTGTCATTGCCGCCTGCGTCGGTCCGGCTCTCGCGGGCCCCTATGAAGAGGAGAAAAAAGAGGCCGAGAAGTACGCAAAGGACCTCATACTCAGAAGGTCAGCCCTCTCGAAGAGCCTCGCCAGGGGAGGAGATATAAGCGAAGAGGCCTTTATCAAGACATACGGGAAGATCTACGAAGAGATACAGGATATACGCGGTAAAAAGGGTTATATCATCACCTTTTCTTCCATTAAACCCCGTAACCCCCAAAACGCGGCCACGCCATTCGAGGCCCGCCTTATATCACGCTTCAGGACCGACCGGGCCTTCAGGAGGTTCTGGACCGTCACCATGGTGCAGGGCCGCTCCTACAGCAGGCTCGTAATGCCCGTCTTCGCCAAAAAGTCATGCCTCTCATGCCACGGCGCCAGAGAAAAGCGCCCCGCCTTTATAGAAAGGCGCTACCCGGACGATAAATCCACTGGCTTCAAAGAAGGCGAAATCATGGGGATAATCTCTCTCTACATGCCCGATGAAGAAGAATAACGCGGCCTCTTCCCATAACTGCCTTACCCTTGGAGAGATAAGAATATACCCGCTTTCTGACGGCACGGTGCGCCTTGACGGAGGCGCCATGTTCGGCGTGGTGCCGCGCGTGCTCTGGGAGCGCGCAAACGTGCCTGATGAAAAAAACAGGATACTCCTTGGCATACACCCCATACTCATAAAGACCAATGAAAAGAATATCCTCGTCGAGACGGGCATGGGCACAAGGTGGGACGAAAAGTCGCGCGTCATCTACGGCATAGAGCAGAAAGAGACGCTAAAAGACTCTCTCGCACGTATCGGTGTCAAGCCAGGAGACATAGACATGGTCATCAACACACACCTCCACTTCGACCACGCCGGAGGTAACTGCGTTGAGTCTCCCTCGGGGGCCCTGGTTCCGGCCTTTCCACGGGCAAGGTACCTTGTTCAAAAGGCCGAGTTCAAGGCCGCCCTATCGCCGGGCGAGAGGAGCCGCAGAAGTTACAGAGAAGGTGACTTGATGCCAATAAAAGAAGCGGGCCAACTTGACCTTGTCGATGGAGAAGAAGATGAGATGATTGAGGTCGCAGAAGGCGTTTCTGTCTTTCGTACATCAGGCCACAATAGGGGGATACAGCTCGTACGCGTCAATGGCGGTAAAAAAACAGCCATATTCCTAAGCGACATCATGCCAACAACAACGCATATCCGCTATCCCTATATAGCCGCCTATGACCTCTTTCCCCTTGATACGCTCAGGATAAAGAAAAAAATCATAAGAGAGGCCGCCCGGGAAGGCTGGATCCTCGCCTTCTACCACGACCCTGCCATCCACTTCGCCACAGTGAAGATAAAGAACGAAAGACCGGAACTCTCGGGGATCTGCTGAGAGAAGAAGGAAAGAGAGAGAAAGAGAGAGAGAGAGAGAGAGAGAAGATTTCCTTACTTTCTTTTAGAAAAAAGAAAGTAAGACAAAGAAAACCAATGGGGTGGTAAATCCCTTCTCTCATGCGGACTTGCCTGCACCATAAAGACTGCCAGCCACAAAAAAGTAAGACACAGAAAACCAATAGTAAAATAGGGACAGCTTTCCCTATTTTACGTCCGCCCTCATTGAGCCCGCACGAAATAACCTTCCCTTGAAGCCCGTAGAGTTGTGGATAAAACCATCGCTGCCGATTATAACGCCCTCGACGCCATCGAGGCTCTCGATGAGTTCAAGGCCCTTTTTCGGCCCCATGACAAATACGGCCGTTGAGAGGGCGTCGGCTATGGTGGGGTCGTCGGTAACTATGGTTGCCGAACGTGATCGCCTCGCCGGGTATCCTGTCTCAGGGTCCAGTATATGGCTGTACCTCTTGCCCTTGATCATGAAGTATCGTTCATAGTCCCCTGAGGTCGCAACAGCGCCGTGTTTGCTGAAGGCCTCGCCGAATATCTTGTCCTTCTCACGGGGGTCCTGCATTCCGAGGATAAAATTCGCGTTATTGAACCCATTGCCGCTGTTTACGAGGAACATGTCTCCGCCGGCTTTTATAATGGCCCGCACTACCCCGTTTTCCCTGAGCATTTTAGCGGCCTGCTTCACGATAAAGCCCTTGGCCGCGCCCCCGAGGTTAAGCGTCATGCCCTTCTTGAGGAGCGTTACAGTACCAGCCTTATCGTCAACAAGCACGTTCCTGTAGTTCACAAGGGGAAGGACCTTTGAAACCTCCTTCATGCTTGGCACGTATTTTTTCTCCCCTGAAAAGCCCCAGATACCGGCCATGGCGCCAACTGTGGGGTCAAAGGCCCCGTGCGAGAGCCGCGCTATCTGGAGGCACTTCTTTACCACGGTAATTACGTCGGGCGAGACCTTTACGGCCTCTCCCGCGTGTTGTGATATGCGCGAGACATCGCTCTTGGCGTCATAACTGCTGAAGACCTTCTCGAGCCGCGCTATCTCCTTAAAGGCAGAGTCCGCGGCCCTGTCATAGCCCGTCTCATCGCCGCTCATCATGGTAATCTCCACGATGGTGCCCATGAGGACCTTCCTGTAGATGGTATTGACCGCAGGCTTATGGAAGACGAGGCCATAGCCCATGACAACAAAAATCGCCGCCACAAAGGCTACGTAGATTATGCGTAATCTGAGGTTGGATCTATGGGTGGATGGCATGGTGCAAAGGTACTTCCATATAATTCAAGGTCTTACATCAGACTAACTTACGGCAGAAGACTCCGTGGGAAATGCGCTTAGTGAAAGGAATCAATATCCGTATCCGATTTATCTATTATTCGCAGGAGTCCCTCGTCTTCCACATTGCCCCTGACCCTCTGGTCTCTCTCATGCCTGGACTGGCAGTCCACGCAGACCCTCGTAAAGGGCAGGACCTCTAACCTCTTCTCTCCTACCGGCTCGCCGCAGTCCTCGCAAAAGCCGTATAAGCCATCTTGAATCCTCTCAAGGGCAAGGTCTATCTCGGCGAGTTTTTTCCGCTCCCTGTCGCCGAGCATAAGGGAGAGTTCCCGTTCTCTCTCATCGCTGGCGATGTCGTATATATCACCAGTCTCACGTTTCAAGACATTACTTTCCTCACGTATCTTCGAGGAGACGTCCTGAAGAATTTTCTTTTTATCGGCAAGGAGTTTTTCCCGCACTATATCGGTAAAGGTTTGTTTTTTAAGAGTTTTTTTGGCAGACCCCTTGCCTGTTTTTTTCGCGGAAGCCCTGGCGGACCCGGCCTTTGCCTTTGCGGCTGTTTTTTTCTTTTCTACTGCGGCGCCTTTTTTCGTGCCTCTGGTCGTAGTCTTTTTTACGGCCGTCATATATCAAACCTTTCCTTGGCAGGGTTCGTAACCGCCTATCTTGAATGAAAGAAGCCCTGAGTAGTTCACAGACCTTCCCCGACAAAAAAGTTTACTATATAAAGGGTAACAGTATACAGTTTTTTCATTGATTGTCAAGACCACTTGGACTGCAAGGTTTTTTTCAATAAAATCAAATAGTTACAGTGAGGAACGCGGGGTTCCACCAGATAGGGCATACAGGCGCCGATCCCTTAAACGGTTTGACAGGGTTTTTTGATATATCTATACTATAAGATTGTTACTAATCCCCTCAGCCCATTGTTCCACGTGGAACAATGGGGCCAGAACATGGAAAGCGAAGAAAATGGGCAGTAGCGGAAAGAACAAATTTGATGTAATAGTGATTGGCGGCGGACACGCAGGGTGCGAGGCCGCCCTTGCAACGGCGAGGATGGGGCTGGGGACCCTCATGATAACGCTGAACCTCGACACAATAGGCCAGATGTCCTGTAACCCCGCCATCGGGGGAGTCGCAAAGGGCCATCTTGTGCGCGAAATTGACGCCCTTGGCGGAGAGATGGCCCGTGCCATAGACGAGACGGCAATACAGTTTCGCACCCTCAACCAGAGTAAGGGCCCTGCCGTAAGGTCCACGCGCGCGCAGGCCGACCGCAGTGCCTACAGGCAGAGGATGAAGAGGGTAGTGGAGAATACGCCGGGCCTCTGCCTCAGGCAGGGGCGCGTGGAGGGGCTCTTAACTTCCAAGGGCAGGGACGGCAAAAGAGAGGCGAGTGGCGTGCTCCTCGCAACAGGCGAAGAGTTCACTGCAAAGAAGGTAATAATCACCACAGGTACCTTCCTCAGGGGCCTCATGCACATAGGCGAGCGCCGCTTTAATGGCGGCAGGGCAGGCGGCGGAGTAAGCACAGGCCTCTCGGATTCCCTGAAAGCCCTTGGCCTTGAGATTGGACGCATGAAGACAGGCACATGCCCAAGGCTTGATAAAAGGACCATAGACTACTCCCGCGTGGAGGAACAGCCCCTTCAGGGCCCAAAAGACTTCAGCCCCTTTTCCTTCTCATCGCCGCCATTTACAGGCGGGCAGATACCATGCCACATTACCTACACAAACGAAAAAACCCATGGGGTTATAAGGCAAAACCTCGATAAATCACCCCTTTACAGCGGGGCCATCGAGGGTATCGGCCCGAGGTACTGCCCCTCCATAGAGGACAAGGTGGTAAAGTTCCCCGAGAGGACGCGCCACCAGGTCTTTCTTGAGCCCGAGGGAGCGGATACCGTGGAGGTCTACCCAAACGGACTCTCAACCTCCCTTCCGATAGGGGTTCAGATCAAATTTCTCCGCACCATAACTGGCCTTGAAAGTGTGGAAATAGTAAGGCCTGGATACGCCGTTGAGTACGACTTCGTTGACCCGAGGGAACTCAAGCCAAGCCTTGAGACGAAAAAGATAGGGGGCCTCTTTCTAGCCGGCCAGATAAACGGCACATCAGGCTATGAGGAGGCCGCGGCACAGGGCCTCATGGCGGGGATAAACGCGGTCATGGCCATAAAGGGGAGGCCTCCCCTCGTCCTCGGAAGGCACGAGGCCTACATTGGAGTCATGATAGACGACCTCGTGGCGCGCGGCACCAGCGAGCCGTACAGGGTATTTACCTCAAGGGCCGAGCACAGGCTCCTCTTGAGGGAAGACAACGCGGAACTCCGTCTCAGGGAGAAGGGCTATGGGGCCGGCCTTGTAAAAAAAGATGTGTACGAGGCATTTTTACACAAAAAACAGGTACTTGAAAAGACACGCATCTTCTTTGAGAAGACCCGCCTTAACCCCTCGGAGGCGGCCTCCTTGGGGGGCGAGGGTGCAATAAAGACGACTCTTACGCTCAAGGAACTCCTAAGGCGCCCTGGCGTCACATTTCAGGATATTGGCCGCATGGTACAGTTGCCCCTTGAGGTGGAGCCCGCGCTAATGCGCATTATCGAGACAGAGATAAAGTACGAGGGATATATAAGACGGCAGGCCCGGGAGGCCCGGCGCTCCGAGAGGGCCGAGGCCCTCCATATACCAGAGGATTTTTCCTATGAAGATGTATACGGGCTATCTCGCGAGGGCAGGGAAAAACTCTCTTTTGCGCGGCCCCTCTCCATAGGCCAGGCAGGACGCATCCCGGGCATAACGCCAGCGGCCATCTCGGCCATCCTCATACACATGAAAAAGACAGGCGCGCTCTGATGGCTCTAAAGGGAGGAAAAGCGGTCTCTCAATCAGACCTCGAAGGGGAACTCCGCGAGGGCGCGTTGACTCTTGGCGTCAAACTCGACGGCCCTGCCATTAAAAGGTTCATGGCTTATCTTCAGGAACTCATGCGCTGGGGGACGAAGGTAAACCTTACTGGCCCGGCCACTGAGGAGGATATTATAAGAAGGCACTTTCTTGACAGCCTCTCTCTTCTCCCCATCCTTAGCGAACTAAAATGCCGGAAGGTCCTTGACATGGGCTCTGGCGCGGGTTTTCCCGGCCTTGCGCTCAAGATAGCGGACCCTACCCTTGACATTATTCTCCTTGATTCGCGCGAAAAGCGCGTTTTTTTTCTCCGTCACGTCCTGCGGGCCCTTGGGCTTGGAGAGGGCATCTCGGCCATTCACAGCCGCGCCGAGGCCCTTTCACCTGACCTTGCCAATGCCTTTGATTGCGTTACCTCGCGGGCCTTCTCAGCCCTTTCGGCCTTTCTTCCCCTTGCAACGCCTTACGCACGCCAAGGCGGCTTTATAATAGCCATGAAGGGACCAAGGGGGCTCGAAGAGGCAGAAGGGCTTGAACCCGAGGGCCTTGAGGGGCCGCGTATCGAGCGCATGGCGCTCCCCTTTGACGAACGCGAGGGGTTTTTTATTATATTCAAGAAGACCTGACCCCCCCCCATGTTCCACGTGGAACATTTTTATCCAGCGGCCTTTGGCCGCTGGCATTCTTGTTCCAAAGAGAGTCAGGTGGTGCGCAGGGCTCTATAAAATGGCATTAAACTCGTCCCCAATTGGTTTTCTTTGTCTTACTTTCTTTTTTGGCGGGCAGTGCCTTCCTATTTGTCGGGCTTCGCTGATGCCCTACCCAACCAAGTCTGTTTAAAAAATTGGTTTTCTTTGCCCCGCTTTCTTTTTTCTAAAAGAAAGCGGGAGGTTTTCTTTGTCTTACCTTATTTTTTCCAAAAGAAAGTAAGGAAATTTTTTCTTTTGGCGGGCGAAGCCCGCCCACCTTTCCCTCCCCTCATCTCTTTTCTTCTTTTCGCGGGCAGAGCCCGCTTCACACCCCTGGTCTTTACATTTTATCTTTTTTTCTTTTCTGCCTTATGATAGAATCTCTTCTCTTATGAGCAGGATAATTGCCATAGCCAACCAGAAGGGCGGGGTAGGAAAGACCACTACTGCCGTGAACCTTGCGGCCTCTCTTGCCGTGGCCGAGTTAAGGGTACTTTTACTGGACCTTGACCCTCAGGGCAATGCCACGAGCGGCCTGGGCCTTGAAAAGAACACCCGTGCCGGCATATACCGGGCCCTTATCAAAGAGGAGCCTCTTGGCTCGCTCGTAAGGGATACCGCCCTTGAGCACCTTAAGGCCGTGCCATCGAGCATAGACCTTATAGGCGCGGAGGTGGAACTTGTTGACGCTCCGTCAAGGGAGTTTGCCCTCAAGGAGGCCCTTCAGGGCATAACCACGGATTTTGACTATATTTTCATAGATTGCCCGCCCTCGCTGAGCCTCCTTACAGTGAACGCCCTCGTGGCCTCGGACGCCGTGATAATACCCATGCAGTGCGAGTATTACTCCCTTGAGGGCATAACCCAGATACTCAGTACCATTGACCTCATAAAGGCTGAACTCAATCCCGCGCTGGAGATAGAGGGCGTGCTCCTTACCATGTTTGATTCCCGTAACAGGCTCGCGCACCAGGTAATGGACGAGGTGCGCTCCCACTTCAGCGGCAAGGCCTTCAGCACGGTAATTCCAAGGAACGTGCGCATAAGCGAGAGTCCGTCCTTTGGCAAACCCGTGCTCCTCTATGACGTGCAGTCAAGGGGGGCGCAGTGCTACCTTGAACTGGCGAGGGAACTATTCAGCAGGGACACGGGCGGGGCTGATTACGCCATAAATATTCAATAAAAACAACTACTTACAGAGACTGCAATGACCGACAAAAAGAGGGTTCTCGGTAGAGGGCTCGGCGCGCTCATAGGCACGGCAAGACAGGGCGCAAGCAGGGCGCCGGAAGATGGCGGTGAAGACAGGCAATTCTTCCACTGCCCCGTAAGCCGCATAAGGCCCAACGCGGCCCAGCCACGTAGAAACTTTGACGAGGGCGCCCTTCGAGACCTTGCGGCCTCTATCCGGGAAAAAGGCGTAATAGAGCCGCTCATCATAAGGCAAGAGAGGGCCTCGGGCGGGTTCGAGATAATAGCCGGAGAGCGGCGCTGGCGGGCGGCGAAGATGGCTGGCATCAATACTGTACCCGTTGTCGTGGTAGAGGCCACGGAAGAAGAGGGCCTTGAACTCGCCATTATCGAGAACATCCAGCGCGAGGACCTCAACTCCATGGAAGAGGCCGAGGCATACCGTCACCTCATGGGCTTCGGGCTCTCGCAGGAAGAAGTAGCAAGGCGCGTCGGCAAGGGCCGGGCAACGGTTGCCAACTACCTCAGGCTCCTGGGCCTCCCGGAAGAGGTAAAAGAGGCCCTGCGTGAGGGCAGCGTCACCATGGGGCACGCACGCGCGCTCCTCTCCCTCGAAACAACACAGGCCCGCATCAACCTGCTTCGTGAGATCATCTCAAAGGGACTCTCCGTTCGCGAGGCCGAGCGCGCAGTGAGCCGCGGCGCTGGCAGTAAAGAGGGCAAGAAGGACTCAAAAAGCAAGCCCCCTGCGGACCCGGCCATCATTGCCCTTGAAGACGAACTTAGAGAAATATTCGCCACAAAGACACACGTAAGGGACAGAAACAACAGGGGAAGCATTGAGATACTCTACTACTCGGCAGAGGAGAGGGAACGGATAATAGAACTCCTTCGCTCCATAAAAGACTGAGAGAAAAAAGGACGGAAAGGCAAAAAGAAGGGGTATGGGCGGGCACTGCCCGCCAAAGGACATAAAGAACAAAAAAGAAAATTTTTTGTTCGACCATCCATCTCCCTTTGAATTTTTGGTGCATGAGACTCAATGGAAACATTTTACCAGGAAGAGCCCGCGTCTAAGAAAACCAATACCTGTCAAAAAACGAGGTAGGCCCCATGTTCAAAAAAGGCGAAAAGGGTAGCGACGACTTTGATATTACCGGCTTCATCGGCAAGGGCATGAAGGTAGAGGGCAAACTCTCCTTCGAGAAGACCGTGCGCATTGACGGGAGTTTCAAGGGTGATATTTCATCGCCTGGGACCCTCGTCGTGGGCGAGAGCGGCTTTGTGGAGGGCAACGTAAAGGTGGCCATAGCCCTCATCAACGGCGAGGTCAAGGGCACGGTTGACGCCACGGAGCGGGTGGAACTCCAGAGCCCGGCACGCCTTAACGGCGACATAAAGACCCCCACGCTTATCATAGGCGAGGGCACGGCCTTTGACGGTAAATGCGTCATGCTGAAGGGCGGCAAGGCAGGGGGGGGCGAGGTGGTGAAGGACACCTTCCGTAACCTCATGAGGCAATCAGGATGAGAGAGACCCCACCCCAGGCCGCGGGGCAGGGGAATGGGATAAAAAACCCGGGAGATTCTTTAGATGATTGAATGTGAAAAAATCTGGATGGACGGCGAGTTAAAAAACGGCCCTGAGGCAAAGGTCCACATACTCACGCACTCGCTCCACTACGGCCTTGCCGTCTTCGAGGGAATACGCGCCTATAACACGGACAAGGGCGGCGCCATATTCCGTCTCAAGGACCATACGGACCGGCTCTTCGACTCCGCCCATATCACGCTAATGAAGATACCCTTCTCAAAGGACGAGGTAAACAGCGCCATTATCGAGACCCTCCGCGCCAACAGCCTCACACAGGGTTATATCCGGCCCATCGCCTATATCGGCGCGGGCGGCATGGGACTCTTTCCCGGCGACAACCCCGTAAGAGTGGCCATAGCGGCCTGGGACTGGGGGGCATACCTTGGCGAAGAGGGCCTTTTGAAGGGCATACGCATAAAGGTCTCTTCCTTCATACGCCACCACGTCAACTCTTCCATGAGCAAGGCCAAGGTCGCGGGCAACTACGTCAACTCCATACTCTCGAAACGCGAGGCCGTATCCGCGGGTTATGACGAGGCCATTATGCTCGACACCGAGGGCTATGTCTCCGAGGGGAGCGGCGAGAATGTCTTCATCGTAAAAGACGGCGTCCTCAAGACCACGCCCCTTACGTCCATACTTAAGGGCATTACGCGAGGCTCGGTCATAAAAATAGCAACAGACCTCGGCATCACCATAAAGGAAGAACGCTTTACGCGCGATGAACTCTACACCGCCGACGAGGCATTCTTTACAGGCACGGCCGCCGAGGTTACGCCCATACGCGAGGCCGACGACCGCCTCATCGGAGATGGAAAACCCGGACCCGTGACAAAACAAATACAGGACGTATTCTTCCGGGCCGTAAAAGGCGAGGCAAGGGAATATAAGGACTGGCTTACTTTCTTTTAGAAAAAAGAAAGTAAGACAAAGAAAACCTCCCGCTTTCTTTTGGAAAAAAGAAAGCGGGGCAAAGAAAACCAGTAGCAGGTAGACTCTGCCCGCCGGAAAAATTAAGAAAATCGAGACAAGCATCAGGCCCGTCCATGAAACCTTAAGGCCATTGGGAGACCGCCGCCCGACCGAAAAACTTTCTTTTTTAAAAGAAAGCGGGAAGGAATTCTTGTAGTTTCAGAAGGAGGAAGTTTTGGAGACAGGTAGCAGTGTAGCAAGGGAGCAGGTCCCGGTATACATTGAAGAGGAGATGAAGAAGTCGTACCTGGACTATGCCATGTCCGTCATCGTGGGCAGGGCTCTTCCAGATGTGCGCGACGGCCTTAAGCCCGTTCACCGCCGCATACTCTTTGCCATGCACGAGATGGGCGTTGAGTGGAACAAGCCATACAAAAAATCGGCCCGCGTTGTCGGTGATGTCATAGGTAAGTTTCACCCACACGGCGACGCCGCGGTCTACGACGCCATTACGCGCATGGTCCAGGACTTTTCGCTCCGTTACCCCCTTGTTGATGGTCAGGGAAACTTCGGCTCCATTGACGGCGACCCACCGGCGGCCATGCGTTACACCGAGGTCCGCATGGCGCGTTTCGCGGGTGAACTCCTTCGAGACATCGAGAAGGAGACCGTTGACTTTCTGCCCAACTACGACGAGTCTCTCGTCGAGCCTGTTGTGCTTCCCTCTGTTGTGCCCAATCTCCTTGTAAACGGGTCTTCCGGCATTGCCGTTGGCATGGCGACTAACATGCCCCCTCATAACCTTGCCGAGATAATCGACGCCCTTGTCTTTGTCCTTGAAAACCCCACTGCAGGCATTGAAGAAGTCCTGCCCTTTGTTCCTGGCCCGGATTTCCCCACAGGCGGAATAATATACGGCCTTTCGGGCATACGCGAGGCCTATACCACGGGCCGGGGCGTCATACACATACGCGCCAGGGCCTTTACGGAGAAGCACCCGCGGACAAACAAACAGGCCATTATCATCACCGAACTACCTTACATGGTGAACAAGGCGCGGCTCATAGAGTCTATCGCGCGTCTTGTAAAGGATAAGAAGATAACGGGCATCTCGGACATCCGCGATGAATCCGACCGCGAGGGTATGCGCGTTGTAATAGAACTCAAGCGCGACGAAGTGGCCGAGGTGGTCCTTAACAACCTCTATCTTCATACCCAGATGAAGACCTCCTTTGGCATCATAAACCTCGCCATCGTAAACGGCCAGCCCCGTGTCCTTAACCTCCTTGCCCTCTTGAAGGAATTTCTCCGCTCACGAAAAGAGGTCGTTGCGCGCAGGACCATCTTTGACCTCAAGAAGGCCCGTGCCAGGGCCCATGTCCTGGAAGGCCTGAAGATTGCCATCGACAACCTTGACGCCGTGATAAAACTCATCAGGGCCTCGAAGTCGCCGCAGGAGGCGCGCAGAGGGCTAATGGAACAGTTCGGCCTTACGCAGATTCAGGCCCAGGCCATACTGGACATGAAACTCCAGAGGCTCACGGCCCTTGAGCGCGACAAGATAATAGAAGAGTACAGGAATATAATGAAACTCATAAAGTCCCTCGAGGAGATACTGGCAAGCGAGGCCCTCCTTGAGAAGATAATCATCAATGAGTTCCGGGAACTCAAGGACCGCTACGGCGATGAGCGCAGGACAGAGATTATAGAAGACCAGGGCGAGATTTCCATGGAAGACATCATCGCCCAGGAAGACATGGTGGTTGCCATCTCCAGGCGCGGGTACATAAAACGCACCCCCACGAGCCTCTTCAGGATTCAGAGAAGGGGCGGCAAGGGAAAGCGCGGCATGACTCCAAAGGACGAGGACTTTGTCGAGAACCTCTTCATCGCCTCCACGCACAGCAACATCCTCTTCTTTACGGACCGCGGCAAGGCCTATTCGCTCAAGGTCTACGACATACCACAGGGCGGGCCCGCGGCCCGCGGAAAGGCCATTGTGAATATCCTAAACGTCTCACAGGGCGAGAAGATAACGGCCTTTCTTCCTGTAAAGGAATTCGAGGAGGGGCACTACATAGTAATGGCCAGCGAGGGCGGCGTAATAAAAAAGACTGACCTCATGAGTTTCTCTCATATCCGCTCAGGCGGCCTCATAGCGCTGAGCCTTGACGAGGGCGACAAACTCATTGCCGCGCGCCTTACAGACGGCACGCGCGCCTTGTTCCTTGGAACGCGCCTTGGAAAGGCCATACACTTCAGCGAAAAGGACGTGCGCGAGATGGGTCGCCAGGCAAGGGGCGTTCGCGCCGTAAAGCTCGGCCCCGGCGATCGCGTCATCTCCATGGAGGTGGCCGACGCGTCTTCCTGCGTCCTTACGGTCACGGAGCACGGCTATGGCAAGAGGACGCGCTTTTCCGAGTACAGGCCCCAGAAGCGGGGCGGAAGCGGCATCATCAACTTGAAGGTAACGGAGAAGAACGGCCCTGTGGCCGGCATCCTCAAGGTCACGGACGCTGACGAGGTGATGATAACCACTACAAAGGGCAAGATTATAAGAATTGGAACAGGGGGCGTCTCCATAATAGGACGGAGCACGCAGGGCGTGCGCCTCATGGACATTGAAGAGGGCGAGAAGGTGGCGGACATCGCCCTTATAGCCGAGCGAAAAGACCCGGACGAAGAAGAGGAAGAAGCGTAAATCTTTCAGTGTGCGTGCTCGCGCCCGCTTCCTCCTCTTTTCAATTTTCCTGCCATGCCCCTGCAAGGCGCGGGGTGCGGCAAAAGAGGCGGGGTGATGGCCCCTATTGGTTTTCTTTGCCGAGCTTTCTTTTTTCTAAAAGAAAGCGGGGGTTTTCTTTGAGAGACTTCCTTTCTGGTGCAAAGGACCTGCCCCTGACAGAGCATAAAAAGAACAGCAAGGCTTGGTAGCGCTATCAAAAAAACTTTCTTTTTCCAAAAGAAAGCGGAAGGGAGGGTGTGGCCTTGAGCAGAGGGAGAAAGACCGGGGCCCGCCTCCTTTATCCCGCCTTTGTTGCCCTTGTTCTTGCGGTTTTTTCTCTTCTTACGGGTTGCACAAGGGGCGGCGGGGCGGCGGGCACATACATGGAGGCCGAGGAGCTCCTTGGCAGGGGCAAGTTTCTACTTGCCATAGAAAAATACGACTCCGTGGCCAGAGACTTCGAGGCCACGCCCTTTGCCCCGAGGAGCCTCTACAAGAAGGCCATGATTTACAACCGCTTCCTTAAGGACAGGAAGAGGGCCATCGAGGCGTACTACAAGCTCCTCTCCGTATATCCAGAGAGCAACGAGGCCTATTCATCCCGCCGGGACCTTGCGGCCATATACTCTGCCATGGGCGACCACACCAAGGCCGTGGAGCAGTTCCAGTGGATTCTTGACAGTGGGCGTGAGCCATCGAAGGAAGAGGACTACCGCTATACCATAGCCCTCGAGTACTTCAGGATGAACGACTTTGAGCAGGCAGGGGCCGAGCTCAAGGAACTCCTGAGCATGGCCACAAGGAAAGAGATTATCGCAGAGGCCCTCCTTCTTCAGGGCGACACCTTTTACATCACCGGAGACCTTGCCGGGGCAATGAAGACCTATGAGGAGATAAATTCAAGGTTTTCAGGCGAGTCTCCGGCCACGAGGGCCCGCTTCAACCTTGCGAAGGCCCTTGAGGAGACAGACAGGGAAGATGAGGCCCTCGTGATATTGGAAGAACTCAAGGGAACCTATCCCAATAAGGACGCCCTTGAGAGAACCATAAAGGGTATAGAGGCTCGCAAGAGAGAAAAGCAACGCAAGGGGCGAAGGGGGCGAAGGAGGCACAGGCGATGAAGACCATGGAGATAACTGTCCTTGGAGCCGGGAGCTGGGGCACAACGCTTGCGGACCTCCTTGCGAAAAAGGGCCATAATGTGAGGCTCTGGGCACGGGAAGCCGAGGTGGTGGAGAGTATCCGCGAGAAGGGCGTAAACGAGATGTTTCTCCCGGGTGTCAGGCTCGACGCAAGCCTCAGGGCCTTTTCATCGGCAGACGAGGCGGTGAACAACGCGCGGATAATCGTAAGCGTCGTGCCCTCTCACGGGGTGCGCGGTGTTTTCAAGAAAATCAAAAGCGCGCTTCCCGGCAACGCCGTTATTGTAAGCGCCTCCAAGGGCATAGAAGGGGAGACACTTCTTACGCCGGCGGCCATCATCAGGGACGTGCTTGGTGGTGAGCGCGACGTGGCCGTGCTCTCAGGGCCGTCATTCGCCAAAGAGGTCTCAAAGGGGCTTCCCGCGGCCCTGTCCGTGGCCGCCCGGTCCGTTGAGACAGCAAGGCTTGTTCAGGAGGTTTTTTCAACTCCCGCCTTCAGGGTCTATACCACTATTGATGTTATGGGCGTGGAGCTTGGCGGGGCGCTCAAGAACGTAATGGCCATTGCCGCTGGCATATCCGATGGCCTGGGCCTTGGCTATAACGCGCGGGCGGCCCTTATAACGCGGGGCCTTGCCGAGATGAGCCGCCTTGGCGCGGCCCTTGGAGCAAAGGAGCGGACCTTTTCCGGGCTATCGGGCCTTGGTGACCTAGTCCTTACTTGCACAGGCCCTCTCAGCCGGAATTACACCGTGGGCCTTGAGCTTGGCAGGGGGAGGTCTATTAAGGAGATAATAGCGTCAAAGAAGACCGTGGCCGAGGGCGTAAAGACCTCGAGGGCGGTTCTGGCCCTTTCGGAGCGCGAGGGCGTTGACATGCCCATAGTGAGGGCCGTATGCACCGTAATAGAAGGCGGGCGAGCCCCCGGCGAGGTAGTCTCGGGCCTAATGGGGCGGGAACTGAAGGAAGAGTAGGAGGGCCTTTTTCTGGCGGGTAGTGCCAACTGATTTTTGATGTGTTGCGCTTCGCTTCACCCATCCTGCGAATACTTTTTTTACTGGTTTTCTTTGACGGACTTTATTTGTGGCAGATGTCACCTGCCCCTTTCAGAGCAACTTCAGACCAAAAGACCATGCCGCCCAATCAAAAAACTTTCTTTTTTCTAAAAGAAAGTTGGGAGGTTTTCCTTCTTTTCCAGGCTCGGCACCCCCTACAGCGCTATTTTCTTTACCCCTTTCTTGACATGTGCGTCCTGTTCTGATACTTTAAAAAATCCGTTTTTAATACATAATAGGCGCCCTGTCCCTTGTATGATTCTCAAGATAAGGGGCTGCCTCAGACATGGATTCTGCACGATAATAAATAGAGGGAGGTTTGTTTATTCATGAAAAGGTATCTTCTTGCGCCCGGTCCCACGCCGGTGCCCGAATCCACTTTGATGGCCATGTCCGGGCCCATTATCCACCACAGGACGCCGCAGTTTTCCGAGATCTTCGCCGAGGCCGAAGAGCTCCTGAAATACGTCTTTCAGACCTCCGGCGAGGTGCTCATTATCGCCTCTTCGGGCACAGGCGCCATGGAGGGCTCCATCGCCAACCTCTTCAGCCCTGGTGACGAGGTAATAGCAATAAACGGCGGTAAGTTCGGCGAGCGCTGGGGCCAGATATCCGAGGCCTACGGCCTGAAGGTCCACTGGCTTAAAGTCGAGTGGGGCAAGGCCGTGGAGGTAGGGGCCGTTAAAGAACTCCTTGATGCCAACCCCGGCATAAAGGGCGTTCTCACGCAGGCAAGTGAGACCTCCACCACAGTCGCCCACCCTGTAAAGGAGATAGCCGCCCTTACAAAAGACAGGGATTGCCTTACCATAGTTGACGGCATTACGGCGGTTGGCGTCTTTGATGTTCCCATGGACGATTGGGGTATAGACGTCCTTGTCTCTGGCTCTCAGAAGGCCCTCATGCTCCCTCCGGGGCTTGCATTCGCGGCGCTAAGCGAGAAGGCCTGGGCGGCGCAGAAAAAATCCACCCTGCCGCGCTATTACTTTGATTTCGCCAAGGAGCGGAAGAAAATCGCGGCCAAGACCACGGCCTACACCCCTGCCGTCTCTCTTATCATCGGGCTTCGGGAATCCCTGCGCCTTATAAAGGAAGAGGGCCTTGAAAATGTCTTTGCCCGACACGACCGCCTGGCCCGGGCCACACGCGCCGCCGGCACGGCCCTTGGGCTCAGGCTCCTTGCCCCCGAGAACCCCAGCAACGCGGTTACAGGCATTTTCGTGCCAGAAAGCGTTGATGGAGCGGCCTTTGTAAAGTATCTCCGCGACGACATGGGAGTAACCATAGCCGGAGGGCAGGACCGCCTGAAGGGCAAGATAGTGCGCGTGGCCCATCTTGGATATTCAGATACCTTTGATATAATAATCGCCATCTCGGCCATTGAGATGGCCCTCAAGAGGTTCGGCGCGGATGTGAATTTCGGCGCCGGCGTAAGCGCCGCCGAGGCCATACTCAGCGAGGCATACAAATGAAGGTACTCATAAGCGACAGCATGAGCCCCAGGGCCGAGGAAATATTCAACTCGCGGGACGGCATCGAGTGTGTTGTGGATACAGGACTAAGCCCCGAGGAACTCAAGGCAAAGATAAAGGACTTTGAGGGACTCGTGGTGCGTAGCGCAACAAAGGTCACGCCCGAGATACTCGAGGCCGCGCCTAACCTCAAGGTCATAGGCAGGGCCGGAACAGGCGTTGACAACATCGACATACCAACGGCCACGAAACAGGGTGTTGTCGTGATGAACACACCCGGCGGCAACACCATCACCACTGCCGAGCACGCCGTGGCCATGATGATGGCCCTCTCTCGAAAGATACCCCAGGCAACGGCCTCCATGAAGTCTGGAAAGTGGGAGAAGAAGAAGTTTCAGGGCACAGAGGTAACAGGCAAGACCCTCGGCATCCTCGGCGTCGGCAACATAGGGAGCATCGTCGCCACAAGGGCCCTTGGCCTCAAGATGCAGGTCATTGCCTATGACCCCTACATATCCGAAGAGGCCGCCGACAAACTTGGCATATCCATTGTCTCCATGGACGAACTCTTCGCGAAGAGCGATTTTATCTCCATCCATGTGCCAAAGACCAACGAGACAAAGGGCCTTCTCTCGAAAGAGACCTTCCAGAAGATGAAAAAGGGCGTACGCATCATAAACTGCGCCCGTGGAGGCATCGTGAACGAGGCGGACCTCGTATGGGCCGTAAAGGAAGGCATAGTGGCGGGAGCGGCCTTTGACGTATATGATAAAGAGCCGCCCGACCCCGACAACCCGCTACTTCACCTCGACGAGGTCATCGTGACGCCGCACCTCGGGGCCTCGACCCTTGAGGCCCAGGAAAACGTTGCCGTGGCCGTCTCGGAGCAGATATGCGATTACCTCATTGACGGCACAATACGTAACGCCGTGAACGTTCCGAGCGTACCCTCGGAACTCCTCGCTACCCTTGCCCCCTACATCACCCTTGGAGAAAAGATCGGGGCCTTTCAGGGTCAGATACTCGCAGGCGGCATCGAAGAGGTCACCATAGAGTACAGCGGCGATGTTGTTGACCTTGACGTTACGCCCATCTCCATTGCCTGCGTCAAGGGACTTCTATCACAGGTCCTTGACACTATAGTCAACTTCGTGAACGCCTCCTTTGTGGCAAAGGAACGGGGCATCCGCGTCATCGAGACCAAGAGCTCGAGGAGCATAGACTTTGCCAGCTCCATCACCATAAAGGTAAAGACAAAAGACGGCGAGGAACTCGTCGAGGGCGCGCTCTTTGGAAAACGCGAGCCCCGAATAGTGCGCATCAACCGGTTCTTCCTCGATGCCATACCCGAGGGCTTTCTCCTCCTCCTTTACAACGAGGACAAGCCCGGTGTCATAGGCCGCGTTGGAACGCTCCTTGCCGGGAACAAGATAAACATAGCGCGGCTCCATCTCGGAAGGCAGGCCGTTGGAGGCGAGGCCGTATCGGTCTGGAACATAGACACCCCCCTGTCTGACGAACTCATAAAAGAGTTGAGCGCCTTGCCCTCCATACTCTCGGCCCGGCTCATAGAACTCTAAGGGAGCAAGGGGCCAAGGCGGCAAAAAGGGGCCAAGGGGGTAAGGCGGGGGAGCGGTTGCCATAGAGGGGACTGTGGCCAAGGGGGCAAGAGGGCCAAGGCGGCAAAAGGGGGCAAAAGGGGGCGGCGGAAGAACGAGTGGCCTCTGAGCTGTCGCGTCCCATGCCCCAGTGGAAGGTCCCTAAAAAAACCCGGTTTATGAAAACACATAATGTCATATCCCTTCCGCAGGGCGTAAGAGACATCCTGCCTGATGAGGCCCTGAAGATAGAGAGGGTTACCACTACCATTGGCTCGCTCTTTCTCGGCTATGGTTTCAAGAAGATAATCACCCCCCTTCTTGAGTACGAGGACACCCTTGCCCTGGGCATGGGCGGCAACCTCATGGAACGGGTCCTGAAGTTCATCGACCCCTTCACGGGTAGAGTCCTTGCCATGCGCCCGGACATTACGCCGCAGGTGGCTCGCCTCGTTGCCACCCGTATGCGCGGCCATGCCCTGCCCCTTCGCCTCTACTATAACGACAACGCTATCCGCTACGTGGGACACGGACGCGCCAAACTCCGCCAGATACCCCAGATAGGGGCCGAGTTCATCTCGAAAGAAGCCAGCGCAAAGGCCGATGCAGAGATGATAATCATGGCCATCGAGGCCCTGAAGGCCGTGGGCCTCACTGACTTCAAGATAGACATGGGAGACGTGAGTTTCCTCAAAAACGTCCTTGCCGGGCTCGGCGTAAGCGGCCCGCTTCAGGAAGAGATAAAAGACGCCGTGGCACTGAAAGACAGGTCCGGCCTCGGCGAAGTCCTCGAGAGAGCAGGCTCGGACATAAGCGCCGCGCACAAGAAGACACTCCTTGAGATACCCGGCCTATACGGCGGAGAAGAGGTCATAAAAAAGGCGCGCGGCCTTGTAAGCGAGAAATCGGCCCTCGCAGTGCTCGATAACCTCGAAGAGGTCCTTGCCATAATCCGCGAGAGGGGACTTGCCGGCCTCGTGACAATAGACCTTGGCGAGGCCCGGGGGTTTGATTATTATACGGGCATCATCTTCGAGGGCTTTGCCATGGGCTTTGGCAAACCGCTCCTTAGCGGCGGACGCTATGACCACCTCCTTGAAAGATACGGCTCAAGACCAGTGGCCGCTACAGGCTTTGCCTTTGAGACTGAAAACGTCGTGGCCGCCATAGACCTCGCAGTGGGTGAGGAAGGATAAGGAAAAAGAAAAAGGGGTGGTGGGCCTGGCCCACAAAAAGAAGAGACAAAGAAAACCTTCCACTTTCTTTTAGAAAAAAGAAAGT
>CAYYJQ010000018.1:0-41503 GCA_964472295.1 uncultured Thermodesulfobacteriota bacterium | reverse complement strand
GCGAGATGTTCGGAAAGGTGCAGGAGATACCGCAGAACGAAAAGACGCCCTTCTACCCCCGGAGCCCCTATGCCGTGGCAAAACTCTACGGCCACTGGATAACCGTGAACTACAGGGAATCATACGATATCTTCGCATGTTCGGGTATACTCTTTAACCACGAATCACCGCTCCGGGGCCTTGAGTTTGTCACAAGAAAGATAACCCACGCGGCCGTGCGCATAAAAAAGGGCCTCCAGGACGAACTTCGCCTCGGAAACCTTGACTCCAAACGCGACTGGGGCTATGCCGCCGAGTACGTGGAGGCCATGTGGCGTATGCTCCAGGCCCCAAAGGCCGGAGACTATGTGGTCTCAACAGGCGAGACCCACAGCGTTCGCGAATTTGTGAACGCCGCCTTTGCCCGTCTTGATACGGAAATTGAGTGGACTGGCAGGGGCCTCGAAGAAGAGGGCGCGGACAAGGCCACAGGAAAGGTCATCGTAAGGGTAGACCCCGCCTTCTTCAGACCCGCCGAGGTGGACCTCCTGATAGGAGACAGCCACAAGGCCTATAACGACCTTGGCTGGAAACCCTCGACAAGGTTCGAGGACCTCGTGGCCCTCATGGTGGACCACGACCTCAAGGTAGTGGAGCACGGAGAGGCCCCGGGGGTTTAGAAAAAAACATTCCACTTTCTTTTGGAAAAAAGAAAGTGGAGCAAAGAAAACCAGTACCAGCGGCCAGAGGCCGCTGGAAAGAACATATAAGGCAATCTACAGTGAGAATCGGCATAAACGCGCTCTATCTCATCCCCGGACGTGTGGGGGGCACGGAGACATATATACGAAACCTTGTAAGGGCCCTGGCAAGGGTAGACCAGAAAAACGAGTACTTTATCTTCATAAACAGGGAATCAAGAGGCATCTTCGAGAATATGGCGCCTAATATGCGCGTTGTGCGCTGTGGTTTCCGTGCCACGCGCAGACCTGTGCGCATACTCTACGAGCAGACCATCCTGCCCCTGAAGATAAGACTAATGCGTCTCGACGTAATGCTAAACGCCGGCATGACCGCCCCGTTTTTCACCTCCTCGCGCTCGGTCCTCGCGCTTCATGACCTTCAACACGAAAATCTTCCAGAGAACTTTTCCCCGGTCCAGCGCTTTTTCCTTAAGACCATCATCGGAAGGAGCGCGCGCAGGGCAGACCATATCATAACACTCTCTGAAAAGGCCCGCGCCGACATTATACGTTATTATAAAATTCCCGAAGGGCGCGTGAGCGTTGTGCACCTTGCGGCTGATACAAATATCTTTCACCGATACCCCGGTGAAGAAACAGAGAAGATAAGGAAAAAATACTCTCTGCCTCATAGGTCCATCGTCTATCTCGCTTCGAGCCTTCCGCACAAGAACTACACAAGGCTGCTCCCGGCCTTTAAAGAGGTCCTCAAGGCAGACCCCGGCGTAAAACTCGTTCTCACGGGGGCAAGGGATTACGGCGCAGAAGAGATAAAGGCAAGGATAAGGGAACTGGGGCTTGAAAAGGACGTCGTTATGCTCGACTGGCTCCCCTTTGAGGACATACCCCTTGTATACTCGGCAAGCATCATGCTCGTATTCCCCTCGCTCCACGAGGGCTTTGGCCTGCCCATCATAGAGGCCATGGCCTGCGGCGTGCCCGTAGTCTGCTCGGGCCTTGAGCCAATGCGCGAGGTGGCTGGCGGGGCCGCCCTTCTCGTGGACCCCATGAGTGAGAAGGCCATTGCAGAGGGCATACTAAAGGTCCTCTCTGATGAAGAATTCCGGCGCGGCCTTGTGCAAAAAGGCCTTAAGAGGGCAAAGGATTTTTCCTGGAAAAAGACGGCAATGAAGACGCTCACCCTGCTCTATCGCTAATAAGGGAGGCGGACAAAAAGAGGGTCCACGGGAGAGCGGCCCCTCTAAGAGCGTAGAAGAGAACCATATCAGGCTTAAGGACAATGAATAACAAGAGCCCCCTTGTCTCCATAATAATAGTAAACCTCAATGGAGAGGCCTTTTTATACGATAACCTCCACTCCATCTTCAGCCAGCGGGAGGATGAGACCTCCCTTGAGGTCATTATCGTTGATAACGCCTCTACAGATAAGTCTCTCAAGATAATCGAGACAAACTTCCCCCTTGTAAAGGTCATCAGGAATAGCGCCAACCTTGGTTTCGCAAGGGGTAACAATCAGGGAATCGAGGCCTCAAGGGGCGCCTTCATACTTACGCTCAATAACGACACCGTTCTTCAGGACGGTTTTTTACAGGAGATAATTGGCGCGGCCCTCTCCTCGGTAGATGACATTGGAATGTGGGCGCCAAAGATACTCTCCATGGAAGAGCCCCATCTCATAGACTCTGCCGGCGGGCTCCTCATATACGGAAACGGCCTTGCCAAGGGCCGGGGGCGTCTCGAAAAAGACCTCGGCCAGTACGACGGGGAAAAAGAGGTCTTTATCCCAAGCGCCTGCGCGGCCCTTTACAGAAAGGCCATGCTCGATGAAGTGGGCGGATTTGACGAGGATTTTTTCGCCTACTGCGAGGACACGGACCTTGGCCTCAGGGCAAGGCTCGCGGGGTGGCGCGCCGGGTACGTCCCCGAAGCCATTGTCTTTCATCACTACTCCGGCACAAGCGGACGCTATACGCCCTTCAAGGCCTTTCTTGCCGAGAGAAACCACCTCTGGGTGGCAATAAAGAACTTTCCCCTGCCCATGCTTGCCCTTGCCCCTCTTTACGAACTATGGCGGTACGTTATCGAGGTATACGGACTTGTTTCCGGCAGGGGCGCGGGGGCAAGGTTCAGTGATGATTTTTCGTCTCTAAGCCTTCTCCGTATACTGGTGAAGGCGTACATTGACGCGGCGAGGGGGCTTCCGCACATGCTCGAACGCAGAAGAGAGATACAGAAAAAGACCCGCGCAAGGAAGGACGAGGTAAAGGCCTGGTTCAAAAAATACGGGCTAAGGGCCTCTACCCTTGTGCTGAGGGGCTGAAGCATGGCACAGGAGGGCGGGAGCGGAGGGGCTGGCCTTGCCAATATCTTATTGAACCTTGATTTGTAATATGACATATTAGAAAATTCACGGGTAATTCATCGGCCTTCCGGCCATGGGGGCCTTAAAAGAGGAACCTTTATATGAGTAAAGAGAGTGAAAAAGAGAGTGGACTTCCGCTCTACGCCGTAATACTCGCTGGAGGCATAGGGAGCCGTTTCTGGCCCCTCAGCCGGGCTACCACCCCAAAGCAGCTCCTCAGCGTTGTCGGCGACGAGAGCCTCCTTGAGTCCACCATAAGGCGTCTCACGCCCCTTGTGCCGCCTGAAAAGGTCTTTGTCGTCACCAACGAAGAACAGGCCGAACTCATACGCCTGCACCTCTCCTATGACGGCAGTGAGGCCCTCTCTCCGGGCTACATCGTGGAGCCCATGGGGCGGAACACGGCCCCTGCCATCGGGCTTGCGGCCCTTCGCCTTATGGCGGCTGACCCAGAGGCCATAATGGCCGTGCTCCCTGCGGACCATATCATTGGTGAGGGCGGAAAGTTCCGCGCATTGCTTTCAAAGGCCGCCCGGCTCGCGGAAAAAGGCCACCTCGTAACCTTTGGCGTAAAGCCAACCTCGCCTGAGACAGGTTATGGTTATATAAAGAGCGCGGAGCGCCTCTCAGGCGAAGATGGCGCGGCGCGGCATATTGACAAATTCGTGGAAAAACCCGATAGAGCACGTGCCGAGGGCTATCTTGCCGAGGGCGGCTACTACTGGAACGCGGGCATCTTCATCTGGAAGGCAACGCGTATACTTGAGGAGATAAAGGCCCTTCAGCCCCTTATGTACGAAAGGCTCATGGAGATAAGAGGGGGCGGGGACATTACAACTGCCTATAACGCCATGGAGTCCATCTCCGTTGACAACGCCATACTCGAGAAGGCCGGCGGCGTTGTGGTCATCCCCGCGGACTTTACCTGGTCTGACATGGGAAGTTGGAACTCCTTTGCCGAGATACTTGGTCCTGACGAGAAGGGCAACGTCAAGAAGGGCCGGGTAGTGGACCTTGGGAGCAGGAATTCCGTCATCCTCGGCTGCGACCGCGTTGTCGCGGCCATAGGTCTTGAGGACATGATACTCGTGGATACGCCAGACGCCACCCTTGTCTGCCCAAAAGAGAGGGCGCAGGACGTAAAGGCAGTGGTTGAGGTCCTGAAAGAACGGGGCTATACCGAGCACGCCGTGCACCGCACCACGAGGCGTCCCTGGGGTTCGTACACTATCCTTGAAAAAGGCACGGGATACAAGATAAAGAAGATTATCGTAAAGCCCGGCCAGCGCCTCAGCCTTCAACTCCACAGGAAGAGGAGCGAGCACTGGGTGGTAATCAAGGGCAGGGCCGAGGTGCTCCGCGGAGACGAGATAAAGACCGTCTCTCTCAACGAGTCCATAGACATACCCGTGGGCGCGAAGCACAGGCTCGGTAACCCCGGCGGCGGCCCCCTTGAGATAATAGAGGTTCAGAGCGGAGCGTACCTTGAAGAGGACGACATAGTCCGCTTTGATGATGACTTTCAGCGCGAGACAAGTTAGAACCCAGAGGAGCAGGCCTTGATGAAAGGGGCAGGAAGGGCCGGGAGCCATAAGGCGGAGATGCCAGGGAAAGAGGGCATCTCCACGGGTATTGACTGCGAGGCCATAGACCGCTTTGATGCCCTTGTTAAGAACAAGCGCTTTCTTAAGAGGGTCTTTACGGCAAGAGAGGTTGAGCACTGCCTCTGCCGGCGCGGCGCGGCGCGTCTTTTCGCCGGGCGCTACGCCGCAAAGGAGGCCTGCCTCAAGGCCCTTGGCACCGGGCTCGCGGGCGGGCTGAGTTGGCAGGACCTGGAGGTAGCCCCTGACGGTAAGAGTATCAAATTATCAGGCACTGCCATGGCCATGGCGGGAGGCAAAGACTGCGCGCGCCTCGGCATCACCTCCGGGGCCGGGCTTGCTGTGGCCTTCGTGGTCATTGGCTAAGGCGGCGGCCTGACTGCGGGGCGAGCGGGGGCAAAAGGGGCAGAATGCCGGCCCCAAACTGGTTTTCTTTGCTCCACTTTCTTTTTTCTAAAAGAAAGTGAAAGGTCTTTTTTACGGGAACTTAACATGAGTAATGAACGTGAACAATGGGGTTCGAGGATAGGTCTCATCCTTGCCATGTCCGGTAATGCCATAGGTCTCGGGAATTTTTTGCGTTTTCCGGTGCAGGCCTCGCAGAACGGAGGCGGCGCCTTCATGATTCCATACATTATCTCTTTTGTCCTGCTTGGTATACCAATTATGTGGGTAGAGTGGGGCCTGGGGCGTTACGGCGGCGCCATTGGTCACGGCACTGCTCCCGGCATATTTGACGCCATCTGGAAGAACCGGTTCGCAAAGTACATCGGTGTGCTGGATATCTTTTTGCCCCTTGTCATACTCATATATTACGTCTATATATGTTCGTGGACGCTCTCGTACAGCTTTGCCTCTCTCTTACACCTCTATCCTTCGGGTCAATCCGCGACAGCCCTTGGCTCGGCCGCGGAGGTTTTGGCTCCATACAAGAGTTATCTTGGCACTTATACCGGGGCCGGAGGGAGCGGTATATTTCTCACCCCTCCGCCTGCAACGATTATCTTTTTTGTTATTACTCTGGGCATAGGCCTCTGGATACTTCTCAAGGGCATCTCCGGCGGCATAGAAAAGCTTAGCACCTTTGCCGTGCCGCTCCTCTTCATAATGGCATCCATATTGTTCATAAGGATAGTGACCCTTCCTCCATCTGCGGTTACAGGGGCTACCGTGGCCCAAGGTTTCGCCTTTTTATGGGAGCCTGATTTCAGCGGTCTTTTGAATGCCAAGATCTGGCTCGCGGCGGCGGGTCAGGTCTTTTTCACCCTTTCCCTTGGCGTTGGGGGCATCTTGACCTTTGCGAGTTATATAAAAAAAGACGAGGACATCGCCCTTGACGGCCTTGCCACCGCCAGCCTCAATGAGTTTGTCGAGGTAGTCTTCGGCTCGACTATCGCCATAGTAACGGCAGTAATTTTTTTCGGCACAGACGGCGCGCGCGAGATTGCCGCGGGCGGGGCCTTTGGGCTGGGTTTTGTCAGTATGCCCGCCATCTTTACGCACATGCCTTACGGTAACTTCTTCGGCTTTCTCTGGTTTCTGCTCCTCTTTATTGCCGGTCTTACCTCCATAGTAGCCCTATCTCAGCCGGTCATCGCCTTTCTTGAGGACGAGTTTGGCTGGGTCAGAAAAAAATCTGTCACTGCTCTTGGCATTTTTTTCCTCATCACCGCGCCCATGGCCATCTTTTTAAAGGGCAGTCTTGACGAGATGGACTTCTGGGTTGCCACCTTTGCCCTTATTATCCTCGCCCTCTTTGAGATGATAATCTTTTTCTGGATACTCGGAGCCGAGCGTGCCTGGGAGGAGATTACAAGGGGCGCGCATATAAAGGTTCCGCGTCTCTTCTTTTACCTCATGAAGTATATAATACCGGGTTTTCTCGTTATCATTCTGGTGTCCTGGTGCTGGCAACAGCTTCCATCGGTTTTGGCAAAGAGCGGCACGGGCATCTGGATTACAAGGGGCTTTCTTGCGGCCCTCCTTGTCTTTCACTTCGTTATGGTACGCATTGCCTGGAAGAGGAGGCGAGCATGAGTACAAAGGGATGGATATTCCTTATAGCCTCCTGGGGGCTCGTATCAAGCCTCGTGGTCTTCTGCTTCTATAAACTCTTCAGAAAGAGATAGGGGGGAGGGAAGGAGAACAGGAAAAGAAGAAGGGGGGGACGGCTGGTTTTGCCTGCCAAAAAAACAGGAACAAAAGAGGGATAAAGGAAAGGGCGGAAAGACGCGGGCCTGAGCCGCGTCTTAAAAGACCTCCCGCTTTTTTTGGAAAAAAGAAAGTTTTTTGGCGGGGCTGCCCTCTTCCCCGGGCTTTTTGGGATTGAAGACAGGCAAGGCTTGTCTGCCGCAAAAAAAGAAAGTTTTTCAATCTGACTGCCCTGTTCTTTCTGGCCGTGGGGAGGGGAGTCATAAATGGAGCAATCCGCCACCCAGGATACTACGCCAAAGAAAACCAGCGCCAGGGCCCATGGGCCGCTGGAAAGACTCGCAGGATGGGTGGAGCGGGCCAAAATTAATCAAATGCCAAAAAACCCTCTTGAGGGTTTTTTCTTTGACATTCACCGGCCTTTTCGTAATAATTTGAGACTCTACAACCATTTCAGGAGATAGAAAGTGACCCTTAAGAGAACGTCTTTATTTGAGAGGCACAAGGCCCTTGGCGCGCGTTTTGTGGATTTCGCGGGCTGGGAAATGCCCGTGCAGTACACTGGACTCATGGAAGAGCACCTCCGTGTGCGCGAGACCTGCGGGCTCTTTGATGTGAGCCACATGGGAGAGATACTTATTACAGGCCCGGGGGCATTGAAGGCCGTTCAACTCTTTGGAACAAACGACATCAGAAAGGCAGTAGACGGCCAGTGCCAGTACACCATACTCTGTTATCCATCTGGCGGCGTTGTGGACGACTGCATAGTATACCGCTATTCTGACGAGCGTTTCCTCATCTGCGTAAACGCGTCAAACACGGAAAAAGTATATAAGTGGTTCCTTGAGGTAGACCCTCCGGACGTAACCATAAAAGACGTAAGCAGTGATTATTGCCAGATAGCCCTCCAGGGACCGGCCTCGGTAGAGGTCCTTGGCCCGCTTACCGATTTTGACCCCGCGGGCATCAAGGGTTTTCACTTTATCGAGGGAAGCGTGGCCGGAAAGGAGGCCATTATCTCAAGGACAGGCTACACCGGAGAGGACGGCTTCGAGATATACGCCGCCCCAGGGGACGGCCCGGCCATATGGGACGCCATCATGGACTCTGGCAGGGGCGCCCGCATACTCCCCATAGGGCTTGGGGCCAGAAACACCCTCAGGCTCGAGATGGCCTACCCCCTTTATGGGCATGAACTCTCAAAGGATATAACCCCCATAGAGGCCGGACTCAGGCGCTTCGTGGGCCTTGATAAAGACGAGTTTCTCGGACACGAGACAATAAGGGCCCAGTGCTCAGATGGCCTCCAGAAGACACTTGTTGGTTTTATCCTCAATGGCCCCGGCGTGCCCCGCGACGGTTACTCCGTGGGCGTTGCCGGAAAGGAAGTGGGCAGAGTCACAAGCGGAACGCTTTCGCCAAGCCTGAAGCGCGGCCTGGGCATGGCCTTTGTGCCACCCGGGATGAGCGCGCCAGGCACGGCCATTGACATAATCATACGTGGAAAGGTCTTTGGCGCAGAGGTGGTAAAAATGCCTTTTTACAGAAAAAAGGCTTCGTAATAGGAATTTTCGAAAAAAACAGGCATAAATCCCCTAATTTAACACTTAAAAAGGAGATAATGATATGGACGTTCCAAAGGACCTCAAGTATACCAGCGAACACGAGTGGGTAAGGCTCGATGGAGAGACCGTGGTTGTGGGAATTACAGACCATGCGCAGGATTCTCTCGGAGATGTCGTCTATGTGGAACTCCCTGAAGAGGGCGCCGCTGTTACAAAAGACGAGCCCTTTGGAGTTGTGGAGTCCGTAAAGGCAGTCTCGGACCTCTACGCCCCGGTTACAGGCACTGTCACCGAGGTGAATGACGCCCTTGTGGACAGCCCGGAGGTCATTAACGAAGACCCCTATGGTGAGGCATGGATGATAAGGATAGAGCCCGCGAGCCCCGAGGAACTCGATGAACTCCTCAGCCCCGAGGACTATGAAAAACACGTGGAAGAGGAGAAATAGGAAGAAGTGCCTTATGTCCCTTTAACAGAGAAAGACAGAGAGAAGATACTCAATACAACAGGCATTGAAAGGTTCGAGGACCTACTTGAGGGCCTCCCCAGGGAACTGCGCTTCAGGGGGGCCCTTGAGATAAAGCCCGCCATGACCGAGCAGGACCTCGCGAGACACCTCGGAGGCCTTGCCTCCATGAATACCACTGTTGATGACATGGTGAGTTTTCTCGGCGCAGGGGCCTATAACCACTACACTCCCGCAACAGTCGATAGCCTTGTCTCAAGGTCCGAGTTCTTTACATCATACACACCCTATCAGCCGGAGATAAGCCAGGGAACCCTCCAGGCAGTATTCGAGTACCAGACGCTTATCTCACAGCTTACGGCCATGGACATATCCAATGCCTCGCTCTACGATGGGGCATCCGCCGTGGCCGAGGCCGCGCTCATGGCAAGGCGCGTTACGCGCCGAAGGGGCGTGCTCCTCTCAGGGGCCCTGCACCCGGCGTACCGTGAGACCACGGCAACGTACATGCAGGCCTTCTCAGAAGATATTAAAGAGGTCCCCTTCTCTCCCGATTCGGGACGCACGCCCCTTGAGGCAATTAAAGAGGCCCTTACCGAAGAGACGGCCTGCGTTATCGTCCAGAGTCCCAACTTCTTCGGGTCAATCGAGGACCTTGCGGATATTGCCGGCATTGCCCACGAAAAGGGCGCGCTCCTTGTGGTGGCAGTGGCCGAGCCCCTCTCCCTTGCGCTTCTCAACCCACCGGGACGCCTTGGGGCCGATATAGTCGTAGGAGATGCGCAGTCCTTCGGAAACTCCCTCAACTACGGCGGCCCCTATGTGGGCTTTATGGCCATAAGGGAAAAATTCCTCCGCCAGATGCCGGGCAGGGTCGTTGGCAAGAGCCTTGACCATGATGGCCGGAGCGCCTTTTGCCTCACATTCGCCACACGTGAACAGCACATTCGTAGAGAGCGGGCAACTTCCAACATCTGCACCAACCAGGGCCTTGCCGCCCTTATTGCCGCCATTTACCTTGTGAGCCTCGGCAGGACAGGCCTTGCGGAACTGGCGCGTATAAACCTCTCCCGCGCCCAGTACCTTAAGAATAAACTCTGCTCAATACCCGGCGTGACCGCGGCCTTCAGCGCGCCGACCTTTAACGAGTTCGCCGTAAGACTCCCGGCCCCGGCGGAGAGGCCCCTCTCAGTTCTCAGGGAAAAGGGTTTCATGGGTGGCGCCCTTCTCTCGCGCTGGTACAAAGGCCTCGATGACGTAATACTTCTCTGCGCAACGGAGATGAACTCAAAAGACGATATGGAGAACTTTGCAAAGGCCCTTGAAGAGACGCTGAAGGACTGAGAAGAAAAGAGGAAAGAATAAAAGAAGAGAAGATTTTCTTACGTTTGGCTTTTTGAAGATGGGTAGGGTGGGCACTGCCCACCAAAAGAAAAAAACCTTGCAGGATGGGTGGAGCGAAGCGTAACCCATCAAATAGCCCGGCACCACCCGCCAGAATAAAAAAGGAAAACCTGGCCAGATGAAAGAAAGAGCATCCATGGGACTGAAGATAAAAGAGCCCCTTATCTTCGAGAGGTCCTCCGAGGCAAGAAGGGGCGTCATGCCCTCCAGTGGCGATGTGCCCGGTGTGGACCCTGAATCAATAATACCCGCGGGCCTCCTTCGCCCCTCTGACGACGGGATGGAGGGCCTGCCTGACGTTGCCGAGATAGACGTTATCCGCCACTTTACGCGTCTCTCGCAATGGAACTTCGGCGTGGATACGGGCTTTTATCCCCTTGGCTCCTGCACCATGAAGTATAACCCGCGCATTAACGAGTCACTCTCCCGCCTTCCCGGCTTTTCAAGGCTTCACCCTCTCGCGGACCAGGACCTCTCGCAGGGGGCCCTTGGGCTAATGTTTGATCTCCAGGAAGACCTTGTGGAAATTACGGGCATGGACGCCATTACGCTTCAGCCCGCCGCCGGAGCGCAGGGAGAACTCTGCGGGCTCCTCTCCATTGCCGCCTACTTCAGGAGCCGGGGCGAGGAAGACAAGAAAAGGGTCATCATTCCTGATACCGCCCATGGCACAAACCCGGCAAGCGCCCGTCTTGCGGGCTTTGACGTTACGCCAGTCAAGGTGGGAAAGGAAGGAATCCTTACACTCGAGGCCGTGGAAAAGGTCCTCAACGACGACGTAGCCGTCATCATGCTCACAAACCCAAATACCCTCGGTCTCTTTGAGACCAATATAAAAGAGATTGCCGACGCGGTCCATGCCCGAGGTGGCCTCATGTACTGCGACGGAGCCAACCTCAACGCCCTCATGGGTATAGCGCGCCTTGGCGACATGGGTGTTGACGTGGTGCATATAAACCTTCACAAGACCTTCTCCACTCCACACGGAGGCGGAGGTCCGGGGAGCGGCCCTGTGGCCGTGAAAAAGGCCCTTGAACCCTTCCTCCCGGTGCCGCGCGTCGTGAAACATGGCGAAAATTTCTCTCTTGACTCAGACCGCCCCCTCTCCATCGGCAGGCTCAACGCCTTTTACGGTAACTTTGCCGTAATGGTCCGCGCTTATTGCTACATCAGGCGGCTTGGCCCCGAGGGGCTCCGCAGGGTAAGCGAGTCTGCCATACTTAACGCCAATTACATAAGGGTAAGGCTGAAGGACGACTTTGACCTGCCCTTTGACCACGTGCCATCTATGCACGAGTGCGTCTTCTCCGACAAGGTCCAGTCAGAATCCGGCATCACCACCCTTGACATGGCCAAGCGCCTCATGGACTATGGCTACCACCCGCCTACCATATACTTTCCAATGGTCGTCCATGGCGCCATGATGATAGAGCCCACGGAGACAGAGTCCATCGAGACGCTGGACGCCTTTATAGAGACCATGAAGACCATTGCAGGCGAGGCCCGCACAAGCCCGGAGGTAATAAAAAACGCGCCCCATAACACCATAGTCGGCAGGGTTGACGAGGCCCGGGCCGCGAGAAAGCCCTGCCTTCGCTGGCGTCCCGGTGGGCACGGCGGCTGCGCCTGAAGACCTCGGAAAAAATTGAAATGCTCTCCGTGGCTTAACCTGGCGGTACGGAGGCCTTCGCCCTCTTCCACCCTGCCTGCGAGTCTTGCCTGCAGGCATAGGCCGCAGGCGTTAATTTCTTTGCAGAACTTACTTATTTTTTTTAGTTTTCCCTCTTTTGGGGGTATTGACAACTATCACGGCTTGTGCTATAAAAAGTCTTCTTCAACAAACAATCAAATAATCAAGCCATAGCGGGTTTTCCGAAAGAGGGGGGGGGATGCGGGGAAGGGGGCGGAGCGCACGAGGGGGGCAGGGCATACGGGGGAGGCCGGAAGTGCGCGAGGGGCAAAACGTACGTAATTGCGTGCTGGCGGGGTGGAGCAGTGGGCTGACGAGAAATCCATGGCCAGGGTCCGCTACTGCCGGAGCAAGCAAGGTGCCGGAAGTGGAAAAGGGGTGCCTGAGCAGGGGGAGATGGGGCCTAAGATGGGTCCAAGGGGGGCGTGCCCAATGAAGGGGTGGAGGTGGCCCGGGATAGGTTCAAGAGGGGTGCCCAATGAAGGGGGCAAGGGGGCTCGCGGGCGCTCGAAAGAATGGAGTCCTCTAAGGGAAGAGGCGTTTCTTGTCTTTAATTCCTGACCTTGGGGCAAGGGGTGCCCTGTCTCCCGTGCCTTCACAGCCTTTTCCTGACCCTCATGTCTGCTACAGGTCACCAGTTCTCGTCTTTCTTCCCGCTCTTCTCTCCTTATGCATCCTTTTCTCTTCTTTACAAAAAATACCCCTTTCTGTTAATCTCTTCCCATGTCTACAACTATCAGAATCGCCATGGCGCAGGTCAATCCCACTCTGGGGGACCTCTCGGGCAATGCCGCACTTGTGCGCGCTTATGTGAAAAAGGCCCTTGAGGCCTCCGCTGACCTTGTCGTCTTCCCAGAGCTCGTGGTCACGGGATACCCGCCAGAAGACCTCCTTCTCAAACCAGCCTTCATCGATGATAATCTCAAGGTCCTTCGCGGGATAGCCAGTGAGATAAGGGGCATAACCGCTGTGCTGGGTTTTGTCGACCGCGCCAGAGGGTCCATAAGGAACGCCGCGGCACTTGTTCACGGGGGCAAGGTAATGGGGGTGTACCACAAGATGTTTCTCCCCAATTACGGCGTCTTTGATGAGAAGAGGTACTTTGACGCCGGAGAGGTGCCACTTAACTTTACCCTGAAGGGTGTGACCTTTGGCCTCGGAGTCTGCGAGGATATATGGACGCCCGAGGGGCCGGCCCGTGTCCAGGCCAGGTGCGGCGCAAGCGTGATAGTCAATATAAACGCCTCACCCTATCACATGGACAAGGCCGCCATACGAGAGGACATGCTCCGGGAGCGGGCCATGGAAAATAACGTGGATATTATCTACAACAACATGGTCGGTGGTCAGGATGAACTCGTTTTTGACGGCAGGGGTCTTATCATGGGAAGAGACGGAGCGGTCCGGGCGCGGGCAAAGGCCTTTTTGGAGGACCTTCTTGTTCACGACCTTGATTGCCCCTTGTCAGGCGCCGTGGAAAGAAGGCGCCCCAGCGGGGGTAAGGGGGATAAGGGGGTGCGCACCATCGCGCTACCCTCCATGGACGGCCCGAATAAGCCGCCCCTCGCTGAGCGGGCCCCCGGCGCCCCATGCGCCCTCTCGCGGAGCGAAGAGGTATACCGTGCCCTTGTGCTCGGCACAGGGGACTACGCACGTAAGAACGGCTTTTCCCACGTGGTCATAGCCCTTAGCGGGGGCATTGATTCCGCCCTTGTGGCCGTTATTGCCGAGGAGGCCATTGGAAGGGAGAACATAACATGCCTCTTTATGCCCTCGCGTTATACATCGAATGAGAGCAGGGACGATGCCGCGGCCCTTGCCGAAAACCTCGGCATAGAGATGCTCACCATACCCATTGATGATGTCTTCGACCTGTATCTAAGCGGGCTATCGCCCTTTTTTAAGGGCAGGGAAGAAGATGTCACAGAGGAGAACCTTCAGGCCAGGATACGCGGTAATATTATCATGGCGCTTAGCAACAAGTTTGGCTGGCTCGTCCTTACAACGGGTAACAAGAGCGAGATGAGCGTTGGTTACGCCACCCTTTACGGAGACATGTCCGGAGGGTTCGCCATTATAAAGGACGTGCCAAAGACCCTTGTGTATGAGCTCTCAAAATGGATAAACGAGGTCCGGGGCCAGGGTGGCCCTATACCACGGGGCATCATCGAGAGGCCCCCGAGCGCCGAACTTAGAGAGGACCAGCGCGACGAGGACACGCTTCCGCCCTATGAAGAACTCGATAGCATACTGAAGGCATATGTGGAGCAGGATAGGTCCAGGGCCGAGATAGTGAAAATGGGTTTTTCACAGGACCTCGTCTCAAGGGTCATCGAGATGGTGGACAGGAGCGAGTACAAGCGGCGTCAGGCCGCCCCTGGCATAAAGATAACGCCAAAGGCCTTTGGAAGGGACAGGCGCATGCCCATTACTAATTGCTACAAGGCGGGCTCAAGGTAAGCGTAAAGCATGAACAGAAAAAAAATAGTCCTTGGCATTCGCATATTTGTCGCCATATCCCTTCTTACGCAGATAGGGATATTTATTTACCCTTACTTCAAGGACATCCGGGGCACGGTCCACATCGTCCCCCATAGCCTGAACTACGTCATGCTCTTTATCGCTGTAGCCGCTTCCTGGGTTGAGGGACCCCTTGGAGGGCTTAGAACTTATTACATCATGAAGGTAATTAACAGGAACATAACCTACAAGTCAGCGGTAAAGGCCTCGTACAGCAATATATTCCTCGGCGCCGCCACACCCTCGCAGACAGGCGGGGGCATCGCCGAGATATACTTTGTCACGCGCGACGACATACCCATCTCAGAGGCCACGGCAGGCACGATAATGACCTTTGTCTGCACCCTCTTCTTTCTCACCTTTGCGCTCCTGCTACTCTACTTCCTCAAGCCCCAGGACATGGGTTATCTATTTTCCATAATGATAAAGACCGCAGTAATCATGATGGGCCTTGCCACCCTCTTTTTCCTTGTCTCCATATTCTTTACGAACAGCGTTAACAGGGTCATACTCTTCATCTTTTACCGTCTCAAGCAGTCCGGGCGTATCAAGGACAGTCAGGGCAAGATAGAACACAGGGTGACGCGCATATGCGAGGGCATGCTCAACTACAGTCAGGCCTCCATGTTCATGTACAGGCACGGCAAGACCTCCATGTTTCTCGGGTTTTTCTTTACATGCCTCTTTTTCGCGCTACGTTTCATTATCCCCTATTTTGTGCTGAGGGGCCTCGGCATGGAGGTAAATGTTATTGTTGTCATGTACATACAACTCCTCATTACGCTTATTACATACTTCAGCCCCACGCCCGGAGGCTCTGGTCTTGCCGAGATGAGTTCTCTTGTGCTCATGGCGCCCCTTGTGGCGCCTTCTCTCGCGCCTGTCTATACCGTGCTCTGGAGGTTCTGCACGCTTTACGTAAATGTCTTCATCGGGGGGGCCCTGCTCCTTCGGGAACTTCAGAAGCCTGACCATTCCTTGGAAGGGGATTGAGGCCCGCATCTCTTTAAGGAAACCTCTCCTCGATTCACCACTGAGAGTTAGCCCCCCAATGGTAGTTATCACAAAGGCGTCAGATTCATGCGCAGTGAAAATCCCATCTGCAGGGGTCTGCCTCTCAGCGTCTTGGCTGGCCCGGAGCGGGCCTATCTGGCGGAAGGGGTGTCTTCGGCTATCTTTTGTCCCGAGGTTATCTCAAGGGCCATGGTGGTGTCCATGAGTTTTCTCATGAGTCTCAGGTGAAGGAGCCTCACGGCAAGGAGGGTCTTTTTTTTCTCAAGGGCAAGGACAGCATCCTTGCCCCGCGCCGCCTTCTTGGCCGCGGCTGAGAGAGACGGGAGTATGAGGTCTACCTTGGCGAGTTCGTCCTCTAAAAACCCCATGCCCTGAACAAGGCGGGCAATGTCCATCTTGGCGTTTTTCAAACGCTTGTTGTATTCAGTGAAGAGGACCTTTCCGTCAGAGGCCTCAAGCGGCGCGTTATCAATTGTGCCGGAGAGGAAGGGGAAGTCCATATCAACGCCGAGCCTCGTGGCATCTAGCCACTGGGCCTTTTTCTGTTTTTCCATGAATACGCTAATTGCCTCGAACTTGGAGAATATATATCCCATGCGCTCGGGGTCCTTGTCCATTATGCCCCGTTGAAGGGCCATAAAGTCAATGCGGTGGTTCGGAAGGCCGTTGATGAGTTCGGCGGCAGTGGGACGCCTGCGGGGCAGGTTGAACCTCATGTCGTTCTGGAGAGGCAGTTCAAGGTAGGTGGGCAGGTCCAGCGCGTGGTCAAGTCCTACCCTCGCGGCGCTGAGCGCCTTCTTCTCTCTCTTGATCGAGCGCTCCATCTTCTTGAATCCTGTCCGTGAGATGGCCCGTTTCTCCCCGTACATCTTTCTGTATTCATCCCTTGAACTGGTCTTGTATATGTCCTTGTAGGTCTTTTTTATCTGCCTCAGGACATTGATTATCCTCCGGCTGTTCATCCTTCTGTAAAGATAGAGCCTTGCGGCCTCGAAGGCCTGCCACTCGAGCCAGGCAGACTCGACCTCTATCTCCTGCGGGGAGGCCGAGGCCGTGGCCTTGTCCGCAACCTCTTCAAGGGCCTTGAGCCGCTTTGCGGGGAGCCACGGCTCGGGCCCCTCCCCATCTTTTTCCTTCCCGGCCTTTTTGAGGACCACTGGCGCCAGCACGCCTGACTCCATGAGCTGCGGTATCTTGAGCCCTTTTTCCTCTCTTGTCTTCATGGCGCGGGGGTTTGTGATGGCCGCGAGCATTCCCGCCTCATCGGCGTTGAGCCCGTCGTGGAGGTCCAGCGTGAATACCTGGTTCATCTTCTTGCCGGGGTTCTTGACAAAGATGGGGATAATCTTTTTTTCCCTCCGTGGCTCCTGAAGGGCCTGTTCTTGAAGGGCCTGTTCAGGGAAGATTGGACCGCCGGCAGAGGATGAGGGGAATAGGGGGGGAGAGATAAGCCCCATAAGAATAAGGGGGAAGAATAGGACCTTTCGCGTCACGGCACCTTGCCTCCTGTGTCTGAACAGGGGGGAAAAGAAGTTGAAAAATAAGATTCTTTAACCATTTAAGTGGTTTATTAGTCTTGAAAAAGGCGGCGCCTCTCCGTGCCGCACGAAGGCCTGACTCAGTCAGACTTTCATTAACGTATATAGGCCTCCGTGACATAGCGCCGCATCATGCGGTGGGTGTTGAAGTAATAGGCTATCTTTCCGATGGCGTTCTGCATCATCGCTATCCAGCCAGCCCTGTTTTCGTAGAAGAGGGGGATTATCTCTTCTTCGAGTTTTCGATAGAGGTCCTCGCTGTCAACGGCGTTATTGGATACAGGGCTCTCTGTGGGCTCCGGCCCTATGGACCAGCCTGTCTCGCCCTCGACAAAGCCCTCTATCCACCAGCCGTCAAGGACGCTGAAGTTCAGGACCCCGTTGTGGGCCGCCTTCATGCCGCTTGTGCCCGAGGCCTCTCTGGGCCTCATGGGCGTGTTGAGCCATACGTCTACGCCGGCAACGAGTTTTTTCGCAACGCCTATCTTGTAATTCTCAAGAAAGACTATCTTTATCGAGCCCTTGAGTTCCTCTATCTTCTGAAAAACCTCGTGGATTATCTTCTTTCCGCCCATGTCCTTTGGGTGGGCCTTTCCGGCGTATATTACCTGAAGTTTTCCGCCGCCTATCCTCTTCAGGCGTTCCATGTCCGAAAAGAGCATCTCAGCCCTCTTGTAGGCCGTTGCCCGGCGGGCAAAACCTATTGTGAGGGTATCGTAGTCCATCTCCGCCTTCGTGACACTATTGACGTAATCGATAAGTTCCTTTTTCGCCGAACTGTGAGCGGCCCATATATCCGCCGGGGGGACCCTGTCCACGCGGACGAATATCTCGGGCTCATTGGCCCAGCCAGGAAGAAACCTGTCGTAAAGCCTTGCAAAACTCGGAGAGACCCACGTGTGGGTATGTACCCCGTTTGTTATGGCCTTTATCTCGTAGCCAGGGAACATGCGCCTTGAAACCTCGCCGTGCTTCTTGGCCACCCCGTTTATGTATTGACTGAGGTTCATGGCAAGTAGCGTCATGTTGAAGTCTTCCTCTCCGGCGAGTTTCTTTATCTCGTCAAGGGGTATGATGTCCCCGAGTATCTCGCGCACCATGGGGTAGGGGAATCGGTCGTGGCCGGCCTCAACGGGCGTGTGGGTCGTGAAGACGCAGAGGTCTCTCACGCGTTCCTCATCCCAGACCTTTTTTTCGTCCCAGACAGACTCGATGTCACGCTTGAAGCGCCTCAGGAGGTCGAGGGTGAGAAGGGCCGCGTGGCCCTCGTTCATATGGTATTTCTTTATCCTCAGGCCCAGGGCATTCAGGATGAGGACACCGCCCATGCCAAGGACTATCTCCTGCTTGAGCCTGTACCTCGCGTCCCCGCCGTAAAGGTGGTCTGTAATCGTCCTGTCCTCTTCGCTGTTCTCCGCAAGATTCGTGTCGAGGTAGAACACAGGGACCTTCCACTCCGTTGCCGGACAGATGATGTCCCTGCACCAGGCCGTCACGCTCACCGTGCGGCCCTCTATGGTGAGGTCAATCTTTACGGGTAGCAACCTCATGTGCTCCGCCGGGTCCCAGTCCTCGGGTTCCTCGCTCTGGTTGCCCTCGGCGTCGAGTATCTGCCTGAAAAAACCCTTTCTTGAGAGGAGCGTAACGGCCACCATGGGAAGGTTCAGCTCCGCGGCGCTCTTGAGCGTGTCTCCGGCAAGTATGCCAAGACCCCCTGAAAAGGTCGGTATCTCATCAGTAAGGCCGATTTCCATGGAAAAATAGGCGATTTGTTCGTCTTCTGCCAGTTTTCTCAGTCCCTGCATATAATAAGAAGCCTCCCCTCTCTGGATAAAAAATCAGTAGTCCATTATTATACACCTTATCTCATTTATCAAGGGATAGAAAAAAATACCTCTTCTGGCCTAAGGTCACGGATTTATCTCCGCTTCGTGCTATACTTTACACGATGAAAGAAAGATAGGACTCTCCGGCCCCGGAGCGCCCCCTTCCCCGGCGTGGCCCGCGAGAGCGAAAGGTAGTAGGGGCCAGAAGCGCTTAAGAGGGGTCCTTTATCATGGAACGACGGATTTTTTTCAGTCCTTTCTTAAGGAAAAAAGCGGGTTTTTTCAGCCTATGAAAAAGATACGGGGACCACTATATCTTATCCTAATCCTCCTCCTGCTCGTCTCATGCGCGGCCCGGCAGGCCGGTATGCGGCAAGGCCCTGCCAGGCGGCCTATCATAGGGCAGGCCGCCATGAGCGCCCCGGCCCTATCCCTTAAAGAGGCCCTTGAGGAGATGAGGTTCGGAAGGGAGGCGGAGGCCCTGCCAGAGCTCCTTATTGTGCGGGATAAATACCAGGGCACAGCCTTCGCGGCGCGGGCATCTTTTATCCTCGGACTCTATGAACTCAAGAGGCACGGCCCCAGGGCAGTGCTGTACCTTCAGGAGGCACAGGCCCTTGGAGAGATTCGTCCCTATGTGCTCCTTTATCTGGCGAGGGCCTATGCCGAAGAGGGTGATCTGCCTGGCGCAAGCCGTGCCTATGATTCCATAAGGCGCGAGTACCCGGACTTTCTCTACGCAGGAGATGTGCTCTTTGAGCTGGCGGGCGTACTTGAGATGATGGGCAGGCCCGGCGAGGCCCTCTCCATGTTCCGTGCCTTTGTCTCGAAGTACCCTGGCCACGCACGCTTTGCAGAGGCGCTCTTGAGAACTGCGAGGCTTGAGATGGCTTCAGGAGGGTATGCCCGGGCCGCCATGGACCTCAAGACCCTTATTGTCCGTTATCCAGGTACGAGAGTTGCAAAGAAGGCAGAGGGCACATTTCGCGATAACAGGCGGCTTTCCCTGCCCTCTCTTGGGGCTGAAGAGCTCTGCGCCCGCGCTGAGGCCCTCTTTAAATCATACCATTACCGCAGTGCGGCTACGGAGCTGAGTGACCTCCTGCGGAGCGGTCCCGCGGCCTGCGGGAGCCGGGCAGGACCGCTCCTTATCGAGACGCTTTTCAGGCTCAAGAGGTACGAAGAGGCCGCCATAGTGCTAAGAAGGCGTCTGGAAAAGATAAGTGGTAATGACGGCAAAAAGGCGGGAACGGGTTACGAGCAAAGGTCCGGCCTCGTGCTCCTTGCCACGGCTTATCTCCGCGGGGCCAAGGGGGTCAAGGGGGCAAGGGGGAGCGCGAAGGACGGTTACGATGATTTTATACATACAGTAGATACCCTTGTGAGGAAATTTCCCCGTAGCCGCGAGGCCCGGCGCGCCCTCCTCATGGAGGGGGGCTACTACGAAGAGGCTGGCCAATGGGACGAGGCCATAGGGGCCTACGGACAGGCGGAGAAGGCGGGCGGGGACCGGCCTTCACCAGAGGCCGCCTGGCGAAGGGGGTGGCTTCAGTACAGGATGGGAAGGTATATTGAGGCCGCTGAAAGCATGGACCTTGGAGGACTTAATGCTGGGGGGCGGCGCGGGGCGAGGCTTGCCTACTGGCGGGGCCGTGCCCTTGAGAAGGCCGGTAGGGGGCAAGAGGCAAGAGGAGAATACGCCCTTGCCTGCAAGGGCTGGATGCCGGGTTATTACTGTTATATGGCAGTAAGGCGCCTTGGCCTTGATGGTAGCAAGGGATTGTCCGGCAGGATGGCCTGGAATCCTGATAGAGAGGTCTCTGGGGCTCAGGATGGCTCACTTGCCTCTGGGGTCATGGCCGGCGACTTTGGCCGGACCCATATGCTCCTTAGTGTGGGACTCTCCGGGGAGGCGGCCAAGGAGGTCCAACTGGCCCTGAAGAGGCGCCGTCCGCGCCGGGAAGAGGTCCTATCGCTCATAGAGGCCTTTTACTCGGCAGGGGATTACTATCATGCCATGAGCCTCTTTGAGAACTACGCCGGGCTTCTTCGGGACATTGACGGGACCATGCCGCCCGCGCTTCTTGAGGTGGCCTTTCCGCTAAAGATGGTTGAATACATAAAGACAAGGGGTCTTGCCGGAGATGCCGATCCCCTGCTTGTGGCCGCGGTCATGCGCGAGGAGAGTTCCTTTGACCCTGACACCATATCAAGGACCGGGGCCGTGGGGCTCATGCAGGTCATGCCCGAGACAGCCGAGTTTATTGCCAGGGCCTCGGCGCGGGGCAGACCCCGTCCATACGACCTTGGCGACCCTGATACCAACATACGTATGGGTGCCTGGTATCTTGCCTATCTCTGGCAAAGGACAGGCGGCGACCCTGTTGATACCATAGCGGGCTATAATGCCGGTCTCAACGTGGTCAGGAGGTGGCGAAAGAATTACCCCCTTGATGACGATGAGTTCATAGAGTCAATACCATACACTGAGACACGGAACTACACCAAGAAGGTCCTGAAGAGTTACCGTGCCTTCAAATCCCTCGCCTCTCTCGGGGGGCAGATGCTTATCGCGGATAATGAAAAAGGGAGAGAGGAAGACAGGGGAAGAGCGATCTTTCTGGCCCGGAGTCGTTGAAAGAACGAGAATACCCGGCTCTTTTTTGAAAAAGGGATGGACTAAAGACCTGCGGGCTGAGCGCCGCGCTCTCCACTCGTCGAAAAAGCATACAAATGAAGGATAATATCAGCAAGGGGAATGAAAAAACTTGACAACAAAGAGGCATTAAATTAGTTTATTACATTACAACCAGAGCCCAGGTAGCTCAGTCGGTAGAGCAGAGGACTGAAAATCCTCGTGTCGGCGGTTCGATTCCGTCCCTGGGCACCATGTAAATCGGGCCGTGATGTGCTGGAATTATACAAAGATTTCAGTATGTTACGGCCTTTTTGCCTGCTCATGATATGAGAGGGGTACGTTGACCAACGTAACCCTTTTTTTGTGGCCAGGGGGCCGTATGATGACTGCTAACGTTTTACTCGCTACACAGGCTCTCTGTTATGATGATTTTGTAGGTGCCATCAGTCTTAATGGGCAAGGCTCAAGGGAGCCAACGTGTAAGTGACCATTTAGCAAGGTGTGAAACAAATCATGCCAGGGCTTCGTCTATGAGGGTAATGTTGCGTTTTTTTAAGAGGATGGCCTGGTATCCATGGCATGAAGACCGGGGGGAGAGGGGGGAGCAAAGAAGATTTAAATGTCATGCGGGCGGTATGAAAGGCGCACGTGGTTGTGGAACCGTCCTTGAACTATGAACGATAATATAGCACAATAGACGGAAGAATTTTAATTTGACAAGGAAAATATCGCGGAAGCAGGCCCTTAACCTCGGCGGAAAGACATTGAAGTCTAAGGGCTTAGAGATGAGAGCGAAATACAGGTGAGCCGCTCATGCCAAGAGATACTCCCATAGACAAAATTGTTTTATGGTTTTTCATACTCCTCTTTACATTCCTCATGGGAATGGTCTTCAGTTATACCCCTTACCGTGTAGGTGACGGCTCCGAGTACATCCTGACCACCGAGAGCATTATCTATGACCATGACCTCGTATATGACAAGGCCGTGGACCTCGTAAGGACCCTTGAGCGCAAGCCCGTGACATTGGATACACCTGCCGGGCTGCACCCCATGGAGGAGACACGGGACGGAAAGGTAAGGCTCGGCCTCCACTCCTTTTATTATCCCCTGGCCGCGGCCCCCTTTTACCTGGTCTTCTCGGTCTTTGGCGGGCCTTTTTCCTACTATGGCTTTTATTTCTTCAATGCCCTCATGTTTTTCGGTTGTATACTCATGGGCTTTTTATACCTTCGGGACAAGAACGATGAGAGAGGGGCGCTTGTATTTTCCGCCCTTTTCTTTCTCCTCTCCGCCTCCATGACCTATGTCCTCTGGATACATGCCGAGATGCTGATGCTCTTCCTCGTTACGGCATACCTCTTTTTCTGGCACAAAAAGAGGTATCTCATCTCAGCGCTTTTTATCGGCTTTGCCGCGGGCATCAAACTCCCAATACTGGCGCTTCTCCTGCCCTTCTGGTACGAACTCATAATCAGCAGGAGAGATATTAAGAAAGCCCTCCTCTCTCTCGTAATAACTCTTTTGATGGTGGCGCCGCAGATATTTTACAATATTCACTACCTCGGGGCCTTTAACGCCGTTGTCAGGGAGGGGGCCTCAAAACCAGAGTTCATAACACTCTCAACTGTTATTGGTAGTTTTATCTCCCCATTTTACGGCCTTCTCTGGTTTTACCCCATGGTAGCCTTTGCCATAATAAATATGGAGCGAGAGGTAAAAAACTACCTTCTTCTATTTTCCGCGGTCTTGATAATAACCGCCATGAACTCGACCTCCAACATAGTCTCTCACCAGGTTGGGCTCAGGTACCTCATGTTCATATACCCCCTCTTTTTGTTCATTCCCGGGAAGATTAGATTCAATACACTTAACAAGGTAATAATCGTCCTCACAACCTTCCTTATCGCTGGCGTGGTAATAAATCCCATTAACAATTCGCAGGCACCCCCGCCCACCTTTCCGTTGCGGTTCACCTACCTCCCTTACAAGGTCTCAAGGTATGTGCTCCATATGAAGGATAATCCCGAGGTAACCTTCAACTATAACAACATAAAAGTGGGAAAACATGTTGCCTTCATTGGTCAGGAAAGACATATCGGGGGAGGGGGCTGGCTACAGGGTGGCAAATGGGTAAAATTCCTTATAAGGAATGTGTCCGAGGGTGAGATCAGTCTCGCTGTGAACAGTTGGCCAAGGCAGGCGCCCCAAAAATTAAGAGTCAGGGTCAATGGCGATAAAGAGTTCAATTTTTCTATCAGGCCGGGATGGACAAATACCGTAAGGGTCCCCATATCAGCGGATGACATCTATCACTATTCCAATCGTCCGGTACGTGATGTTGTGTATCTTGACATCTACGCCGAGCCATGGAAGCCCTCTGAAGTGATTCCAGGTAATACTGACTCTCAAGATTACGGCATTGCCCCGGTGGCTATCTTTAATAACAATGAACTCTTACTTGGAACGCCCCCTCCGGCAGGGGTTCAATGAGGTATGAAGACCGTTTTTTTATGAAGCCTCTATGTCTGTATGTACTCGGATAATCAAGGACAATCACTCATGTTGGCAAGAGGAGTTGACTTTGTTATGATAGTGGCCTTTGGCTTTTTGAGGATGCTTTCGCATAAAAGGTATGTTTATGAATAAAGATATTTTCTTGTCAGTCGTGGCGCCGGTATACAATGAAGAAGAAAATATTGAAAATGTCGTCAGTTACTGGAACAAGGTGCTCGATTCAGCGGAGTTCGCCAGCGAAATTGTCCTTACCAATGACGGTTCCACCGATAACACGGCCTCCATACTGGCGAGGCTGCAAAAGGAGTTGCCAAGGCTCAAGGTTGTGAGTTTTGAGAGGAACGGGGGTTATGGCAAGGCGCTTACTACCTCTATACAGGCATCGAGTGGCGAGTGGGTGGTTACACTGGACTCAGATGGCCAGTTTGACCTGAAGGAATACGCAGGGCTTCTTGATAAGGCGCTCTCCGAAGGGCTTGACGGCGTAACAGGCTACAGGAAAAAGAAAGAAGACACAAGGTTCAGGGTCTTTGCGGACAGGACTCTGAATTTAATCGTAAGGACCATGTTCCGTGTGCGCTTCAGGGACACGAACTGCGCCTTGAAACTGATCAAGGGCAGTTTCATAAGGCGTACAAATATAGAGGCAAGGGGATACCCGGCCCCAACGGAGCTCACCGTCAAACTCTGCAAGATTGGCGCTTCGATAGGGGAGATGGGTATAACGCATATAGAGAGACAGGGAGGGCTCAGCAAATTAAATCCTTTTGCCGTATCCATTAACTTCTTAAAATTTCTCTTTTATCTCAGGTTCAAGATCTATCTATATGACAAAAAGATCATTCACACCCTGTAAGAGGTATGCTCATGGAATTAAAAGGCGTAATACTTGCCGCCGGCAAGGGAACAAGAATATATCCCTTTAGCGAGAGCTATCCAAAACCCATACTTCCCATAGCCAATAAGCCGCTCATGGCCTATCAGCTCGAACTCATGGCATCAATCGGCATAAAAGAAGTTATAATCGTTATAGGTTATCTGGGTTATGAGATCGTGCGGCGCATAGGACAGGGCGAAGAGTATGGTCTTAAGATACGGTACATAGAACAGAAGGACACGCTTGGCATAGCCCATGCCCTTGGGTATCTTGAAAACGAGATAGATACTCCCTTCCTATTGTTCCTCGGCGATATATTTTTCGAGGCAGATGATATTGGAAGGATGGTGTATACCATGGAGGAAGACGATCTTCAGTGCGTAATCGCCACCAAGATCGAGGAAGACCGGGAGATGATCAAGCGCAACTTCGCCGTTGTCTTTGATGAGGACAATTTTGTCAGGAGGGTAATAGAGAAACCACGGCACACCTCCAATAATCATAAGGGCTGCGGCCTTTACCTTTTTGACCTGCAGATATTCGACGCCATACGGCGCACGCCGCGCACGGCCATGAGGGATGAGTACGAAATTACTGATTCAATACAGATACTCATTAACGACGGCGGCAGGGTAAGGGGGGTAAATGTTGTCAGGGAAGACACCAACCTCACCTTCCCGCAGGACCTCTTGAATCTGAATATGGTCGCGTTGAGACACAGGGGTATTGATAATCTCTTTGGCAGTGAGATGGAGCTCCACCCCGAAGCAAAGTTCAAGAACTGCGTTATCGGTGACCACGCGCGTATTGCCGGTTCTGTTTTTCTTAGGAACTGCCTTGTCTTTGACAGGGCCGAGGTGCCGCCCGGTCAGGAAATTTCTAATTCCATAATAACACCCGAGAGGGTGATTAAACTATTGCCGGAGCATGTTGCATGAAAGGGAAAGAGTTCAAAAAAGCGCTGGTAACGGGCGGGGCCGGTTTTATCGGTTCTCATCTCATGGGAAGGCTTCTGAACGAAGGCATGGAAGTAACGGCCCTTGATAATCTCTCCATGGGTAAGAGAGAGAATATACCGGCGGGCGGACGTCTCGTTATCGGCGATGTCCTTGATTACGAGGCACTGAAGGCGGTCTTGAGTGATGGAGTTGATATTGTATTTCACGAGGCCGCCATAGTCTCGATAAGGGAGTCAACAAACAACTTCTACAACGACGCCATGACAAATATCATGGGCACGCTGAATGTGCTTAGGGCCTGCATGGAGGTTGGAGTCAAGAAACTGGTATTCGCATCATCCATGGCAGTCTACGGCGACTCTCCCGATAGGGTCCCTGTTGCCGAGGGAGAGCGGGAAGTGCCCATATCTCCCTATGGGCTTTCCAAGCAGGCCTCAGAGAAGTATCTCTCCTTAATGGCTGAATCAAACCCAATTGATGTCATATGTCTCAGGTATTTTAATACCTATGGAGAGAACCAGACCTACACACCCTATGTGGGCGTAATAACCATATTCGCCAACAGGCTCATGGAGGGCGAGCCGCCTGTAATCTTTGGCGATGGCACACAGACCAGGGATTTTGTTTACGTAAAAGATATTGTAGAGGCCAACATCAAGGCAATGCGCGCTGACCTTCATAGAGGGATATTTAATGTTGGCACTGGCATTGGTACAACGGTAAGCCAGATTGCAGAGATACTCATAGATAAAATCAACCCCGGCATCAAGCCGCTTTACGCCGATGCCGTGCCGGGAGAACTGCTTTACTCTGTCGCGGATATTAGCAGGATAAGAAAAGAACTTGATTTTACTCCAAGATATTCCATTCAAGAGGCTATAGATAGAGTGCTTGACCAGTATAGGCCTTAAGTGGTTAAGGTTATGAGAAGTTATGCACACTTAAACAATCAGACTTTTCCTAAGACAAAATAACTTGCCCTTTGACCTCCAAGAGAGATTGGCATATCCCCTATTTACCCAGATACACCACAATGAAAAACAAAGTCAGGTTCTCGGCGAACAGTCATAAGGGCATAGAGGACCAAACATTTTCAGCCTTATGGCCCCTTGGCGTTATCGTTGCCACTCTTTTGATATTATTCATATCCTATGAACTCTCGCCTTTGTTCGATTACAACCGTTGGGATAATTTTGAGCAACTCACATCTACCTTGTTTGAGACTCATGGGCAATGGTTCAGGGGCATCCTTCCCCTCTGGAACTCGCACCAGCACCTGGGCGAGCCGCTCCTTGTAACTGTTCTCCCGGCTGTCTTCTATTTCCCATATACAATTATTACGGGGTTCATGCTCCTTTTTGGAGTAAATGAATCAAACTTCTGCCTGATAGTAATCATAACTCACTTGCCTCTTATGGCCCTGGGGTTTTATCTCCTTGCACATTCTCTTGGGGCGCGCCCACACGTAGCCTGGCTTTCTTCGCTAAGCATTACTTTTTCCGGGTATTTCACCGCCGTAAGCACTGTATGGATATTTCTTGTCCCAATTCTTACGTGGTTGCCTTTTGCGCTCCTTGGCGCTCTCTATCTTATTACAAAAAAAAGGTCTCTCTCAGGCTTGATATTGCTAAGCGGCAGCGTGGCCATGCTCCTATATGGGGGGCACTCACAGTTCGCAACCTATGCGCTCTTGACGGTTCTTTGTTTCAGTCTTGGTTATGTGTTGTTCCAGAGGAGTTTTAAGCGGCTTCCTCTTCTATTGGTGTCTTTCATCTCAGGAGTCCTCCTTTCTGCCCCCTCGCTCGTCTCGGCTGTAAAGTTCCTGCCTTATACTTCTCGCGGCGAGTCCTTCTCAAAGGAATCTTTCATATCCTACGGCGCCATTCCACAGGCCCTCTGGGGACTAATAAGCCCTGCCTTTAAAGTGGACAATGGCTTTATTGTATCAGGCGCCTCTATCATGTTCTATGCCGGGGCCTGGCTCCTTCCTGCGCTTGTGCTTGGAGCCATAGTCCTCTTTGTCAAGAGGAGCGGGGCCACGGAAGAAAGAACTGCCTTGAGGGCGGGTTTTGCGGCTTTTTTATTAAGCGGCCTGCTCTTGCTCTTATTCTCTCTTGGAAAATGGGGCGGCATCTACGGCCTTACCTACGGCGTGCCTGTATGGAGTTCCTTCCGCTGGCCTCACAAATTCATTCCCTTTGCCATGGTGATGCTCGGCCTTGCCGGAACTCTGGGGCTTGAGGCATATCTAAGAGCCCCGGGCGTTGTTTCGCGCCGTATTAAGGCGCTGGTAGCCGCCGCCTTCATTGCCCTATCTATTGTGGGGCTGATAAGAGTAGGACTGACAGAGAACTCCTCCATTATTGCTTTCATTGTCTTTGCCGCCTCCATAATCTCGGCACTGACAGCGCTCTGGAGCCATAATAAATGGAGTTCATATCTCTTACTTATAGCGGTTTTTGTCTCATCCATGGGCGTTGTAAGTGTGGCGCAGAGGCTGCCCCTGAAGACCTATTCCGAGAAATATGCAAGCGTTGGTGCAGAGAGACTTGGCATAACCAGGCAGTACAGGGTCATGCCCCTCAGCCGGCAGAGGTGGTATTCTTCCGGGCCCTCGGCAATGCAGGAACACGGGCTCTTCCAGTCCGCGACCATTAATAATTATTACAGCCTGACTGGCTGCACATTTGATTTAATCCCCAAGTTGTATCTCCGCTATCTCCCCAGCAATATTGAAGGCCTCTTGCCACCCTCATCATATCCAGCGCTCTTAACGGGGCCATTTCTGAGCTCTCTCAATGTCCGGTATTACATAGTGGCAAGGGAAGACGCGGCCTTGATTGCCGCGCTTGAGCGAAGCCCCCGCTACAGGCGTATAAATGAACTATCGCGGGTCTATGTCTATGAGCGCGGTGATGCCGCAAGGCGGGCCTTTTTTGCAGGGCAGACCGTAAAGTTCGATGAAAAGAATTTTCTCTCATGGATGTCATCCTACAATGAAAGCCCCTACAAGGCCCACGTTGAGGGACTTGCCAATACCCTTTGGCCCGATGGCCCCTCTGTTCTGGACATCAAGGACGATGACGGCAGGGTCGAGGTGAATATAAAGGCCCCTGATAAGGGCTTTCTTGTCCTGGCCTATACATGGTATCCAACGTGGCGCGCCTTTGTTGATGGAGTGGAGACAAGGATATACCGCGTGAACGGGGTGATACAGGGGATTGAGGTCCCAGGGGGGGCGAGACACGTTGAACTGCTCTGGAGCAAGCGGAATGTGATGACAGGGGTCGGGCTAATGATAATGGGCGTCATTTTTATTGCCGGGATACTTCTTTTTAATATGCGCTCAAGGAATCGAGGCGGTTCACGTCGTCCTTGAGAGGTCTTTTCAAGAGTTGGCGGTTATCTCTTCAGGGAAGGTCTGATTCATTCAGATTTTTCCGCTACGCCGGGGAGGGCATGACGCCCCGTAGTATCCATACGTTCCTCTGGAAAACAAAGGGGCGCATATCCCAACTCCTTGACTAAGAATATTAATTTTGCGATTATACACATGCCCCTTTTATCTTACGTCCCCGCGTTCTTTTTTTTATATTGAAGACGCTTGAGGCTTGATAAAAAAATAATTATTTCCATATCCCATGCATCGCGTTGAGAGGCGCCTCTTATTAGGATATGAAAAAATTTCCCGCCTCCATAGCCCGTATCACCCGGCCAAGCCCCATGGGCGAAGTGCCGCGAAAGAGGCTCTTCAAACTCCTCGACAGGGGCAAACACTCGCCGGTTGCCTGGGTCTATGGTCCCGCCGGCTCTGGTAAGACCACGCTCATCTCAAGTTACATCACGGCCCGCGGGCTACCGAGCATCTGGTACCGTATCGAGAGCGGCGACTCCAATGCCGCCGAGTTCTTCCACAACATGGGACTTGCCGGGAAGATGGCGGCCCCGAGAAAACGCCGTCCCCTGCCGCACTTTACCCCGGAGCACGTCATGGGCCTTCCGGCCTTTACAAGGGGTTTTTTCGAGGACCTTTACGGACGCCTCAAGCCGCCCTTTGTCCTTGTCCTCGACAATTATCACGAGCTTTCGCAGACTTCGCAGATACACGGAATCATTGCCAGCGCCGTGGACTCGCTTCCCGGCGGCGGGCGCATCATCATAGCGAGCCGCGCCGCGCCGCCTCCCGCCCTCAGCCGCTTTGCGGCAGGGGGCAAGTTCTCGGTCATAGGGCCGCGCGAGATTGCGCTCACCCCCAAGGAATCAAAGGCCATCATTGCCCTCAAGTATACTGGCCGGGGCAAGAAGCCTGGAGACGGTGAAGCCCTTGCCATGCACAGGCGGATAGGCGGCTGGGTGGGGGGGCTTATTCTGCTCCTCGAGAGCGCGGCAAGGGGAGGCGTGGCGGAACGCTCCCTGAAAGACCTGCCCAATGACGCTGTATTCGAGTTCTTTGCCGGTGAGGTCTTCAGTAAGATGGACGACGAGACGCGGGACTTTCTCATGAAGACCGCCTTCTTGACGGAGATGACGGCGCGCATGGCCTCGGACCTTACGGGCCTTGGCCGCGCGGCCCGTATCCTCTCATACCTTGGACGCAGTCATTGTTTTACGGAAAAGCGTCTGAAACCCCAGCCGGTCTACACTTATCACCCCCTTTTCAGGGAGTTTCTCCTGAGCCGCGCGCGTGAAGCCTTCACCCCGCGCCGCCTTGCGTCTCTAAGGAAAAGGGCCGCTTCGGTCATGGAAAAGGCCGGGTTCACCGAGGACGCCGCCTCAACGTACTGCGAGGCAAGGGACTGGAAGGGGCTCGAAAGGGTGGTCCTCTCCAACGCCGCCCTCCTGCTATCACAGGGCCGGAGCGCGGCCCTCGGCGGATGGCTCGGGTGTTTCCCGGAAGCCTGGTTCAGAAAAGAGCCCTGGCTCCTGTACTGGCTCGGCGCCTCATGCGCCCGTTCCGCCCCGGGCGAGGCAAGGACTCACTTCGAGCAAGCCTTCAGGGCCTTCAACTCAGGGCAATCGCCTGCGGGCACCATGCTCTCATGGGCCGGGGCTATAAGGGCCATATTCTATGCCTTTGACGACTTCGGAAAGTTTGGCCGCTGGATAAAGCTCTATCCATGGCTTATCGAGAAATACCCGGACTTTCCCTCTGAGGATATAAGGGCCCAGGTAGTATCGAGCATGTTCATAGCCCTTACCTTCAAGGAGCCCTGGCACCCGGATATTGAGCAATGGGCCAGGGAGGCCCTCAAGGTTGCCAGGGACTCTGATGACATGTATCTTCGTGCCGAGACAGTCTTCGGCCTTGGTCATTATTACCGCTGGAAGGGTGATGGGGCACGGTGCAGGGTCATAATCGAGTCGCTCCGGGAGCGCACCCCGGCACACAAGACCACGCCCATGGCGCGCCTTACGGCCAGCGTGACCGAGGCGGCCTATTTCTGGGAGAGCGGCGACCACGGGGCCTCGGAGCGGACTGTCACGGAAGCCCTTGAACTCGCCCGCGACAGCGGCTCTCATCTCATCGACAACATGCTCCTCGGGCAGGCAGCGGCCTCGGCCCTTGCCCGTGAAGACCTTGAGGCGGCATCCAGTACCCTTGAAAAAATGTCCTCTGCCCTTGAAAAAGGCTCCTGTTATGACCGCTCATTTTACCACTTTCTCCTCGCCTGGAAGGCGCTCCTAAGGGGCGAGAGGTCCCTTGCCTTCCGCCAGGCAAGGACCGCGCTCGACACCATACTCGGTCTCAGGTGCCTGCCCGCCGAGGTCGTATGCCGGGCCCTCCTGGCCGTTACCCTCTTTGAGAAGGGCGAGCAGAGGGCGGCGGATGCGGAGATGAAGAGGGTCCGCGCACAGACGAAAAAGACAGGCTATGGTCTCACGCGCTATATATGCCTTACCAACGAGGCCTATTTTGCCCTGGAGAGGGGGCGCGATAAACATGGCATCTCATTACTTAAAAAACTCTTTGCCCTGGGCAGGGAATGCTCCATAGTCAAGCACCTTATCTTTCGTCCTTCGGTCGCGGCCGGTCTCTGCGCGCGCGCCCTCGAGGAGGGCATCGAGGTGGAGCATGTGCGGGGCCTTGTGCAAAAAAGCGGTCTCATACCCGCCGAGCCGCCCCTTGACATAGAGGACTGGCCCTGGCCCGTAAGGATATACACCCTCGGGAGGTTTTCGTTGGTAAGAGACGGTGTTGAGGTCGTCTTTTCCGGCAGGGCCAAGGCCCGGCCTCTTCACATGCTAAAGGCCATCGTGGCCCTTGGCGGACGGGGGGTGCGGACAACGGAACTCTATGACAAGATCTGGCCCGACTCCGAGGGCGACTCGGCCACAAGCGCCTTTAACACGACCCTTTACCGCCTGAGAAAACTCCTTGGAAACGACGAGGCAGTGGAACTCAGCGACGGCCTCGTTAGCCTGAACCCGCGCCTTGTCTGGGTGGATACCTGGGCTTTTGAGCGTCTTCTCGGCAAGGCCGATGAAGAGATAAAGGCCAAACGCAGGAAGGCGGGCGGCAGGCTCATTGACAGGGCCCTTCGCATATACCAGGGCCCCTTCATGGCAAAGGACAGGGACATGCCCCTCTACCTTCTCATGGCCGAGCGCCAAAGGAGCAAGTTTCTCAGGTACATAGGCACCCTCGGAAGCCTGTACGAAGGCGCCGGAGAGTTCGGCCTGGCCATTGAGCGTTTCAAGCGCGGTATTGAGGTGGACATCCTTGCCGAGGATTTTTACCTTGGCCTCATGCTCTCATTGAAGAGACTCGGAAGGCACGCCGAGGCAATAGCCGTCTACAGGCGCCTTGAGAAAAACCTCTCAGTCATGCTCGGAGTGGAGCCCTCGCCAGAGAGCCGCGCCCTGTACAATGACCTCCTTGGCCCTGACCCGGCGTAGATACAACCACGTGCCTTCGCGCCATGAAGACCCTGTGCTTGCCCCTGCCCTTCCATCCTGTCCCGCTTTTTTCGCCTTTGCGCCCTCACAAGGCCTTTTTTTACCTTTTTAATGTGTTTTTTTTCAAAATTCCCCCTTTTTTCCCCTATCTGTAAGTTATCTGTAAGTTCACTTGATGTATGATGATTTTATAATCACTATAAGTGTGTCTCAAATTGGTATTTAGTATTTCATTGGTCCAAGGGCCAGAACCGGCTTTTCCTTGGCTGGCTTTGTCCGTGTCTGGCTAGAAAACAATTAATTAAAGGAGGAGGAAACAAGATGAAAAGGATAATCATGGCGCTGACAATCGCGGCAATGGGGCTCTTCTATGCGGGCTCGGCAGGGGCCTTTACGCAGACAACATTGGGCACCATGAACGTGACTGGAACGATGGTGGCCGCGTGCACTGTAAGCACGGCGCCCCTGGATTTTGGAACCTTTAAAACCACAGGAGATACATTAGCCAATACCACAATCACGGTGAACTGTTCTAACGGCACGCCATACCGCATAGATATTGACGCGGGGGTGAATTATTACTTCGCCGATATTTATAGGTACCTAAAGAGAGGTACAGCCCCGGCGGATGCCACGAACGTAGTGCCTTACACTCTCTATATAGATAATGGTTTAATGACCATCTGGGGGGATAACGGGGTGACATTTTGTCCAACCTGTACTTCGACCTACACTGGAAAGCTCGCAACAGGCACGGGCGCCAATGATATACATACTGTTTATGGTAGGGCCGTTATGCCCATTAACGGCCCCGGCGCCTACAGCGACACCCTAACTGTTACGGTGAATTACTGACCCTTCCCTTCCCGCGCTGCTTCGGCCCTTTGGACTAAAGCTGCGCGGGTTCCCCTATATTCCCGCCAGGATGAACCACCCCCACGAGGCCCTTCGGGCCTCTGGGGGTTTTTTTTGTGATGCCGCCGCCTTTTTTTATTTTTTTTGTCTTTTTCTCAAATTTTTTCCTATCTGTAAGTTATCTGTAAGATGGGGTGGTGTAAAATGACCTCTGTAAAATGGGTGTGTGCCTCGCCCATGATATGAAAGACAGGTTTTCTTGAGAGGAGCTGCCCCCCCCCCCCCGGCGATGCGGGCTCTTAAGCCTTTGTACCCATTAAGGCAACTATAGGGCCGCTGAAAAGGGTATTGACACCCCTGTGGGGGGAGCAGGCCCTAAACCACGAAAAGGAGCATATGAGAATGAAGAGACTATTAATGGCAATTGCAATCGCGGGCCTCGGCCTCGCCTTTACGGGCACGGCCGGGGCATTTACCCAGTCCGCCACAGGCACCATGAGCATAGGAGCAACGGTTGTTGCGGCCTGCACAGTTTCCACCACGCCGATGCAGTTTGGTAATTTCAACAACATCACTGGCTCGCAGAACCTCTCCACATCGACCATAACAGTGAACTGTTCCAATAACACCGCCTACCGGGTGGATATTGACGCGGGACAGAATAGTTATGATACAGTCTTCAGGCGCGTAAAGTCAGGCACGGCCCCTGCGGACATTACGAACACCCTGACCTACAACCTCTACAAGGCATCCACTTATCTCGTCTCCGACGAATGGGGCGATAACGGAACAACGGTATGCCCTGCCTGTACGCCCTATTCAACAGGCCTTAGCGGTACGGGCTCCGGGGCTGACCAGGTTCTTACTGTTTATGGACGCCTTGAGTCCAACCCCAATAACACCAGCCTGGGTGCGCACAACGATACCGTGACCGTTACGGTAAACTACTGAGGGGCCGGATAAGCCGGTTTTGGTTAAGACAAAAGATATTTTTAGGGAAAGTCTGATTAATCCAGACTTTCCCCTCAAAAATAAAGAGGCTTCTAAATAGAGGAGAACCGAATGAAGAGATTCTTGACGGCCCTTGTGGTTGCGGGCCTCGGCCTTGCCTTTACGGGCAGTGCCCAGGCATTTACCCAGTCCGCAACAGGCACCATGAGCATAGGAGCAACGCTTGCGGCCTCTTGCACAGTGGCCACGGCTCCCATGGATTTCGGGTCCTATGACGGTTCTGCGTTCCTTTTTAACGGGACATCCACCATCACGGTGAATTGTTCATCCACTACACCCTATCGTGTAGACATAGATGTGGGACTTAACGATTGGTCGAACACCAATGGCGGTCTTAGGTATCTCAAGACAGGCGCCCTGGCTCCAGGGGCTACGAATACAATTCTGTATAAACTTTATAAGAGCAGTAGCTATTTTGAACAGTGGGGCGACAACGGCGCTACCTTTTGCACCAATTGCACTCCCGCCATTACTGGCGTGAGCGGCACAGGCACGGGGGCGGACCAGGTCCTCACTGTATACGGTTGGCTAGACAGAACTCACAACTCGCCGGGCGCCTACACGGACACCGTGACAGTTACGGTAAACTACTGAGGTTGTGGGTCAAGGATAAACATTTCATTTAAAAGTATGAGACCGACTTAAAAACACTAAATATGAGGAGAAAGAGAATGAAAAGACTCATCACGGCCCTTGTGGTCGCCGGCCTCTCACTGGCCTTCACTGGCGGCGCAAAGGCCTTTACCCAGTCCGCAACAGGAACCATGACCATAGGCGCAACGGTCATTGCCTCTTGCACAGTGGCCACCGTGCCGCTGGACTTTGGCACTTACACGGGCGCGGCCTATAGTTACGCAAGTTCCACCATCACTGTAAACTGCACCATTACCACGCCCTACCGCATAGACATAGACAAGGGCCTCAATACCATAGGCACAACGGGTTACCCGAGGTACGTAAAGACCGGCACCGCCCCTGCGGATACCACCAATACCATCAAGTACAAACTCTACAAGGCCAGCACCTACGCCGCTACCGACGAATGGGGCGATAACGGAACAACGCTCTGCACCACCTGCACCACGCCCATTACGGGCAAGAGCGGTACGGGCACGGGCGCCGACGAACTCCACACAGTGTACGGTGTGCTCTGGCCCACCACCACCACGCCGGGCGCCTACAACGACACCGTCACCGTGACGGTGAACTACTAAAGTATGAGACTGACTCAAAAACACTCAATATGAGGAGAAACAGGATGAAGAGACTCTTAATGGCACTGGCAATAGCGGCCCTCGGGCTGGCGTTTTCAGGCACCGCGCAGGCCTTTACGCAGACCACCACGGGAACCATCAACGTTGACGCCACTATACTGCCATCCTGCGCCGTCACAACGGCGCCCCTTTCCTTTGGCAGTGTCAGCGGCACTGCTACCGTATACTCCAATACCACCATTACCGTGAACTGCTCATCCGGCGCGCCCTACCGCATAGACATAGATGCAGGCCAGAACCTGGTCAGCCCTCAGGACACGCCAAGGCGTCTAAAGACGGGCACAGCGCCTGCAGACTTTACGAATACCTATTCATATAAACTTGCCAAGATTACCGGGGGGTTCAACGCGACTAATGACTGGGGCGATAACGGCGCCACCTACTGCACTACGTGCACGACGGTCCCTACAGGCAAGGACGGTGTCGGCATAGGCGCCGATGAGGTGCATACGGTTTATGGAATGCTGGGCACCACCACCGCCGCCGCCGGAGTATATACGGACACGCTTACTGTAACGGTGAACTACTGAGGGGCGTGTTGTCACGTAATAAAGGTCCGCTACCTGTGACTGAGAGATAGCGGAACCCGAGTTTAAATGCCCTTTTTTCTTGTTGCTTCTTTTCCTGTAGGGTTTTATAGTGGGGGCAGGCGGGCGCGTCATGGAGCGCACCCTTGTTCTTTTATCCCCTAATAGGGGGGGCGGGCCTACGGTGTAAAATGTCCTGTCCCCCGGAAGAGACTGACAACTACAGGAGATTGAGATTGCGAAAAACAACCCTTATCAAGTTACTGGCCATAGCTTTACTGCTCCTGCCCTCTGCGGCCCTTGCGGGCTCCTTCAGGGCCGTTCCCATAAAGGTCAAGATGAACGCCCGGAAGAAGACGGCTGTCCTCAAGGTGACCAACGACGGGGCCGAGAAGGTTACGGTGCAGATAACCGCCAAGGAGTGGTACCAGGGCGAGAAGGGCAGGGACCTCTACAAGGACACAAAGGACATCATCTACTTTCCGAGGATGGCCGATATAAAGCCCGGAGAGGAGCGGATAATACGCCTTGGGTACAAGGGCAAAAGTTCGCTTCGAGAGAAGACGTACCGGTTGTTTGTGGAGGAACTGCCGGTGACAGAGCCCGGCGAGGCCATGGCCCTGAAGTTCGCCCTGAGGCTCAGCGTGCCCATCTTCATAGCGCCCCCAAAGGAGGTCAAGAAGGTCTCCATAGAGGGCGCGGAACTAAAAGACGGCATGGTTGTCGTAAGGGTCAGGAACAGCGGCAACACGCACCTTGTTGTAAGGAAGGTAAAGGCAAGTGGTGTATCGGCCTCTGGCGCCGAAGTCTTCTCAAAGGACATGGGAGGATGGTACGTGCTCGCCGGTCTCACGAGGGCCTATGGCCTTGGAGTGCCTGAGAAGGGCTGCCTTAAGGCCGCGAAGATAAACGTTGCCGTGGAGGCGGGCAAGAAGACTCTCGAAAGAGAGGTCTCCGTGGTCAAGGCCGCCTGCAAGGCCCCCAGGAAGCCCGAGAAAAAGAAGACCCCTTCACCCAGGGCCGGTAAGAGCAGTTAGCGCGGGCGGCATGGATGGGGAATACGGGACCGAAAAAGGGCGCGCGCCGGGGTTGTCTTGTCCTCATGGCGGCGCTCTTTTTTTTCGCGCTCCTGCCTCTCCACGTACATGCGGCCTCTACCCCTGCCATGGAGACCGTTATCCTCAAGGTATACCTCAATACCGTTGAGAAGGGCGATAGTTTTCTCCTTGTAACAAAAGAAGGCGTTGTGCTCATGCCTGCCGGGGACCTCAAGGAGATAGGCATACTCCGGCTCCCAGAGGGGGGCGAGATCGAGGTTGAGGGCACAAAGTACATTCCCCTTGACGACCTCGCCCCTGGTATTACCTATGAACTCGACGAAAAAAAGGCGGAACTCCGCATAACCGCGGCGCCGGGTCTCCTTAAAAAGACCGTGGTGGACCTCTCGCCAAAGAGACACTATGACGTTACCTTCACGAGCGCTAACTCGGCTTTCCTGAACTACAGCGTCACCTACAGCGCGGATAACGACTTCAACCTCACCTCACTGAACGTGCCCCTTGAGCTCGGCCTGAGCGCCGGCGGAGTGCTCGGGCTCTCTACCTTCTCGTACTCAAGGACTACTACGGACGATACCTTTGTCCGCCTCCTGACCAGCGTCACCATCGACGACCCCGGCACACAGAGGCGCTTTGTAGCCGGAGACATTACAACGCCCATAGGCGTGCTCGGCGGCCTCAGCGTATCAAAGAACTTTACCCTTACGCCCTTTTTCGTAACGTCCCCAACGCTTACGCTCCATGGAGTCGCCGAGACGCCCTCTGACGTATCCGTCTACGTTGACGGCAGGCTCATCGACACAGAGCACCTCCCTGCCGGGGAGTTCGAGTTCACCAATATAAGAGACGCCTCGAACAGAGGCGAATCAAGGATAGTCATAAAGGACGCCTTTGGCCGCGAGACCGAGATAGTGAGGCCCTATTACATCTCCACCACCTTCCTCAAGCAGGGCCTCCAGGAATACAGCCTCGACCTCGGCTTCAGGCGCGAGGCAATAGGCACGGAAGACTTCAACTACGGCTCCATCGCCTTTACGGGGAGTTACGGCCTTGGCATCACCGATAACCTTACGGCCAGGGCAAGGCTCGACGTGGAGAACGAGATAGTGAGCCTCATGACGGATGCGGGCTTCACGCTCGGACGCTTCGGCGTGGTGGACACGCAGGCCGCGGGGCGTTACGGCAAATCCCGGACCGGTTACAGCGGTCTTATTTCATATTCCTACGGCTCAAAGGGTATTGGAGGCGGGTTCTCGGCAAGTTATTTCTCGAGAAATTTTTCCACCATAGGCTTAGAGTCCCTCACGGCGGTGGATAACCCGCGCGTCAACGCCTCGGCGAACCTCACCTACAACCAGGTCATTCTCGGCTCCATCTCTGGCTCTTTTTCCATTATTGATAAGTGGAGCGGCACGGACACCAGGGAGGCGGCCCTGCATTACTCGAGAAGGCTCATAAGGAACGCGACGCTATTCGCGCGGGCGTCGAGGACCTGGTCCGATACCACGCAGGACTTCGCCTTTGTTGGCATCAACTACTCTCTTGGACATGAAATCTCAGGGGGCCTGAGTTACAGCGCGCAGGACTCGAGTTCCACGGAGTCGGCCTATATCACGCGGAACGCCCCGGCAGGCGAGGGCGTGGGGCTCAGGGCCTTTGTGGACAGGACCGACGGGGGGAGCGGAGCGGCCAGTGTGAGCGGCGGCGGGGCAGGCACGTACCGCGGCAGATACGGGGTATATACCGTTGATTACAGGCGCGCGAGCGGGGCCAACAGTTATACCCTCACGGCCGCTGGAGGCGTGGCGTTCATGAATTCGTCAATATACTTCTCGCGGCCCATAAACGACAGTTATGCCCTTGTAAGGGTAGGCGGCCTTCAGGGCGTGAAGGTGAGGGCAAGCAACCAGGTCTCGGGCACCACCAACAAGAAGGGCGAGTTATTCGTCACAGGACTTACGTCCTATTACGATAACCCCGTCTCCATAGACTCCGCGGACATACCCGTGAACTATGAACTGCGCGATGTAAGGAAATACGTATCCATGCCCTTTCGAGGCGGCGCTCTCGTGGACTTCAAGGCAAGGAAACTCCAGGCCTTCATGGGGCGGTTTTTTATCGTAGAGAAGGGCGTGAAGAAATCCGCCGAGTACTGGGGCTTTTCACTTGAGGCAGAAGACATGAAGGTACGGGTAGTCGTGGGGCGCGGCGGAGAGTTCTACCTTGAGAACATACCCTCTGGCACGTGGCCCGCGAGGCTCTTCCAGAAGGACAGGGAATGCAGGTTCAAGATGACTATTCCAGAGAGTGATGATATGATGGTTGACATGGAGGAGGTTGTCTGTGAGATGGATTAGCGCGGTCTTTATAACTTTTTTTATGGCCCTTGCCGTCCCCGCCGGGGCCGCGACCTGCGGCATAACCGTCTTTGCCCTTGACTTCGGGGGCTATGACACGCGTTTTGCCTCGCCCCTTGATTCCACTACCACGATCAAGGTCAACTGCCTTGTCGGCACCCCCTATCTCATAAGGCTTGACGCAGGCGGTCATTCGCGGGGGAGCTTTCTTCCCCGTAAACTGAAGCAGACAGGCGGAACCTACAAACTGAGGTACAACCTTTACAGGGACTCGGCCCGCACCGAGATATGGGGCGACGGCACGGGAAAGACCTATGTGGTAAACGGCACGGGACAGCGTTTTCAGGTGAGCCGCGTTGTCTACGGGCGCATCCCCGGAAGCCAGAACGTGGCGCCCGGGGCCTACAGCGATACAGTGACCGTGACTATCGAGTGGTAGGGCCGAAGCCCCGCCCTTTAACATACCTGTATTCACCCGGCCTTTTCCAGAAAAAGGCCGGGTATTTTTTTTGGTTGGCAGATATGTTTGGTGCTATAATAATACCAGACATACTGCGTGTCCCTGACGGCGGGGGCATGGGTCTCAGAAGTCCAGGCCTTAATATCGGTCAAGGCAGAGAAAAGTGCTAAGGCATTTTGTCCCTTGAGCCGATATATAGACGGGTATCAGCGAGGACGCTATGAGAAGGTTGGCGGTATGTACGGCGATGTTTTTTCTGGTAATCCTTGCCTCCAGCGTTGCGCGGGGCGGAAGGGCCGTGGCCTATATGCAGGTGAGTGCCACTATACTTCCATGGCTCCGGTATACGATTATAGAAGAACCCGGCTCCCTTGATGTGGGCGGCGTGGGCGGCGGCCTTGAGGAGCATCACGAAAATGACCATGACCGTCATGATGCCGGCCTGGAGGGCCACTACGGGGAAAAGGCCCACGAGAAGGCCGGGAAAGAGCCACAAACCCTCGAGGTGGAGCCCGGCACAATCCTCTCCATAACCACAAATACCACCGAGGGCTACGTACTCTCGGTCCAGTCGCTCCCGAGTCCGGTATTCACCGTTGTAAAGGTAGAACTCAAGGATAGGGGCCAGTCGTTCTTCCTCGGGCCAGGTGAAAGCGTTGCCCTTCACCTTCCCTATGACGGCAAGGGCAGCGATACCCTTGAATTAAGTTATGACTTTACCCTGAGCCCAGAGGCTCTGCCCGGCTCCTACCCCTGGCCCATTATCGTAAGCGTGGAGCCGCTGTAACCCCCCTCTTTGCAAAACCACTGCACTAAGGAAGGACAGGGCGAGTTGGGTAAGAGGTTTTTTTCCCAAGACCCCTCTACCCCGGGGCCCCATCCAGAAGTACCCTGCCTGAGGCCCCAAGGAATGTGCGCTTGCTTAATATCTCCTTATGCGAAGACTGCGGCGTCTTTCACCCTGCTGGCGTGGGAGGGTTGGTTTTTTTGTGCGCTTTTTCTATATTGAAGAGGCGTGGAAGACAGGGACGCCGGGTCATAAAGTCAAGGCAGTGGAGGTTCTGGACAAAAACGGTTACGATATGGTTACGTTGGGAAAAGCAAAAGGGGCTACGATCCCGTAACCCCGTTCATTTCAGCGCACGCAAAAGGGCCGCAACCCCCCGATATTATAGTGAAAACATCAAAGAATTACGGCCCCGGAACATGGCGCGCCTGGAGGGATTCGAACCCCCGACCTGCGGATTCGTAGT
>CAYYJQ010000017.1:0-43371 GCA_964472295.1 uncultured Thermodesulfobacteriota bacterium | reverse complement strand
CGGGCGGGTAAGGCCGATTTCCTCCTCAACGCCATCAATGGAGTACTGGCACGAGTCACGAAGGGCACCCTGGCCGCCTCCGCGCCGCTTCAGAAGACGCTCGCGAGGATGTTCTTAAAGTGTATGGCCGTGGCGGTATCGCCCTCTATCTCGAGTTTACGGGAAAAAAATACCGTATCAGGGTCTACCTTGCCGGAGACTACGCCGAGGAGCACGGAGACGTCTCCCCGCATGGTTACGTCGGGAGCGCGGCCCATATGGAGTACCACCTTTATATCTCCGTCCATTATCTTTATATAAAAACCCTTTGATATGTCGCGGGCCTCGAAGTAAAAGACCTTGCCCTCGAGCTCGCCGAGCCTCTCGGATAGTTCGGCGTTGCGCCTCACCATGGCCGAGAGCGCCGCGCCCACTGCTACGGCCTCCACCACAAGGGGGGTGGCCTTCATGAAGAGCCTTGAGGCCTTTTTGCACGAATCCCTGAGACGCTCCCTTACCTCGTTTTTATCGCTGTTTTCTGACATGGGCACTTCCTCTTCAGACCTTTACGCCTATATGTAGGGCGGCTATGCCGCCGAAGATGTTCCTGTACCAGACCTTGTAGAGCCCCGCGCCGAGCATCATCTCCTTGAGTTTCTCCTGCGGCGGGAAGAGGCGTATGGATTCCGGGAGGTACTCGTATGCGCTCCTGTTCCCTGTAACGCGCTCACCCACGGCAGGAATGACGGAGAATGAATAGGCGTCGTAGAGTTTCTTCATTACAGGGTTCTTCACGTGAGAGAACTCAAGGCATATTACCCTTCCGCCGGGCTTTACGACGCGGGTCATCTCGGAAAAGGCCCTCTCAAGGTGCGTGACGTTCCGTATGCCAAAGCCCACGGTGACGGCGTGGAAGGTATTGTCAGGGAAGGATATGGACTCTCCGTTACCCTGGACAAAGTCCAGCCCCTTCAAGACCCCCCTGTCAACGCACTTTTTCTTTCCCTCGGAGAGCATCTCGTGGTTTATATCATAGACCACGACGCGGCCCTCCGGCCCCACCTGCCGGGCCATGAGGAGGGCGATGTCCCCGGTGCCGCCGGCAACATCAAGGGCAAGCTGGCCCGCGCGAAGGCGCGTCTCCCGGGCAAGGTCTTTTTTCCAGAGCCTGTGCGTTCCAAGGCTCATGAGGTCGTTCATGAGGTCGTACTTCGAGGCGACTGTATCGAAAACCTCGCGCACAAGGCCCTCTTTTTCCTTCTCAGGGACGATCTTGCGGCCAAAGTGAGTAGTCTTGCCCTCTTTTTTGTCTTCTTCCATGTTTTTTTATATCCTGGCGAGCAGTGCCCACCCTACGTTTTGTCTTGTCTTTGGTGGGCAGTGCCCACCCTACTGGTTTTCTTTGACAACCTTTCTTCCTGGTAAAGTGTGCCTATCATGCGTTATGTCCCACAATCCAGAGGGACATCGCCGCCCTACTGGTTTTCTTTGCCCCGCTTTCTTTTTTCCAAAAGAAAGCGGGAAAATTTCTTTCTTTTTTATTTCTTTTGCGGGCGAAGCCCGCCCTACCACCTTCTTTTTTTCTTCTTTATGTTTTATTATAGCATGTGTTTTCTCTTCAGTGTCTTCTGAAGAGTCTTACGCCGAGGATTACTGCCAGCGCCGAGAGTATGGCGCTTCCAAGGGGCAGGCCAAGGACTCGCATTGTCGTTGGTGTTGAGAGTGTCCAGGCGAGGACTGCGGCGAGGACGAGTGAAGCCACGACGATTCCTCCGGCGATATTTTTTCCAGCCCCTTCTATGCCGTCCACGAGGCCATCGAGCCTGTGGTGCACAAAGCCCACCTTGAGTTCATTATCAAGTGTCTTTTCGAGCACGCCGTTCATCTTCACGGGAAGCTCAAGGGCTGAACCAACGAGTTCCCCGCCAAGGCGGGCGCCCTTTTCGCGAAGTTTTCTTGGCGAGAGTTTCTCTCGTATCATCCAGCGGTACACAAGGGGCCGGGCCACCTCCCACATGTTCACGTCAGGGTAGAGCTGGCGCCCCACGCCCTCTATTATGACCATTGATTTTTGAAGCAGTAAGAGGTTTGGCTGAAGGGTCATGTCAAAACGCCGCGCTGTCTCCAGAAGGCGCATGAGCAGGGCGGAGATGTCTATGTGTTCAAGGGTCTTGCCGAATATGGGCTCTGCGATTTCGGCAAGCGTCTCCTCGAATTCCCCGATGTCCACGGCCTCTCCGATGAGGCCCATCTCGCGGTGCACGCGGGCCATGCCGGCGTAGTCGCGGCGCACCATGTAGAAGAGAATGCTCGCAAGGTACTTCCTGAGTTTTCTATCGAGGCGTCCGATGATGCCAAAGTCGAGGTATATGATAACGCCGTCGTCACGTACGAAGATATTTCCGGGGTGGAGGTCTGCGTGGAATATGCCGTGGTCAAATACCTGCTTGAAGAATATCTCTATGCCCTTTTTCGCGACCTTTTTTATATCAACGCCCTTGGATTTCAGGACCTCCACCTCGTCGATGGGCGTGCCGTCTATGGCCTCCATGGTAAGGACGTCTTCACTTGTGTAGTCCCAGAAGACGCGCGGTATCTGAACGTCGGCGTTACCCTCGAATATCTTCGAGAAGCGCTCCATGTTGGCGCCCTCTATGGAGAGGTCCTGCTCCCGTGTGATGACACGCTCGAACTCGTCCACTACCTCTACGGGCCTGTACCGCCGCGCTCCCTGAACGTATCTCTCAAGTAGATGTGCCATGGTGTGCATGACGGACATGTCCGCGGCTATTATCTTTCCTATACCCGGACGCTTGACCTTTACGGCGGCTTTTTCGCCATTACGGAGCGTCGCGATATGCACCTGCGCTATGGAGGCCGAGGCCACCGGGGTCTCGGAAAAGGAGGCGAAGTTGTTCTCAAGGGGCGCGTCCAGGGATTTTTCCACCACTGACCTTATCTCGGAAAAGGGCACTGGCGGCACCTTGTCCTGGAGTTTTTTAAACTCCTCGACCCAGCCGGGCGGGAGGATGTCCGCGCGCGTGGAGGCTATCTGGCCGAGTTTTATATAGGTGGGCCCCAGGTCTTCGAGGACGAGCCTTATCCGGCGCGGCACAGAGAGGCTGTCCATCTCTTTACGGGGAAAGAGTACCCTCTGTATGGAGGCCACGAAGGGGAGTATCTTCATGCGCGCGGCAACGCCGCCAAAGCCATACTTTGTAAGAGTCATGGCTATGCTCGCAAGACGCCTTATGTCCTTTATCCTGCTCCCGTGCATAGGGCAACTACCTGTCCTTAAGATTACTTCTTTTTCTTCTTTACCAGCGACTCAAGTTCCCCGACCCGCTTTTCAAGGGCATCCACCTTCTCTCTTGCCACGCGGGCCATCTCCTTTATTACCTCTATATCCTCGCTGTCCGCGGCGTGTATCTTCTCGCGTATCCTGCCGGACTTTGAGGCCAGTTCCTCCTCGATGCGCTTTCGCGCGTTGTCCACCACGGAGAGGAGTTCCTTTACCACGCCCACTCCCTCGTCCACTATCTTGTTCTCAACAACCTCCTTTGCAGAGAGCCCTTCTCCTTCTCCCTTGCCCTCTTCTCCTGTCTTCTGAAGGTCGCCTATAGTCTCTTTTACCTTCTTCTCAAGGCCCATTGCCACAAGAAGCATCCTGTCAAGCATATCAGACATGGTGAGTTCCTCCTCTCTTGATTAAGCCGAGCCTGCCCCTAACCTGCCTCGACTTGGACAAGGTCCTTGCCCGCAAGGCCGTGATACCAGCCGTTAACAACTCCGCCGTCCAGGGCAAGGCCCTTGAGGCGCGCCGCGGCCTCATCTGCTGAAATGTCTTTGTTGAGCCGTTCCCTGAATACGCGCACCACCTCGCCGGTGCCCTCGAACTGCGGTGAGATGCGAAGGGCCTTAACGCCCATTGCCCCGAGGTCTTCCGTCTCCCCGGAAAGCGAGAGGGTGGCGGCGCTCAGTATGGACGTTCCGTTAATGGTGAATATGGGCTCGCCCTCCATGGTGCGTATCATGATGCCCCCGGGGTTATCAGCGCAGTTGTGACGGCAATTCGTCTTAAGGAGCCCATGGGCCCGCGATGTATAACACCTCCAGGAAAACGCCAGCGGCACGCGGCCCCAGGCAAAGACCTCGGCCTCAATGCCCGTCTCCTTTATGTTGTAAGCAACGGCCTCTGCCGGAAGTTCCACGGGAAAACATACGCGCCGCACGCCAAGGCCCTTCAAAAACTCGATGCTCGGCGCATTGTATGTCGTAATGTGAGGGCCGCAGTAAACCTCCCTCTTCAAGGGGTCTACCATGTTAAAGACGCTCATGTCATTGGCCTCAATGGCATAGGGAAGCCCAACAAGGGCGCGTACAAGGCCAAGTTCCTTCTCGTTCGAGACCACGGCGAGGCTCGAAAGGACCACCTTCTTTCCCGCCTCGGTGAGCATATTGGCCACGCCGGCAATGTCCTTCACGGAAAGGCCGAGTTTCTTCGCGCAGACCACCTCGCCAAGATAGACAGTATCAACGTCCATCTTCGCCGCTTCTTCATAAAAGGCCAGAACATCCTCCCTCTTCCACTCAAAGAGAATAGGGCCAAGCGAAATCTCCATATCCCACCCCACAAAAATAATACGTTAGACCCTTAAGTATGCAACAGGAAGGAGATGAAAACAAGGAAAACAAGGAAAGGGGGGAGAGGGGGAGAAGGAGAAGGAGAAGGAGAAGGAAAAGGAAAAGAGATGAGACCGGCGGGCTTCGCCCGCCAGTGAAAGACTTCCTTACTTTCTTTTTGAAAAAAGAAAGTAAGACAAAGAAAACCAATTCCAGCCAGGTAGGGTGGGCACTGCCCATCGAAAAAAATGCAGGATGGCTGGAGTAAACGCACCCATCAAAAATGTTGAGTAGTTCTCGTAGGTTGGGTAGAGCGAAGCGAAACCCAACAAATACCAGAAAGATTACTCGTACACCACCTCTTCAAGGACCAGCCCGCACGCAGGCGCCGTCCTTGGCGCCGCGCCCCTGTCCCTTGCCTCAATAATCTCGCCGACTCGCGGCGGCGCCATCTTCCCGAGGCCCACCTCCACAAGCGTACCCGCCATTATCCGCACCATGTGGCGCAAAAAGGCCCGGCCCCTTACCTCGATAGTTACAAGCCCCCCGGAGGTCCTGTTTATCTCGACTGAATAAACCTCCCGCACGGAATGGGGCGCGTCGGAGTGCGCGGCCCGAAAAGACGTAAAATCCTTCTCGCCGATAAAAAAGGCCGCGCCCTCACGCATTGCCCCAATGTCGAGGGCTCGCGGCACGTGCCAGGAAAAACGCCTCCATAAAGGAGAGGGAAAGGGACGGGCAAGGACCCTGTAAACATATCTCTTGCAGGACGCCCCGCGCCTCGCGTCAAATTCGGTTGAGACCTCCTCGGCCCGCACAACGGCAATATCAGGGGGCAAAAGGGCGTTGAGGCCCCGCCTGAAGACCTCCACGGGAAGGACAGAGGAGGTAAGAAAATTCGCCGCCTGACCCCTCGCGTGAACGCCGCTGTCCGTGCGCGAGGCCCCTGTAAGACGGACCTTTTCCACGCCCGTAAGCCGCGATATGGCCGAGATGACCTCGCCCTGTATGCTCGGCCCATTGGGCTGAACCTGCCAGCCTACATAGGCAGTGCCGTCATACTCGAGGGTGAGTTTAATATTCCGCATGGATTATAAAAAAGAAGACAAAAGATTTCCCGCTTTCTTTTGGAAAAAAGAAAGTTTTTTGATTGGGAGGCCTGGTCTCTCTGGATTTGGGAACTACAAAGCGCTATTAACGCTATCTACCGCTAAAGCGGGCCGTTCAAAGAAAACCTTCCACTTTCTTTTGGAAAAAAGAAAGTGGAGCAAAGAAAACCAGTACCAGCGGCCTCTGGCCGCTGGAAAGAACTCGTAGGTTGGGTAGAGCGAAGCGAAACCCAACAAAAAGCAGGGTAAAGTCTCGTAGGGTGGGCACTGCCCACCACTGCCCGCCCCTTAGAGATAATCCCTGATGAGTATCTCCGCTATCTGCACGGCGTTGAGGGCCGCGCCCTTACGGAGGTTATCCGAGACTATCCACATGTTTATGCCGTTCTCCACGGTTGGGTCAATGCGAATTCTGCCCACAAAGACCTCGTCCTCTTCCGAGGCCTCCACGGCGGTTGGATAGGTGCCCGAACTCGTCTCGTCCACCACCGCAACGCCCGGCGCCTTTGCCAGCACCTCGCGCGCCTCTTCCACGGTTATGGGCCTCTCGGTCTCGATGTTCACGGCCTCGGAGTGGCCCACAAAGACGGGCACACGCACGGCAGTTGCCGTCACCTTCACGTCGCTGTGCAGTATCTTCTTTGTCTCCTCCACCATCTTCCACTCTTCCTTTGTGGAGCCGTCGTCCATGAAGACGTCTATATGAGGGAGGCAGTTGAAGGCTATCTGCCGCGTAAAGACCTTTGTCTCAGGCGTCTTCATATTAAAGAGGCTCCGCACCTGCCCGGAGAGTTCCTCCATTGCGTCTTTTCCTGCGCCCGATACTGCCTGGTATGTCGCCACCACCACGCGCTTTATCTTGAAGCGGTCATGAATGGGCTTTAGCGCCGCCACCATCTGTATGGTAGAACAATTGGGGTTTGCGATAATATTTTTTTTGGGATAGAGGGCGATGTCCCCGGGGTTGACCTCCGGGACCACAAGGGGCACCTCAGGGTCCATGCGGAACTGGCTCGTATTGTCCACCACCACGCAGCCCGCGGCAGCGGCCCTTGGCGCGAAAATTTTAGAGACAGCGGCACCGGGAGAAAAGAGCCCGATGTCCATGTCCTCGAAGGTCTCGTCGTCAAGGAGCGTAACGGGAATTTTTTTATTGTTAAACCATATCTCCTCGCCCGCGCTCCGCGAGGAGGCCAGAAGATGAAGTTCACCTACCGGGAATTTGCGCTCCTCAAGGATTTTTACAAGCTCTCTTCCAACCATGCCGGTGGCCCCGGCAACGGCGATGTTGTATCTTTTCTTTTTCACGTTTTTATGTTCTCCGTGGTTATTTTTATTTTTGGTGGGCGGAGCCCACCCTACAAGACTATCCCACTTTGACTTTAAAAATAAATATTTCCTTAGAGTCTCCTGAGTTCTCAGACCAAAGAGTTGCATCTATGACACAGGCAGAACTTAATTCGATTGATGCTTGTTGCGCCTCTCCTGGAAGCAACTGTGGTATATGTAGAGTAGCGTAAGATGATTTTTCTCCACCCTCGATAACCTGCATTCGGTTTTCTTTGTGAACCCTTAAAGCACCTATTAATGCCTTGTCAAAAGTAACTCTAATCTTAATATTTGTATCGATACTTTTCCCTTGATTCTGGCAAACAACTGCGATAAATTCCGTGCCAAGAGGATAATTCCGATAACTTTCAAAAATTGGAATATTTTGGTTTATAAGATCTCTCGAAGCCCTGATTGGGCTGATGGTTATCTTTTTGCTACGAAGCCCCTTATTAGGTCCATCTTTAACTAATTTCCCTCCTTCACGTAATCGTGTATTATTTTGTGATGTAATCAACAGAAGGGACCCGATATTTGGTATGCCGGTCTCTATAATATGCGGATTTTCAATGGCATTACGTGCACGAGTTTCTGTTTTATGTTTCCATTCGCGCAATAACTCAACGGGAAATCTCTCTTCATCATTGTCTATCATTTTGGCACAGCTCTGACAGAGCCAAATAGCGTTATCAATAGATGACCTTTCCTGTCTGCTAAGATCAGGATTGTACCTTGCACCACCTGGAGAAGCAGCAGTGATATGAGCCGCTACACCTTTATTGGTAAATTTTGTTGGCTCGGTATGGGGTCCATAAGTTGGCACTTCACATTTAGGGTTAGAGCATATTGTGGCAACCCTATTTGCTAAAACTTTTATTGTATAGGAAGAAAAATTGTCCCGTGTTGTCTTGGACACTATTCATTTCTCGCTAATTGATTTTTTCAATACTTCAGCCTCGTAGGGTGGGCTGTGCCCACCATTAAATCTCTTTTGGCGGGCATAGCCCGCCCTACAAATTACAAACTATTGCTTTTCTTTTATCTTAAGGGCAGCTTCGTAGGTTGGGTAGAGCGAAGCGAAACCCAACACTCATTCATGTCCCACCGTCGCATCAAAGACGATATTGGGGCCTGCGCCCCAATCACTCTCGTAAACGCCCTCTCTTACATACCTATGAAAACTGGAACAAGGCCACTCGCCGGGCGACTCTGCCATCCCGTGTTTAACCGGGTTGTAATGGATATAATCTACGTGACGCCTAAAATCTCCATCATCTCTGATTCGGTGTTCCCAGAACCGGCGTTGCCATATTGACTGTTCGGCCTTTCTAACCCTTGAAGCGGTTCTTGATGTCTTATAGATGTCATCGCACCTACGGGTAAAACGGCCTTTAATCATACGCCACCGCGTGGAAAAATCGGAATCATTCTCCGGCAGAGTCCAGATGCAATGGATATGGTCGGGCATGATAACAAATGCGTCAACCGTAAAGGGATGACGGCCCAAAACATATTCAATGGCCTCTTTTATCAGCGTTATATTTGTATCGTTACACAGAATTTTCTTTCGCCTGTAAGTCACGACCGTAAAGAAAAAGGCAGCGCCCTTTGCCCGGGACCTTCGATAGCGCATTATTGACCTTTAAAGCTTTTTTATTGTTGGGTTTCGCTTCGCTCTACCCAACCTACAATTCTGGTTTTCTTTGTCTTACTTTCTTTTTTCCAAAAGAAAGTAAGGAAATCTTTTCTTCTTTTGGCGGGCACAGCCCGCCCTACAAATTACAATCTATTGCTTTTCTTTTATCTTAAGATAAAAGCTCTGCAGGGTGGACATTGCCCGCAAGTCTGTTCGCCCTTCGACAGGCTCAGGGCGAACGCTTGAAAAAGGCCCTGATATTCACTAAAAACCATTCACCCTGAGTCCTGAGCTGGCCGAAGGGCCGAAGGGTCGAAGGCTGGAGGGTTGAAAGGGACCTCTCCTTAATTTGTCCCTGAATTAAGGCAAGACACCTCCCTGTGCCGCTTTTGTTGGGTTTCGCTTCGCTCCACCCACAATTCTGATACTGGTTTTCTTTATCTTACTTTCTTTTTTCCAAAAGAAAGTAAGGAAATCTTTCCTTCTTCTGGCGGGCACAGCCCGCCCTGCAAATTACAATCTATTGCTTTTCTCTTATCTTAAGATAAAGGCCTTCTCCCGTCAAGGCGTTCCATCTCCGCCATCATCAGGGGACGGGCCGCCGCCATCGCCATCATCATTGCCCGCGGCTATCCGCTTGAGCGCCGCCTCGAATCCTCGCACCTTTGCGGCCATGTCCCCGTGCTTTACCGAGGCGTTGCCAAGGTGGCGGCCAAGTGTATCGAAGTCCGAAACAAGGCCGGCAAAGTCCCGTTCAAGCCTTGCAAGGCCCTTTAATATCTCCCCGGTGCGCTCGCCAATCTCAAAGCCCTTGAGGCCCATGACTATGGTCTGGAGGTAGAGATAGAATGTATTTGGCGATACTGGTATGACCTTTTTACTGAAGGCGTAGTCCATAAGGCCCTCGCCGGGGGCCGAGGGGCCTCCGGGCCTGCTGTTTATTATCATCTCGTAGTAGACGTTCTCGGCAGGCACGTACATGAGGGCAAAGTCCAGCGTGCCCTCTTCGGGGAGGATGTACGAGGAGGCTATGGCGTCTATATGCTTTTTGCAGTCAGCGGCAAAGTCTCTTCTTGCGCGGGTCCGCTCGCCCTCGCCCGGGGCATCGAGGATACGCGAAAAATTTTCAAGTGGAAATTTTGAATCAATGGAAAGAAGCCCGCCGGAGAGTTTCAGTATGCCGTCCACCCTGCGTCCGTTACGGAAGGTGTATTGCAGGTCATAGTATCTGCCTGGCAGGGAGCCGGCCAGCAGTTCGCCGAGCATGAACTCGCCGAAGCCGCCCCTTGGTTTTGGCGAGCCGAGGATCTCTTCAAGGCTTGAGATGTCTCTGCCTATTGCGGCAATCTCTTCGGCGGCCTTTGAGAGGGCCCCAAGGTCGCTTCGCACGTCGCCCATGAGCCGCGCCGCGCCGTCCATCCTTCGGCCTATCTCACCTGACTGCTCGCCAAGGCGGGTGTTCACCATCATTGTAAGGTCGCGCAGTTGCCCTGCGATGAGGTTAATGTTCGAGGCAAGGGTGTTGTTGAGCTCGGCCCGGAGGGCGGCCATGCCCTCTGCGTCACCTCTGGCCCTACCCCGCCTCCCGAGAAAAAAGGCGAGGACAACGAAGGTAAGCCCGATGGCCGCGAAAACGAGAAGAATGAAGAGAGATTGGTCCATGGGAAGAAAGAAAAAAGATAAAAAGATTCCCACTTTCTTTTGGAAAAAAGAAAGTGGGGCAAAGAAAACCAGTAGTAGTATAGAGCCCCCCGCACCAAAACACACAGAGGTTCTGCGCTTAAAGTACGTCTCAAGGAAAAAAGTGGGGCAAAGAAAACCAGTAGTAGTGTAGAGCCCCCGCGCCAAAACACACAGGGGTTCTGCGCTTAAAGTACGCCTCGTGAAAAAAAGTGGGGCAAAGAAAACCAGTAGTATTGAGCGGCCCATGGCCGCTGGACAAAAAAACAAATGGCGCGCCTCGAAGGAGGCGCGCCATTACCTCTTAATCTCAGCCCGCGGCCTTGTCGATGATACCTGCCTTCTTTTTCCGCTCCGCGGCCCTTGCCTTGAAGTCATGGGCCTGGTGCACAAAGGCCTCCATGCGCGTGATGGTATTGGCCGTCTCCATGCCCTCGTAGACCATGTTGAGGTAGGGTATATTGTCGTGCTCTTCGCGCACCTTCTTGAGCATGGCGTTCACCACGGTGCCGGGCATACAGGTAAAGGGCATGGTGTTTACGATGCCGCTTATGCCCTTGTTGATGTAATCAATGGCCTTGCCTACGCTCAAGACGGCCTCTCCCTCGAAGGAATCGTGGATATAGGACTCGGCGTTACGGAGTATCTCGTCAGTGCTCACCTCGTGACCGGACCTGAGGTCCCCGACGATGATGTCCTCGAGTTTCTTCTCGTCCTTACGCTGGAAGAAGTTGTTGGTAATGGTGCGGAGAAAATCTCCGTACTCGCGCCTCTTGAGCGTATTACGCTTTGATGTGAAGTTGGTGTAGAAGATCCACTCCGATACTGTGGGGAGCTGGACCTCGGCGCCCAGGGCCTCGAGCTTAAGGACAAGGTCTTCGTTGCTGAAGCGGTTGTTGCGGACATAAATCTCGCCCACAACGCCGATAACAGGCCTTGAGCCGGGGTCCTTGACAGGTATCTGCCTGAAGGCGTCGCGGGCTATCTTCATCTCCTTGTCAGGGAAGCGTTTTTCACGCACCGCGTCACATATCCGCCAGACAGAACTCCAATAGACCTTCTCCGTCTCCCCGGCGTTCACCTCGTAGGGGCGCGTCTCTCTGAGGCGTTTTTCAAGGAGGTCCACGGCCACAATGCCCCACCACGCAAGGCGCGGGAAGTTTCCGCTCACCATGCCAAGTTCCTTGTAAAAGGTCCCGTCCTGGTCAGGGGCGTAGATGGGTACGTCTTTATACCCAACCTCGTCAAGTATGAGGCGCTGATAGCGGTTATACTGGCCGAACCTGCAGGGACCGTTCCCCGAAGGCATGAAGAAGGCGCTCTTGTCGGGGTCAAAGTCCTTTCTCCTGATGACCTTCATCATATCCCCGGTGGTGACGATGCAGGGGAAACACTCGCGCCCCGAGGTATAGCGCCGGCCCCACTTGAGGCTCTCCTCGTCGGGCATGGGCATTACCTCGGCCTCGACTCCGCAGGCCTCGAAGGCCGCGGCTATGCCGTAGGCCCCGTCTGCCATGTAGGGGAGGAATATCTTCTTCTTGAGGTTCGTCCTCTTCAGGACCTTGCGCTCCTTTTGCTGCACCTTTATCCTGTCGCGCACGTTCTTGATGCTGTCAAGATAGGCCTCGCACCTCGTAATGGCCCCGGCGTCCGCCGAGTGCTCGTCTATCTCGAGTTGGAGGAAGGGTTTACCCTTTGAGGCGTCGCGGTAGAAGTGCGTTATGAGCGAGTCCGGACCGCAGCCAAAGTTCGTAAGGTACACGGTGAAGAGGCGGTTATCGTCCTTTACGAGCCTTGTGACGGCGAGTATCCTCTGGCCGTTCTTCCAGTACATGTCCTTTGCAAGTACGTCGTCCACCGCGCTGTCCACGGGGAGCATGTCAAAGGGTATGGCTATGGTGCCCATCTCGCGGAGTTTCTTCGGGAGTTCAAGGTTTATGCCCGAGTCCGCTGTGTTATAGGCGCGTCCCACGATGACAAGGGCCGTATCGTCTTTTCCGAGGTTGTCCACGACCTCTTTACCACGCCGGAGCAGGCTCGTCTTGAAGGTATCCCATGCCTCAAAGGCCACGTTCAGCGCCTTTTCCACATCGCGCCTTCCCTTGCCAAGGGTCTTGCCAAGGGCAAAGAACTCTTTCTTGATGCCCGACATCTTCTGGTTGAAGTGTATGACTGGTTTTATTATCTCCACGCCCTCCATGGAGCTGAACTTGAAGGCAGAGTCCATGTAATAGGGCATGGCCTGGATGTAGGGACAGAGCACGGTGTGCTGGTCGCCCTCCCTTGCCGGCGGCATGTTGATGAGGCTTGGGAGGAATATCTTCTTTATGCCCTTGTCGATAAGTTCCTTTACATGGCCATGAGCCACCTTCACGGGAAAGCACGTCTCCGAGACTATCTTCTCAAGGCCCATCTTTATAAGGTCCTTGTTAGTAGGAGAAGAGAGTTTCACGCGAAAGCCCAGGGTGTCGAAGAAGGCCTTCCAGAAGGGATAGAGTTCGTGCATCATGAGGATGCGCGGGATGCCGATGACCGGCGCGTCCTTATAGGCGACCTTGCCCCTGTAAGTGGAGTAGAGGAGCCTTTCGCGCTCCTTGAAGAGGTCCGGGAGCTCGGGCTTTCCGTCGCCCTCGGTCTTTACCTCGTACTTATCGCACCTGCCGCCGTAATACATTGGGGTGGCCCCCTCCACAACGACCTTCCTGATGTTGCAGAGGTTGGAGCAGTCCTTGCAGTCAAAGGTCTGTATCTCGTACTTGGTCTTTCCAAGGTCAAAACCCCGGAACTTCGTGCGCTGGCCTTCCTTCATCTCCTGTAGCGCCAGCATGGCGACGCCTATGGCCCCTGTCACGTCGTGATGCTCTGGAACGGTTATCTTCTTGCCCGTAACCTTCTCGAAGGCCGCCACCACGGCGAGGTTTGCCGCCGTGCCGCCCTGGAAGAATATGTTGTTGCCTATGCGCCTGTCTCCAACGACGCGGTTGAGGTAATTCAGCACAATGGAGTAGGCAAGGCCCGCGACGAGACCGTCCTTTCCAACACCCTTCTGCTGGTGGTTCACCATGTCGGACTCGATGAAGACAGTGCATCGCTCGCCCATGGAGGGCGGGGCAGTGCAGTCAAGGGCCATGTCGCTGAATTCCTTCTTGATGCTTATGCCAAGCCTCTCGGCCTGCTCCTCAAGAAAACTTCCCGTGCCCGCGGCGCAGACCTTGTTCATCTCAAAGTCCACCACAACGGTGTCATCAATGGCAATGTACTTTGAGTCCTGCCCGCCTATCTCGAAAATTGTGTCCACCTTGGGGTCTATTACAACGGCGGCCGTGGCCTGGGCCGTGATTTCGTTCCTTACGCAGTCGGCGCCCACGAAGTCCCCGGCAAGGTAGCGCCCCGAGCCCGTTGTGCCAACCCCTACGACTTCCACGCGTTCGCCAACGTCTTTATATACGTCCACAAGACCGTTCTTTATGGCGTCAAGGGGGCGGCCTGCCGTGGGAAGGTAGCTCTTGGTGATTACCTTCATGTCCCTGTCGATTAGTATGACGTTAGTGGAGGTGGAACCCACGTCTATGCCCATGTATGCCGGGACGCGGCTTCCGGGTTTCAGGACATAGCCTGTCCTCGTCTCGTCCTGCGATGGATGCCCTGTGGGGCGCTTAAGTCTATCAAGGGATTTATCGGACTTTCTCCCGCTCAGGATGAACTCTTCGAGGCCCGCGACGCCCTTGAACTGGTCCATGCCCTTGTTCTTGTCAAGGGAGTTGAAGAGAGAGCCAAGGGCCCCCATGGAGGCAAAGTGCGAGGGGATGATATAGTCCTTGTCATCGAGTTCCAGTATCTCCTTAAAGGCCTTTCTTACGCCGAGGTTCGCGGCTACCCCGCCCTGGAATGATACGGGAGCTATGAAGTCCTTGCCCCGGCCTATGGTTGACTTGAAGTTACGGGCAACGGCATAGCAGAGCCCGGCAACGATGTCGTAGTCTGGCGTTGCTATCTGCTGAAGGTGTATCATGTCGCTCTTGGCAAAGACGCTGCAACGGCCCGCCACCCTTGGAGGGTTCTTGCTCTTGAGCGCAAGGAGACCGAAGTCTTCTATAGTGAGGCCCATGCGGAAGGCCTGCTGGTCAAGGAAACTCCCCGTGCCCGCGGCGCAGACAGAGTTCATCTGAAAGTCCTCTATGGCAAGGCGCTCTCCCTCGGGACGGAGGAATATGAGCTTGGCGTCCTGGCCGCCTATCTCTATGACGGTGCGCACCTCGGGGTGATAGACCTCCACGGCCTTTGCCTGGGCTATTACCTCGTTGGTAAATACGGCGCCTATGTACGGGGCGATGAGTTTGCCGCCCGCGCCCGTGACAGAGACGAGGCGTATCTTTTCCTGACCATACCTTGTAATAATGTCCTTCAGGATGGAGAGCGAGGTCTCAAGGGGCTCGCCCTTTGTCCTCGTGTAATGCTCTTCAAGTATGTTCCTGTTCTCATCGAGTATGACCGTGTCGGCGCTCACGGACCCAACGTCCATGCCCACGTATATAATATCTGTGTTCTTCAACTCATGCCTCCCTGTGCTATGGAAGATTGGCCTTTAATTCATCTGGCATATTTGCAATAAGACGGTCTTTATGGCAAGGCCCTCAAGGGCCGTTACAGGCGGATAAAAAAAATCCTTCTACCAGGTTCATGGCCGTAATATCGGCCTACTGCCCCTGATACATTCTTTATCGTATCAATATAAGGGTAGATTATTGTCGATTTTCTGGCTTTTGTCAATAAAGTTTCATTTTTTATCTCTGAGGCGACAATAGGCGGGGAGGGACAGGGGACCTCGGGGAAAGGGACGGAATGGGGATACGGGGAGCATAAAAAAACCCGGCTAGGCCGGGTTTTTTTATACATGCAACAAATTGGAAGAAAGGATTATTTATTGGCGATGCTCTTGAGGTAATCAGCGACAGCACTGATCTGGTCCGCCTTGAGCGAGGCCTTCCACGGAGGCATGGAGAGGGCGAAGTTCTTGTACTTCTTCTGGGCCCCGGCGCGTCCGTTCTTGATTACGTTCTCAATATCGGCCTTGGAAGCGCCCTTTATGAAAGAGCTACCCTGGAAGGCAGGAGCCATGGCCGTGCCGGCACCCTCTGCGCCGTGGCAGGGAAGACACTTAGATTTGAACACTGAAGCCCCGTCTGCCGCTATGGCGGACCCGGCGAACGCAAGGCTTAAGGCTACTACACCAACCCCGATCAGTTTACGCATTATGATTCCTCCTTTTTTGATGCTGAATTAGATGCGGATAAAATATGTGCGCTGTTTTCGTGAAAGATACAAACAATGGGGCCTCTTGTCAAGAACTTTCTTACATTTGTTACAGTATTCATATTATACACCGGCATCAGTTGCCGGTCAAGTTGAGGCTCCGCGCGCCCCCGGTGGTCCAGAGGGAGTCCGGACTCTCTCCACATTTGGATAATATCAGACTTTAATCCAAAAAAGCATGACAGAAATCATATGAAAAGGCTTGAAAGGCCGTTATTCTATGATATAAACTTAAGGTGGGCCTGATTTTATCGAGGCAACCAGCGTACTTACAATGCGAGATGTATTTTCAAGGGCCCCGGGCCGTTGAAAAGGGGATTATTCGCTGTTTTTTATTTAAAAAACAGCGGTAGGATCTCCCTCATCAAAACCAGAAAACAAAACCGGAGGTATATACCATGTTAAGAGACAGGGTGGAAGAGGCGCTCGACGGCATAAGACCCGCACTACAGGCTGACGGCGGAGACGTGGAACTTATAGACGTAGACGAAGAGAACGGAATTGTTACCGTGCAGCTCCAGGGCGCCTGTTCGGGCTGTCCCAGCGCCCAGATTACCCTTGCCATGGGCGTGGAGAGGGCCATCAAGGAAAAGGTTCCCGAAATTAAAGAGGTGCGCTCTCAGTAAGGCGCCACCGGGATCAGGAAAGCCCCCACTCAAAAACAAGGGGAGAGGCTACTTGAGAGTAAAGGCTTCAAAACGTTCTTTGAAGAGGTAATAAATGGCATACCATATAATAGAAGACTGCGTGTCCTGCGGGGCATGCCTGCCCGAGTGCCCTGAAGGGGCCATCTCAGAGGGCGAACCCTACACAATAGACCCGGCGCTCTGCACAGAGTGCGGGGCCTGCGCCGAGGTCTGCCCGGTGGATGCCTGCCAGCCGGCCACTTAAGGATAGGCGAGGCCCCTTAAAGGAAAAAACTCATGAGCAAGATTACCGTAGCGTTCATAAAGGCCGCCATGGTCTACTTTGTCCTCGCCATGCTCATCGGCATTCATATGAGCAGGACCGGCGCGGTTTACCCTTCCATGCCAATACACGTGCACTTCAACCTCCTTGGCTGGATGTCGATGATGGTGTACGGCGTGGCCTACCACATACTCCCGAGGTTCAGCGGAAGACCACTCTGGAACGAGAGGCTCTCCATATGGCACTTCTGGCTCGCCAATATCGGTCTTGTGGGCATGGCCCTCGGCTGGACCCTCATAAACGGGCCGGGCGGCGGGGCCATTCTCTACCTCTTCGCCCTTGTGGAGGGGGTCTCCATAATCCTCTTCGCCCTGAACATGTTCAAGACCGTGAAGGCGGCCACACCGCCTCCGCCGAGGCCGCCGGCAAGGCCAACGCCCCCGAAACCTGCGCCGCCAAAACCAGCGTCCCCGAAACCAGCACCCTCAAAACCTGAGTCAAAGGCTCCCTCCGCCAAGGCCACACCTGAACCGGCGAAGGCTGGCGCCGAGGCGCCAAAAAAGAAGGGCGCAACTGCAAGGGGAAAGAAGACAAGACCCGCGCCTCGAAGGGCAAAAAAAGAGAGTACGCCCAAGAAAGCCACAAGCCGGGCCGGCACGGGAGCGGAAAAGACGGAAGAGAAGAAAAGCGCCGGTGATGCGGCCCCGGCGAACGAGACAGGCGCAGGGCCCGGCCCCACTACCTCGGAAGAGCCCGGCAAGGCTCCGGTAGAGACAAAAAAGGCGCCACAGGCGTCTGACGAAGAAAAGTAACCCGCCGCTCTGCTCCAATACCGTAAAGCGTAACTTGGCGGCGACTGAAAAAATGGAAAAGATTACAAAGGACATGCGCATCGGCGAGGTCATGAAGAGGCACCCCGAGACTCGGAGGGTCTTTATAAGATACTTTGGCGCAGGGTGTTTCGCCTGCCCCGGGGCCGAGAACGAGGACATCTACTTCGGCTCCACGATACATAACGTGGACATGACCGCCGTGCTCGATGACCTGAACAGGGCCATCAAGGCCGCACCCGAAAAAGAGGAAAGTTAAGATGGCTGAAGAGACGCAGATCAGCAAGGACATTACGGTGAACGACTGCATACGCCTATACCCCTCCACCATAGGGGTCTTTACAAAGTTCAACATAGATTCCTGTTGCGGAGGGGCCGTGAGCATAGAAGAGGCCGCAAGAAGAGACGGTGCCGACCTCGAGGCCCTCATGGCCGAACTCAACAACGCGGCCTGAGGGGGGCGAAGGGGGCCTAAATAGGGGGAGCAGAGGGGGCATAATGGGGGGGCGCGATGGCTAAACGAGACATGGGGCAAAAGGGGGGGCAACGGGGTGCAAGGGGGCAACGGGGTGCAGGGGGTAGCGGGGGGGGGCTAATAGGGAAAGGTAACGAGGGGGCAGATGGCTAACAGGGGGTTCTTTTTTATGGCGGAAGTGGGGTTAAAAGGCCGCGCCTCATAAGTGCCCGTGCAGAAGGGGCCGGCTCCCCTGTCATCACGGAAAATACGGAAAAAATAACTCCTTCCAATGAGGTAAGTCAACTTGGGACAAAATAAGAGTATAAGAGAAGAAGCCGTATTCAAGGCCCTGGGTACTGTCATGGACCCTGACCTTAACCGCGACCTCGTATCCCTTGGCATGATACGGGACGTGAAGATAGAGGGCCCTGCCGTGAGTTTCAATCTGGTGCTCACCACAATGGCCTGCCCGCTTAAAAAAGAACTCGAGGCCCAGGCCCGTGAGGCCGTTCTTGGCGTGGAGGGCGTGGATACGGTAAATATCGAGGTCGGCGCCGATGTGCCGCAGTCGAAAAAACTGCCTGACAAGGCCCCCTTGCCGGGCATACGAAACACCATAGCCGTTGCAAGCGGCAAGGGCGGAGTGGGTAAATCCACGGTGGCCGTGAACCTCGCCCTCTCGCTCGCGGCAACGGGCGCGCGCGTCGGGCTCCTTGACGCCGATGTATACGGGCCGAGCATCCCTCTCATGATGGGCATACACGAGACACCCGGTGCCACGGAAGACGAAAAACTCATCCCCATAGAGAACCACGGCGTAAAACTCATGTCCGTAGGCTTCATGCTCGACGAGGAGACGCCCCTTATATGGCGGGGTCCACTTGTCATGCAACTAATCAAGCAGTTCCTCACGGGCGTCATATGGGGAGAACTCGACTATCTCGTCATAGACCTCCCGCCGGGCACGGGAGACGTTCAGCTCACCCTTGTGCAGACCATCCCCCTGACAGGGGCCGTCATCGTCACTACGCCGCAGGACATCGCGCTCCTTGACGCGCGCCGGGCCATAAAGATGTTCTCCGAGGTAAAGGTACCTGTAATAGGCATCATAGAGAACATGAGTGTCTTTATCTGCCCCCACTGCAATGAAAAAACAGAGATATTCAGCCATGGCGGGGGCGAGAAGACAAGCGAGAGATACGGCGTGCCGCTCCTTGGGCAGTTACCCCTGGACCTTAAGACACGCGAGGGTGGAGACAGCGGAACCCCCGTTGTGGTCATGGAACCTGAATCCGGCCAGGCAGAGGCCTTTAATGAGATTGCCTGTAAAGTGGCGGGCAGGGTAAGCGTAATTGACCTTACATAGACCGCGAGGGTCGAAGATAAGAGGTAACAAAAACCGGCCCTCTTGAAGGGGCCGGTTTTTTTATGGGAATGGGGGGCTTGCAAAAGCGGGCTTAAAACCCGGCGGCAACCTCTTACGCAGGTCCATGCCGCCCTGCCCTATAGCACGGGATTGAAGCACAGAGGGGAATAAAAAGACGGCCTGTGCAAGTACCTGGCCGGCTCACTCTTAACCTCATCCTCTTTTCCAGACAAAGCATGGTGTCCTGAATGTTGAGAGCACAGCGCCTCAAGGTCAACATCGTCTTCCTCCTCCTCATAGCCGTTATCATAGGGGTGGCGACAGGTTGCCTTGCCGTGGGTTTCCGCTACCTTCTCTTCGAGGCGACGGAGATCTTCTGGGGCGACTCGTCAAAGGTGATTGACGCCGCCCTTGCCATGCCCTGGTACCTCGTACTCCTCATCCCCACAGGCGGCGGCCTCATCGTGGGCCCCATAATAGCCTTTCTCGCCCCCGAGACGCGCGGCGCCGGCGTGCCCGAGGTAATAGAGACCATCATTGTCCACGAGGGCATTATCAGGCACAGGACCACCCTCTTCAAGACCCTCTCAACGGTCATATCCATCGGCACCGGCGCTTCTGTTGGCCGGGAGGGGCCCATTGTGCACATAGGGGCCTCTGTGGGGTCTTCCCTTGCGCAGATAATAAAACTTACGCCCGAGTGGCGGCGCGTCTTTCTGGCCTGCGGCGCCGCCGCGGGTATTGCCGCAACCTTCAACGCCCCAATGGCGGGCATGCTCTTTGCCGCCGAGATCATACTCGTTGACTTTCAGGTGGGCTACCTCTCCCACATAGCCATCTCGTCCATTACGGCAACAGTCGTCTCATATCACTTTCTCGGCATACTTCCCGCCTTTCACGTACCCAAATACACCCTTGCAAGCTACTATGAGATACCCCTTTACGTTGTCCTCGGTATCCTCGCCGGGTTTCTATCCATTGCCTTTATCCGCCTCGCAGGAAGGGTTGAGGACGGCTTCAAGGGCCTCAGGATACCCGTATTCATCAGGCCGGCCATAGGGGGGCTGGCCGTGGGATTAATCGCCCTCAAGGTCCCCCATGTGCTCGGCGTTGGGTACGAATCCGTGCACCTTGTCTTTACGGCAAAGGCCGCCCTTGGGCTCATGTTACTCATAATAGTCTTCAAACTCCTTGCCACCTGCCTCTCCATCGGCTCGGGGCTCTCGGGAGGGATTCTGGCCCCATCCCTTGTGCTTGGCTCCATGCTCGGAGGGGTATTTGGAATAATCTCAGAGGCCCTCTTTCCAGGCATGGTGGCCCCCTTTCCGGCCTATGCCCTCGTAGGCATGGGGGCCATGGTATCAGGGAGCACCCTTGCCCCCATAACCGCCATTTTCACCATTTTCGAACTTACCTATGACTTTCAGATAATACTGCCGCTAATGACAAGTTGCATAGCGAGCCTCGTAATCGTGCAGAGTATACAGGGACACTCCATCTATGACGAGAAACTCATAAAAAAGGGGCTAAAGATACTCCGGGGAAGGCATATCAACATACTTAGGTCAATGCGCGTCGGGGACTACATGGACAAGGGCTTTGAGAGCGTCATGGAATCAACGCCCCTTGGAGAGATTATACACAGGATGGAAGGGAGTAAATACCCCCACTTTCTCGTATTTAATGAGGAGAGGGAACTTGTGGGTATGCTATCCGTCAGCGACCTGAGGCCCATCATGGAGGAGATGAAGGACCTCTCGGATATAGTGGTGGCAGGGGAGATAATGACCCGCGAGGTGGAGACCATCGGGGCCTTCGACAACTTCGAGACAGCCTTCAATGTCTTCGAGGGAAAGCAGATCTCAACCCTGCCCGTGGTGAGCAGGAATAACCCCAAAAAGGTCATGGGCATCCTCAGAAAGAGCGCCCTCCTCCTTGCCTACAACCAGAAGGTTCTCAAGCACGACGCCCTTGCCGGCACGGGCGACTGACCACGCAGGGAACGTGGAGCGCCTCAGGGAAGGTCCTTGTGCGCGCCGTCGCAAAAGGGCGGGGTGGCCGTCTTCTTGCAATTGCAGAGCGGAACCTTCTGTTTTTCATCTATGGTGAACTCAACGGGCGAGAACTCGCCGGTCTTCTTGTGGGCCCCGTCGCAGAAGGGCTGAGTGGCCGAGAGCCCGCAACTGCACCAGTAATAGGTCCCCTCGTCAAGTTCCATTACAACAGGCTTTTTCTCGTATATAACCGGTTCGCTCATCTTTAGACCCTCCTCTGAGATAAAAAATATAAGAAAAAGTTCCCGCTTTCTTTTGGAAAAAAGAAAGCGGGGCAAAGAAAACCAATCTTCCAATGATCCCCCTGCCACTGAAAAAACCTGGAACGCGGCGCGAAGGCATAAGACACAAGAGGAATACAACCATAAAAGGCCCGTCAGTCAAGAAAGAGGGGGCCCTCAGGGGACTTGAAGAGAACCAATCAAGTCGGCGATGTCCATCCCGTGCCTCGTAAGATACTCTTCTATGCCCTCTATAACGTCCCGGGCTATCCCGGGGTTCAGAAAACTTGCTGTTCCAACCTGCACGGCGCTTGCCCCCGCTATGATGAACTCCAGGGCATCGCGGGCCGTTGTAATGCCACCTATGCCGATAACGGGCACGTCCACGGTATTCGAGGCCTCCCAGACCATCTTCACGGCAACAGGCCTTATGGCCGGCCCAGAGAGGCCGCCCGTAATGGTGGCAAGGCGAGGCCTTCGCCTCTCAACGTCAACGGCCATGCCGCTTAAGGTGTTTATAAGGGATATGGAATCAGTCCCCGCCTCCTCCACTGCCCTTGCCATGACCTTGATGTCCGTTACATTGGGCGAGAGTTTTGTCATAACATGAAGCCTCTTTACGGCCTTCCTGACTACCCCTACCACCTTTGCGGCCTCCACGGGGTCAGTGCCGAATACTATGCCCCCGCGCTTGACGTTGGGGCAGGAGATGTTTATCTCAACGGCCTTGACCGTGGGACAGTCCTCAAGGCGGGCGGCCACCTCGGCGTACTCATCAAGGGTCTCGCCAAATATATTCGCTATAACATGGGTATCTATATCCCTTAAGGGCGGGGCCTTGTCTCTTATAAAGGCCTCCACGCCAACGTTCTGAAGCCCTATGGCGTTGAGCATTCCGCAGGGCGTCTCGGCTATCCTTGGAGCCGCGTTGCCGGCGCGGGGCTTGAGGGAGAGGCCCTTTACTATTATGGCCCCAAGGCAGGCAAGGTCCATGAAGGGCCTGAACTCCAGTCCATAACCAAAGGTCCCAGAGGCGGTCATTACTGCGTTCTTGAGCCTGAGGCCCCCAAGGCTTACAGAAGTATCTATTTTTTTCGCCTTCATATCAGGCAGGTCCCTTGCGTTATAAGGAAAGTCTGATTAATTCAGACTTTCCTGCGGCCCATGAATGGGCCGCCATTTCAGGGCTGTAAGCCCTTGAAAATGTGAGGGAAAGAAAAACCGCGCTTTTTCTTTCCCGTCTCTGAATAATTCAGGGACGAATTATTCAGAAGTTCCATAAGTTAAATATCTTCCCAGTCAATGTCCTCTGCGTCAAAGACAGGCCCCTCGGAGCAGACCATGCTGTAAGCGGCCTTGCCCCCTCGCCGCGTCTTTACGGCGCACCCGAGGCAGACGCCTATGCCGCAGGCCATGGCCTTTTCAAGGGAGACGTAACACCTCGCCCCAATACCAGAAGAAATAGCGGCAACGGCCTTCAGCATGCCAGGGGGGCCGCAGGCGTATACAAGAGACCGGGGGGTTATCTTTTTTACGAGTAGATCCGTAACAAGCCCCTTCTCGCCAAGAGAGCCGTCTTCCGTCGTAAGGGCCACCTCGCAGCCAAGGCCCGAGAAGTCCTCCGTGAGACGGGCATCTGCCCCGGACCTTGCCCCAAAGAGAAAGAGCCCGCCCCCAAGGGCCGCTGAGAGGAGATAAAAGGGCACTATGCCCATGCCGCCCCCCACCATGATCAGCCTCTCAATATCACCCTTTGCTGGCCGGGAAAAACCCCTGCCAAGGGGGCCGAGCACGCCTATCTCGTCGCCCTCTTTTTTTTCGGCGAGAAGGGCCGTGCCGCGCCCGACGACGTTATAGAGAAACTCAATGCCCTCACCAGAAAAAGCCCACTGCCCCTCTTCGCCCCGAACGCCTGACGCGGGGCGTTCGGGCAAGATGACCTCTCCCGAGGCCCCAAGGAGCCTGTACGCCCCAAGGGGCCGGTTAAGGAGCGGGTCAACGCCAGCGCTGGTGCGGAGCATAAAAAAATGCCCCGGCAATACGCCCTCTGCCTTAATCTTAAGACCAAGCCTGAAGGCCCCGCTCTCTGTCTTCTTATTATAGAGGACCAAAGCCCTCTCGTTGAACCTTATGGTCACGCTATAAGACTCCGCATCAGAGAATAAGTGTCATCACAAGTGCGTCCTCGTCGCCGTAATACTTCTTGCGCTCATAGGACTCCTTGAAGCCAAACTTCCTGTAAAGCCTTATGGCCGCTTTATTTGATTTTCTCACTTCCAGAAAGGCACCACCCACATAGGCATCACGGAGCATATCCATGACCCGCTCAAATAGCCACGTGGCAATGCCCCTTCGCCTTAGGCCGGGACGCACGGCAAGGTCAAGTATATGCGCCTCGCCGTAGACGATCCAGAAAATTATGTAGGCCCCGAGGATCTTCTTTCCCTCGTCGTCCTCGACCATGAGCGTATAGGGACGGGATATGGGGTTCTCTATCTCCCGCTCGAACTGGTCCCTTGTCCATGGCATGGCAAAGGACGACCTCTCTATGGAGAGAACCTCGTCGAGGTCCGCCGGTGTCATGGGCCTGAGGCTGTATCTTTCGGGGTTTATGGTATCTTTGATATGCAAGGCGTCATTGAAGCCAAGGCAAAGAGCCTGGCATAATTCAGAAAAGGGACGTGCAGTGAAGGGACGGGCGGCCTCCCTCCGAGGCCGCCGAGGTCAATAAAACCACGGGGCCATTCCCGGCGCCGGCCTGCCGCCTGTTGGCATGAACCGCCCCGGAGGACGCGAAGGCCGGGATACTACTTCTCGTTGGTGGCGAAGACTATATGCCAGAAGTCTATCTTCTTCAGCATGTACTGCCTTGTCACCTTGAGCCCCGCGTTTCTCACAAACTCGTTAAGCGAGAGGTCGGACCTCCAGCCTATCTTCTTGCAGACAGGGTTCATCCACTTCTCGCAGAGCTCTATAAAGGGGTTCTTGCTCTTGAAGTGATTCACAACCACCACGACGCCGTCTTTCTTGCAGACCCGCTTTACCTCCTGCATCACCCTGTAGGGGTCTGGCACAACGGTAACCACATGGGAGAGAAAGACCTTGTCAAAGGAGTTATCGGCAAAACCCACGCTCATGGCGTCCATGCTGAGGACGTTTATATTATCAAGATGGTTATCATCTATCTTCTTCTTCGCCTTTTTCAGCATCTCTCTCGATAGGTCTATTCCCACCACCTTGCAGTGCCTCGGAAAGACGGAAAAGGAAAGACCCGTGCCAACGCCTACGTCAAGTATGCGCTCGCCGGGCTTTATGTCCATCGAGGTTATGGCGTTACGTATTCTTGGATAAAAAAACCTCTTGAAAAGCATGTCATATACATTGGAATAAGCCGCGTACACCTTCTTGATACTCTCTATCTCCAATGACTCTCCCCCCCCTCCAAGGAAAGGCTCCTTTAGATACATCTCTTTCTTCAACTCTTCCTCCAGTTAAGAAAAAATCTCGTTTTTGCCCGGTAGCGCGAGAACATGGGAATCAGGCTCTTGAAATATGAAAAACACATCTCACCCGCCGTGGTCGAAGAAAAGGGCATGAAAAATATCGGCCTTTACGGGGGAAAAGCAGGACAATTGAATGATAACTAATATATATCAGGAAGATAAAGAGCGCAACACCTTTTTTTATCTTTCCTGCTCATGCTTCTCTCAAGCCTTCCAACGACAGATGAGCCGCCCAAGTCCGGGCCGCTTCCTACACAGAAAACCCGCAAAAAAGTTGAAGAGAACAAATGGTAAAGACCTTTCTCCTCCCGAGCCTGTCCGAGGCATATCCAGAGCCCGCCCTTGCCACGGAGACAACGGCGTCGCCGAGGCCGTCTATGAGGCCAAGCACGGCCATGTCCGCCCCCAGAAAGACCGTCACAAAGAGGGGCCAGACAGGGTATATCATGTCCGAGCCAAGGTCGTTAAAGAACGAAGCCAGGCCAAAGACAAAGACTGTTTTTCTGGATTTCATATTAGGGGGTCTTGCGCCGCCACGGGGCGGCGCTGAAGAGTCAGCCGACCTTTACGTCAGAGGGCTTTATGACCAGTTTTACCTGGCCGTTCTTCTCAATAACCCGCACGTCAATATCGCGCACATCATAGGTCTTCTCAATCTTCTCCCTCGCCTTCCTGATGGTGGCCTCGAATTTTTCACGGCTCGGACCCTTTACGCCTGTATTGTGCCTTCTTTGCGCCTCGATATACTCATTGTATAAGGTCGAGAGGTCTTCACCACCGCCCCGGGGCCTTTGCTTCTCAGCCCCCCTCTCGAAAGGAGAGGCCCCGCCGGGCCGTGAGCGCCCCGCCTCGGATGGTACAGAGGGCGCTTCCGGCGCCGCGTGGATGGACGGAGAGAGGGGGCCTGACTCGGCCCTTCGCATGTATACACCCTCGTCAATGGCACGGAGCGTGCGCACCCAGTACTGCCTGTATGAGTTGAACCGTGAAAGAAGGCAATTAAGCCTGAACTGGTCGGCAGTATTATTGATGGGCGTATTCGTATAACGGAGGATAAGGGCCTGCACCTCTTTTTTAAGCATAACAGGCTCGCGCTTCAGTATATGCAAGAAGTACTGCTCATACTCCTGCTTGAGCCTCTTTATCTTCGCCTCCAGGGCATCGAGTTTTTCCGTCATCGTCATCTTTAGGACCCTCCAGAGCCGGATAATTCTTCCTTCGCCAGGGCGCAGGACCTGCGCCAGATGAGCCAGAGGCGGATTACGCCCCATTTTACCCCTTACCAGGCCTTTTTTCAGTAAAAAAATCAAAAAAACATAGTATTAAGGCCATGGCTCTCTAAAAGAACAAGCCTTCCCACTCCCATCGCCCACTCTTGCATCTAAGCGGGCAACGACTGGGCATATATAACTTCTCTCTCAGGTGACGGCCAGTGTCAGTGCCTTAGGTTACATACTCGCACGCTCCGCTGGCAGTAATCTTGCAGTTAGTATACTAAGGAAAGTCTTGATTATTCGGGGCCTCCCAAGGCAAGACCTCTTCTTTATGTCATCAGGGCCGGGTGCCTTTGCAACCCGCCTTAATAAGAAGAGAGCGGCCCTTGCGGCATAACCTTTAACAAGAGGACCAGGTACAGGCATGGCCGGAAGGATACTTGTCATAGATGACGAGGAAGCGGTTAGAAAAGTTCTTAAGACGCACCTTTCAAAGGAAGGTTACCATGTCATCACCTCTGCCGGCGGCGCCGGAGTCTTCGAGGACCTCAAGGAGAGCCGCGCCGAGATACTCATCTCGGACATAAAGATGCCCGTGGTGAGCGGCCTTGAGGTGCTGGACTATGTAAGGATACACATGAAGACCCTTCCCGTCATCATGCTAACGGGCCTTACCGAGGTGGCCATGGCCATTGACGTAATGAAGCGCGGCGCCTTTGATTACATAATGAAACCCGTCACAAAGGACGCCCTCATGGGCGTTGTCCACAAGGCCTTCTCAAGGAGAAGACTCCTCCTTGAGAACAGGCGTCTTGAACGTGAGAACAGGCGCTACCAGATACTCCTTGAGCAGAAGGTGACCAGGAGCACCGAGGATCTTGGCAACAGGAGCGCGGAACTCATGAAGGCCTACGGCACACTCAAATCCATGAACTTCAGGTTCGTGAACGTCCTTGCCGAGACCATCGAGGCAAAGGACCGCCACACAAGGGGTCACTGTAACCGTATGCGCTGGCTCTGCGTGGAGATTGGAAAGATAATGGGCCTTGACAGGGAACGCCTTGAACTCCTTGAGTACGCCTCCATGCTCCACGACATAGGAAAGATAGGCGTCAACGAGAGGGTGCTCAACAAACGGGGGCCCCTCAGCGAGGAAGAGAAGGAGCACGTAAGGATACACCCAGAGCTCGGCAAGAAGATACTAAAGGGCATACCCCTCATGGAGAGCGTTGCCGAGATAATCGTCTCTCACCACGAGAACTTCGACGGGAGCGGATACCCCTCGGGCCTCACGGGCAGGGAGATTCCCCTTGGAGCGCGGATAATCTCGGCGGCGGACCTCTATGACGCCATGAGCAATGACCGGCCCTACAGAAAGGGCATTGCCATCGAGGAGATAGTGGAGGAGATGAAGAGGGTCTCGGGCTCGCAACTTGACCCCGAGATAGTAAAGGTCTTCCTTGAGAACATGAACGACATCGTCCTCAAGAGCGAGGCATTGGGCGAGGGCAGGTGGCTGGAGAGATTCAGGGTATATGGCTAAGCGTGAGAGTGCCGGGACATCAAGGGAGTTGAAAAAGGCCGTTGACATGGTGAGGACCGTTAGGGAACTCAACGGCATCAGCACCTACCTGCAGATGATTCTCGACAACTCAAAGGCCCTCATCGTGACAACGGACAGGTCGGGCTCCATCGTGGAGTTCAACCGCGAGGGCGAGAACCTCCTCGGGTACACCAAAAAGGAACTCTCGGGCAAACCCGCGTCCCTTCTCTTCGAGGACAGGTCCCCTTCCAACGAGGTCCTCGGCCAGTGGATGGGCGGACTCAAGGGACCTGAGTCTCTAAATAACAGGGAGGCCGTATTAAGGACAAAGACGGGCCAACTCGTCTACATCAACCTTACCATATCAAGGATGGTAAATGACCTTGGCAGGGTAATAGGCGCCGTTGCCATAGGAAAGGACATATCCGAGGAAAAGAGGCTTCAGTTCAAACTCATGCAGGCCGAGAAACTCGTGGGGATTGGCACTCTGGCAAGCGGCATAGCCCATGAGATAAACAACCCCCTTGCCGGGGTGCTCGGCATGGCCGAGGCCATAAGAGACGAGGATGACCTTGAGACCATAAAGGAATACAGCGCTGATATTATAAAATACGCCACGAACGCCGCCAACATAGTACGCGAACTCTCGGCCTACTCAAGGGCCGCCACGAACGAATCAGACACCCTCTTTGACCTCGCCGGAGTAATGGAGAGGTCGCTCAAGATGGCCCGCCACTCCATATCCTTCAGCCCCATCGAGGTCGTGAAAGACCTAAAGGAAGGCTGCCAAATTGCAGGGAACGAGGGCGAGATACAGCAGGTCTTCATCAACCTGATCCTGAATGCCGTGCAGGCCATGGACGGGAGCGGTACCCTGAGGCTCGGCTGCTCAACGGGCGCCGGGCGCATCAGTGCCGTGGTCTCGGACACAGGCCCCGGCATCCCGCCTGAGTTTATCAATCATATTTACGACCCCTTCTTCACCACGAAACCCGTGGGAATAGGCACTGGCCTCGGCCTTTATGTAACCTACAGGATTGTATCAAGACACAAGGGCACGATAGACGTAGAGACCTCGCTCAATAAAGGCACTGCCTTTACCATCAATTTTCCTGAATCATCCCTGGATGGGTAGGATGAGGTAAAAGGGGGGGGAAACTGGAAAAGGGAGTAGGGACGGGTGCCGCGCTTTTACTGCAAGGATACTCAATCTTCCTCTCTACGAGTGCGGCGCGTGGACGAATTTCATGCAGTGCCCGCCATCAGCCCATAAAATCGGCTCTACTCCCGTCCTTTAGGTCTGTAGACCCCCGCGGAATTAAATATCGCCCACGTCCCTTATGAAGAGGTACTCAAAGGGCCTCTTCAGAAGGACATCCGAAGTATCGTCAAGAGAATTGGTAATAATCGAGTACGGAAGGGCCGCTATAAATACACCCACCCCGGCAACAAGCATGACCGCTCCTGCGGGCCTGAGGAAAAGGACATCCACGACTACGCCCATATCGGATGGCTCCTCGTGGCGTTCCACGGCAAAGGACGTCTGACTGCTCATTACAAGGGCAACAAAAAAGAAGGCTATCAGTATCTTCTTCATCTTCTCCTCCTCTTCATGTGGTAGTGCTCAAGGGGCATTGCTTTTTGTAGTATACCTTTTTTCACGAGAAAAAAACAGCCTTAACTCCTAATTATTCCTCATGCGCCGCGAAGACGCCCCTTCACAAGGTCCCCGAATGCCGGGTGGTAGGGGCCGGCGACTATGCCTTGCACAAGGTCGTCTGTGCGCTGAAGCCCCATGCGTATTATCCTGATGCCCGCGCCAAGGAAGGCCTCGGCCATCTCCGTGCAGACCTCAAGCATCTCGTCCATTTCCCAGGGGCTGTACGAGCCCTCGCGATACATCTTCTCAAGGGCCGTATCCTTCATGACCACTGTGGGATATATGCGGACAAAATCAGGGCCAAGGTCTATCACACTGCGCGCGGTGCGAAGCGACGTGGCCCGGTCATCGCCCGGAAGGCCGGGCATGAGCTGGATACCAACGCTTAGCCCTGCCTCTCTTAATATCCTTACGGCATTGGCCGTATCCTTGGCGCCGTGCCCCCTGCCGCTTAGTTCGAGTACGCCGTTGTCCATGGACTGGGCGCCAAGTTCCACCGTACGGACGCCCCTCTCCCTGAGAAAGGCCGCTATGGGCGGCGATAGGCAGTCCGGCCTCGTTGAGACCCTTATGCCGTCAATGCGCCCATCCTCGATAAACCCCTCTACAGGCGCGAGACAGGCGGCCTGGTCTGAAAGGTCCATGGCCGTAAAGGTCCCGCCGTAGAAGGCGACTTCTCCGGCGCCGCCTCCCTTCCATGAGTCAAGATAGGCCTCTATCTTCTCCCTTATCCCGCCTGAAGAGGGAAGGCCCCTCTCCCCTGTCATGGCCTTCTGGTCGCAGTAGACGCAGATAGCGGGACACCCCCTGAAGGGTATGAAAAAGGGTATGATGAGTCTTCTGCTCATGGGCTCTGCGTCTCTTTATTACCCAGGGGTTTTTCCCCGCTCCCCCTGCCAATCCCGGCGATAGCCTCTTTTGCCGCGGCCTGCTCGGCCTCTTTCTTGCTCTTTCCTGTGCCCCTGCCCATGACCCTTCCCCTCACCGAGACTTCCACTTTATAGGCCCTCTCATGGGGCGCGCCGCTCTGGCGCGTGACCCTGTATTCAGGCATCTCCCTGAAGAGCCTCTGCGTCATCTCCTGTAGTTCGGGCTTATAGTCAAAGTAACCGGGCTCCGTGGCCGCGTCCTCCACAAGGGGTTTAAAGAGGCCGATGACACGGGCAAGGAGGGCGTCAAAACCCTCTTCAAGGTATCTGCCCCCGAGAAATGCCTCGAAGAGCCCCGCGAGTATTCTCTCGTTGGCCGCCCCGCCGGAGGCGGCCATGCCCCGGCCCATGAGAAGGTGGTCCCCGAGGCCCAGTTTCTGGGCAAGGCCGGCAAGGACGCGCCTGTTCACAAGGCGCGCCCTCAGGCGCGTAAGCCCGCCCTCGGGCATGGCGGGGTATTCCTTGAAGAGCAAATGGCTAATGGCCGCGCCGAGCACGGCGTCGCCGAGAAACTCGAGCCTTTCATTGGAAGAAAACCCGGAGGACGGAAACTCAGAGGCGCGGCCCGCGGCCTCGTTAAGAAAGGAACTATGGGTAAAGACCTCTCGCAGGAGGTCCATGTCGGAAAAAGGCGGGTCCAGCGAGGCGTTGAACCTTTCGAGCCTCTCAAGGTATCCCCTCATGAAGGCCGTGACGCGCGGTTCGCTCATCTTCTCCCCCCTGCCCTGCGCGCGGGCCTCAAAGATGTAAAAGGCCCTGCCATGAGACCCTTTATTGTGGCCGGTCCCTTGAGTTCAAGGGTAATGAACTCGTTCTCTACAGCGTATGTTCCGGGCTCAAGTAGCACTGGTATGTAGTTGGATGTCCTTGCGCGTAAAAGCCCCCTCTCCTGCCCCCTCTCCCTTCCGCGCACTCCCTCCACGAGGACCTCGGCCCGGCTCCCCATGAAACTACTGTAAAAGGCCCTCTTCTTCTCGTCTCCAAGGTCCCGAAGGAGGGCGGAGCGTTTCTTTATGATACGCGCGGGCACCTCTCCGCTCATGTCCGCGGCCACTGTCCCCTGCCGGGGAGAAAAGGGGAATACGTGGAGATATGCCACGGGAAGGCCCTCAAGGAGCGCATATGTCTTCATGAACTCCGCCTCTCCCTCTCCCGGAAAGCCGACTATTACGTCAACGCCGATGGATATGCCCGGAATGAGCGAAGTAAGCGCGATGACCTTCTCTTTAAAGAGCGCGGCATCATGCGTCCTTCGCATCTTTTGGAGTATGCCGTCATCTCCGCTCTGAAGGGCAAGGTGCAGGTGGCTGCATATGGAGCCGCCGGAGCCCGCCATAATCTCCATGAGTTCGTCCGTAACCTCGTCGGGGTCAAGGGAACTTATCCTGAACCTGCAGGGAAGGCCCTCCTTTATCAGCATCTTTAAGAGGCCGCAAAGGCCGGGGCGCCCCGGCAGATCAGAGCCCCATGCCCCAAGGTGTATTCCAGTAAGTATTATCTCCTTAAACCCCTTCCCTGCAAGGTCTCTTACCTCTGAAAGTATGGTCTCCACAGGCAGAGACCTTGAGGCCCCGCGCGCCCTCGGTATTATGCAGTACGAGCACTTCCTGTCGCAGCCGTCCTGTATCTTGAGGTTCATGCGCGTCCTGCCAGAGGCGGACCTTGACCTGAGGGACCATGGCACGCCCCCGCTGGCAGGAGAGGAGACGACAAGGGGCGCGCCCTCTCTCCTGCCCATCTTCACATACTCGCCTATATCGGCCTTGGCGCTGTTGCCGAGTATGTAGTCGGCCTCTTCGAGACCTCGAAGACCATCTGGCGAGACCTCGGCGTAACAGCCCGTGACGATTACCACGGACTCGGGGTTTTCCCTTCTTGCCCGGCGTATGAGTTGCCGCGACTGGGCGTCCGAGGATGCCGTAACTGTGCAGGTATTTATTACGCAGACATCGGCGGGCCCCGGAAAGTCCACCTCGCGAAGACCATTGGTGGAGGCAAGCCCCTCTTCCAATGCCGATGTATCGTACTGGTTGGCCTTGCACCCAAGGGTGGTGACGCAGAAGGTCTTCATGCCATGGCCTCCTCTATCCACGCGCCTCCAAGGACCCCGTCGCCGCAGTAGAAGACAACGGCCTGCCCCGGCGTAATGGACTTCTGTGGCTCCTCAAACCTTACGACAACACCACCGCCCGCCCTGGTCTCAACCCTGCATGGGGCACCCTCGAAGCGGTAGCGAATGCGCGCAGTGATTCCAGGGCCGGCAAGGTCTTCGGGCAAGGCCCCGCCTGTAAGGACAAGTCCCGCGGCCCTGAGGCCCCGGGCGTAGAGCCCATCCGCGGGCCCCACGACAAGACGGTTATTCAGGACATCTATCTCTGTCACATAAAAGGGCCCGCCCGAGAGACCAAGACCCTTTCTCTGTCCTATGGTGTAATTAAATAGTCCCCCGTGCCTTCCAAGCACCCTGCCGTCACGGTCTGTAATATCTCCGTGACGCCCTCTCACCTCAGGGGCAAGAGGGGAGCCATCCCCGGCGCCATCCAGACTGGCGGAGATGAACTCGCCATAGGACCCGCCCTCGACAAAGCATATCTCCTGACTCTCTTTCTTGTCCGAGGTCCGCAGACCAAGGGACCGGGCCTTGGCGCGCACCTCATCCTTGGTCATCTCGCCAAGGGGAAAGATCGTGCCGCGAAGCTGTTGCCCTGTCATGGTAAAGAGAAAATAACTCTGGTCCTTTGCAGGATCAACGCCCTTGAAGAGCCGGGGCTGGCCGTTAATATAACCAATCCTGGCATAATGGCCAGTGGCGAGATAGGAGGCCCCGAGGGCCCGGGCCTTGGAGAGAAGGGCGCGGAATTTCAGGACCTCGTTGCACTTTATGCAGGGGTTGGGAGTCTGTCCGCGCAAATAGGCCCCTGTGAAGTAATCCACGACCTCGCGCCTGAAGATGTCCTCCATATTAAGGACATAGTAGGGGACCCCAAGGGAGCCGGCCACGCGCCGCGCGTCATTGAGGTCCTCAAGGGAGCAGCACCCTCCGGCAACGGCGCCGAAGGCGCCGCCCTTGTCCTTTTCAGAGTAATCCCAGAGCTGCATGGAGACGCCCACGCAATCATAGCCCTGCTCCTTGAGCACGGCGAGGGCCACGGACGAGTCAACACCCCCGCTCATGGCCACTACCACTCTTTCTCTCTTCTTATTCATCTTATTCATTGCCGTCTGTCCAGTGGCCTCTTGCCAGTTCCAACGATGCCTTGTTACGGGACACATAAAGGAATATTATATTAAAATGCCGGCCCAATGGGTAGGACTAAAGATGGATTAAGTCTTTTTTTCACTGGACTTGTCCGTACAAGACCTGCCGCGGCGAAAGTGTCTGCCGCCATTTAAGGAGAGTAAACCACCCTTGATGGAGACAAAAAAACTCCCGCGCCCCATATAGGGGGCGCAGGAGGGATTGTAATGACCACGAAAGACCCCTGGGCGCTTACTTCGCTGACTCTTCGCCTTCGTGTTTCTTCTTGTAGTCCTCTATGGCGGCGTGCAGGGCGTCGGCGGCAAGGTTGGAACAATGCATCTTCACGGGCGGGAGTCCGTCAAGGGCCTCGGCCACCGTGTCGTTGGAGATGTGCTCGGCCTCGTCGAGGTTCTTGCCCTTTACGAGCTCAGTTACCATGGAACTCGTGGCAATGGCCGCGCCACACCCAAAGGTCTTGAACTTGACGTCAGTTATCTTCTCGTCCTCGACCTTGATGGTAAGTTTCATTATGTCGCCGCAGGCCGGGTTTCCCACAGTGCCCTCGCCGCTTGGTTTTTCTATCTCCCCGACATTCCTGGGGTTTGTAAAGTGGTCCATTACCTTTTCACTGTACATGTCACGCCTTCTCCCATGGCTATGGTTGTTATTTGGTCCCTGCGTACAGGGGGCTCATGCTCCTCATGCGCTCCACTATGGGAGGCATTTTCTCTATTATATAGTCTATCTCCTCCTCGGTGTTGTGTCTGCCGAGGCTGAACCTTACGGAGCCGTGGCTCATCTCGTGCGAGAGGCTCATGGCAAGAAGAACGTGGCTTGCCTCAAGGCTCCCTGAGGTGCAGGCCGAGCCGCTTGAAGCCGCTATTCCGAGCATGTCGAGGTTCAGAAGGAGTGACTCGCCCTCCACGTACTCGAAACTTATGTTGGCCGTATTGGGGAGCCTCTTCTCAGGGTCGCCGTTCACCTTGATGTCAGGTATCTTCTCCATGAGGCCCCTTTCGAGCCTGTCGCGAAGGGCCTTCATATGGGCCACGGATTCGTCCATATGCGTTCCCGCGAGTTCACAGGCCTTGCCAAGGCCCACGAGGCCGGCAACGTTCTCCGTGCCGCCCCGGCGGTTTCTCTCCTGATGGCCGCCGTGAAGGAGAGGCACGAGGCGCACGCCGCGCCTTACAAAGAGGGCGCCCGTGCCCTTGGGGCCGTAGAGTTTATGTCCCGATAGGGTCAGGAGGTCCACCTTGAGGGTCTTTACGTCAATGGGAATCTTTCCAACTGCCTGAACAGCGTCGCTGTGAAAGGTTATGCCCTTTTCCTTCGCTATCTCGCCTATCTCGTTAATCGGAAAGATAACGCCTGTCTCGTTATTGGCGTACATGACGGTAATGAGAATGGTCTCGGGCCTGATGGCCGCGCGGAGTTCATCGAGGTCCAGCATACCCATCTTGTCCACATTGAGGTATGTGACCTCGAAGCCCTCTTTTTCAAGGTACTTGCACGTATTGAGGACCGCGGGGTGCTCGACTACTGTTGTTATTATATGGTTGCCCTTGTTCTTTCTTGCAAGGGCGGTGCCCTTTATGGCGTGGTTGTCGCCCTCTGTGCCCGTTGAGTTGAAGACTATCTCAAGGGGCGCGGCATTGAGGAGCGCTGCCACGCGCTCTCTTGCCTGGTCAAGGGCGGACTTTGGTCCCCTCGCGGCCCAGTGCACGCTCGATGGGTTTCCCCAGTCGTCCTGCAGGAAGGGGAGCATCTCCTCAAGGACCTCGCGGTCCAGCGGCGTCGTTGCGTTATGGTCTACGTATATTTTCTTATTCAAGTCAGTACAGACCTCCTTTCAGTGTCCTCTCTACTCTGTGCCGGGTCTCAGAGAGACCGCGGCTTTGCGTCTTCTGTAATATCTTTTATGCTGATAGACCCGAGAAATTCCGCTATCTTCCCGGCAAGTCCCTTCCATACCGCCTGCGTCGAGCACGTGGCGGCCCGCTCGCAACCCGCGGAATCCTTGTCAAGGCAGGCAACGGGGTTAAGGGGCTCTTCCACCACGGAGATGACCTCTCCCACGCTTATGTCCGAAGAAGGTCTTGCAAGAATGTACCCGCCTCCGGGGCCGCGCACGCTCCTTACGATATGGCCCCTCCTGAGTTTTACAAAGAGTTGCTCGAGGTATGAGAGCGAAATACCCTCATGCTCGGATATATCCTTGAGGGATACCGGGGCATCGCCCCTGTGCCGCGCAAGACTCACCATGGCCCTGACGGCGTATTGTCCTTTTGTTGATAGTCTCATAGTTAAAAAATATGTAGAGAAAAAACCCGGCCTTCCGCGCCCTTGAAGGCGAACCAGACGTCAAGGCCTTCCCAACCTCTCCCTGTAATGTAAAAGGCGGTCCTGTGCCGTATCATCTAAATTTAATATACCTTATTATTTTTGTCAAGTATTCTTTTGCGCCATACCCGGGTAATCGAAACTCATTACCTCGTCAGGTGAACCGGGCAGGTGGGGCGCGGGTGAAGTCCAGGAATCTGCTTTACAACAAAAACCGGCTCAGGGGTCGGTGCGTATCTTTTAACCCTTTCTCAAAGGGTCCTGCCCACCAGCCAATGCATTTGGGAAAAACCGGCTCAGGGGTCAGTACCTATGATCTTAACCTTCTTACGAAGTGTCTTTTTCAACCCATCCGCCAAAACCGTAGGGCAAAACCGGCTCAGGGGTCAGTGCGTATGTTTTTTACCTTCTTCCTGAGTGTCTTTACAAGGTCCTCGTAGGAAGAACTGCGGATTATCTTTCCAAACTGCGTCCTGTAGTTGCTCACAAGGCTTACGCCCTCTATTACTATGTCATAGGCCACCCATCTGCCTTCTTTCTTCATCATCCTGTAGAATATGGGTATCTCAGTGTCCTTGCTTGTGACGACCTTTGTCTTTACGAGCCCGCGCGTACCCTTCTTGTTTACCCTCTCGTCAGTGTAGTATACCTTTTCGTCAGTCTGTTGCTCTATCTTGGATATATAGGAATTCTCAAGGAGATCGCTGAAGAGGTGGACGAACTCTCTTCTCTCTTCCGGCGTCCTCTTTCTCCAGTGTACGCCAAGGGAGCGTCGCGTCATCTCCTCAAAGTCAATAGTGCCTTCCACTGAGGCGCGTATGCGTTCCCTGCGCTCTTTCTTGTGGGCCTCGCCCTGCAAGGCAGGGTCCCTGAGCACGCCAAGGGCCCTGTCCACGGTGGTCCGTATTCGCTCCGTCATCTCGCCCGCCCTGACACTTGATGGAGAGAAGAACAGCGAGAGAAAACATAGGGTCATTAGAGCCGCCAGTATCTTCTTCAATGGTCCACCACCTTTCTTTATCTTAAAAATCTTAAAAAAAACCTCTGAATAAACCAGCCTCCCTATAAAGGAAACACCCTACTGAACACTGCATGACTTACAGGACAAAAGGCCTGCAAAGTATAATATACCTGCGCTTGCCACCAACCCCCTCATGGCGCCGGAGCCCCCTTGCCAAGTACCTGATTCTGTAATATACTATACACCATTAAGGGGTTTCTTACCATAGGCGCAATATAAGAACAATACTTGGAGGAGCGGTACCTGAGATGGGTTTCAGCAGGACGGACAGACGGATAGGCATTATCACCCTCATTGTCCTCGTTATCTCCTTTTCATGCCTTGGCCGGGCCGGCGCCGATGACCTCCATAAGGCCGAAGAAATCATCAACACACTCGACAAGACCCTTGTCTCGGTAATGAAAGAGGCGAAACAACTTGGCTACAAGGGCCGGTACGAGATACTGAAACCAGTTATTGAGGATACCTTTGACTTCAGGACCATAACCCGCTACTCCGTGGGCAGGCTCTGGAAGACCTTTAACGAAGACCAGCGAAAGGAACTTACGGAAAAGTTCACGGTGCTCAGCATCTCCACCTATGCCGCGCGCTTTGACGGTTATGGCGGAGAAAAATTCCGTGTTGTCTCCAGTAAACCCCTCAAGAGGTCCCGCCTCCTCGTGCGCTCGGAGCTGACAAAGGCCGACGGCGAGGTCATACACATGGACTATGTCCTAAAGAAACGGGGCACCCAGTGGCGTGTCATAAACGTAGTGGTAAACGGCGTGAGTGACCTCTCCCTGAAGCGCGCCCAGTACACCTACATACTGAGAAAGAAGAACTACAACGGCCTCATAAGAAAACTTGACAAAAAGATTGCCGCCTACGAGGAAGAGTAGGGATTAGTTCTTTCCTCACCCCTTTTATCTCCCCAGCCCATCCATACAATGTATATATGACCACCTGCCAGAGGGCGTCCTGCCGGCGCGTCTCCCCCCTACACACTATTATCATCCCTTCCACCAAGGAGAAGTGGGAGCACGAATAACGTTGAGAGGACCGTAAGGATAATCCCAACTGTAAGAAGGTGCCCCATGCTCGCCATGCCCCTGTGCCTTGAGAACGCGAGGCCGCCGAAACTTATTATGGTGGTAATGGCGCTGTAGAGCACGGCCCTCGATGTGCTTGAACTCAAGAGCGATGCGGGTCCTCTCGGGTTCGTGCGCGCGCGGTGCACCACGTGTATGCCGTTATCAACGCCTATGCCGAGAAATAGCGGCAATGCAATGATATTGGCGAAGTTGAAGGGTATGTGCAGAAGGACCGTGGCCCCTCCGGTGAGTATGCCCGCGTATACAAGGGGCAGGAGTACAAGGGCCGTGTCCTTTATGTCACGAAGGAGGAGAAGGAGTATTATTATGATGAATATGAGGGCGTAGATAAAGGCCTGCCTGAAGGCGTGAACCACGGTGTGGCCCGACTCGGCGATTACAACGGGCAGGCCCGTGGCATGGGGTTCGATGCCCCGGACGGCCGCTACGAACTCGGCGAGGTTACGGGGGTCTGATATGTTCTTTTTTGGAAAGACCTTTATGAGCCTCTCGCCGGTGCGCCCCACCCAGCGCTCCACAAGGTCTGGCGGAAGGTCGGAAAATTCCACGGGCCCTGCCTCCAGCGATTCCCGAAGAAGGGCGAGCCTTGCGGGAAGGCCGGCAAGGATGGACCGCTCAAACTCCCCGAGCATATGCTCCCTCTTAGTTGGGTCTGTCCTTTCAAGTTGTTTCACCATGCCCCTCATGGCGCCAAGGGCGCCCTCCGCCGCGGCCCTCTCATTGGGCCTTACGGCATCCGAGGCGGCGTACCTTTCAAGAGCGGCCTCAAGGTCCCTTATGGCCCCAAAGCGCGCCGTGCCGCCTTTCACATGAGCATTGGCAGGGCCTTCAAAGCCCGCGGCCTCGAGGTCCGGCCCCATGAGCATGGAGATCTCTTCTATTATATCGAGCTTCTCGTCCTGGCCCTTTGGGACAAAGTCGTCTATGCTCACTGCCTTGTCCACCACCGAGAGGGCCTTCAGCCTCTTTACGCTTCCGGCTACATCCATGCCTTTTTCCTTTACAACCACTATTGTAAGGGGAGATGAGCCGGGCTCTCTCATGAGCTCGTTAAAGGTGGCCACAGACTCCATGGAGGCGTCTCGAAGGTTCATGGGATTACCGTCAAAGCGCACCCAGCCAAGGAGCGCCGCCGAGCCAGCGCCAATGAGGGTAAGCACAATGAGTATGGGAAAGCGCCGGGCGCGGGCCCTTTCCATCAAACCGCCTGAAGGGGGCACACCTCTCTTTACCGGGGAAACACCAACCCGGGGCCGAAGGGGCCGAAGCGAAATAAGTGCCGGAAGAAAAGAGAGGCTTATGAAGAGGCTTATGAATATGCCCGTTCCTGATATGAGCCCAAGTTCCGAGACGCCGGAGTAGGCAGTGGGGATGAATGAATAGAACCCGGCGGCCGTTGTTATGGTGCAGAGGACAAGAGACGCCCCAACGTCCCCGGCGGCCATTCTCATGGCCTCAATGTGTGAGTGCCCCTCGAAGACGAGTTCCCTGTAGCGAAGGCAGAGGTGTATTGCGTAGTCGATTCCAAGACCAATGTACAGAACAGCAAAGGCCATTGAAATCATGTTGAGTTTTCCCACTGCTGCCGCTCCAAAGGCCGCAGTGCCTATGATGCCGCAAAGGAGCGTCAGCATGGAGGCCACGAGCATGGTAAGGCTCCGAAGCGCCAGGAATAGGATAACACATACGGCGATAAAGGCCGCGATGCTCGCGAGCCCCGCGCCCTGGCTTACGCTCTTGAACTCCTCGTTGGCAAGGGCCACAGAGCCCGTAAGGCGCACGCGCACGCCGTGGGAGGAGTCAAGGGAGAGTTCCCTCGCAAGGGTCCTTATCCTCTGCATGGCGGCCTCGCCTTGAAATAACTCCGAAAAGTTAAGCCGCGGCTGGACTATTATGAACCTCCTCCTCTCCGATGGCTTGCTCTTCGTGCCGAGCATGAGGTCCTGCCATGAGAGACGGTAGAAACGGCCCTCTTCTGTTGCCCGTGCGGCCCGGGCCACGCCGTCAAGCACGGGCCTCAACTCGAACTCCTCGCCAACATCGCCCTTTTCCACGGCCTCCATAGCGGTGCCGAGCATGGAGAAGAACCCGCCAAGGCTCTCATCTGCCATGAGTTTGCCGAGAAAGGGCTGGACCTCGGCAAGGTGGTCAGAGAGGTCCTCGAGTTTTTCCGTGCCGAGATAAAGGAGCCCGTTGCGGCGGAAGAACCCGCTCCCGCCGGGGCGGTAAACGCTCTTGAAGAGTTTAGTCTCTTTCTTCAGGGCCGCCTCGAGCCTCTCGGCGGCGTCCTCGGCAAGCCCTGGCGTATCGCCGTCAATGACTATGGCTATCTCGCCAAAGAACTGGGGAAACTTTTCCTTGTATGATAGATAGGTCTGACGCCAGGGGAGCTTCTCGGAGATCATCTTCGAGGCATCGGTGTTTATGCCTATGTGGTGTATGGTAAAGTTGAACAAGAGGGCCGTGAGTATAAGGAAGGCTATAACGGTCACCCAGGCGTGCCGGCAGACAAGTGTCACCCACCAGGACACAGCCCTGCCCGTAAGCCCGGCCTTCTCTCTTTGATCCGCCAAAATTAACCCTCCTCTGCTCTCTCGTATACCCCGGGACAGGGTTCAAGCCCCTTCAGGGCATGACCTGAACAAGTTGTCTTTTACAGGGCTCTGTGGTATCTTTTGCGCGGCGCGGCGCTATGGCCCCTCCGCTGACTTGATAAAAAATGACAAGGCCCATCTGAATACCAGACGATGGAAACCAGACGCGCGCGTATTATACAGGATGTCATATTGCAACACCGTGACTGAAAATACAAGGCTTCAAGGGCAAAAAGCCTAATTTCACATGAAAAACAATGGAAAAAACAACGAGGCTCCAGGCGTCTCCACTGCTCTGATAGTGGCCGCGGGACTTGGCACGCGAATAGGCCCGGGGGGTGATAGCCCCCTTCCAAAGCCCCTCATGCCCCTTGTGGGCGTGCCCCTCATGGCAAGGGTCATGGCGAGCGCGTCAAAGGCGGGGATAAGCCGCTTTGTCGTTGTCATCGGCCACGAAGCCGGGCTCATGAGAGGACGCCTCCCTGCCCTTACGCCCAAGGGCTCTGAACTCGTCCTCGTGGAAAACCCCCGCTACAGCGAACCAAACGGCGTAAGCCTCCTTGCGGGCATCAAGGGCATTAGAGGGCCCTTCGCCCTCCTCATGTCAGACCATATCTTCAGCCCCGAAAGACTTGAACTCGCCATAAGGGACTTTACCGAGGACAAGACACCCTTACTCGTAGTAGAGAAAAAAGAAGACTTCACCGGAGACCTCGGGGACGCAACCCTTGTGAAGGTGGGCGGCGACGGTCTTATCCGCTCCATAGGAAAGAACCTTTCTGAGTACGACGGCATTGATACGGGCATGTTCGTCCTTGAGGCGGACCTACTGAAAAAGGCCGCCAAGAAGGCCGGCCCCTCGCCCTCCATCTCGGATATAATGGGCGTCCTCGCGAAAGAAAAAAAACTCAAGGCCCTCTTTACCAATGCCGGGTACTGGCAGGACGTGGACACCCCTGCTGACATGAAAGTGGCCGAGAAAAAACTCTACGCATCTCTCGTAAAGCCTGCCGATGGTTTCATGGCCCGGCACATAAACAGGAAAATAAGCCTCTTTATAAGCACCCGTCTCTGGCGCTTCGGCGTAACGCCCAACATGGTCACTACTTTTACCCTCGTCCTCGGCCTCCTCGCCGGCCTTGCCTTCTCGCAGGGCAAGGGCGCCCTCTGGGGGCTCCTCGGGGCCGCGCTCTTTCAGGCCCATTCCATAATAGACGGCGTTGACGGGGAACTCGCGAGGCTCCTATTAAAGGCGAGCCCATCTGGTTTCTGGTATGATATTATCGCCGATAACCTCACGCACATGGCCGTCTTCGCCGGTATCGCCATGGGCCAGAGGGCAGGGGGCGTTCCTGGCCCATGGAGGGCGCTGGCCCTTTTTTCGATCCTCGGTGTCCTCGTTAGCGTAATAGCCGTCTCGCCCCTTCTAAAGCCAACGGGAAGAGAGCAAAAACCGGCCAATAAGAGAAGCGGCCTCAAGAAGATAGTGGAGGCCCTTACGAGCCGGGACTTTTCCTATCTCCTCTTTCCCCTTGCCATACTGGACTTGCTCGGCGGCTTTCTCTGGATAATAACCATAGGCACATGGATATACTCGGCACTGGTAATACTCCTCAGGCTTCGGGCCCGAAAAAGGACCACAGGGGCCGCGGCCTGAAGGGGGTTCTCGTTGGGGCCGGGCTCCTGCTCGGGGCCTGGCTCATCTGGCGCCTCGGTCCCACGGAGGTCTGGGGCACTCTCTCCCGCGGCTGGTGGCCCGGTTTTTTCGGCGTTGTGGGGGCCTATGCCCTCCAGCAGGGCCTTGGGACCTTTGCGCTCTGGCTCCTTGGCACAAGGCCCCGTGAGGCCGGTTGGAAGTACACTGGGATTACAAGCCTTGCCCGCACGCGCTACATAGGAGAGGTCCTTAACTACGCCATGCCCACGGGCGGCATAGGCGGCGAACCATACAAACTCATAGCCCTTTCACGGAGCGAGGGCAACAATGCCTCCTTCATGGCCCTTGCGGCGGCAAAGTTTCTTCACGTTGCCGCCGTGGGGCCATTCGCCTTCTCTGTCTTTTGCGGCGCGGCCCTGAGAGGGCTCGGGGGCGAGGCCTGGCGCTCAAGTTTTATCATCCTCGCAGTGCTCATGGCGGTGATGACTGTCTTTTTGTGGCTCATCGTGCTCTGGAGCAGGGTTGGGCGCGAACTCCTTGGCGGGTACTACCGCCTGAGGCACCGCGTGCCGCGAAAACTCCGGGGCCTCCGGCGTTTTCTCCATATAGACGTAGCGGCCTCAAAGGAGATCAAGCGCGCGCCCGGACGGACTGTCCTTGCCTATGGGTGTTACATTGGCATGTGGGCATCCGCGGCCCTTGAGTGGGTGGCAATATCACACGTCATAGGCACGGGAGGCCAGGGGCTTGGCCTCATAGGCGCGGGGCTCTTCGAGTGCGCCACCATAATAGTGGCCGCCGCAGTGCCCGTGCCCGCGGGCATGGGCACGCAGGAGACGGGAAAGGCCGCCATTGCCGTGCTCCTCGGGCTGCCCCCTCAGGCGGGCCTTGCCATGAGCCTCGTGAGGAGGGGTAGAGAAATACTCATGGTAATGACAGGGGCCGCGCTGGCGCTCTCCGGCAGAAAGAGGCACGGCCAATAAGAATCAGAGGGACCGGCGCCTTTCTTGACAGCCCTCAGCCCTGATGCTAACTTTAATATAAGGCCCAAACCGCTCTTACTTACTAA
>CAYYJQ010000016.1:0-44577 GCA_964472295.1 uncultured Thermodesulfobacteriota bacterium | reverse complement strand
CTTTCTTTTTTCCAAAAGAAAGCGGGAGGTTTTCTTTGTCTTACTTTCTTTTTTCAAAAAGAAAGTAAGGTCTTTTAATATGCGGGCGCAGCCCGCCCACATCCCCTTCTTTTCTTCTTTTTTCTTTTTTGCGGGCAAAGCCCGCCCCACCCTTCTTTCTTACTCTGTCTTTTCCCTGTTTCTGGCCATCATTGCGGCCATTTTTATGGCCGAGATGAGGCTTTCGGGGTTTGCCTTGCCCTGCCAGGCTATATCGTATGCCGTGCCGTGGTCGGGCGAGGTTCTTATTACGGGGAGTCCGAGGGTTACGTTTATGCCGTCGTCGAAGTGCAGGAGTTTAAGTGCGCCAAGGCCCTGGTCGTGGTACATGCAGACAATGGCGTCAAAGTCTTTTTTCCGTACCGCGCGGTAGAAGAGCGTATCCGCGGGCAGGGGGCCCCGGGCATTTATTCCCTCTTCACGGGCGCGTTTCACTGCCGGGGCTATCTGTTCCTTGTCTTCAGCGCCGAAGATGCCGCCTTCTCCGGCATGGGGGTTGAGTCCCGCGACGGCTATGCGCGGGTCAGGGATACCAAAGAGTTTAGAGAGCGAGCGGGCCGTTATCCTTATTGTTTCAAGGACCTTTTCTCTTGTTATCCTACCGGGCAGGTCTTTTATGGAGATGTGGGTGGTAACAAGGGCCACCTTGAGGTCAGAGGGGGCTGGTCCGCGGAGCATCATTACCGGCGCGGCCTTGCCACAGAGGTGGGCGATGAATTCCGTGTGACCGGGGAAGGTAAAGCCCGCAAGGCGGGCGGTTTCTTTATTTATGGGCGCGGTGACGACTGCCGCCGCCTTTCCAGAGAGGGCGTCGAGGACTGCCTTCTCTATGCAGGCGATCATGGCGCGGCCGGCCTCGGCGCAGGCCCTGCCGGGGATAAGGCCGGCCGCGTCCATAGAGGCGGCCTCGCAGATGGCGGAGGGCGCGGGCATGGGCAGGTCGAGTTGATGCGAGGCCTTTTTTAGCACGCTCCCGGCGCCGTATATTACGGGCCTTGCAAGGTCAAGGACACTCTTATCGGCCACGGCCCTCAGCACGAGTTCCGGGCCCACGCCAGCCGGGTCTCCCATGGTCAGGGCTATCTTTGGTTTATTGGTCACGCTCAGAGCCTTATGTCGATATTGGCGAGTTTTTTCTCTTCCTCGAACCAGGACTTGACCATCTCGTTGAATGTCCTGTCAAAGAGTCTCTTGTATATGGCCCCGCGCACGTCTTTAAGGGGCGTGGGCTCTCCGGCCCTGTATTTCACGAATTTTACGAAGTAAGTGCCTTCTGGTTTTTTTATGGGAGGGCTCACCTCGCCTACGTTTAGTTTGAGTATGGCCCGCTCAAGGGTCTCGTCCAGTTCCCCGGCCTTTACAAAGCCAAGGTCACCGCCGGATGTGGCGCTCTCGTCGTCGGAGTAGAGCCTTGCGAGGCTCGCGAAGGGCTTTTTCCTCTTTACACCCCTCAGGACCTTACCGCTCCTCCTCTCCAATCTCTTTTTGTCCGAGCCGTCTATGAAGATGACGCTGATCCTGTACGAGGGCGGGCCGTAGAACTCGTCGATGTGTTGCCTGTAGTAGTTATCCACCTCATCGGGCTTTATGTTTATCCTTGAGCGGAACCTCATGTCCATGAACTTCACGGAGCGTATCTGTTCCTTGAGCCTTGTCCTGTACTCTTCATAGGTAAGGCCGCTACCGGCAAGGGCCAGAAGGAGTTCCTTCTGCGAAAAGCCGTTCTGGTCCTTTATCTCCTTTACGGCGTTGTCCACCTCCTCCTCGCTCACCTCTATGCCCACCTTGTCAGAGGCCTGTTTTATGAGTTTTTCTTTCACAAGGTCGCTGAGTATCCTTTTTTTCGATATTTTCCTGCGTGCCTTGCCCGAAGGTTCGTCTTTCAACGAACTCCTGGCAAGGGCCACGGCGGCTTTGAGTTCAGAGAGGGTTATTACCTCGTCGTTTATGACGGCTACTATCCTGTCAAGCACCTTTGCGCCGACGGGAGCCGCCGGGATAAGGCAGAGCAGGACGAGCAGGACAAGGCCCCCCCGCAGGGCTGGCGCGCTCTTTTTAAGATTAATCACAAAAATTCCTCCCTTACCTCTATTACTGTTTTTTTCTTCATGGCCGCCATCCACCTCTCGAACCGGGCCTCTCTCTTCATGCGCCGGAGTTTTTCATATATTTCCGGGGCGGCCTCCTTGAAAGAAAGACGCTTGCCCTTTGACCGGGATTCGAGAAGAAAGATGTGATAGCCGTACTCTGTCTTTATGATTGGGCTTATATGGCCGGGCTTGAGTGCGAATACCGCCTTTTCGAACTCCTCGGGCATCTCTCCGCGTCCAAAGAACCCGAGGTCCCCGCCCTCCCTTGCCTCGGGGCTGAGCGAGACCTTCTTCGCCCTATCGGCGAAGTTTTTCCTTGTAAGCCCGTTCCTGACCTTCTGGGCCTCTTCCTCGGTGGCTACCACTATCATCCTCGCGTGGACCTTCTCCGGGATAACGTAGTCCTTCTTGTGACCGCCGTAATACTTGAGGGCCTCTTTCTTCGTGACGCTTATATCAGCGCCAATGACCTTTTCGACGGTCTTCTGTATGGCAAGTCTTTTTCTGAGTTCTTTTCTCCACTTATCCGTGGAGCCGTAGGCCGCGCGTATGGAGTCGTAGAAGCCATCGGCCCCGGCCTCTTCCCTGAGGCGCGTCTCTTCTTCCCGGAGTTCATCGCTGGTTACGCTGATGCCGAGACGAGCGGCCTCGCCAAGGACGAGTTCCTCTTCTATCATCTCGGCGGCTACGTCTTTTCTTACGGCGCTTGTGGCCGCCGCGCCGTCAAGGTACCTCTTCACCCTCTCGTTGAGACGCGAGAGCGTAATGGGCCTGCCGCCAACGCTGATTATGACCTCATCCCCTGAAGTCTTGTTGCCGTGGCCCTGGCAGCCGGGCAGAAAAAAGACCGCCGCGAGCATGAAAAATATGGACGCCAGATATTTTCTCATCCGCGATACCCGTTCATTGGTCTTCACTATAACACCCGCGAAGAAGTTCTTTCAATACATATCGGGCCTCGTCAATGGGGCCTTGCCCACTGGCGATACGCGCCGAGAACCTGCCGTCTCCTCTTATGCGAAATCTCCCGGGGTCGCTCCTCACAAGGGCAAGGGCGTTTTTTACGACTTTCTCATCAACAGCCGGGCCTTTGTCCTTTGTTCCGGCGCCCCCTGCCGAGGCCCCCTTCAAGTCGAAACCTATATAGAGTCTCCCGGCCTTTTCCGATAGTTCCCTTGCCCCAATGCGCTTTAGTAGAAGCCTCAGCCACGTTGTCTCGATGATGTTTTTCACCACTTCGGGAAGCGGCCCATAGCGGTCCTGTAACTCGTCCGAGAGGGCGCGGAGTTTGTCCTCGTCCTTAAGGCAGGCGAACCTCTTATAGAGACCGAGCCTCTGGCCCGCGTCAGGCACATAGTCCTCTGGTATGAACTCCGGGACGCGGAGGTTTACCTCTGGGCCCGTTTCTTCGGAAGGGGCCTCGCCCTTCATCTCACGCACCGTCTCTTCGAGTATGCGGGTATACATCTCAAAACCCACAGCCGCAATCTGGCCCGACTGGTTTGTGCCGAGGAGTTCTCCGGCGCCCCGAATTTCAAGGTCATAGGCCGCTACCTTGAAGCCCGAGCCAGGCTCGCATAACTCCCGTATTACGTCAAGGCGTTTACGGGCCTCGGGGGTAAGGTTTGTTGTCTCTCCTATCATGAAGTAGGCATAGGCGCGGTGACTTGAACGCCCCACGCGGCCACGAAGTTGATAGAGTTCGGCGAGGCCAAAGGCATCGGCGCGGTTTATGATGATGGTATTGGCGCTCGGTATATCGAGGCCCGATTCTATGATGTTGGTGGAGAGGAGAACGTCGAAGTCTCCGGCCACAAAACCGAGCATCTTTTTTTCGAGTTCACTCTCGCGCATCTGGCCGTGGGCCACGGCGAGGCGCGCCCGTGGAAGGAGCCGCCGGAGCATGTCCTCGAGGGGGGCCATGGACCGCACCCTGTTGTGCACAAAGAAGACCTGGCCCCCGCGGTCCATCTCGCGCTCAATGGCCTCTTTTATAATGCCCTCGTCAAAACGCATGACCTCGGTCCTAACGGAGAGCCTGTCCTCTGGCGGTGTGTTTATTATGCTGAGGTCGCGGAGGCTCGCCAGCGACATGTGCAGGGTCCGGGGTATGGGCGTGGCCGTAAGGGCAAGGACATCAACGGTGCTCCTTATCTTCTTGAGACGCTCTTTCTGCCTTACGCCGAACCTGTGCTCCTCGTCTATTATGACAAGGCCGAGGTCCTTGAAGGCAATATCCCCCTGTGCGAGCCTGTGCGTGCCGATTATTATGTCAACCTCGCCCGTGGCAAGGCGCCTGAGGGTCTCTTTCTGTTCTTTTCCTGTCCTGAAGCGGCTCAGGACCTCCACGTTTACGGGATAGGCCCCGAGACGCCTTGAAAAGGTAAGGTAGTGCTGCTGGGCAAGGACCGTTGTCGGCACGAGCACTGCCACCTGTTTTCCGTCGAGGACTGCCTTGAATGCGGCCCTTATCGCCACTTCTGTCTTTCCGTAGCCGACATCTCCGCATACGAGCCTGTCCATGGGCGAAGGGGCCTGCATGTCTCGGAGGCATTCATCAATGGCGCGGGCCTGGTCGGGTGTCTCCTCGAACTCGAAGCCCGCCTCGAACTCACGGAATATGGCGTCGGGAGGAGAGAAGGCAAAACCAGGGGCAACGCGCCTCGCGGCGTAGAGTTTGAGGAGTTGGCCGGCCATCTCCTCGATGGTCTTCTTTATCCTCCCCTTTGTCTTCTTCCATTTAGAGCCCCCGAGCCTGTCAAGGGGCGGCCTCTCGCGCCCCTCGAAGCCGTTGTACCTTACAAGGAGGTCCATGCGCTCAACAGGAAGGTAGAGCCTGTCTCCGCCCTCGTACTCAAGGAGGAGAAAGTCCCTTGCAACGCCGTCCACCGGGCGTCTCTTAATGCCCCTGTACAGGCCCACGCCGTGGAGCGTATGGACGATGAGGTCTCCCTCCTTCAGGTCCGTAAGCTCTGTAAGGGCCTCTTCGGGCCTCCTTCGAGGCGGCGGACGCTTCTTTACCCTTGGGCCGAATATCTCCTCTTCCGAGATTAGGGCAAGGGGCGAGGCCTCCATGAAAAAACCCGCGGATATTGTGCCCTCGGCTATATAGACCCATGGTTCTTTCTCTCCAAGGAGGTCCGGCCCCACTGCTTTCCGGGCCTTTATGTTATAGTTCGCCAGGAGTTCATCGGTCCTCTCGGCCTGGGCCCTGTTGTGCGCTGTTATGCAGACAGGGGTCCCTTGTCCGGTCCAGTCCTCTATGGCATCCGCGAGGGGCTTAAGGGGAAGTTCTCTACCCGATCTCGAGCGTTGTATCTCTGCCGTAAGGTCCATCTGCGACCTTGTATTCACATTCAGCGCGCCGCTGCCCTGGCCCGAGAGGGTCTCCATGTTAATGAGCGCGAAGTTTCCAAGCCCCTGCCACACCTCTTGTGTAGTGGTATAGAGCACGTCAGGGGCGATAAAGAATTCTCCCCGCTCAAGGAGCCTTGCCTCGGCCTCGCGCGTCTCTTCCTGGAAGGCCTCAAGGGCCCCTTCCACGGCTGCCCGGTCCTTTATGAAGAGCGCCGTCTCTCCGGCGAGATGGTCGAATAAGGTGTCAAGGCGCTCATGAAAGAGAGCAAAGAGGCCCTGCGCGCTCTCCACGGAAGGGGTCTCCTTTAAGTCCCTGAAAAGTGGCTCCCATGCCCGGGGCTCAAGTCCGAGTTCGGCGGCCCTCTCCATGAGTCGCTTTCTTGCAAGGGCGCGCGCGCCTTCCGTGCATGACGCCTCTCCAGCGGGAAGGACCACGGCCCCTTCGAGTCGCTGGACAGACCTCTGCGTCGCGGTATTGAAGGTGCGTATGGACTCCACTGTGTCGCCGAAGAACTCCAGGCGGAGCGGCAGGGCCCGGCCCGGCGGGAATATGTCAAGAATGGCCCCCCGAACGCTCATCTCTCCAGGGCCTTCCACCATGGGGACGCGCATGAAACCATGCTCGGAAAGGGCCATGACGAGTTCGTCGCGGGGGTGCTCTCTGCCCCGCGTAAGCCTTATGACCCCTGCCTCGAGGGCAGGCCCCGGGGCGAGCCTCCCCATGAGGTTACGCGCCGAGGTGACGGTTACAAAGGGACGGCCCTCCATGAGCCTGTGATAGAACTCCATGCGGGCCGAGAGTATGGCGGGGTGCGGGGACTTTAGCGAGAGGGGCAGTGTCTCGGTGGAGGGGAAGAGGAAAACGTCCTCTTTGCCGAGGAAAAAAGCGATGTCCTCCTTTAGCCTTTCCGCGCCCCTGTCATCGGGGGCCACGGCAAGGACAGGACGTCCGAAGAGGCGGAAAAAAGAGGCCAGCAGATAGGCCCCCGAGGAGCCGTGGAGCCCATGTACGCCGAGCTCATCGCCGGGGCGCGCCTTGCCGGCGGCCTCTATGGCGTCTATGAGGGAGTAATCCATCCTGTCCAGTGCTTCTCTACTCATCACTATCCCGAGAGAGGGGTCTGATTATGCCCTCTCGTTGATTCTTTGAAATTTTTAATTATAACACGTGGCATGGTTTTTAAAAGAACATATCCAGAGAGGGGCCTTGTCTCCGTAAGAAAAGAAGGCGGGGGAAGAATTCCCGGGGCCTCTGAGCCTTCCCATAAAGGTTGACTTATTCGCAAGGCGGATTTAAAATTAAACGTTAAAATTACATTTTTGTCAGACGGGATTTTTCCGGTATCAGCATTGTAGTTCATGAACTGCCGCGCTACGGGCATGGGGGTATCAAAAGTCTTATCAGTTTTGGCCGTGCGCAAGGGCGGAGCAAGGTGCTGTCAAAAAATCAATGTCCTGTGGTGGGATTAAGTGAGAGACAAAAAAAATAAAAAATTCCCTGTCTTCTTCTTATTATTCACGGCAATCTTCTTTATCTCCGCCCTTTCATGGGGGGCCGATGATAGCCCTCTTGGGCTCGTGGTCATAGACCCTGGCCATGGGGGTGTTGACAGGGGGGCCATCGGGCCGGGCGGCGTGCGGGAAAAAGACCTTACGCTCAGGGTGGCGAAGAAACTCGCCCGTATACTGAAGGGCAAGTACGGCTTCATGGTGGCCCTTACAAGGGATGACGACACCTTTGTGCCCCTCGAAAAAAGGACGGAACTCGCCAATTCCCTGGGGGCGAGTCTCTTTATCAGTATCCATGTGAACGCCGCCAAGAGCAGGCGGGCAAGCGGCGTTGAGACCTTTTTCCTAAGTTACGACGCCACTGACGAGGAGGCCGTACGGCTTGCCGCCGTTGAGAACGGTTTTAACGCCTCTAAGACAGGCATTGACTATAACTTTAATAATGACCTCAAGACAACGCTACTGGACCTTGTGGAGACAGCGGCGCACCACGAGAGTTCCACCCTTGCCGAGTCCATACATACGAGCATAATAAGGCTTACGCACAGGGGCGACCGCGGCGTGAAACAGGCGCCCTTTGCCGTGCTCGACGGCGCGGTAATGCCAGCCGTGCTCCTTGAACTTGGTTTTATATCCAATATGTCTGACGAGAGGTGGCTCACATCGAATCGGGGAATGGCCGAGGCGGCAAGGTCCATTGCCCTTGGCATAGCGGATTTTCAGAACAGGACATCAACGGAGGTAGGGAAGATTGGGCTCAGGGATTAGAGAGAGGACGGGAGGCAGGGGCTTTGACGAGCTCAGGCCCGTGAAGATAACAAGGGGGCTCCTTGATACAGCCGATGGTTCGGCCCTCATAGAGACTGGCCAGACAAAGGTCCTCTGCACAGCGACGCTTGAGGACAGGGTTCCGGCCTTCTTGCAGGGCACGGGAAGGGGGTGGCTCACGGCCGAGTACGCCATGCTCCCCCGTTCGAGCAGGACGCGAATAAGGAGAGAGTCTTCCCTTGGGCGGGTCGGCGGCAGGACGCACGAGATTCAGCGCCTCATCGGGAGGAGCCTTCGCGCGGTATGCGACCTCGAGGCCCTTGGTGAGAGGACAGTCATACTGGATTGCGACGTGCTTCAGGCCGATGGAGGGACAAGGACGGCCTCCATTACAGGCGCCTACATCGCGCTCCTCGATACCATGCGCGTCTCCATGGAGATGGGAATCATAGAGAGGATGCCCGTTATCGAGGCCGTGGCCGCTGTGAGCGTGGGCATAGTCGGGGGGCAGGCCATGCTGGACCTTACCTATGAGGAGGACTCGAGCGCTGACGTGGACATGAACGTAATCATGACCGGCGGCGGGAGGTTCGTGGAGATTCAGGGCACTGCCGAGAACAATACCTTCTCAAGGGAAGAGATGAACAATCTGCTCGGCCTTGCCGAGAAGGGTATCGCCCGCCTCGTGGCCCTGCAGAGGGGCTCGGAGGCAGAGGAAGGCGGACTCTTTCAGTCCATGTGACGGATTTCCCACGTGCCCCTGCCTTGGCGGCCTCGCTGACAGGCGGTCCGCGGGCCCGGTTTTTTTATAATGAAGATAGTCCTTGCCACTGGCAATAGAAAAAAAATAGATGAGTTCAGGGCCATGTTCGAGGACACCGGACTCCGCGTTCAGACCCTCGGTGACTACCCCGGCCTCGCGTTGCCGCCCGAGGAAGGCCTGACCTTCGAGGAAAACGCCCTTGAAAAGGCCAGGTTCGTAGTCCGCGCCACGGGCGTTGCCGTACTCTCCGATGATTCGGGCCTTGTCGTTGACGCACTCGGCGGCAGACCCGGCGTCTTCTCGGCGAGGTACGCCGGAGAAGGGGCAACGGACAGTGATAATGTGAAGCGCCTCCTTCACGAGATGAAGGGCCTTGAAGACGAAAAGAGAACGGCCCGTTTTGTCTGCGTCCTCGCCTATGTCACCCCGGACGGCGTTGAGAAGACCTTTACAGGAACCCTTGAGGGCCGCATAGCAGAGGCGCCCTCCGGCACCGGAGGCTTTGGTTATGACCCCGTCTTTTTCATCCCCTCAAAGGGCATGACCGCGGCCACGCTCTCCATGGAAGAGAAGAATGCCATCAGCCACAGGGCAGTGGCCCTTGGACGGTTCAGGGAATGGCTCGTCTCCAGGGACAGGAGGGAAGAACTTCAGAAATCGCATTAAAGGTCGATAAATATACCTGTGAACCCTGAGGGGGGGGAGGGGGACCCGTTACTGTCTTAAGGAACCTCTGAATAATTCGTCCCTGAATTAAGGAGAGACGGGAAAGAAAAAGCGCGGTTAAGACAAGAGGCGGCGCGCGGTCCACTGGAGGTGCACGCATCTTCAAAAAACAAGGGAGACCATGATGGAAGAGAGAGATATGGAGGTTGTGCCGGGCCTTGAGGGTATACCCGCGGCAAACTCGGCCATAAGTTTTATTGACGGCGAGGCCGGCGTCCTTGAGTACCGCGGCATCCCCATCAAGGAACTTGCCGAGAAGAGCACCTTTCTTGAGGTGGCCTACATGCTCATCTTCGGAGACCTTCCCGCAATGGACGAACTTACAAAGTTCAGGGACCATATTACGCACCACACGCGCCTCAAGTACAAGATACTTCGCATGATGGAGGCCCTGCCGGAGACAGGCCACCCAATGGACTTCCTCCAGTCCGTTGTCTCGGCCATGGGCATGTACTACCCGGCGCGCGATACCCTTGACGAGGAGGTCCGTTACTGGTCCTGCGTGCGCCTTGTGGCCAAGATGCCCACCATAGTGGCGGCCTGCCACAGGATGAGGCGCGGAGACGCCCCCATCTCGCCTCGAAATGACCTTGGCTTTGCCGCCAACTTCTACTACATGCTCTTCGAGCGCGAGCCCTCGCCCCTTGTGGAGAAGGCCCTTGACGTAATCCTCATTCTTCACGCCGACCATACCATGAACGCATCAACCTTCAGCGCCCGCGTGGTGGGTTCAACCCTCGCCGACCCTTACACCATAGTCTCTTCGGCCATTGGCACGCTCTCCGGGCCGCTCCACGGCGGGGCCAACGAGAGGGTCCTTGACATGATAGAGGAGATAGGCGATGTGAGCAGGGTGGAGGCCTATGTTGATGAGAAGATAGCGAAAAAAGAGAAGATAATGGGCATAGGGCACAGGGTATACAAGACCGCCGACCCGAGGGGCAGGATTCTCAAGGCCTACATGAAGAGGCTTCGCGACGAGGGCGAGTGCTCCGTGGACCCCGTGGTGGTGGAGATCTCAGAGGCCCTGGAGAAGGCCGCGGCAGAGCGCCTCGGCAAGAAGGGACTCTGGCCCAATATTGATTTTTACTCAGGGGTTGTCTTCAGGTCCCTTGGCATGGAGCCCGAGCTCTTTACGCCGCTCTTTGCCATGGGCAGGGTCGCCGGCTGGCTGGCGCACTGGATGGAGCAACTCAAGACCAACCGCATATACCGCCCCGTGCAGAGGTATACTGGCCTCAGAAAGAGGCAGTACATACCCCTTGAAAAACGCGGTTCGGAAGCGAAGAGCGGTTCCTGAGATGACTGGACTTCAGCCGGGTCGCCGCGCCGCGAAAATCGTCCTCCTCCTTGTGCTTGCCATATTTGTCTCAGGGGGCTGTGTGGCCCATAAGGCCCTGAGACTCCATGACAGGTCCGTAGTCTCTCTTGAGGAGATGGATAAGGACCTTGGCGGCGTGAGGCTCGTCTTTGTGGGCGAGTTTCATAAACGCCTCGGCCATCACAGGATGCAGCTCGGTGTGATTCGCGCCCTTGACGAGGCAGGTGTAAAACTCGCCATAGGCCTCGAGATGTTCACCGCCGATAATCAGGACGTCCTTGACCGCTGGGTCTCGGGCCAGATGAGTGAGAGGGCCTTCAGAAAGGCCTATTACAAGAACTGGAATATCTCCTGGTACAAGTACAGGGGAATCTTCATCTATGCCCGCAAGCACGGAATTCCGCTTGTTGGTCTCAACCTTCCCAAGAAGATAACCCATAAACTCTTCAGCGGCGGGCTCAAGTCTCTCTCAAGGGATGAACGCAGGCTTCTTGGCGATACCACCTGTGATGTGGACCTTGAGTATGAGAAGATGATACGCGAGGCCATGGGCCAGCACGCGCACATGAAGGAGGCGGAGTACCTGGACTTTTGCCGTGTGCAGATGGCCTGGGACGGTTTCATGGCCTCACGCATAGTTGATTACCTTGTGGCCAATCCGGGGCGTATGATGGTGGCACTCGCGGGGAGCGGTCATGCCTGGAAGAGGGGAATACCCAGAAAGGTACGCGCAGCCGCGCGCCTTGAGAATATAGTAGTCTTACCCGAGGTTGTGGGAGAGTTCGACAGAAGGGATGTCACATCAGGAGACGCCGATTACCTGCTGTTCTCACGCTGATGGGACCTTACGTGCAACCCCTTCATCACCAGAGAAAGGGGCGGCTTGTGTGTAGGGTATTGAGGCTCAATAAAAAACCGCGCTCTCAGTCCATGTTGTCCTTGAAGATATTGTCGAATTCCCCGGAAGAGTCCCTGAAGGTCCTGTAGATCTTCGGGTCAAAGCCGTGGCTTTCACTATTATCCATTATGGTGATGGCCTTCGCGTGGTCATAGGGTTCTTTGTACGGGCGCTTGCTCCGAAGCGCGTCGTACATGTCCACAATATGCACAATCCTGCCGCTTATAGGTATGTCTGTCTTTTTCAGACCCCTGGGGTAGCCGCTCCCGTCCCACCTCTCGTGGTGGTTGAGCGCTATGTCCATGGCTGTCTTCAGGACCACGGGGCCCGGGTTGTGGAGGATGTTGGCCCCTATCTCGCAGTGGGTCTTCATCACGCTGAACTCGAACTCTGTAAAACGTCCCCTCTTGAGAAGGACATTGTCCGGTATGCCTATCTTGCCCACGTCGTGCATGGGGCTCGCCCTGTAGATGGACTCAACTTCTTCTTCCATTAGGCCAATCTTGCGGGAGAGAAGGCGTGAGTATGTGCTTATTCTCCTGAGATGGGCCCCTGTTTCCTTGTCCCTGTACTCGGCGGCGAGAGTCAGCCGCGTGACAGTCTCGAGGTAACTGCTCTTTATCTGTTCATATGCCTCTTCGAGCTCCATGGTCTTTGTCCGCATCTCCTGCTCAATGGCCTTGCCGTGTTCGATGAGATATTCTTCATACTTTCGCACCTTCAGGAGGTTCCTTACACGGAGGCAGAGCTCTGTCTGGTCAACGGGTTTATTGAGGAAATCATCGGCCCCTGCTTCGAGGCCCTTCATCTTTGAGTCAGTGTCGGCGAGGGTGGTGACAATGATGACAGGTATGTACATGGTGCTGGGGTCACCCTTTAGTTTTTTGGTGACCTCAAAGCCGTTCAACTCGGGCATTACAACGTCTGTAATGATAAGCTCAGGCTTGAGCCTGAAGGCCTCGCTCACAGCCTCGGCGCCGTTCTCCACTGTTACGGTCTCATAGCCCATCTCACCAAGAAGGTCTCTGAAGACCTCGCGGAAGAACATGTTGTCATCGGCTACAAGTATGAGGGCCCCACTTGCATCATTTATTACACGCGGCAGATTCTGGCTTTTCTTTTTCATGGCAAACCCTCCGAGTGTTTACATAGGTTTCTATTAAGATAAAGCATTAGTGATGAAGTGTAAACATTTTTTTCATTTATTCGTTTTGTGACCCTGGTAACTGACATAAGGTCTTTTAAAGAGTAAGTTTTTTTATAGAAGCCTCTTGACAGGTAAGCGGCTATTTACTATTATTGACTGGATTTTAACGACTTTCTCGGAGATGCCCTTGAAGCGCTTTCAAAAAATGATTGTCAGACGGCCCATTGTCCTTACCTTTATAACCGGCTTTTGTGTGATTCTGGGTCTTGTCTTCATATTCAGCCCCGAGGCCTCTTCAAAAAAAAGCGACGTTCCCGCACCCCCGGCCGTACAGAAGCCAGATAGACACGATATTAAGATTTCCGCCTCAGACACCTTCTACGGCGTCATGAGGCAGTTCAATATTACCCCCCAGGAGATAAGAAACATCACAAAGGCCGCCCGGCCCTTCTACAATCTCTCAAGGCTCAGAAAGGGCTCGGTTGTGAGCGTCTTTACCCTTGATGATGAACTCGAGAGGGTCCGGTACAGGATAGACCCATACAACGACCTTGTCCTGAAAAAAGCCCCTGGGGCCAGATATGGCTTTATCGCGGCAAGACAGGCCCTTCCAAAAGAGGTCCGTGTAAGCAAGGCCGAGGGTGTCATCGACACTTCCCTCTACCGCGCGGCAATGGACGCAGGTCTCTCTCCATCCGTTATCCTCAACCTCTCCGACATATTTGCCTGGGACGTGGACTTTTCCACTGACATGAGAAAGGGCGATACCTTCCGCGTCCTTTATGAGGAGATATACGTTGACGGTAAGTTCGTGGAGAACGGCTCTGTCCTTGGCGCCGAGCTAAATAGCGGAGGCAGGGACTATAAGGCCATCTATTATAAAGATAGCAGAGGCAGGGCCGGCTATTACGACTTGAAGGGCAGGTCGTTAAGGAGAATGCTCCTCCGCTCCCCGCTTCGGTACAGGCGCATCAGCAGTTACTTTACAGAGAGACGCTACCACCCCATACTCAAGAAATACAGACCCCACCACGGCATAGACTACGCGGCTCCGCGTGGTACCCCTGTTGACGCCGCTGGCTCCGGAAGGGTTACCTTTGCCGGCTGGAAGCGGGGCTACGGTCGTTTTATTACCATAAAGCACAGTAACGGATACTCAACGGGGTATGGTCACCTTTCGCGCATAAAGAAGGGCATACGCCGCGGCGCGCGCGTTGAGCAGGGCGAGGTCATAGGCTACGTTGGTTCCACGGGGCTCTCCACTGGGCCGCACCTGCACTATGAGGTCCGAAAGGGCAGAAAACTCATCAATCCCCTGAAGATACGCGGTAACCCCGCCAAGGCCGTGGCCGGAGCCGACAGGGCTGGCTTTGTCCTCGTAAAGAATGAAGTAATCAAGAAACTCTCGGCCGAAGAACCCATCATATCCGTCAAGAGGTAGGGCCGTGCGGTCCGCCCCCTTAACCCCCCCCTTTTCTCTTACGCAGTCATTCTTTTTCCAGCGGCCAGAGGCCGCTGGCATTGGTTTTCTTTGCCTCGCTTTCTTTTTTCCAAAAGAAAGCGAGAGGTTTTAATCTCTTTTTCCGTGACCAATGAAGACGCTTAATAGAGAAGCCATAAAGCCGGGGCCCGTCTTATCCCTTGACTTTTCCATCTTCAGGTCACCTCTTGGGCCTCTCTGCGTTGCCATGGAGGGATCCGCACTTGTGGCAATTTCCTTCTCAGGGAAGAGTGCCTCCTTCAGGCGTTCACTTGAAGAGAGGCTTTACGCGCCTATCTCTCTACAGGGCTACGAATCATCCTTCTCCCTTCTTTTTACCCTTCTTGACCAATACTTTGCGGGCCTGGCCGTTGATTTTTCTCCCATCAAGGTGAGGCCCCATGGCACGGCCTTTGACAGGGCCGTTTGGCGTGCCCTCGGAGAGATACCTTATGGGCAGACGCGCTCTTATGCCGAGGTGGCGGAGGCCATTGGAGGACCGCGCGCGTGCCGTGCCGTTGCCGGCGCCTGCGCACGGAATATGGTCCCCATTGTAATACCATGCCACAGGGTTGTGCGGTCAGACGGGACCATTGGGGGCTGGTCTGGAGGAGGCGGGGTGGAGATAAAGAAAAGGCTTCTTGGCTTGGAGGGGCTTACCTTTTAGGTCTTGAGACTGCGCCAACTCTTTTTTGCGATTTCATCGTGCGGGTCGTGGCAGATCTCATAACGATACAAAGCCATGGGCAAAGACTGCCCCTGCTGTAGCCGCTATGAAGGAGACGACAAGGAGTATCCAGTGCATCCTGTTCATCCTTGAGAAGACGGCGTCAATATCCATGTCCTTGTTGTTCTTCAGCATGCGCTCAAGCATCTTCCGTATCACCAGGGGTTCAAGGCCAAAGAGCATTACAAACCAGAAGACCCATATGAGGGCCATGACAAGGAGAGGCAGGCCTGACTTTGTAAAGAGTATGGACTGCCAGCCCATGAGCAGGACCATGATGATGCCAGAGGCCCCTGTAATAAGGTTGTAGACCCTTGCCGTTCGCGCGAACCTGTGCTCGATTTTCCTGAAAAGCAGGACCTTGCCAAGGGGGTCCTCTGTCTTGAGGATTATGGGAAAGACCATGGTGGTGATGAAGCCGAGCCCGCCTATCCAGAGTATGACCGTGAGCAGGTGTAAGATGTGCATTGTGTGAAAGAGCATCGCAGTACCTCGCGTTTAGGGTTTTTTCCCGTAAGTCCTGTCCCAGATTCCCCTGGAGAGCCTGTCCCTGAAGGGTTTTTATTGCCATCCAAGACTTTTTTTTAAAATTCCGCGTTCATGGCGTTTTTACCACGATTTGGAGCGCGTGGTCAAGGCCGTCCATGGCGCTATGCCTTCCCATGCGAGGTAAGGGCCTCCCCTGAGACTTTTTCACAACCCGCTCTGTCTCCATTTCCGTATAAGCCCTTCTTGAGACGCCTTTTTGCAATTATTGCTAATTATATCCCAGGTGCCTCGCCCTGCGGTTTTCATTGGCTTTATGGGGAACGGCTCCCATCCCTTTACGGGCGGAATGTACTTTTTTTACGTTGTGCCGTAAAAAAAGCTTGACAAGTTTTGAATTATTACTATAATGGAATTAATCAAAGATAATAATCATTCAAAAATGGTTATAAGGGAAGCAGGTAAGTGGGCGTGCAGGTGAAAGTAAGTGGGCGTGGGGGCTTAAGAAAGTGTGCATTGGGGGTGTAAGCAAGTGGTCTAAGGGGAGTAGTAAAACAGGGCGGGGGCGTAAGCAGGTGAACACGGGGCCTGTAAGTAAGCGGGCATGGGGGACGCAGGGGCTTGGAGTAGTGATGGAAGATACTTCAGATTGTGGGCAAGGATATTGTGAGATGAGAATGTTACCAGGAGTTAAGAATGAAGATAAGTTTCAGGCAGTATGAAAAGAATAGTTACAGGCATATGGAGAGAGGACACGATTTCTTGAAAAAAAACAAAAATAAAGGTAGCCAAAAGTAAGAAATGGACATATATATAGGGTAAGTGAATATTATGGCAAGGGGGGGCGGAAAGGGGGGCGGATAAGAGCAGGGGCTTGCCGGGAAATTTACGAAAAGGCCGGCGGTCTTGCCGGGCGCGGGCCAGGGAAGGTATTATGGAGAGCATAATAGAAAAATACAGGGGACAGGGTTTTAAACTTACGCCGCAGAGACTCGCCATACTACGCTACCTTGAAGGTAACACGAGCCACCCCAGCGCCGAGGATATTTTCAGGGATATAAAAAAGGCCTATCCAACCATATCCTTCGCCACGGTTTACAATACCGTGCAGGCCCTTGTGGAGAGGGGAGACCTTGTTGAGATTAACATAGACCCCGGGCGTCGGCACTTTGACCCCAATGCCTCTCCGCACCATCACATAAGGTGCACGTCCTGCGGAAGGATTGATGATGTAATGGTGGATTACTCGGCCTCGCTAAGGCTTCCAGAGAATGTACTCAGTGATTTTGAGGTAACAGGCAATCACGTTGACTTTTATGGACTCTGCAGTAACTGTAAATAACGGAAAAACAAAACCAGGAGGAGAAGAAAAGATGTGTGAAGCCTTTGTTCAGAAAGCGGCACCAGATTTTACGGCACAGGCAGTATATGAGGATGGCTCCATAAAGGAACTGAGTCTATCGGATTACAAGGGTAAGTACGTGGTATTGTTCTTCTACCCCCTTGATTTTACCTTTGTCTGCCCAACGGAGATTATTGCCTTGAGCGACAGGATAGATGAATTCAAGTCAAGGGACGCGCAGGTCATAGGCGTATCAGTGGACAGCCAGTTCTCTCACGCCAAGTGGAGAAAGACTGATAGGAAAGAGGGCGGTATAGGTGAGATTAATTATCCCCTCGTCTCAGACCTCAACAAGAGCATCAGTTGCCGCTATGGCGTGCTCCTTGAGGCCGCCGGCGTGGCCCTTAGAGGCGTATTTATCATAGACAAGGCCGGTAACCTTCGCAGTTATACGATAAATGACCTGCCCATAGGCCGGAACGTGGATGAGATACTGAGGGTCCTCGATGCCGTTGAGTTCACGGAACAGCACGGAGAGGTATGCCCGGCCAACTGGAAAAAGGGCGAGGACTCGATGAAGCCCACGCAGGAAGGGCTCGAGGATTACGCGCAGGCCCACCTTGGATAAAACAGGGGCCTGTCGGGAGTACCTGGTACAGGACAGATTAAACTGAAAAATACGTAAAAGGAGATAGAAACATGGCCCAGTGGAAGTGCGCTAAATGCGGTTACTCGAAAGAATCAAGGTGCAAACCGAGAAAATGCCCTGAGTGCGAGGGCAGGGAATTCGAGAAGGATGAGGAATAGGTCCTGCCCATGATCTGAGATAAGACAGGAAAGGGGGGTGAGAGATGATAACTACTTCCGTGGTTAACGAGATAAAGGAGCACGATAAGATTGATGCGGCTTTCTGCCTCTTACCCCGTCCTTCAGTACGCGCGGACTCATCTCCTGAGAGACCGATAAAGAGAAGGCCGCGGCGTAAAGGCAAGACCAATTCAAGGACCAGCGTTGCTGTCGGCAGGAACGCCATAAGTTCCTACTTCGATAGCATCAAGGGCATAGGGCTCCTCACCGCTGACGAGGAAAAGGCCCTTGCCGCGCGGATCGCCCTTGGTGACGAAGGGGCGAGAAGAAAGATGATAGAGTCTAACCTCCGCCTCGTCATCAATATCGCCAAGAGGTTCACGGGAAGGGGGCTTCCCCTGCAGGATCTCATTGAAGAGGGGAATATAGGCCTCATAAAGGCCGTTGAGCGCTTCAGGTCCGTAAAGGGTTGCAGGTTCTCCACATACGCCACATACTGGATCAGGCAGTCTGTTGACAGGGCCATAGCAAACCAGGCCAATACCGTGCGCTTGCCCATTCATGTCACCAACGACCTTGCCAAGATTACGCGCGCGAGGCGTACGCTCCGTGCGCAGTTCAAGAGAGAACCCCTCATGGCCGAGGTCTCGGGGCAGACAGGCCTCAAGGAAAAGTACGTAAGAAAACTCGACAAGATCGTCAAGAAGACCTGCTCCCTTGAGTCAACACTCCCGGGGGAGTTCGAGCAGCCCCTCCTTGATAGGATCGAGGACACTACCTCGCCGACGCCAATGGAGGTAATAGACGGCGAAAAGAGGGTGAAGAAGGTCCGTGAATGGCTCACCCTTCTTGAAAAGAACGAGGCCGAAATAATAAAACTCCGCTTCGGCATAGACGGAAGCGAGGTCGAGACCCTTGAGAAGATAGGCCTGAGGCTCGGCGTCACGCGCGAGAGGGTGCGCCAGATTGAGGTCAAGGCCCTTGGAAAACTAAGAAAGATTATCAGCGACCACGACATGACCTTCAGCGACGTGGTTTGAACCCGGTCTCCTGGGCCGGCGGACCAGGAGGCTTTTTAAGACTTTTCACAAGACCCGCCACAAAAAGTTGTTCCTTTCAAACCGAGAGCCCCCTGCCCTTATGGGCAGGGGGCTTCTTCCTTTGCGCGCCCCCCGGCCATGTCTTCGTGGAGTCCTCTGTCGCCCTCTACGCGGCTATTCCAGAGGCGCAATCTTTCTGGTATAATCCCGGCCATGAAATCTCTTGCACATAAGATAAAGACCCCTTTGGTGCGCCCATGAGCACCTCAGACCATACTGCCGCTCAGGTCCAGGGACCTCTCGAAAAAATCTCCATCGTCCTCGTGGAGCCACAGGGCCCGGCAAACATCGGCGCCACGGCCCGGGCCATGCGTAATAATGGCCTCAAAAGCCTTGTCCTCGTAAACCCCTGCGAGTTCATGAACGATGAGTGCCTTGGCCGGGCCTGCAACGCAGGTGAGGTAGTCCTTGGCGCGCGTATTTACAAGACCCTCCATGAGTGCGTCCGCGACTTCGGCTTTGTCCTCGCAACAACAAGAAGAACTGGCAAGCAGAGAGAACCCCTCATGGACGTGGCCGGGGCCGTGCCCCTTGTCATGGAGATGGGCCGTGAAAACGCCGTGGCCATACTCTTTGGCCGCGAGGACCGTGGCCTCGTGAACACCGAACTCGCCCTTGCTGACGCCTTCGTGGAACTCCCGGCCCATGAAGACTACCGCTCACTTAACCTCTCGCACGCCGTCTTCCTCCTTGCCCATTACCTCTACATGGGTTCTGGACAGGCCCCTGCGGGGCGTGCTGTCACTTCGGCCCCGAGAGGCGAAATAGAGAGGATGTACGCCCACATGGAAGAGACGCTCCGGGCCCTTGATTACGGCAATGAGGGAAGAGAGTTTCTCCTCCGCGCCATAATGAAGAACTTTAGAAGACTCTTCGGCAGGACCTCCCTCATGGAAAAAGAGGTCAACATGCTCCGGGGCTTGTTCACGCAGATACTCGCAAGGCTCGGACGCTGAACTCCAAAGGACTTATGCCTTGACACTGCATTGGCCCTGTGCAATACTTAATAAAATTTTATTCCTATTCGGTTCTCCCCCCTCGGGGAGTATACAGGGAATCCCGTGGTTCGCGCCCAGCGCGGAGAATCGGGAACGGGCACGCCACTGTGAGCGGTGACGAATTCCCCTCAAAAGGCCACTGGCGCATTTTTTGATACGCGCCGGGAAGGCCGGGGATAGTAGGTCGAGCCGCGAGTCAGGATACCTCTCCGAATGGGTCCACGTCTTCCTCGGTGTCAGGAAGGTGGGGGGCATGAGCCGCAATATCTTCCTCTTAGAACCGCTTCGAGGTCGAGACCCCTCCCTTCTCTCCAGAAGGCAGGGGATTTTTTTTGGGTAAAAACTGGAGAGGAAAAACCGGAAAAAGAAAAGAAGAGGGCGAGGGGGGGCGGGCTATGCCCGCAAAAAGATAAAATAGAAAGAAGCGGCCTCTGCCGCATATTAAAACAACCCTGCCTTCTTTTAGGGAACCTCTGAATAATTCAGGGACGAATTATTCAGTCAAAGAAAACCAGTAGGGTGGGCACTGCCCACCAAAAGATTCGCAGGTTGGGTAGAGCGTGGCGAAACCGACAAAAAAACTGATATGTTGCCCCACAAGTGAAGAGGAGACAGGTGATGAAAACGGATTTTAAAGAAGGCGCGCCCCCGGACCACGCGGTCCTCCTTCTCGGGCACGGCTCAAAGAGGAACGAGGCGAACGACATACTAAGGGAGACGGCAAGAGCCCTTCATGAGATGAAGACCTTTGGCGTCGTGGAGCCGGCCTTTCTTCAACTCGCCCCCCCGGACTTCCATACTGCCCTTGAAGGCCTCCTTGACCGTGGCTACAGGGACATCACGGTAATGCCCTATTTCCTCTACTGCGGGGCCCACGTGGTAAAGGACATACCTGGTGAGATGGACCTTGCCCGCGAAAAGTACCCGGACCTGAAGATGAGGATTACGGGGAACCTCGGCTTTCACGAGAACCTCCTTGAGATAGTCGTTGAGAGGCTTAACGAGGCCCTCGGAGGTGAGCCCCCGCGTCATGGACCCGTAAGGGGACAGCATCCCATTGAGAGGGAGAGTTTTACGATTATTGAGTCTGAGACTGACTTAAGTGGTTTTTCGTCATCAGAACGTGAGATAGTAAAGCGTGTAATCCACGCGACAGCGGACTTCGAGTTCCGTGACATCCTCGCCTTCGGCCCTGGCGCCGTGGAGGCCGGCATCAGCGCGATTGGGGGTGGCGCGGACATAATAACCGATGTGCGCATGGTGGAATCCGGCGTCTCAAGGGGACGTCTCGCGCCCCTTGGCGGTGTTGTGAGGTGTTTTTCCGCCGACCCGGCCGTGGCCAGAAAGGCCCGCGAGACAGGGGCCACGAGGACGGCAACGGCCATGCGCATGGCCGCCCCCTTCATGGACGGAGCCATTATCGTCATAGGAAACGCCCCAACAGCCCTTGAAGAGGTGCTGAAAATCATACAAGAGGGCTCGGCCTCGCCTGCCCTTGTCATTGGGGTCCCCGTGGGCTTTGTAGGGGCCGCGGACTCAAAGGACGCGCTTATGAACTCGGGCGCGGCGTACATCACCACGCGGGGACGTAAGGGTGGAAGCTCCGTGGCCGTGGCCATAGTGAACGCCCTTATCATGGAGTCTGCGAAGGCAACGGCCGCATAGTAGACAGGGAAGACGGGGTCTTAAGCAGAGCGAAACACAGGGGGAAGACGAGGAGGGCCTGGCAATGCACATACCCGACGGCTACCTGAGCCCGCTTACCTGCGCGGCCTTTTACGGCGCCTCCGTGCCCCTCTGGTACCTTGGGGCCCGGAAGGTGGAGGCAGGCTCAAGCACGAGGGGGCTCTCAAGGGTCTCCCTTGCGGCGGCCTTTGTCTTTGTCCTCATGATGTTCAACTTTCCCCTTCCAGGTGGAACGTCCGGCCACCTTGTGGGCGCGGCCATACTCTCCATAACACTTGGCCCCTGGGCGGCATTCATAGCCATAAGCCTTGCCCTCTTCATACAGGCCCTTGTCTTTGGCGACGGCGGCGTCACGGCCCTTGGGGCCAATGCCTTTAACATGGCCTTTATCATGAGTTTCGCGAGTTACGGGGTATACAGGTTAATATCAGGCGGGCGCTCCGGGCGGATGAGGACCCTCATGGCCCAGGCCCTTGCGGGCTATGTCTCCGTTGTTCTGGCGGCGCTCCTCGTGGCGGTGGAACTCGGCGTCCAGCCCATTATAGCCATGGACAGCGCCGGGCGGGCCCTTTATGCCCCTTATCCCCTTGGCGTAACCCTGCCTGCCGTGCTCATTCCCCATATGCTCTTCTTTGGCCCCGTGGAGGCCCTTGGCACGGCCCTTGTGCTGAGGTCGCTCAGGGGCAGGGGTAATGATGAGGTCTGGAAAGGGGGCCGTGAGAGACCCCTCTGGTGGGGCCTCTCGGCCCTCGTGGTAATAACGCCCCTGGGGCTCGCGGCAGGGGGCGCGCCCTGGGGCGAGTGGTCGCCCCGTGCCTTTGGCGAGGTCTTCGGCTTTATCCCCGCGGGCATGGCAAGGCTCGGCGGGTTCTGGAATGGGGTCCTCCCTGCTTACGGCATTGGCGGCCTTACAGCGGGATACGGGACCCTTGGCACGGCTCTGGTATATATCTTCTCGGCGGCCATGGGGAGCTCGCTCCTTGTTTTCTTCATATATCTCTGGGGGAGGTTGTGGCGGAAAGGTTAATAGTCCCCGATTGGATGAGAGAGATTGAGATGAAGCCCCCGCAAGTAAGGCGGCGCGGGGCCTTTTTCGAGAAGACCCTTTCAAGGGTCCATGGGCTTCGCAGGTGGTTTTTTGACGAGGGAAAGAACGCCGGGTCAGGCAGGCTCCTTCGCTCCATCGACCCCGCGGCACGCATGGGAGGGGTCTTCTTCCTCCTGATTGGAACTGCCCTCGCAGGCACATGGGCCGGGCTTATGGCGGCAACGCTCTCTCTGTGCCTTGCCGTGGCGCTTACAGGCGTAAGCGCGAGGCTCCTTCTCAAGAGGACGGCGCCCATATTTATCTTTACGGCCATAGTGACATTACCGCTTTTTCTCGAGGGCCCTGCCCTTGACACCATTACACAAGGAGGCGGCGCCGGGGTCAGTCTTTTTCACGCGAGCCTTACGTCCGCCGGGTTCACGAGGGGCGGGTTTTTCCTCGCGCGTTCAACGCTCATGGCATCTATCGTGGTCTTTCTCGGCCTTTGCCTTACGCGCGGGGAATTTATGAGCGGGCTCTCGAAATTCCCCCTTCCAGGGCTCTTTACGACCATTATATTCATCACCCTCGCCAATATCTCCCGTCTCCTCGGCGTGCTCGAGGATTCGGTCCTTGCGAGAAGGTCGCGGGCCATAGGCTACGGCGGAGTAAGGGAGATGGAGGGCTGGTTCGCCTCGCGGGCGCGCCACCTCATGGAGAGGGCCATGAGCACCTCTGACGAGGTGGCTATGGCCATGACCTCCCGGGGCTTTAATGGAAGGCTCCGTCTCATGAGAAGAGGCTTTTTCAAGTCCCGGGATTACCTCTTCATGGGAATCTCGGGCTTTGTATCCATTCTGGCCATGCTCCTCTGAGAGAGCAGGCTTTAGTTAAAGGTGAACATGGCCGAAGAGGTGTTTGGGATAAAGGGCGTCTCCTTCAGTTACGGAGAGGTCCCGGCCCTGAGAGAGGTCTCTTTCAGTCTTGGGCGCGGTGAATGCCTTGCCGTAATCGGCGCGAGCGGGGCCGGAAAGACAACGCTCATGAAGATAATATCGGGCCTTGTACAGCCCGGTAGCGGTAGCGTGGACTTCCTGGGCCGCACCCTTGAAGGGTACTGGCTCAAGAGGCCAAAGGAGGGACGATTCAGGGCAATGGTGGGCTTTGTCTTCCCCGAGCCCGATGTACAGCTCTTCTGCCGGACAGTCGCCGACGAGGTGGCCTTTGGCCCACTGCAGATGGGGCTTAAAGCGGAAGAGGCAAGGCAGAGGGCCAGGGACACCATGGAGATGCTCGGCATCACGGGGCTTTCAGGCAGGCCCCCTCACAGGCTCAGTAGCGGAGAGAAGAAAAAGGTTCAGTTAGCCTCCATACTCTCAGTGAACCCCGAGGTACTGCTCCTTGACGAGCCAACATTCGGCCTCGACCCGCGCACGCAGGTCTGGCTTCTTGATATACTCCTCGGGCTCAAGGACCTTGGCAAGACATTCATGCTGGCAACGCACGACCTGAGCCTTGTAGAGGACTTTTCCGAGAGGGTCATCGTCATTGACGAGGACCACAGGCTAAGGGCAGAGGGCGCCACGCAGGAGATTTTAAGAGACAGGAAACTGCTCTTAAGTGTAAACCTCATACACGAGCACGCGCACAGGCACGGGACAGTTGTTCATATACACAGCCATGGACCCAACGCACCTCATGACGAACACTGAAATTCTTTAATTTTTTCAGGAGGATGGTGATGAGGAAGGGTTCTGGCGTGGTAGTGAGAATATTTCTTGGTTTTTTTCTTCTCTGTCTTACAGCCTCTTCGGCCCTTGCCGCGGAAGCGGCAGAGGACCAGAGGATAAAGGACCTTGAAAAAAGGATAAAGAAACTCGAAGACAGGGGGCAGGATACAGAGGTAAGCAGTGAGAGGGCGCACAGGCTCCACCCCGTGCACAGCGAGTTCGGTCTTGAGATAACAGGGGGCATAACATTCACCCTGCAGGGTGTAGCCAACGTGGACGGGCTCAAGCGGACCGAGGCCGCCGTCTCCGGCGACCTTGCCATCGAGGGGCCCATAGGGGATAAGGGCATGGCCGTAATCGTCCTCGACTTTCAGCGGGGGCTCGGCCTTGATGACCTTAATTTCATTGCCGCCCCAAACGGCAATCCCACGGGCACAAACGCCGATGTGGAGTCATTTAACGACCTTGGCATAAACGTAACGCAGTTATACTATGAGCACCACCTCCTCGGCGGGGGCCTCGAGGTCTCGGTGGGGCAACTCGATATTACGGGGTATTTTGACGCAAATAACTTCGCCAATGACGAGAGAAGCCAGTTCATGGCCAACCTCTTTGTAAATAACCCTTCCATCGAGTTCGGGGGCTCGGACAATTTTTATTCGCCGGGCGTAACGTTGGTCTTTTCACCAACAGATTTACTTGATATAACAGTAGGGGTCTTCGAGGGAGACGGCGACTACTCGCGGGCCTTTGACAGCCCATTCATCATGGCCGAGGCGGACTTCAGTCTCAGCCCCCTCGGCAGGGACGGAACATACAGGATTTACTACTGGCGAAGGTCCTCAAGGCCTGACGGCGACATCGCCTTTCTTGCCGACACCACGGACCCGGCCCTTGTAAAGGCCTTTAACCAGGGCCTTGGAGTAAGCCTTGACCAGTATGTGACCGAACATCTGGGCCTATGGCTCCGCGCGGGCACAGAGCGAGGGACTGTCTCGCAGATGAAGGCCTTTATCGGTGGCGGCGTCTCGGCCACGGCATGGTTCATGGGCAGGGAGCATGACACCATGGGCCTTGGATACGGCCTGAACTTCATTGGCCGGGATTACAAGGACTTCATGAAGAGGACCACCGCCGGCTTTGAGCCCGGCAACGAGCACTACGTTGAGGCCTATTACGACCTCTTCCTTGGCGGGCGCGGAGGCATGGGCTTTCACCTGGCCCCGGACCTTCAGTACATCATCAACCGCGGGGGCATGAGAAACACCACTGACGCCTATATATACGGCATGAGACTGCAGGCCGATTTTTAGGATTTTTTCAAGAAACCAGCGCACCGGACGGCCTCGCCGTTCAGGGGGCTGGCAGGCTTACAGGCAACTAACAACAAAAAGGAGGTAAGACAAGATGGAGAGGTTTTTCGAGAGAGACTTTGTAATGAACACACTGCTTCCGGCCGTGGTCCTGCTGGCCGTGGCCTTTGCCATGGTAGTGGTGGTATTTGGCATGGAGAACGTCGTTGCGGGCGTCCATGACATGTTTCACGACTTCAGGCACACCATAGGCATGCCCTGCCACTGAGGTGGGCTGATGGGGGTAGGGGCTGATAGGGGCAAGGGGCGGCGGGGGAGACTCTCAGGCAAACTTGAGATGGTATTATTTTTCAATACAATCAGCAGGATCTGAATATCAAGGAGAATCAGATGAATTCTAATTTCAGGACATGGAAAGACGGTCTATTTCTATGCCTTCTCGCGGGCGCCCTCTGGGGGCTTGTATCTCTTCTTGTAAACTCCGTGACAGGGGTCTTTACCTTTGAGGCCGGTGTTGTCCACGACCTCGTTACCTTCGCCATGGGCGGCGCCCTCTTCGGCCTTGTCACGGGCGGGTTCCTCTCTGTCATTCAGGGCTTTTTCCCGAGGTTGGGCCTTACGTCCAAGGCCGTCATGGTATCAGTGGGCATCTATCTGGCCCTTGGCGGCACGGGCTTTGTTCTAAGCGTGATAAAGCCCATAAGGTATCACTTCGAGGTGGGCCAGAGCCTTCAGGGCCTCTTCCTTGCCGTTATCCTCGGCCTTATCCTCTCCACTCTCTGGAAGATGGGCCTCAAGGCCCAGGATGTTGAAGCAAGGGCCTGAGAGCGGACATGAACAGGTTTTCATCGGTGATGAGTCTTGAAGAGAGGGACTAAGGCAGGGCTTAGAAGAGGGTTTACTACTGGCACAAGCGCCGCCGCCGGGGCAAAGGCGGCGGCGTCTCTGCTTTTCGGGCTAACTGCCCTCAAGGGGCGGGATAGCGTCACTGTACCCGTGACACTCCCTGGAGGGGGGCAGTTGAATATCAAGGTAAGGGACCTCGTCCTTAAAGGCCGTGCGGCCTTGGCAACGGTCATAAAGGACGCGGGCGACGACCCCGATGTTACCCATAAAGCCGAAATCGTAACTACCGTGGAACTTCTCGATGAAGCCCGGCGTCCGGCCTCCCCGCGCATCATCATCGAGGGCGGCAAGGGCGTGGGGCGCGTCACGAGGCCCGGGCTCAAGGCCCCTGTAGGCGCCCCGGCAATAAACCCCGTGCCCCTTGAGATGATAAGAACAGCCGTCATGGAGACCGCGGAAGAGGCAGGCATTATCCCCTCGGTGCGCGTCATTGTAAGCGTGCCGCGCGGCAAGGAACTTGCCAGGAAAACAATGAACGCCCGTCTTGGCATAATAGGCGGCATCTCGATACTCGGCACATCGGGCATCGTGGAACCAATGTCCTTGAGCGCCTATAAAGACTCCATCGCCTGCGCCGTGGACGTTGCAGAGGCATCGGGGTGCGTGGAGGTCCTCTTTTCCACGGGCAGGAGCAGTGAGAAAGTGGCGGCAAAACGCCTCGGCCTCCCGCCCGAGGCCCTTGTCACCACAGGCGACCACATGGGCTTTGCCGTAAGGTGCGCGGCTAAAAAAAAAGAAATTAAGAATATTATAGTAGCCGGTCAGTTCGGAAAGTTCACGAAACTCGCCGCTGGCTGGGAAGACACCCACTGCTCAAGGTCCTCTGTTGACAAGGACTTTATCGCCCTGCAGGCACGGAAAGCAGGCCTGCCTGAAGATATTCATAAAAAGATTAGCGCCGCCAACACTGCAAGAGAGATATTCTTCATTCTCAAGGACCTCGGTGATAAAGGCGTCTTCAAGGAGATAACGGCCCTCGTGGCGCGTAACTGCGCCAAAATGGCCGCACCGGACCAGAAGGTGCGGGCAATGCTCGTTGGATACGAAAAAGACCTCGTCTGCACGGAAGAGGCAACAAAGGGAAGATAAAAGTGGATAGGGTGGGCACTGCCCACCAGAATTAGAACACAAAAGAAAAAGAAGCGGCCTATGGCCGCACATTAAAAAGACATGATCTACATCATCGGCATAGGCCTTGACGGCCCTAGGGCCCTTTCCCCCAAGGCCATCTCCATACTCCGGCGCTCGGCACTCATCGCCGGCGGCCGCCGTCACCTCGAGGGGCTAAAGGGCATCGAAGGCCTCACTGCCAAGACCCTTCCCATTACCGCGGACCTCTCCGCCCTTGAGGCCCGCATAAGAGAGACCATGAAAAAGAGGAGGTCCCATGTCTCTGTCCTCGCCACGGGCGACCCACTCCTCTACGGCATAGGGGACTTCATCATAAGGACCTTTGGCAGGAAGGCCGTTACAATAATACCCAACGTCAGCCTTATTCAGGAGGCCTTCTCGCGCGTAAAAGAGAGCGAGGCGGGCCTGAAGGTCCTGAGCCTCCACGGAAGGGCTCCTGACTTCAGGACCCTTGCCCGCTCCATCGCAGAGAACCCGCGCGCGGCCCTCTTCACGGACAGGGTAAACACCCCGGAGCGTATAGCCCGCGGGCTTATGGAGGCGGGACTCCGGTGCCCAAAGGTATACGTATGCGAGGCCCTCGGCTTTGAGGAAGAGCGTATATGTTCCGGGAGTCTCAAGACCATCTCACGTAAAAAATTCAGTCATCCCCTCGGCCTTATGCTCTTTATATCAGAAGGCAAGACCGCTGGAATAGAGGACAGGACCCTTGCCCCGGGTATTGACGACGCCCTCTTTCGCCACAGCGCCAATATGATTACAAAGGCGGAGATACGCGTGGTCTCTTTATCCAAACTCGCGCCTCCACCCGCCGGCCTTATCTGGGACATAGGCTCCTGTACGGGCTCGGTTGCCATCGAGGCCGCCCGCCTTGCCCATTCTGGCCGGGTTTTTGCCATAGAAAAAAATAAAAAAAGGATAAGGGATATAAGAGAGAATATCCGCTGTTTTGGGGCCTCTAACGTGCAGGTAGTCGAGGGCGAGGCCCCGGCCTGCCTTCGCGGTCTTCCCGCGCCTGACGCCGTGTTCGTGGGCGGGGGCGGGGCGGGTATAAAGCATATACTCAACCATGTCATAAAGAGAATAAGACCCGGCGGGGCTGTTGTCGTAAACGCCGTAACCCTTGAGACGGCGGGCCGCGCAATGGAGTGCCTGAGAAAAAAAGGTCTTGAACCTGAATTCGTCCAGATGGGCATATCGCACGGCAAGGAGATAAGCGGCCTCACCATACTCTCGGCCAGTAACCCCGTCTTCATCATCAAGGGGGTGAAGACGTGAGCCAGGCGAGGCTGTATGGCGTTGGCGTGGGACCCGGAGACCCTGAACTCCTTACCCTCAAGGCCCTCCGTGTTGTAGGGGAGTGCCCGGTTATAGCCGTACCTGTCTCAAGGAAGGGCAGTGGGGGAGAAGGCGGCGATAAGGGCGAGGGGACCATTGCCCTCGGGATTATGAAAAAGGCCCTCCATGGACTTGGGGACAAGGAGATATTGAGACTCTATTTTCCCATGACACGGGACAGGGCCGTCCTTTCGAAGGCGCGAAAAGAGGCCGCGCAAGAGGTGGCCAGGAGGCTCGAAGAGGGCCTTGACGTCGCCTTTCTGACCCTTGGCGACCCAACGCTCTACTCGACCTTTACAAACCTCGTGCCCCTTTTATCCGGTCTTGCCAAAGGCGTCGAGGTTCTGCTAGTTCCCGGCGTAACCTCTGTAAGCGCATCCGCCGCGCGCGCGGGCCTTACCCTTGCGCAGGCAGGCGAGAGGCTCCTTGTGGCCCCGGCATTTTATGACCTCAAGGCCCTGGCCCGCTGGTGCGAGGACTTTGATACAGTGGTCCTCATGAAGGTAAAGAGCAGGCTCCCTGATATTAGAAGATTCATTGACGAGCGTGCCCATGAGAGCGGCAACGGCGGTAAGGCCGCCGCCCTAACGGCGACATTTGTCGAGAGGGCGGGCTGGCAGGATAGAGAAGTCATAATGGATCTTGCCGACCTTGACGAGTCATACAGGCCGTCATATCTATCAATGGTCATACTAAAGAGGGCCGAGAGGGAGGGCCCCTGACATGACATCTCAACCTCTTGATAAAACAAGGGTATTCTTCGTGGGCGCGGGCCCCGGAGACCCGGATCTCCTTACAATAAGGGGAAGGCGTCTCCTTGAGGAGGCCGATGTAGTGGTATACGCGGGCTCTCTCGTAAAGGAGAGGCTCCTTGGTTTCTGCCATGAAGGCGTGAAAATATACAACAGCGCCGCAATGACACTCCCTGAGATTATGGACGTGCTCGTTAAAGGCGCGCGCGCCGGAAAACTCGTTGTAAGGCTTCACACAGGGGACACGGCCTTTTATAGCGCCATGCGCGAGCAGACAGCGGCCCTTGAAGAAGAGGGCATCTCCTTCAAGGTGGTCCCGGGCGTAAGCTCTGCCTCAGGCGCGTCTGCGAGCATTGGCCGCGAACTCACCGTGCCGGGCCTTACTCAGACCGTCATCTTTACGCGCCTTGAGGGCAGGACGCCTGTGCCCGAAAAAGAGGCCCTTCATCTTCTTGCCGCTCACGGCGCCACGCTCTGCATATTCTTGAGCGTGGCCATGATGGAAAAGGTAGTCAATGAACTCAAGACCGGCTATGGCCCGGAGACCCCTGTTGCCGTCGTATACCGCGCCACATGGCCCGATGAAAAGGTAATTACCGGAAGCCTTGCGGACATAGCCCAAAGGGTAAGTGACGCCCAAATCACGAGGCACGCCATGATAATAGTCGGGGACGCCGTGGGTGGGCTAAATGAAGGGGAAAAATCGCGCCTCTATGACGCCGCCTTCAGCCACGGGTACAGGGGGCAATGAACATAATCATCGCGGCCCTGTACATGGGCTTTGTCCTAATAGTCTCAGTAATAAAGACGCCCGAGGGCGTTGACCCCTTCACGGGATTTGACAAGGTCGTCCATTTTCTTATCTACGGCCTCATGGGTCTGCTTTGGGCGAGGATTTTTTTATCACGCCTCAGGGGGGGTGGGGGTGGTGGACCTGCGGGGAGGTCCAGGGGAATAATCCTTAGGGCCCTTGCGGTCACCTTTTTTTTCGGACTCTTCATAGAGTTAGTCCAGTCCACGGTACCAGCAAGAGAGGCCTCTCTTTACGACGCCCTCGCCAATGGCCTTGGCGGCGGCTTCGGGGCCTCCATGTATTATGTCTTTCATAGATACCTGAAAATTAAGGAGGGGCCATGATACTTGAAGAGATGACAATGGAGGAGTTCAGCGCGGGCATAAGAAAGACCCGTACCCTTGCCGTGCCCTACGGCACGTTAGAGGCCCACGGCACGCACCTGCCCCTTAATACCGATACCATTGTCGTAAGCCGTGTCCTTGAAGAGGCGGCCATCAAGAGAGATTTTTCCATCGCCCCGCCCCTGCACTACGGCGTATGCACCTCCACGGGACAGCACCCCGGAAGCATTGGCATTACGCCCCCGACGCTGAGAAGGATTACAACGGACATCGCCAGAGACGCCTATGGCAGGGGCTTCAGGCGCATACTCCTCGTATCCGGCCACGCAGGCGGCGCGCACATGGCGGCCATAAAGGAGGCCGCCGAGGTCCTTGCCGCGGAACTCAGGGGCATTACACTTGCGGCCCTCTCCATATACGACGCCGTATGGGATGACCTTCAGCGCATAGCCGATACAGAGAACGACTCTCACGCAGGAGAGATGGAGACCTCCCTTATCCTCCACCTCGCGCCCCATCTCGTAAAGGGCCGCTCAAAAGAAGAATACCCGAGGTTCAATAAACCCATTATCAACGCCGACAAACTCCGCGAATGGCCCGGCGCTGTCTGGGGCAACCCGGCGAAGGCCACGGCTGACAAGGGCCGTGAACTCTTTTACTGTATGGTAAATGAGGTAGTAAGTATTATCAAAAAGATGGAAGAGACAAGGGCCTGAGCCTTTGCCGCCCTTTGGTATGATGACCGCAAAAAAAAGAGAGATAACCATCTTTCCAATTACAGAGAGGGGAGCGCGCCTCGGCGCGAGGCTCTCGGGACTCAAGGGCAAGGTGCGACTTTACGCCCCCAGGGACCTTCGAAGTGGCCGCCTCAAGTCACTTGTGCAGAACGCCTTCAGCGACTCAACGGCCCTTGTCTTCATCGGCGCCGCGGGCATAGCCGTACGCTCCATCGCGCCCTTTATCAAGGGCAAGGAAAAAGACCCCGCTGTGGTGGTAATGGACGAGAAGGCGCGCTTTGTTCTCAGCCTCCTCTCCGGCCACCTTGGAGGGGCCAACAGACTTGCCTCTGAGATAGCCTCGCTAATTGGGGCCACGCCCGTTGTCACCACGGCCACGGACATTAATAACCTACCCTGCATAGAGGACCTTGCCCTGAGGTTCAACCTCGCCATTGAGAACCCGCGCGCCATAAAACACCTCAACTCGGCTATACTATCGGGTGGCCCGGTTCTCATAATAGACAGCAGGATGGACCGGCTCCGTGCCATGCGCGAATTCATGAATAAGAGGGTAAAGGGCATCTTCTTATTCAAGAGTTCCCTGCCGGCCTCTATAAAGGCAGAGGCCGCGGCTATTATTTCGCCGCGCCTGAATGTCACATTACCCCCAGGGCCGAGGACCCGCGCCCTTATCCTCCGTCCCCGCGAGTTCGTGGTGGGCCTCGGCTGCAGGAGGGATACGCCCGAGTCGGCTATAAAAAAGGCCGTGGACAGCGCCCTCAAGTCCAGGGGCATAAGCCCCCTTGCCGTAGGCAGTCTCGCCACTATTGATATTAAGGCCTCGGAAAAGGGGCTTACAGGTTTCGCAAAATCCCGTGGCCTTGAGATAGACTTCTACTCGGCGGATGAACTCAACAAGATGGCCACGAAAAAATCGGCCTTTGTCATGAGAACAACAGGCGCGCGAGGCGTCTCGGAGCCCGCGGCCCTTCTATCTTCTGGAGCAAAGAGATTATGGATGAAAAAACAGAAGTCATTGCGAGTCACCGTGGCTGTGGCAAAGGCAGACTTTACGTCATAGGCATAGGGCCAGGGGACCTCATTGACCTTACAAAACGGGCACGCGCGGCGCTCAAGGAGGCAGACTGCCTTGTGGGCTACACAAGATACGTGGACCTCGTCGCGCCCCTTGCAGAGGGCAGGGAGGTCTTCTCCACAGGCATGACAGGAGAGGTCTCAAGGTGCCGAAAGGCCATAGAACTCACTGCCTCGGGCAAAGTCGTCGCCATGGTCTCCTCGGGAGACGCCGGGATATACGGCATGGCAGGACTTGTCCTTGAGATACTCGCCTCCAATACAGACGGGCCCGGCCTTGAGGATATTGACGTAAAGGTCATCCCGGGAATCCCGGCCTTTGTGAGCGCGGCCTCGCTCCTTGGCGCGCCTCTCATGCACGACTTCGCCTCCATATCGCTATCAGACATTCTAACACCATGGGAGAAGATAGAAGACAGGCTCCGCGCCGCGGCAGTGGCGGACTTTGTAATAGCCCTCTATAACCCCCGTAGTTCCAAACGAAAAGCAGGGCTCGTAAAGGCCATAGATATTGTCCTTGAAGATAGAGCGCCTCAAACACCCGTGGGCATAGTGAAAAACGCGACCCGAAAGGGCGAGGAAACAACCCTTACAACGCTCGGCCAACTCCATGAATACTTTGAGCGCATCGATATGCTCACCATTATCATCATCGGCAACGCCGCAAGCTTCATGAAAGACGGCTTCATCATAACGCCAAGAGGATACAAGGGGATATGAAAGAAAAAAGTTGGGTGGTGCGAAGCGAAACCCGACAAATAAAATGGCAGGTATAGTACGCCTCTTCCCCGTTGGGCGCGGGGAGCGTTTGTAATGATACTGCCTCCATTCCCAATTGATTTTCTTTGTCTTACTTTCTTTTTTCAAAAAGAAAGTAGTGGTAGGGTGGGCACTGCCCACCAAAAGATTCGCAGGTTGGGTATAGCGTGGAGAAACCCGACAAATAAAATGGCAGGTATAGTACGCCCCTTCCCCGTTGGGCGCGGGGAGCATTTGTAATGATACTGCCTCCATTCCCAATTGGTTTTCTTTGTCTTACTTTCTTTTTTCTAAAAGAAAGTAAGGTTGGGTAGAGCGAAGCCAAACCCGACAAATAACTAAAAAAAATTGTGAAGATAAAAAGAGCTATCATAATCGTCATCGATGGACTCGGCGTCGGTGCCTTGCCAGACGCGGACGAGTACAACGACGTGGGCAGTCATACCCTTGATAACACGGCAAGGGCAGTCGGCGGCCTCACGATACCCACGCTCGAAGCCCTTGGTCTTGGCCTTGTTGATGGTGTAAAGGCGGTGAAAAAAGTCTCATCACCTTGCGGCGCCTATGGCCGCATGAACGAGGCCTCGCCCGGAAAAGACACCCTCACAGGCCACTGGGAGATGATGGGCATAATCCTTGATAAGCCCTTTCCGACCTTCCCCGAGGGTTTTCCAGCAGAAATGCTCGATGAATTCACGAGGGTCACAAACCGTGGCTGGCTCTACGGGAAACCCGCCTCTGGCACGGAGATAATCGAGAGGCTCGGCCCGGAGCACCTCGCCACAGGCAGACTCATCGTCTATACCTCGGCGGACAGTGTCTTCCAGATAGCCGCCCACGAGGACGTAATTTCACTGGAAGAACTGTACCGCGTCTGCGAAAAGACGCGCTCCATGCTCGACAACTACGGTGTCGAGCGCGTAATAGCAAGGCCCTTTACCGGCGAGCCGGGAAGTTTTACACGCACCTCCGGGCGCCGTGACTTCCCTATGCCTCCACCCAGTCCCACCCTCCTTGAGAGGCTCTCGGATGCCGGCATCCCCACAACAGGCATTGGGAAGATAGGGGACATCTTCTGCCACAGGGGGCTTACAAGAGAATTACACACCAGAAGCGATGCAGAGGGCATGGCCCTTACAAAAGAAGCAATCATGGACGGGGAGGGAAAGAGAGCGCTTATATTTACCAATCTCGTTGACCTTGACATGAAGCATGGACACAGGCGCGACGCCGCAGGTTGCGCCCGCGTCATCGAGGCCGTGGACGCCTGGCTCCCGGGCCTCATGAAGGAACTCGGCGCAGGGGACATTCTCATCATAACAGGCGACCACGGCTGCGACCCCACCACGCCCACGACAGACCACTCGCGTGAATACGCGCCCCTCCTTGTCTTTGGCCCCGGGCTCTGCCAAGGCGTGAACCTCGGCACAAGAGAGAGTTTTTCCGACCTTGGCGCGACCATTGCCGAGGGCTTTGGCATCAAGGGCGCTATACCTGGAAAGTCCTTTCTCTCTTCCATGACGCCATGACTTACGTCCCAGGCCAAATCCTGTTAACTGCTTTTTCTTGACCACTCAATTAAAATAACGTATTATTACAGGGAAAATAAAATATTTTATCTCCGAGCCCCTCTCTCCTAAGGCCCCTCCAGGGCTAAGGAGGCCGGGCCGTTCAGGGTATGCCGGGAAACGGACATGCCTCCCCAATTTGGAAAGGAGAGTCTCTTTAACCGGCCTTTCCGTGGCCGGTTTTTTTGTCCGTAAAGATGAAAGTCCATGCGTGTGAGAACTCTTGTTTTGTTGGGTTTCGCTCTCGCTCTATCCAACCCGCATATCTATTTGACGGGTTAGGTTTAATTCCACTATACAAGTTTTTTCTCATTTGGGAGCAAGCAAGTTTTTTTACATGGAGGTGATATGAACTTGAGGAAAAAAATACTATCATGGTTTTTCATCTTTTTATTCTTCGTTCCTGCTCTTGCCTGGTCAAGGTCAAGGCCAAGGAGGGCGCCAAGGGAAGAACCGATTATCGTTGCCGCGGCAAGCAGTTTTTCCTATGCCCTTGGTGATGTGGCCCGTGGTTTTATGGCCAAGACTCATAAGAGGGTCAGGGTTGTATACGGCTCATCCGGCCTCATCGCAAGGCAGATTGAGCGCGGCGCGCCCTTTGATGTCTTTATCTCTGCAAATAGCGGGTTCATGGAGGAACTCGCGCGTGCAAGGGCCCTTCGTCCGGGCTCTCTCAGAAAATTCGCAAGTGGAGTCCTTGTAATCGCCTATAAGGAGGGAGAAGGCAGGGGGATAAGTGACATCAAGGGACTTCTTGATAAAAAGATAAAAAAGGTGGCCATGGCCAACCCGGCTCATGCGCCCTATGGCAAGGCCGCTGTAGAGGCCCTTGAAAAGGCCGGGCTCTTTAAGAAGGTAAGAAAAAAACTCGTCTATGGAGAGAACGTGCGCCAGGCCCTTCAGTTCATCGAGAGCGGCAACGCAGGGGCTGGCTTCGTCGCCCTCTCCATAGCAAGGGGAAAGGGCATAAAGACAATACCAGTGGACCCCGCCCTCTATAGCCCCATCATCCAAACGGCCGCGGTGATGCGCTCCACGAGACACGTAAAGGAAGCCAGCGAGTTCATCAATTATCTAACAGGACCGGAAGGCCTTAAGGCCCTTGAAAAATACGGTTTCATGAGGCCCTGAAATGAATAAGAATTATTCGGGGATTCTTGGGTTATGAACTTTTTTCCCCTCTATCTGACAATAAAGGTATCAATTACGGCCACGGTGCTTGTTGCCCTTGTTGGGATATGCCTTGCGCTCCTCCTTGCCAGAAGAGACTTTCCCGGCAAATACGTCCTTGACGTGCTCATCATGCAGCCCCTCGTCATACCCCCTACTGTGCTCGGGTATTATCTCCTTACAATCCTCGGCCATTCTTCACCTATTGGGCATTTTCTTGAGGACACCATGGGGCTCGAACTTGTCTTTACATGGAAGGGAGCCGTTGTGGCCGCCTTTTTATCGGCCCTCCCGCTCTTTGTAAAGCCCGTGCGGGCGGCCATGGAGGGCGTTGGGCGCGAGTACGAGGACGCGGCAAGGCTTCTTGGAAAGACGGAGTTCCAGGTCTTTCGCACCATTACACTGCCCCTTGCGTGGCGCGGCATCGCCGCGGGCACGGTCATGGCCTTTGCCAGGGCCACGGGCGAGTTCGGCGCGACGCTCATGGTGGCCGGAAATATCCCCGGCGTGACAAGGACACTGCCCCTTGCCATTTATGATGCCGTGCAGATGGGAGATAACCATACGGCAAACGTCCTGGTCCTCATAGTGACGCTCTTTTCCTTCATGGTCCTCTATGCGGCAAGCATTATCACAAGGGGCCGCCTATAAGGGGCTATCAATGTTCTTTGTCTTACTTTCTTTTTTAAAAGAAAGTAAGGAAATATTTTTATTTTTCGAGGTTTTTCCATGAGTCTTTCTCTTCGCATCAAGAAGGCCTTTGGTGGCTTTTCTCTGGACGTGGTTCTTTCCATGGGTAATGACCTGAACGTGCTTTTCGGGCCTTCCGGCGCGGGCAAGAGCCTTATCCTCAGGCTCATCTCCGGCATTGAGAGGCCTGACGAGGGCCTTGTGGAGATAGGCGGTGAGAGGGTCTTTGACTCTGCTTCCGGTATTAACGTTCCTGTGCGTAAGAGGCGTATTGGTTATCTCTTTCAGGATTACGCCCTCTTTCCCCATATGAGCGTCTTTGAGAACATCGCCTATGGTCTACGCGGTCTTGCCGGGTGGGACAGGGCCGCCATAAGGACGGGTGTTGGCGAACTCCTTGGCATAATGCGTCTTCAGGGCCTTGAGGATAGGTTCCCCGGTGAACTCTCCGGCGGGCAGAAGCAGCGCGTGGCCCTTGCCAGGACCCTTGCCACGTCGCCGCGCATCCTTCTCCTTGACGAGCCCTTCTCAGCCCTTGATTACCAGGTGCGCGAAAAACTCCGCCGCGACCTCCTCCTCATACACGAGCGTTTTCCCATACCCATAATCCTTGTCACCCACGACCTTGAGGAGGCCTTTATGATGGGCTCCTCCATAGCCGTTATCAATAACGGCGCAGTAGAGCAGTTCGGCGGCAGTGAAGAGGTTTTTTACAGGCCCGCCACGCGCAATGTGGCGCGTTTCGTGGGCACGCGAAATATATTCACCGGAGTGGTCGAGTCTTCTTCAGACGGGACCGTAAGGCTAAGGAGCAGGGCCACGGGGGCCATAGAGGCCGCGGCCCCTCCGGGCCGCCCCCTTCCAAAGGGCGCCAAGGTGGATTTTTGCATAAGGCCCGAGGAGATACCCGTTGTAAGGGCGGACCGAGCCATCAAGGAGGCGCGCCGGACCAATGTGATGAACGGGCGCATTGTCTCCATTACGGGCATGGGCACTTCGCACAGCATCTTTGTGGATACAGGTGAGTGCCAGTTGAAGGTGGAACTTCCCAACTTTGTCATGAGGGATTTAGACCTTGCCGAAGGCAGTGACATCGGTTTATTATTGAAGAAGGAGAGTATCTGGATAATACCCTCTTAGCGGAGCATGGATAATGGGCGATAATCATCTTAGCGAAGGCCAGGTGCACGGCGAGAGGAGGGTAAAGAGGCGCCTTGCCGTCTCCACGGCCCTTACGGGGATTATCTTCTTCGTGGAACTCGTGGGCGGATACCTTACGAATAGCCTTGCCCTCATGACCGACGCGGCCCATGTCTTTCTCGACGTATTCGCCCTTGGCCTGACCCTCTCGGCCATATATATTTCGGAACTCCCGCCAACGGAAAAGAGGACCTACGGCCTTCACAGGGTAGAGGTCTTCGTCTCCTTCATAAACAGCCTGACCCTTCTCCTCGTAACGCTATTTGTCTTTTATAGCGCCTATAAGAGGATACTCAACCCCCGCGAGGTCGAAGGCCTCGGCATGTTCGTCGTGGCCCTCATCGGCCTTGTGGTTAACGTTGTGGTGGCCTTCTGGCTCGGCCCCCTCTCGTCTGCTGACCTCAACATCAAGAGCGCCTTCCTCCACGTCGCCGGAGACGCCGCGGCCTCGGTTGGCGTTATCATCGCCTCAATCATTATATACTTCACGGGTTGGATGACCGTTGACCCGCTTATAAGCATCTCCATCTGCGTGATCCTTTTATACAGCGTCTGGAGGATACTCAGGGATTCGTCCAATATCCTTCTCGAAGGCGTGCCCACGGGTGTGGAGATACAGAAGGTGGTGAAGGACATGACCTCCACGAGGGGTGTGGAGGGCGTCCATGACCTCCACATCTGGAGCATCTGCCACAATGTATACGCCATGAGCGCCCACATAGACATAGTAGAACAAGAGAGGTGGCGGATGGGCGCTATTTACAAGGAACTCAACGAAAATCTTGCCCGCAACCACCATATCTTCTATACTACCTTGCAGGCAGAGTGCATTGGGTGCGAGAGCCCCAGTCTCTTTGGCAGTGTCTCGCACAGGGGGCATGAGCACGGGCATCTGCACTGAATCCCGCTGAGTGCGTCTTCATCTTCACGATAGATTTAAGGAGGATTATCATGGCAATACCAGAGAGGCTTCCCGCCTCTGAACTTGCGGAGCTCTCCGACCCCACGAAGTTCTCATTCGAGACCACAAAGGATCTACCCTCTCTTCACGAGATAATCGGCCAGGACAGGGCTATCGGGGCCATTGAGTTCGGTCTTGGCATAAGAAACTCATCTTATAATATCTTTGTCCTCGGCGAGGGCGGCACAGGCAAGCACACCACTGTAATGAACTTTATCAGGAAGAAGGCCGCCAAGGAGCCGAGTCCTGATGACTGGTGTTATGTGTACAACTTCGCCTCGCCCGATACCCCGGAGGCCATTAACCTGCCGCCCCGCAAGGGCGCGCTCCTTGTGCATGAGATGGATGGCCTCATAGCCTCGCTCCGCCGTGATGTCCCCCAGGTCTTTGAGACAAAGGACTACGAGAGCCACCGCGACGAGATACTTGACGGCCAGCAGGAGAGGACCAAGGCCATATTCACAAGGCTCGAGAGCACGGCCTCGGAACACGGCCTCATGCTCCGAAAGACTGCCTCCGGCCTTGCCGTAGTGCCGGCCCTTGAGGGAAAGCCCATGAGCCAGGAGGAGTTCGAGAAACTCTCGCCAGAGAAGAGGGCCGGGATAGAGCAGAACCTCAAGGTACTTCAGGACAAACTCTCCGCCGCCATACACGAGGCAAAGAAGATAGAGAAGGAGACACGGGAGAGGATAGCCGAACTTGACAGGGAGATGGTCCAATATGTTGTGAACCCCATTATCAACGATATTACGGAAAAGTTCGCGGATTTTGAGAAGGTCGTGAATTTTCTCGCAAACGTAAAGGCCCATATCTTCGCCAACCTCGAGGACTTCAAGCCAAAGGAGCCCATGCCCCTTGCCCTTGGCGCCCTGGCCATTCAGAAGCAGGAGCCGCCCTTTGAGAGGTACAGGGTAAACCTCATAGTAAATAACAGCGAGACTGAGGGCGCGCCAGTGGTCTTCGAGTCAAATCCCACGTACTATAACCTCTTCGGGCGCATGGAGTACAAGGTACAACTGGGAGTTGCCACAACAGACTTTACAATGATAAAGGGCGGGGCCATTCACAGGGCCAACGGCGGATACCTCGTCATCAACGCCCTTGATATGCTGAAGAATATCTTTGTATACGACTCCATAAAGAGGATGATAAAGAACCGCGAGGTAAAGATAGAGGACGTATGGGAGCAGTACAAACTCGTCACAACGTCAACGCTAAAGCCCGAGGCCATCCCCGTTGCGATAAAGATAGTCCTCATAGGCGACCCCTTCCTCTATTATCTCCTCTACACCCAGGACAGGGAGTACAGGAAACTCTTCAAGGTAAAGGCCGATTTTGAGAGCATCATGCCAAGGGACAGCGAGAATACGAAAAAATACGCCTACTTCATAACCGCCTGTTGCGGTAAGGACTCCCTCAAGCCCTTTGACAGGACAGGGGTGGCCCGTGTTGTGGAGTACGGGGCGCGCCTTGCCGGACACAAGTACAAACTCTCGACGCGTTTTAACGATATTCAGAACCTCATCGAGGAGGCCAGTTACTGGGCCGGGGCAGATGGCGCCGAGTCCGTGACTGCGGACCACGTGGAGAGGGCCTTAAAGGAGAAGATAAGGCGCCATTCCCGTATTGAGGACCGCCTCCGTGAGTATATAGAGGAAGACACAATAATGGTGCAGACCGAGGGCGAGGCAGTTGGGCAGATTAACGGCCTTGCCGTCCTGAGCCTCGGGGACTACACCTTTGGCAAACCCTCGCGCATAACGGCGCGCACCTTCATGGGTGACACGGGCGTTGTGAACATCGAGCGCGAGGCCAAGATGAGCGGGCGCATACACAACAAGGCCCACATGATACTGAAGAGTTTTCTAGGAGCGCGGTTTGCCAATGGTTTTCCCCTTACCCTCTCAGCCTCTGTTTGCTTTGAGCAGTTATACGAGGGCATAGAGGGCGACAGCGCCACATGCGCCGAGGTCTACGCCCTTCTTTCGAGCCTCTCGGGCGTGCCCATCAGGCAGGGCATGGCCATCACGGGCTCCATGAACCAGAAGGGCGAGGTTCAGCCCATAGGTGGGGTGAACGAGAAAATAGAGGGCTTTTTCGATGTCTGCAGGGCAAAGGGCTTCAAGGGAGGGGAGGGCGTCATCATACCTGGACGGAACGTAAAAAACCTCATGCTGAAAAAAGAGGTGCGCGAGGCCGTGAGTGAGGGGAAGTTCTCCATATACTCCATAAACGATATTGATGAGGGCATCGAGATACTTACGGGAAAGCCTGCTGGAGAGCGCGGAAAGGACGGAAAATATCCCGATGGCACGGTTAACCGCCTTGTCGAGGACAGACTCCGCGAACTTGCGAAGACATACAAGGCCTTTGGACGCCCCAAACCAACGAGAAAAAAGACAAAGGCCGTGGAAAACAACAATAACAACAGCGAAGGGGACGAGGAAGAAAAAAAATGAGGCGTCCCTAAACCCATGCTTGTAAATGAGATATTTTTCAGCCTGCAGGGCGAGTCCACTTATGTGGGCCTGCCCTGCGTCTTTCTGAGGCTCGCGGGGTGCAACCTCGAGTGCTCGTGGTGCGATACCGCCTATGCCCGCGCCGCCAAAGGCGCAAGAGAGATGAGCGTAGAGGAGATTATAAGGGAGGTGGAAAAATTCCCACGCGGCCTCGTGGAGATTACTGGAGGAGAACCCCTCCTTCAGGAAGAGACGCCCCTCCTCGCGGCCAGTCTTCTTGATATTTTTGATACAGTCCTCCTTGAGACCAACGGGAGCCTTGATATTAGCCGCGTTCCAGAGGGGGTCGTAAGGGTGGTGGACGTAAAGTGTCCCTCAAGCGGGGCCCCGGGGTCTTTTCTCAAGGAGAACCTCAAGCACCTTACACCGGCTGACGAGATGAAGTTCGTCATAGGAGACAGGAAGGATTATGAATTTGCCAAGGCCTTTCTTCCTACCCTCGGGAAGAGAGAGATAAGGAGTGAGAGGATAATTTTCTCTCCCGCAAAGGGTGTAATGGAGCCGCGCGTCCTTGCGGACTGGGTCCTCGATGACAGGCTTGACCTGAGGTTCCAGATTCAACTCCACAGCGTCATATGGCCCGGAGAAAAGGGGCGGTGAGGAGAGGGCGATGTTGATACTCCTTGAGGGCGCGGTCCTCTTCTATGTATTTCATGTGCTCGTGACCCTCACCGGGCGAACGGGTAAGTGCGCTCTTACAGACCGCATCTCAACGGGCCTGATCTCCGTGGCTTTTTTACTGCACACCATCGCCCTTGTCATGAGGGTCATCTCCACGGGCCACGCGCCCATGGCAAGCATGTTCGAGACACTTGTCTTCTATGCCTGGACAACTGCCCTTGTCACCATCGTCGTCCTGCTCCGGTACGGCGAGCGAGCCCCCGGCGTCATAACCCTGCCAGTGGCCGCGTCGGCCCTTGTCTTCGCAATCTCAAGGTACGAGCCGGGCCGCCCGCTGAACCTCATACTTCGCACCCGGTGGTTCGAGTCGCACGTGACCCTCTCCTTCGCGGCATATGCACTCTTTACTCTGGCCTTTTCCGGGGCCGTGCTCTATCTCCATGGCACCTGCAGACGGCAAGCCGAGGGCCGCGAAAAAACCCTTAAAAAATACGAGGACATCGCGGAAAAAGGCGTGCTCTGGGGGTTCCTCCTCTTCTCTGGGGCCATGATCTCAGGCGCTGTCTGGGCATACCTTGCCTGGGGAACGTACTGGCTCTGGGAACCAAAGTCCATCTGGAGTTTTATCCTGTGGTTCTACTACGCCGGGGCCATGCACGCGTGGTACGTGAAAAAATGGCGCGGAAAGGGACTCAGCGTGGCAACGGTAATAGGATTCGGCCTCGTCCTCTTTACCTACCTCGGCGTGAGCCTCCTCATGAAGAGCAGTCATAGTTTCTGAAGGGGGAGATAGAAGAAGAGAGAGAAAAAAAAATAAAAAAAGAAGAAGGTTTGTAAGGGCGGGCTCTGCCCGCGTATTAAAAAAATTTCCACTTTCTTTTAGAAAAAAGAAAGTGGAGCAAAGAAAACCAATAATAAGCAGGTTATTTGCGGGCAGTGCCCACCCTTGTGGCTGTCTTTCTCCGGGGAGATAGCCTTGTAGTTTTTTCGTAGGTTGGGTTGGTTTTTTCAACCCAACGGTATTTTCTAACCAAGGGGGTTGTTGGGTTTCGCTTACGCTCTACCCAACCTACGGTGCTTTTAGAAAAAAGAAAGTGGAGCAAAGGAAACCAATAATAAGTAGGTTATTTGGTGGGCAGTGCCCATCAAAAAAGCCAGAAACAGAAGAGAAGGAAACGGGCGGCGCCCACATCTTATTAAATAGGGACAGCACCTGTTTTTTTTTAAGTTTGCACTTGGCGTTAGCTTAGCTCCTCCCAAGGTTTAAAAATATGACCAATAATTTTTCTGATTTAATCAAAATGCATCAAGGTGCACTGCAAGGCGAAGCCGATGAAAAGACAAAGCAGTGGTGGGAAAAATATATGAAAGGTGTAATACCCTTTAGGGGCGTGGGTATCCCAAGAAATCGTGAACTTTTAAGAGAATGGAGAGAAAATAACAGCATTGATAAGTGGCCCCTGGAAGACCAACTTGAATTAGCACTTGCATTCTTCAATGAACCGATAGCAGAAGACAAGTTGGCAGGAATCCTTTTCATTCAAAATTTTCTATATAACAAACTTCCGTGGAAGATGCTACTTGCAAGGTACGAAGAAATCTATAAGAAGGGATTAATATTTGATTGGAATATTTGCGACTGGTTTTGTGTGCGTATCTTAGGCGCAACCATAAAGGTAATAGGTAAAGAATGTGCCCTGGCTATTATCTCTTGGAAAGATGCCAACTATTTGTGGCAGGCAAGGTCATCTGTTGTTCCATTCGTAAACTTGACATATGATTCAAATTATTACCCACACATTCGAGAAGCCTGTTCTGTACTTATTGAGAGAGAAGAACGTTTTGCAAAAACTGCCGTGGGTTGGATTTTACGCGAGATTTCAAAGCATGACAAATTGTTTGTAACTTCATTCATTGAAGATTATTTGAAATCATTTTCAAGGGAAAGTCTTAGTAATGCATTGAAATACTTCGAGAAAGAGAAGAGAAGAGACTATCTGTAAAAAAATATAACTTTCAACTTGTGGGCCGTGCCTACCATTTCAGTCTCTTAAATTGTTGGGTGTCGCTTACGCTCTACCCAACCTACGGGTCTACCCAAGGAATCTATTTTTATATGTCAGGTAGGTTTTCGTAGACCTCAATATACGTCTTATACCTTGATAGGGTCTCTACAACAACCCGCAACGGCTCATCGCGTATACCTGGCAAATTTTCCTCAAGCCTCAAGTTTGTTGCAAAAGCCAACCGTTCACGTGGTGGACAAAATTGAGCGTCAATGCCCGGTTTGTTGCCACGCGCATCAATCCGATACCACCCAAAGTCTTCCAAGTAGACTGCATTAAGTCCATGAAGGGAATAGGGGCTTCCATGGCCGTCGATACTTAGCCTTTGATAACATAAGGCCGCTGGAATTCCATTCGCACGTAGTAATGCCGCGAGCAGGTGACTCTTTGCAAAGCAGTAACCAGTCTTATAGAAAAGAACTTCAGAGGCCTTGCACGTGACAGGATTCAATTTGAAATCATAACTGTGTTTGATATTATCCCTCACCCATTCAAATGTTCTTTTTGCTATTTTTGTATCAGAAGAATATCCTTGGGCCAGGTTTTGGGCCAATTTTTTGATGGAATGGCAGTTCCAATCAATGACATTCGTTGATTCGAGAAATTTTTTCATTATATTGGTGGGTAGCTT